>CAYRDN010000003.1:0-118363 GCA_964423065.1 uncultured Oleiharenicola sp. | reverse complement strand
GCACCGGCTCGCCGGTGTGCAGGTTGGGCAGGAAGCGGCTGAGCCAGCGGCTGAAGTTGTCCGGCGGCAGCACCGCGGCCATCACCTCGGCCTCGGTCAGCGCGGGCGAGAGGAAATCCTCGCCCGAGGGCTCCCAGCGCGCGCCGTAGTCGGTGTCGTGGCCGAACCAGTACGCCATGCGGCTTGTGCAGAAAAGCTTCAGCTCCTGGTCGTCGGCCGCGCGGGTATAGTCGATCGCCAGCTTCACGGCGAAGGCGGTGTTGTTGTGGACCCCGTGCCGCACGGGATGGGTGAGCGAGGGCAGGTAGGCGAACAGTCCGTCGCGCATGATCGTGACCAGCGGCGCGAGGTGCGCGGCGAGCGCCGTGTCGTAGCGCAGCAGTTCCTCCGCCAGCTTCAGCAGCCAGGCCCAGCCGTAGGGCCGCTCGAAAAACCCCCGGCCGGGCGCGAGAAAGTAGGCCGCCTCGGCGGCGATGTGGTCCGCCGTCAGGTGCTCGCGGAGCACGCGGTCGATCTCGGCGCGTTCCGGCAGCTCCGGGAACAGCCGCGCCAGCCGGGCGAGCATGCAATGCTGGTGCACGCACGAGTGCCAGTCGTAGCTGCCGTAAAACGCGGGGTGCAGGGCCCGGGGCGCGCGGGCGTCCCCCGGCCCGTTCAGCTGGTGCTGAAGGAGGTGCGGGTACTCGCGGCGGACGTTGGCGAGGCCCAGGCGGGCGAACTCGGAGGCTTGCGCGGTCAAAAGAGTGGGAAAATCGGCGGGCACGGTCGGTGGGGGCGGGAAGGATGAAAGTTTAAGTTGAAGTGGCGAAGCTGCCGCATAAGTTGTGCCGACTCAACATTTAGACGCCCCATGAATATCAAAGCCTATCTCAAACCCCACTGCGGCTGGTCCAATGGCGTCCGCGCCATCATGCACAAGCACGGCCTCGCGTTTGAGGACATCGACATCATCAACCACCGCGCCAACTACGAGGAGATGGTGCGCAAGTCCGGCCAGCCGCTCTCGCCCTGCGTGGAGATCGACGGCGTGATGCTGGCCGATATTTCCGGCGAGGAGGTCGAAAACTACCTGCTCGCCAATAATCTCGTGAAAGCTTCCGGCGCGAAGATCGACGTCGCCACCAACGCCGGCTGCTCGCAGGAAGAGCACGACCGCGCGGCGGCCAAGCCGGTGCGGTTCTTCTGACCGCGCCGTCCGCCGCCCCTTTTTTTCCGCCGGACCCGGCCGGGTCCGGCTTTTTGTCGGCCCCTGTTTCAGGGAGGCGGGACGACCCGTCCCGCGAGGCAGGGGTGGCGCGGCCCGCAACCCGTGGGACCGGTGGTCCCGCCGCCAGCTTTCTCCGGCAACGATGCAGTTGCGTGCCCGCCGGTTTCTCCTTTCCTGACCTTCGCCATGCCCTCGCGCCCCGTCCCCGGTTCCTCCGGCGAAGTGCTGACCAGCCTGCCGTCCGCCTACACGCCGCACGCGGCCACGGGCCTGCTGCACCTGCCGCGGTTCATCGCGAAGTGCCGGTACGTGCGGCAGCACGGCGCGCTCCCGGCCAGCTACGCCAAGAATTACAAGCGCGGCATGGACCGGTTTCTCTGCCAGCACCTCGGCGTCGATCCGGCGGCGGTGGAGCAGGCCGTGTTCGCGGCGGCGGACGACGCGGAACTCGACGCCCGGCTGGCGGCGCTCCTCCCGGCCGACGTGCGCGCGGCCGCGTGGAACCGCAACTACGTGCAGAAGGGCATGACGCCGAACGGCCGCGAATTCCTGAGGGAGGCGCTCACCAACATGGGTTGCGCCGACCGCGCGGACCAGATCCTCAGCGTGGCGGACCTGATCGAGTTTGACGAGGGCCGGATCGGGTAGGCGGCCGGCTACGGCCGGCCGGCGGGGAAGGGGGGCACGGTCTGCAACTGGGGCCGGGGCCGGCCGGGCCACCAGCGGTTCACGCGGTGGCAGTAGTCCGAATAAAGCGCGCCGTAGCGCTGGCGCAGGACGGGTTCCTCGTAGGCGACGACGAAGACCTGAAAAGCCGAGGCGAGGAAGACGAGGTAGAGCAGCAGGGTCAGGTGCCGGAAAAGGACCGTTTCCCCGAGCACGACCAGGAGGATGCCGAGATACATGGGATTGCGGACCCAGCGGTAGAGCCCGCGGGTCACGAGTTTCTTCGGGGGATCGATCGGGGCGGGCGTGCCCCGGCCGTTGGTCGCGAACACCCATACGCACGCGAGGTAGACCAGGACCCCGGCGACGAGCAGCGGCGCCGCGAGCCAGTACGGCCAGGATCCGGCCGGCGGCTGCGGCGTGCGCCGCAGCAGGTAGACGAAGGGCACCCAGCCGGCCACGAAACCGGGCACCAGCACGGTGAACAGGAGGTTTTTCAACAGGAGCCACATGGTCGGGTCACATCCGGATCGGCGTGGTGGTCAGGGGATCGATGTCCTGGCCGATGTGGCGGCGGAGCGACTCCAGGTTTTCCTGCACCAGCGCGCCCATCGAGTCGCAGGCGAGGTAGGCCGCCGACTGGAAATGCTCGGCCAGGCCCTCGCGCAGGGCCGCCACGTTCTCCGGCGGCGCGATGGGATCGCGCCGCATGGCGGCGAGCAGCGCGGTGAGGCGCGTGGCCGCCAGCTCGGCGCGGTGCAGGATGAGGGACTGCTCCTCGCGCTGGTACTGGCGCGCGGTCTTGACGTGCAGGTGCTGGGTGCAGAAGAGGGCGAACGCCTGGTTCTCCTTGAAATACTGCGGCAGGTAGAAATTCTTCCGCCCGTGGTGGCTCTGCTGGTCAAAGTCCATCGCGCGGATGCGGATCTGCCAGCCCTCGAAGTCGGGCGTGAGCACCACGACGAAGTTGTAGCTGCGCATGTCGCCCAGCAGCCGGACGAAGCAGCGCTCGTTGAACTTCACCAGCTCCTTGGCGATGCGGATGGGCTTGAGCTCCGCGCTGTGCAGCCAGTGGTCGATGAAGACGTCCCCCGGCAGGCCGGCGATGTGCTCCTCGATCAGCGTGTGGCCGTGCGTCAGGTAGTTGAGCCGGTTGGGCGAGAGCAGGTGCTCGAGCTCGAGCCCGTAGACGCGCGAGGCGTCGGCCTTTTTCACGTAGAAGTAGTCCTGGTTGTCGTTGTATGCATTGACGATCCGGATGCGGAACGGCGTCGAGTTGCCGAAGCTGCAGAAATCCACGCGGTCGATGTAGAGGTGCTGCATGACGGAGAAGTCGCCGTCGACCTTCAGCAGCGCGTAGATGCGCTTCAGGTCCTCGTTCAGCGCGGCCATGTCGCTGGCCCGGTAGGCGACGGATTCCCAGAGCGTGTTGCGGCCGTCGGCGTCCATCAGCGGCATCGCCGCGTGGAAATCCCGCAGCCGCTCGTAGGTGACCGGCAGCACGCGCTCGCGGCGGAACTTCCGGAGGTAGCCGCGCAGATCCTCGCCGACGGGGTAGGTCGGCTTCTTCTGGGTGCGCACGGGCACGGACTCCGGGGCGTCGTCCATGGCCCGGCAGCCTAGCCCGGCGGACCCGCGTGGCAATAGCGCGTCTTGTCCTACGGATCCATGCAGTGGCCCGTGCGCCAGCGAGCTTGCTCGCGCTCTTTGGGCGCCCGCCAGCGGGCTGGCCTGCCGTCGCACTATTCAGTTTCCCGAGTTCAGAGGAATACCGCGGTCAGCGGCATCGTTCCGGCGGAGGCGGGACCGCGCCCCGGCGTCAGGCCGCGCGGCGGCCCTGCCGCAGGCGGTCGAGGAACACGGCGACGATGATGACCAGGCCGATGATGATCTCCTGGAAATAGGTCGGCCAGCCCATCTGTTGGGAGCCGTTGCGGAGCACGGCCATGATCAGCGCGCCGATCATCGAGCCGAGGACGGTGCCGACGCCGCCGTTGAGGCTGGCGCCGCCGATGATGACGGCGGCGATGATGTCGAGCTCGAGCCCGACCGCGACCGTCGGGTCGCCCTGGCGCAGCCGGGAGAGCTGGAACAGGCCCGCCAGCCCGAAGAAGCAGCCGGCGAGCGCATAGATGAGCACCTTCAGGCGCGTCGTCGCGATGCCGCACAGCCGGGCGGTGGCCTCGTTGGAGCCGAGGGCGAAGATATGCCGGCCGAGGACCGTGCCGCGCATCAGCACCGCGGTGAGCCCGGCGAGCGCGAGCGCCACCCAGACGCCGGCCGGCAGCGCATGGCTGAACGGGTTCGCGGTGGTCATCCACCGGTTGATCGGCGAGCCGTCGTAATTGACGGTCTGGTCGTCCGCCAGCCACTTGGCGGCGCCGCGCGCGATGCCGAGCGTGCCGAGCGTGATGATGAAGGGCGTCATCCGCAGGCCGGCGATGGCGGCGCCGTTGACCAGGCCGATGACCCCGCCCGCGGCGACCACCGCGAGCAGCACGGCGACCGGCCCCCAGCCGTGCTGGATCAGCAGGGCGCCGACCACGCTGGTGAGCGCGACGGCCGAGCCCACGGACAGGTCGATGCCGCCGCTCACGATGATCATCGTCATGCCCAGCGCGCCGATGGCCACGATCACCGTCTGGGTGAAGATGATCTTGAAATTGCCGTAGGCGAAAAAGATCTGCCGGCCCGTCTCGTCGCGCGGCACCGCGACCGCGAAGAGCGCAACCACCAGGATCAGCCCGAGGAACGGGCCGCCCTGGGCGAGGAGTTTTTTCAGGGCGGGCTTCATCGGTCAGCGGGCCCGGCCGTGCCCGTGGCCACGCGGATGATCCCGGCCTCGGTCCAGGCCGCGCCGGGGCGCACCGCGGCCAGTTCCCCGCGGCACATCACGCCGATGGTGTCGCACAGGCCGAGCAGTTCCGGAAGGTAGGAGCTGACGATCACGACGGTCTTGCCCGCGGCGGCGAGCCGGCTGACCAGCTGGTAGATCTGCGCCTTGCTGCCGACGTCGATGCCGCGGGTCGGCTCGTCAAGCAGGAAGATCCGCGCGGGGTGCTCGAGCAGCCGGGCGAGGGCGACCTTCTGCTGGTTGCCGCCGGAGAGCTCGCCGACCGCCTGGGCGCCGTCGCGGCAGCGGACGCGCAGCTCGCCCAGCCAGTGGGCCGCGACCGCCTGCTGCCGGCGGCGGCGGACGAAGCCGAACCGGCCGAGGGACGCCATTTTCGTGAGCGTGAGGTTGTCGGCGATCGATTGGTTGAGCATCAGGCCCTCCTCCTTGCGGTTCTCGCTGAGAAAGCCCACGCCCTGCTGCCAGCGGCGGCGGGGCGTGGCCCGGCCGGCCGGGGCGCCGACGAGGCAGATCTCGCCCGCGTCGAGGTCGTCGAGGCCGAACACCGTGCGCAGCAGGTCCGTGCGGCCGGCGCCGATCAGGCCGGCGAGGCCGAAGATTTCCCCCGCGCGCACCTGCAGCGTGGCGCGCCGCAGCCGGGGGGCGCGGGCGGCGGCCTTGACCTCCAGCACGATGCCGCCCAGCGCGTGCGCCGCGGCCGGGTAGAGATCCTTGACCTCCCGGCCGGTCATGAGGGTGACGATGTGGCCGAGGTCGGCGCCGGGCATCGCGCCCGCGCCGACGGTCTCGCCGTCCTTCAGCACCGTGTAGCGGTCCGCGATGCGGCGGCACTCCTCGAGGAAATGGCTGATGTAGATGACGCTCACGCCCTGGGTGCGGAGCCGCCCGATGGCGGAGAAAAGTTGCTCCGTGTCCGCCTGGGTCAGGCTGCTGGTCGGCTCGTCCATGATCAGCACCTGCGGCTGCATCAGCAGGGCGCGGGCGATCTCGATGATCTGCTGCTCGGCGATGGAGAAGGTTCCCGCCGGGCGGTCGAGGTCGAGCCCGGCGTGGCCGAGCTGGGCCAGCGCGGACCGGGCGCGGTCGCGGGAGGCCCGGCGGTCGACGAACCCCAGCCGGGCGGACTCGGCGCCGAGCAGGATGTTTTCCTGGGCGGTGAGGTGGAGCGCGAGGTTCAGCTCCTGGTAGATCATCGCCACCCCCTTCCGGCGGGCGTCATGGGGGTCGGCGGGCTGGTAGGGCCGGCCGCCGAGTTCCATCGTCCCGGCGTCGGCGGCATGCGCGCCGCTCAGCACCTTCATCAGGGTGCTTTTGCCCGCGCCGTTCTCGCCGATGAGGGCGTGCACCTCGCCGGGGGCGACGGCCAGCGAGACGTCCTTCAGCGCCCGGGTGGCGCCGAAGCTTTTCCGGATGCCCGTGAGGCGGAGGCGGACGGCCGGCGTCATTTCAGATACAGGTCGAGCGGCGGGTGGACGATGTCGGCCATGGCCGGGTCGTTGAAGTTTTCCTTGGTCACGAACCCGACACCGGTGTCGATGCGGGCCGGCACCTTCCCGCCCTGCAGGAGGGCGACGATGGTCTTCACGCCGAGGTAGCCCATGTTCAGGGGATTCTGGACGACAAAGCCCTGCACGTCGCCCGCCTGCAGGCCGGCGTTGAGGGTCTCGCCGGAGTCGAAGGCGACGAACTTGACCTTACCGCCGGCGAGGCCGGCGTCGCGCAGCGCCAGCAGCATGCCCGAGGCGGCGGACTCATTGGAGGCGAAGATCCCGTTCACCTCCGTGCCGTAGCGGCTGAGGAGGGTTTCCGCGACGCGCTTGGCGCTGTCACGCGTGGCGCCCGCGTGCTGGTCGGTGGAGAGCAGCCGGATGGCGGGGAAATCCCTTTTCATCACCTCGAGGAAGCCCTCCTCGCGCTCCTCGGTGCTGTTGGAACCGACGGCGTAGCGGAGCAGGATCACGTTGCCGCGGCCGCCGAGGAGCTGCCCGAGCTGGCGCGCGGCGATGCGGCCGCCCTCGCGGTTGTCCGTGGCGACGTAGCTGGCCGGCAGGGTCGAGGCCAGGCCCGAGTCGATGATGACGACAGGGATCGACCCGCGCACGGCGGTCTCGACCGGGGCGACGAGGGCCTTGCTGTCAAGCGGGGCGAGCACGATGCCGTCGACGTGGCGGCCGATGAAGTTTTCCACGACCTGCACCTGCTGCTCGCGGTCGTCCTCCTTGAGCGGGCCCTTCCAGATGATGTTCACGGTGGTGCCGGCGGCGGCGAGCTCGCGCCGCGCCTTCTCGGCACCGGCGTGGATGGATTTCCAGTACTCGTGGGTTGTCCCCTTGGGAATGACGGCGATGGTGTAGGTGTCGGCGGCCAGGGCCGCCGCCGAGGCGGCGAGGAGGAGGAGGAATGACTTGAACCGGGGGTACTTCATGGGCGGAGGGGGTGGGGGCGAAGCGGCGGGAAAAGCACGACAGGGCGGCGCGCGGGCGTCAACCCGGCGACGCGGCCGGCGGCACCTCGATGACGGCCTTGATCACGGCGGGGTTGCCGCCGAGGGCGGGAAATTCGCGCGGCGTGTCGGCGAGGGCGAAGCGGTGGGTGATCCACGGGGTGGTGTCGATGCGGCCGGCCTCGATGAGAGCGATGATGTCGCGGAAGGTGCCGGGCAGGGCGTTGCGGCTGGCGAGGAGGGTGAGTTCGCGCCGGTGGAAGTTCGGGTCGTTGAAGGTGACGTCGCCCTGGAACAGGCCGACGAACACGATGCGCCCGCCCGGCGCGGGCAGGTCGAAGGTGCCGGCCATGGACCTGGGATTGCCGGTCGCATCGATCACGACCGTCGGCAGGTCGCCGCCGCCGAGGGCACGGAGCCGGATCGCAGCGTCGGGGCCGCCGGCGAGTGTATGGGCGACGCCGAGCTGCCGCCGGCAGAACTCGAGGCGGTGCTCGCTCACATCCATGACCACGAGCTTGGCGCCGCGAACCTGCACGAACTGGATCACGCTCAGGCCGATCGGGCCCGCGCCGATGACGAGCACGAAGTCGTCCGGCCGGGGGTCGGCACGCTCGACGGCGTGCGCGCCGATGCCGAGGGTCTCGACGAGCGCGAGCTGGTCGTAGTCGAGCTTGGCGGACGGGTGGAGCTTGCGCGCCGGGACCGCGAACAGGGGCCGCATGCCGCCGTCGGTGTGAACGCCGAGCACCTTCAGCTCGGCACAGCAGTTGGGCTTGCCGCGGCGGCAGGCGATGCAGCGGCCGCAGTTGAGGTAGGGCTCGACGGAGCAGCGGTCGCCGGCGCGGAGCCCGTGCGGGTCGCTGCCCGGGTCGACGACCTCGACGCCGAGCTCATGGCCGAGGATGCGCGGGTAGGAGAAGAAGGGTTGCTGGCCGGCGAAGGCGTGGAGGTCGGTGCCGCAGACGCCGATGCGGTGCACGCGCACGAGCGCCTCGCCCGGCGCGGGTTTTGGAACGGGGCCGTCGGCGGCGGTGAACCGGCCGGGTTTCTCGAGGGTGATCTGGAGCATGGGGTCAGGCGATGAGCGGGTCGCGGTTCTCGGGCCGGCCGCGGGTGAAGTTGTGGTCCTTGATCGGGCGGAGGATTTCGAGCACCCGCGCCATGAGCTCGAAGTCAACGGGCTCGTCCGCGTAGGCGATGTTCCTGCGGATGTTCTCCGGGTTGGCGGAGCCGATCAGTGTCGTGGCGATGCCGGGATGGGCGACGCAGAACTGCACCGCCAGTTTCACGATGTCGGCGCCGACGCTCCGGCAGTAGTCGACCGCGCGACGGGCGCCGGCGACCAGGGCGGGCGGCGCCGGGTGCCACGCTGGCACGCCGCGCTCGGTGAGCAGGCCCATGCCGGTCGGCGAGGCGTTGATGATGCCGACACCCTGCGCGCGCAGGGCGGGGATCAGGGCGCCGAGCGCGGTGTCGTTCAGCTCGTAGCGGCAGAAGGAAAGGATGGTCTCGACGGTGCCGGGGGCGGCGCGGGCGAGCACGGCGGGGAACACCTTCAGCGGCAGGCCGGTGATGCCGATGTGCCCGATGCGGCCGGCGGCACGGAGTTTCACCAGGGCGGGGAGCGTCTCGTCCACGATCTGGTCCAGGTCGGCGAACTCGATGTCGTGGCACTGGAGCAGGTCGACGTGGTCGACCCCGAGCCGTGCGCAGCTCTCGTCGAGGCTGCGGGTGACGCGGGCCGCCGAGAAGTCGAAGACGCCCTCGCCGTACTGGCCCACCTTGGTCGCGAGGTGGTAGCGGTCGCGGGCGACGCCGCGCAGCGCCCGGCCCAGCACGGTCTCGGCCCGGGTCGCCCCGTAATAGGGGGACACGTCGATGAAGTTCATCCCGAGATCCAGCGCGGTGTGGACGGTGCGGATGCCCTCCTGGTCGTCGGTGGCGCGGAAGACGCCGCCGAGCGAGGAGGCGCCGTAGCTCAGGACGGAAACCTGGAGGCCGGTGCGGCCGAGCGGGCGGTATTGCATGGGCGGATCAGGCGGTGAGCCGGTAGAAGCGGGTGGCGGTGCCACCGAGGATGAGGTCGCGTTCCGCGGGCGCGAGGCCCGTCACGCAGCTCTCGATGAAGCGGTACCAGCGGGTGTATTCGGTGGCGACGAGGCACACGGGCCAGTCGGAACCGAACATGAGGCGGTCGGCGCCGAACGCGGCCAGGACGACGTCGAAGTAGGGCCAGAGCAGCTCGGGCGTCCAGGCCCAGCCGGGCACCTCGGTGACGAGGCCGGAGAACTTGCAGCAGACGTTCGGCCGTCGCGCGAGCTCGGCGATGTGCCGGCGCCATTCGGCGGGCGGCGGTCCGGCGATGACCGGCTTGGCGATGTGGTCGAGCACGATCGGCAGCGCGGGATGAAGGTCGACCAGGGCGATGGCCGCCGGCAGCTGCGGGGCCCTGACCAGCAGGTCGTAGCTGAGGCCGTGGGCCGCCACTTCCCGGAGGCCGGCGTTGAAGGCCGGGTCCGCCATGTAGGCGTCGGGCTCGCCCTGCAGGACATGGCGCACGCCCTTGAGGTTTTTCTCCTCGCGCAGCTGGTCGAGGAGGCCGGCGACCTTCGGGTCGGTGAGCGGCACCCAGCCGACGACGCCCTTGATGAAGCGGTGCCGGTGGGTGTGCTCGAGCAGCTGCAGGGTCTCCTCCACGGTCTGCCGGGCCTGGACGGCGACGGTGCCGTCGAGGCCGGTGGCGGCCAGCGACGGGGCGAGATCGGCGGGATAAAAATTCCGCCGGATGGAACTCATGTCATCCGTGATCCAGTCGAACTCCTCCGGCGTGTAGCGCCAGCAATGGTGGTGGGCGTCGATCTTCACGCGGACTCGATGATCAGGTTGGCGTAGGGGAGGGTGTCGGCGGTGCGGACCAGCCCGACGGCCAGGGGCACGCGTTTCTTGAACTCGGCATGCGGCTCGAACACCAGGGGCACGCCGGCGAGGCGCGCCGCCAGCGCCGCCGGCACGGCGGCCGCATTGTGGGTCCGGAACTCCTCGGCGGCGAAGGCGCGGCCGAGGACGAAGTTGGGCGCGAGGGCGTCGAGCACCTGGAGGACGGTCGGGATGCCGTCGACGAGCGCCAGGTCGACGGTCTCGAGCTGCGGCCAGAAGGGGAAACCGCGGTCGGCGATCACGAGGGTGTTGGTGTGGCGGACGCGCGCCAGCAGGCTGAGCAGGGCGGGGTTGAGGATGCCGGATTTGAGCATGACGAAAGGGGCCGGACGGACAGAATCACCTTGGGGCCGGGGCAGGGCAAGCCCGGGGTCATTCGTACCGTCCGCTAGGACGGGGGGCCTACGGAACCGGCAGCAACCGTCCGCCCAGGGCGATGAGCCGGGCCCGCAGCGGCTGGCTCCGGGCGGCGAAGTCGCGCTGGTGCGTCTCGTACTCGGCGCGGCCCGCCGGCGTTTCGATCCGGATGGGGGCGAAGCCGAGCGCCGAGAAATCGTAGGGGCTCGCCCGCATGTCGATCTCGCGGATGTCGCGCGCCAGGGCGAAGGCGTCGGCGACGAGGTCGCCGGGCGTGAACGGGGCGAACTTGAACGCCCACTTGTACAGGTCCATGTTCGCGTGCAGGCAGCCGCGCTGCTCGAACGCCGGCACCTCCGCCCGCGTGGGCTGCAGCCGGTTGAGCGGGCGGGCCGGGGGGGTGAAAAAACGGAAGGCGTCGTAATGCGAGCAGGCCACGGGCAGGGACTCGACCACGCGCGCGAGTTCGTCCGGCGCCAAGCGCAGGGGCCACCGGTTGTGCCGCACCTCGTCCGGGGTCTGCCGGTAGACCATCGCCCACTCGTGCAGGCCGGAGCAGGCGAAATGCGGCGGGCGCTCCGCCGTGACGCGCAGGAGGTTCACCATCCACGCGAGGCTTTCGCGCCGGCGCGCGGCGAGGGCGGACGGGTTCAGCTCGATCCCGCCGCCGGACTCGTGGTATTCCGGCCAGCGGAGGTAGTCGCGGGCGGATTCGCCCAGGAGCACCACGTCCGGGCCGGGATGCCAGCGGCGCAGCCAGCTTGGCCGGAAGCGGTAGTATTCGAACAGGAAATCGTAGACGGGATGCTTTTCGCCCCGCGCGGCCCGTGCCTGGTGCGGGTCCGTCCAGACGGACACCCGCTGCTCGTGCGCCCGGCGGCGTTGTTGCCAGTCGGATTCCGCCAGGACCGTCGCTGTCGCCGTTGCAATCACGTCACGACATCCGGGCCAGCAGCCGGCGCACGCCCTCGCTCGGCGGGGTGGTGATGAAAGCCAGCTCCACCGGCCACTTCAGCTTGCTGGCGAGCGAGCGGAGGGCGAAGGCGGCGGGCGCGCTGTTCAGGATCCGGCCGCTGACCCCGCAGGGCAGCTTCGTGGCAGGGGCCGGGAACAGCCGGTGGATGACCTGGTCGGCCAGCCGGGCGAGGTCGGTGATCGAGTCGGCCACCACCTGCTGGGCCGGGCCGCAATCATGCGCGGCGAGTTCGAGGACGAGCGGGGCGAAGGCGGCGATGGCGGCGTTGGCCCCGGCGTCGTTGTAGAAGAAGCGCGAGTTGGCCGTATAATCGGCGAGTCCGGTGTGGTTGCAAAGCGCCCGGGCCAGCGGGGAAGGACCGGCCGGACCGGCGTCCGGCGCGGCCTGGAGCTCCAGCAGGGCCAGGCCGAGCGCACGGCGGCCGAGGTCGAAGCCGCTGCCCGGGTCGCCGAATTTCCAGCCGAGCCCGCCGGCGTAGTGGGCGGCGCCGTCGGGCCCGCGGGCGGCGACAAACGAGCCGGTGCCGGCGTGCAGCACGAGGCCCGGGGCGCCGGCGGTCGCGAGTTCCAGCACGGGCACCGAGTCGTCGGTCGCGGTGACCGCCCCGTAGCCGGGGAGTGCGTCTGCGGTCTCGCGCCAGAACGCCCGGTTGCCGGCCATGCAGAGCAGCGTGCATTGCACGCTGCCCGCGGGGAGCGCGGAGCAGAGAGCCAGGAGCGATTCCCCGAGGATGGCGCGGGCTTTTTCCGGGCCGGTCTGGCTGGGGTTGCAGCCGGGGGCGAGGTGGCGGGCGGCGATCGCACCGCCGGCGTCGACCAGGATGCACTCGGTCTTCGTGCCGCCGCCATCCACACCGATTTTAAAGGACATGGTTTGTTTTGCAGGAGGTAACGGAGGGAGCGGAGATATTTGACGGAAACCAGCTCAGTTTCCTCCGTTGCCTCCTGTTAAATTTAGGCCAGCTGGCGGCTGAGGCGGCCCTTGTATTTTTTGCCCAGCCCGCGGTTGTATTCGATCGCGTCGGGCAGGTTCTGGCTGCGCAGGATGGGGAGCGGGTGGCCGTGGGCCTTGAGCCACGCGATGGTCTCGAGCATCAGCAGGTTGAGCAGGGTCGCCCCGATGAAGGTCGAGGTCGGGCCGGCGGACACGCCGTCGGCCACGGGGGTGATCGCGTCGCCGGGCACGCCGCCGTTGTCGAGCACGTGGTCGGCGATTTCGTGCAGTTTTTTCCCGCCGGGGTGGACGGTCGGGGCGGTCTGGGACATCGCCACACAGGTGAGGCCGACGACGTGCAGGCCCTTTTGCTTCGCGTAGAGCGCGATTTCAAGGGGGGATGAGTTCTTCCCGGAATTCGAGATGACAATGATGGTCTCGCCCGGGAGCAGCCCGTGGGCGCGGTCGTAGCGTTCGGCGAGCTTGGTGCCGTAGCCGACAAGGTTTTCGATGAAGCCGCCGGTCGGGTCGAAGATGCCGCTGACGCACACGAGGCCGCCGGCGCGGCCGATGATTTCGCGCGAGATGATCTCGCTGTGGCCGCTGCCGAAGGTGTGGAGCACGCCGCCGCGGGCGACGGATTCGCCGATGAGGGCGCCGAGTTGCCGGAGCACGGGCGCGTTCAGGGCGCAGGTGCGCTGCAGCATGCCGGTGGCGGTGGCGAGGTAGGTGTCGGCGGGGGAGGGCATAAGTCAGGGGGCGGCCTCCCAGCGGCCGAAGATGCCGCAGGGGAGGATTTTCCCGTCGCGCTGGACGGGCAGGCCGACCTCGCCGCCGGTAAGCCGGCCGCCGGCGCCGGCCAGGAGGGCGGCGAGCAGGTTGACGACGACGGTGGGCGAGAGGCGGGCGGTGTAGGCGTTGATCAGGAAGAACAGGGGGCGGTCGCCCAGCACCTGCCGGCACTCGGACAGCAGTTCCCAGAGGTGGTCCTCGAGCTTCCACATCTCCCCGGTGCTGCCGCGGCCGTAGGTCGGCGGGTCCATGATGATGGCGTCGTATTTCCGGCCGCGCTTGATCTCGCGGCGGACGAATTTCAGGCAGTCGTCGGCGATGTAGCGGACGGGCGCCGCGCCGAGGCCGGAGAGCGCGGCGTTTTCCTTGCACCATTTCACCATGCCCTCGGCGGCGTCGACGTGGCAGACGCTGGCGCCGGCGGCGGCGGCGGCAACCGTGGCCGCGCCGGTGTAGCCGAAGAGATTGAGCACGCTGACCTCGCGGCCGGCGGCGCGCGCGGCCCGGATGCGCGCCGAGAACCAGTCCCAGTTCACCGCCTGCTCGGGGAAGAGCCCGGTGTGCTTGAAGCTGGTCGGGTGGATCTTGAAGGTCAGGGCGCCGTAGCGGATGCTCCAGTGGTCGGGCAGCGGCCGGCGGTATTCCCACTTGCCCCCGCCGCTCTCGCTGCGGTGGTAGAAGCCGTCCCAGTTTTCCCAGCGGCCGTTGCCGCCAACGCGCGGCCAGATGATCTGCGGGTCGGGCCGCACGAGGGTGAAGTCGCCCCAGCGCTCGTGCTTCATGCCGGCGCCGCAATCGAGCAGCTGGTAGTCCTTCCAGCCGTCGGCGACGATCAGACCCGGGCGGTCGATGTTCATGTGCGGGGAAATTGCCCGCGATTGCGGCGGATGAACATGAAAAAATGGAATGTTCCGCCGGGCTCGCGGCTCCGACACCCATGCGCCTGATCCTCCTGTTCGGCCTGCTGGCCGCCGCCGCCGCCGCGGAACCGGTGAAATTTGGCAGCGCCGGCCGGCGCATCCACCTGCTGGAACTCTACAGTTCCGAGGGCTGCAGCAGCTGTCCGCCGGCGGAGGCCTGGCTGGGGTCGCTCCGCGACGCCCCCGGGCTCTGGCGGGATTTCGTGCCGGTGGGCTTCCATGTCGACTACTGGGACCGGCTCGGCTGGCCCGACCGGTTTGCGCGCCGGGAATTCACCGCGCGCCAATACGCCTACGCGGACCGGTGGGGCCGGAACACGGTCTATACGCCGGGCTTCGTGCTGGACGGCGCGGAGTGGCGGCAGGCCGGGGCCGCCCCGGCCGCCTCGGGGGAAAGGGCCGGCGGCCTGGCGGTGGAGTATGCGGACGACGGCGCCTGCCGCGTCCGGTATGACGGCGCGGGAGACGGAGAGGTGCATGCGGCGCTGCTCGGCGCCGGGATTTCGTCCCGGGTCCGCGCCGGCGAGAACGCGGGCCGCACGCTGCGCCACGATTTCGTCGTCCTGGTGCTGAAGTCGGCCCCGCTCACGGCCGGCGCGGCGGAACTGAGCCTGCCGCGATCCACGGACAAAAACGTCGCGCGCCAGGCCCTGGCCGTGTGGGTCACGCGCCGCGGCGAACTCGCCCCGGTGCAGGCGGCGGGCGGGTGGCTGGATTAAGGCGTGCTTCAAAAATCCGATTGGGCCGATCAAGCCACGGTAGGCAGCCCGCTTGCGGGCGCGGATGAAGCGCGAGCAAGCTCGCTGGCCCACAAAGCCAAATTGAGGACACGTCCTAGCCGTCCCCGAGTTTCGCCTCCAGCTCGCTCATCGTGGCGAGGAACGCCTGCTCCAGGTCGACCTCGTAGAGCCGCGCCAGCACGAGCACGCTCCAGAGGCAGTCGGCCAGCTCGTGGGCGAGCCGGCGGTCGACGTCGGCCACGGCGCGCGCGCCGTTCTTGGCCATGACGAGCTTCATGAGGTCGCCGACGTCGCCGACGAAGCCCTGCATGACCTCCTCGCGGGTCCAGGCGCGACCGGCGCGGGCGCGTTCCCAGTCCGTGAAACGCCGGCGGATTTCCAGGGCACGGTCGGACAGCTGGGAGAATTCCATGGCGCGAGGCAAGACCGGCGGCGGCCGTGGGTCGAGTCCAACCGGCGGCCGCCGGGCTTTGCGGTTGCGGCCGGCCGAGGGTTCGATTGGCTGGGCGGATGCAGCGGTTGTTACCCCTCGTGCTGTGCGCCGGCCTGGCGTCGTCGTGCTCCCTGCCGCCCGCGGCCCCGCCGGTGACGCTGACGCCGCTCGCCGACCGGGTGCGGGTCGAGATCGGTGGCCGGCCTTTCACCGAATACATCTACGGCGACGGGGCCATGCGGCCCTATCTTTACCCCGTCCTGGCCGGGGACGGCACGCCGCTCACGCGCGATTTCCCGATGAAGGATACGCCGGGGGAGGATCAGGACCATCCGCATCACCGTTCACTCTGGTTTGCCCACAGCGCCGTCGACGGGTTCGACTTCTGGAACGAGGGGAAGGCCGGGGGCAGCGGCCCGGAGAGCAAGGGGACCATCCGGCACGAGGCGCTGCTCACCGTGCAGAGCGGCCCGGTGGGGATCATCCGCGCGACCGACCGGTGGCTGGCGCCGGACGGCCGGTTGGTGTGCACCACCGACACCACGATCCGGTTTCACGCCACGGCGGCCGGCCGGTTCATCGACTTCGCGGTCACGCTGCAGGCGCGGCCCGACGAGCCGCTGCAGCTCGGGGACAGCAAGGACGGCACCATGGCCATCCGGCTCGCGCAGTGGATGACGCAGCCGCACAAATACCAGCAACGGGACGAGCCCGGCGCCGGGCACGTGGTCACGAGCACCGGCCGGCGCGATGCCGCCGCCTGGGGCCGGCGGGCCGACTGGTGCGATTACCACGCCCCGCACCTCGGCCGGATCTACGGCGTGGCCATCTTCGATCATCCGGAGAACCTGCGGCATCCGACCTGGTGGATGGCGCGCGACTACGGGCTCTTCGGCGCGAACCCGTTCGGCCAGCACGATTTTGAAAACCTCAGGGACCAGCCGCACGCCGGCGACTACACGGTGCCCCCGGGCGGCAGCCTGACCTTCCGCTACCGGTTCTTCTTCCATGGGGGCGACGAGGCGGACGCGCAGGTGGCCGCCCGCTACGCGGAATATGCCGCCGGAAAATAGTCCCACCGTCCCACGCATGAAATCATTCTCCCGCCGCTCCTTCCTCAAGACCACCGCATTGGCCGCCGCCACGGCCGGGTGGAGCGCGCGCTCGTGGGGCCAGGTGGCCGGGGCCAACGGCGACGTGCGCGTGGCCATCGCCGGACTCAATGGCCGCGGCAAGAACCATCTGGCCAGCCTGGGCGCGCTGCCGGGCGTGCGCGTGGTCGCGCTGTGCGACCCCGACTCGGCGGTGCTGGCCCGGGCCGCCGCCGCGCTGGGCGGCGGCGTGGGCACGTACACGGACATCCGCCAACTGCTCGTCGCGCCCGGGATCGATGCGCTCACGATCGCGACGCCCAACCACTGGCACTCCCTGATGGGGATCTGGGCCTGCCAGGCGGGCAAGGATGTCTATGTCGAGAAACCGGTCTCCCACAATGTCTGGGAGGGCCGGCAGCTGGTGGCCGCCGCGGAAAAATACCGGCGCGTCGTCCAGGCCGGCACGCAGATCCGTTCCGGCGAGGGCCTCCAGGAGGCGGTCGCCTGGATCCGTTCCGGGGCCCTGGGCCGGATCACCGCGGCGCGCGGCCTGTGTTACAAGCGGCGCGACAGCATCGGGAAAACCACGGGCCCCCAGCCGGTGCCGCCCTCGGTCGACTACGATCTCTGGACCGGCCCGGCGCCGCTCGTGCCGCCGCGCCGCAACAATCCGAAGAACGGCCCCGTCCACTATGACTGGCATTGGATCTGGGCCTACGGCAACGGCGACGTCGGCAACCAGGGCATCCACCAGATGGACGTCGCCCGCTGGTTTCTCGGCGAACCCGGCCTGCCGCGCCACACCCTCAGCGTTGGCGGGCGGGTCGGCTATGAGGATGACGGGGAGACGCCCAACACGCAGGTCATCATCCACGACTATGCCACGGCGCCACTGATCTTCGAGGTGCGCGGGCTGCCGGCGGCGGCCGGCGCGGCGGTGATGGACCGGTACCGCGAGGTCTCGATCGGCAACGTCATCGACTGCGAGCACGGCCGGCTGGTCACCGGCAGCTACTTCACGGCCCAGGCCTACGACCACGACGGCCGGTTGCTGCGGGAGTTCAAGGGCGCGGACCGGCACATGGGCAATTTCATCGACGCGGTGCGGAGCCGGCGGACCGGGGACCTGTTCAGCCCCGTCGGCGAGGGCCATGTCTCGAGCGCGCTCTGCCACCTCGGCAACATTTCGCACCAGCTCGGCCGCGCCGCGACCGAGGGCGGGCTCCGCGAGAAGATCAGGGGCGACGCCCCGCTCGCCGAGGCCTACGGCCGGATGACCGAGCACCTCGCCGCCAACCAGGTGGACCTCGGCAAGACCCCGCTGATTCTCGGCTTCCCGCTCGCACTCGAACCGGCGGCGGAACGCTTCACCGGCGAAGGCGCGGCCGACGCCAATGCGCGGCTCACCCGCACCTACCGCGCGCCGTTCACCGTGCCCGCGCTGGCGTGAGCGTCGGCCGGCCGGCCCCGTTCACGTCCCGTAGAGCCGGTCGCCGAAATCGCCGAGGCCGGGCAGGATGTATTTCCGGCTGTTGAGCGCGCGGTCGAGCGCGCCGGCGTGGATCGGCACCCCGGGATGGGCCTGCTGCATCGTGGCGACGCCCTCGGGCGAGGCGACAATGCAGACGAAGACGATCTCGGTGCCGCCCGCGGCCTTGACGACCGCGACCGCCTGGGCCGCGGAGCCGCCGGTGGCGAGCATCGGGTCGACGATGATGACGCGGCAACCGGCGAGTGGCGGGAGCTTGCAGTAATAGCTGCGGGCGATGGCGGTCGCATGGTCGCGTTCGAGTCCGACGTAGCCGACGGAGACGTCGGGGAAGATGTCATGGAACGGCTGCAGCATGCCCAGCCCGGCGCGCAGGATGGGCACCACGACGAGGTGTTTTGCCAGCACGCGGCCGGTCATCGGCTCCATCGGGGTCTCGATGGCTTTCTCCTCGGTGGCGAGGTCGCGCGTGGCTTCAAGTGCGAGGAGGAGGGAGATCTGGTAGCTCAGGGTGCGGAACAGCGCGGGCTTGGTGGTCTTGTCGCGCAGGTGTGTCAGCACGTGGGCGCCGAGCGGATGGGAGAGGACGTGGAGGGACATGGGAGAATAAACTCCAATAGCCAAAGGCCAAGGAAAGCCCAATCTCAAAACCAAGGTGACCGGAAGGGTTCCGGCTCAGGGTTGCAGGATCAGCGTGTGCTGTGCCGGGCCGGGCAGGAGCGGCGTCGGCTCGCCCCGGGCCCAGGCGGCGTGGCCGGCCCGATAATACGGTGACAGCGGATGGCCGCTCTGGCCGCCGGGCAGGTGGAGAATGCCCTCGGCCTCGTGGCCGGGGGAAACGACCAGGCGTTCGGACGCACCGAAATCCGGGCCCTGGATGCGCGGCATGTCGGTATCGCCGGGCAGCGGTTCCGCCGGCATGGCGAGCAGCCGGGCCAGCGGGCCGGGCAGGAAGCGGCCGAAGGGATGTTCCATGGCCAGGGTGTTGTGCGCGCCCCAGGTGAATCGCGCCGGTTCCACCTGGGCGCGGTCGACATCCGCGAGCACGTCGTCCGCAGCCGCGAGGAGCAGGGAGCGCCAGGACTTGTGCGCCGGGTTGAGCAGCCGCGGCGGCTGCTCGTGCACCAGCTGCCACAGGGCGTCCTCATACATGAAACCGAGGTAGCTGAACGCGGGATACTCCGCCTGCGCCGCTTCGGTGAACGGGGCGAAGGTGCGCTCGGCGACGTGCCGGCGGAAGGCCCGCACCAGCCGGTAGGCGGCGGAATCGGTGCCGGCGCGGCCGCTCCACGCCCGCACCGCGTCGCGCAGTCCCGCCCGGGCGGATTGCTGCGCCACGGCCTCGGGGTCCAGAACCGCGAGGAAGAATTTCTGCCAGCGGTCCAGGAACAGCGCGCGGTCGTCGAGCTGGATGGCGAGCAGGTCGGCGGGCACCGCCTTCCGGCCGGAGGCGGCGAGGGCCTGCAGGGCGTCGCGGATCTGGCGCGCGCGCGCGCCGTTGTCGTAACCGCCGTCGCCCAGCCGGGCGCCGGCCTCGCCGCCGAGGGCGCGGTTGTTCGCGGACCAGAGCGCGCCGCCGGGCGGGTTGACGAGGGCGGGGATCTCCCCGGGCGGCAGCCAGCCGTCCCAGTGGCGGTCGCCGTAGGCCCACGACACCGGCAGCCGGCCGTCAAAGCCGGCGCGGCGCGGGATCTTGCCGAGGAGGGTCCAGGCGATGTTGCCGCCGGCATCGGCGAGGATGATATTTTCATTCGCGAAGGCGGCGCGGTGGGCGAGCTCGACGCCGGCGGCCGCGGTGCCGGCGGTTTCCATCGCCAGGAAATGCAGGTTGGTCGCCCCGGCGTCGTGGGCGCTCCAGCGCAGGGCGAGGTAGTGGCCGTCCTCGGGGCCGCCGATGATCGGGCCCCACTCGGTCCACCGGGCGGTGAACGGCACGGGTTGCCCGCCCTTCACGCGGATTTCCGAGGGATGGTCCTCGATTTCCTTCCAGCCGCCCGGCGTGCGGTAATAGTGCTGGGCGATGGCCTCGGTCTCCACGATGACGACGTCGCTGGTGTCCACGTAGGCGTCGGTGAAACCCCAGGCGACGCGGCCGTTGCTGCCGATGACCGTGAACGGCAGGCCGGGCAGGGTGAGGCCCACGACCCGGTGCGGGCCGGCGGCATCGGACCACTGCAGGACGTTGCGGTACCAGGTGCGCGGGACGCCGAGGCCGAGGTGCAGGTCGTTCGCGAGCAGGGCGGCGCCCGTGGCGGTGTGGGCGCCGTCGAGGGCGAAGGCGTTGGAGCCCGTGGCGCGCCGCGCGTCGAAGCCTGCAGGGGGAAAGGCGGCGGTCCCGTCGTCCGCGGGCGGCTTGAAGCGCAGCGGGGGCAGCGGCGCGGGCGGGAAGGTGCTGCCGTCGAGCGCGGCGTCCCACGAATTGCCGCGGGGGGCGAGGAAATCCACGGCGGCCGCGCCCGCGGCGCGGCGAAGGGCGTCGCGGTTCAGCTCGAAGGCACCCTGGTAATCCTGCAGGTCGAACCAGAAGGCGTAGAGGCAGAGGACCGAATCCTCCTCGCGCCAGGGCTGCGGCGGGGTGCGCAGCACGAGATATTCCCACGGGGTTTTCGCGAGGGCGGCGAGGCCGGCGTTGACGCCCGCGGTGTAGGCCGCGAGCAGGTCGCGCTCGGCGGGCTCGGCCGCGGCCAGCACCTGGCGGGCGAGCGGGCGGAAGCCGTGCAGGCGCGCGGCCTGGTCCAGGGGGACGGCGCCCGCGCCGAAGAGCTCGGCCAGTTCCCCGGCGCCGCGCCGGCGGAGCAGGTCCATCTCGAAAAAACGGTCCTGCGCGTGCACGAAGCCCGTGGCGCGGGCGACATCGGCGCGGCTCGCCCCGGTGATCGTCGGCACGCCCAGCGCATCGCGCTCCACCCGGACCGGCGCGGCGAGGCCGGCCAGGGTGCGGCCGCCGTCCAGCTGTGGGAGACTGCCCCGCAGCTGCCACCAGCCCCAGGCCAACGCGGCCAGGACCAGCACGAGCAACACGCTCAGGACGGAGAGCAGGTATTGCAGGCGCAGCCGCAGGGGGGACATGACGGTTACTGCAACCAGGCCCGGGTCGCGGTGGGATCGCGGCCCTCGTCGAATTCGTTGAGGTCAAACATGGTCTCGATCGGCTTGCCGGCGAGGCCGAACTCGACGATGCGCTTCTGCAGGACCGGCGCGGCCTCGTCGCGCCAGCCGCGTTTCATCATGAAGCCGTTCCACACGGCGCACTGCTCGTCGGTGCGGGCCCCGCCGCGCTCGTGGCACCAGGCGAGGATCTCCGCGTCGGTGCCGCCCGCGAGGGTGCGGGCGGTCAGCGCGGCATGGTCGACGCCGAGAAAGCCGCAGCAGCGGGAGTCGAAGCCCTTGCCGAGGTTGGGCTGATAGTCGGCCGGGAGCCGGCCGGCGGCCTGGAGGCGGATCTTGTCGAGCATACGCCCGAAATAAACGAGGCGGCCGATCTTGTCGTAGTTGCTGCGGAGTCCGGGAACAGAGGGCATGGTGCCGGAACCATCCCGCATTCCCGGGGCGGAATCCAGCAGGATTCTCACTCCCGCAGGTAGTACGCGGCCGTGGCCAGCAGCCCGAGCAGGAAGGTCGGGGCATTGATCCACAGCTGGTTGAAGGGGACGGCGTAGCGATGCACGGCCCAGATGACGGCGATATGCTTCACCGCGATCAGGCCCCAGCACACGAGGAGGAATTTCTCGACCCGCGGGTCGCGCGGCACGGGCGGGTGCACCTTCACCTCCTCGACGAACGCCCGGTCGTAGTCCGTGGGCGGACGGCGGGGGCGGCGCGGGAAGAAGTCGGCGAACATCACCGCCACCCTAGCCGGGTTTGGCCAAAAGAAAAGCACCTCCGCAGCCGGCGGGGCGGGAATAAATCCTCGCGCAGGGCGGCGGTTCCGGTTTGCTCCCGCGGCCACCGTATGTACTCCACCCCGCAGGACCCGCCATGATAATCAACTTGCCGCCCACGCTCGGCCTCGGGTTGTGGTTCCGCGTGGCCCGCCCGGACGCCCCCGGGCGCTGGCGAAACCAAACCGCCGCTCTGCGACGACCTCGCCCGGGGCCCCGCGCTCAGGCTCGGCGGCGGCGCACGCCGAGGCCGAGCATCAGCCCGCCGGTCGCGAGCAGCGCCCAGGTGGAGGGCTCGGGGATGGCGGAGAAATTCAAATAAAGGTGCGTCGAGTCGGCCGTGATGGAGAAATTGGACACGGGGATGAATCCGCTCTCGAACTGGGTCACGTCGAAGGCAAACTGGCCGGCGTTGAAGCCGGTGATGGTGCCGCCGGTGTGGACGAGGGGGATGCTGTAGTTCTGGCCGAAGACGATCGAGCCTGAGACACCGCTGCTGTTCAGGGGGTCCACCGACTCCACCTCGATGAGGAAGCCCCCGGCGCTGATGGAGCTCAGGTCGAGGTTGCCGGTGATGGCGAGCAGGCCGTGGCCGTCGGCCGTGGCCGGGTCCTGGATCAGCTCGTGGAACAGGCCGCCGTTGGTGAAGATGACATTCGACTGGATGGTCAGGGTGCCGGGAAAAACATGGGAGTTGCCCGGTACGCCCGGATAAAATCCCTCGTTGGTGCCGATGGTGATCGTGCCCGCGGACTGGCCCGTGCCGGAGATGCTGCTCGGGGCGAAGGTGCCGAGGCCCGCCAGGCCGCCGGCATTGTACACGAGCGGGTTGGTCAGCGTCACGCCGTCGTTCAGGATCAGGCCGCCGTGGATGGCATTGAGGGTGATGGGGCCGCTGCCGGCGGAATCCGCGTGGCCCAGGCCGAGCACGCCGTAGTTCGTGATGGTGGTGCCGCCGGTGTAGAGGTTGTGGCCGTACAGGTAGAGGATGTTGTCGTTGCTGCCGTTGCTGGCGCTGACGACGAGGGCCGCGGTGGTGGGCGAGCCGCCGGCCCCGGAGATCACGCCGCCAAAGCCGTCGTCGTTGTTGCCGTTGGTGGTGTCGAAGGTGAGGACGGTGCCGTTGGGCACCACCAGGCTGCCGACCGCGTCATCGCTGTGGATGCCGTAAACCACGGGGGCGGGGGCGGCGGCGCCAAAGACGACCGAGGCATTGGCGTCGAAGAAATCCAGTTCGGCCATGCCGGCGGCGTTGTTGTGGTTCAGCGTCAGCGTGCCGTTCTGCACCCCGATGGTGCCCGAGAAGCCCGAGTTGTCGCCGGCCAGCGTGGCGGCGCCGGCCGTGCCCGCGACGGCGCGCTCCAGGTAGATGACGCCGTTGCCGGAGATCGCGCCGGCCAGGGTGAGGCTGTTGGTGCCGAGCAGGTGGAGGTTGGTGGAACTGGCAAAGACGATGGGGTTGCCCAGGGTGATGCCAGGCACCGCCGCCTCGAGGCCGGCGGCGCCGCCGCCGGTGGAGCTGAGGGTGAGGGTGCCGGTGCCGAGCGCGCCGCCGCTGCCGAGCGCGAGGGTGAGGCCCTCGCTGTTGGCGATCAGGGTGGTGCCGCCGGAGTAGGTGTTGGCTCCGGCCAGCAGGACGGTGCCGTCGGAGTAGGCGCCATCGGCGGCGGGCGTGCCAAGCACGACGGCCGTGCCCCCGGTGATCGCGCTGCTGACCGCGAGGGTGCCGCCGTTGCCGGCGGTGAGCCGGAGGATGTTATCGGCCGTCGGGACGATGGGGCCGCCGGAGTTGTCGATGATCGCGGAGGTCGCCGTGCCGAGGTAGACGCCGTTGTTGAAACCGGTCAGGTTGACGCCGCCGTAGGTGGCGGTCGAGTCGCCCGGCCGGGTGTCAAAACCGACGATGCCCCAGGTGTTGGTCTTGTCGAAGCTGCCGAGGAAGGCGGTCACGCTGGTCGCCACGTGGTTGCTCAACCCGATGTAGCTGTTGCCGGTGTTGGCGCCATTCCCGGCCGCGATGAGCTTGCCGGGACCCGGCAGGGCGGGGCTGTCGAGGATGATGAAGCCGTTGTTCGCCACGGTGTCGCCCGTATAGGAGAGGCTGCCCTGCAGGAAGAGTTTGAGCGGGGAGTTCAGGCTGCCGTTCGGCCCGTCGGTGAGCACGACGCGGGACACCGTGGACACATTGGTCAGGTTGCTTTGGACGTCGAGGGTGCCACCGCCGTTGCCGAACTGGTAATCGGCGCCCTGGGGCGTGAGGGTGCCGGTCAGGATGGCGCTGGTGGCGGTGCCGATCCGGATGCCCGGGCTGGAAGTGAACGAACTGAGGTTGATGGCGCCGGCATAGGTGAGGGTGGAGGCACCCGGCAGGGTGTCCACGCCCAGAGCGCCCGTGGACGACAGGCCGACATGGCCGATCAGGTTGGCGAAATCATTCGCGGTGGCGCCGCCCAGGCCGGCGTAGCCGCTGGCGTTGACGAACACATTGCCCGTGCCGGCGGGGATGGCGTTGGCGGTGGCGAAGACCAGCGCGCCGTTGATGGTCGTGCCGCCGCTGTAGGTGTTGGTGCCGGAGGCCGGATTCAGGACCACCACGCCGGAGCTGTTGACGGTCAGGGCGCGGGCGCCGCCGGATTCGCCGATGTTGCCGGTGAAGACGACGGGCTGCCGGATCATGGCGCCGGGGATGTAGAGGTTGGCGGTCTGGTCGGCGAAGGGGATGTAATTCGAAGAGGTGATGGGGGCGAGAATGGTATTCCGGGCGAGCGTGATGGGGCCGCTGAAGGTGAGCGGGGCATCATAGCTGCGCAGGGTGACGGGGGTGCCCGAGGCGCCGGAGTTGAAGGTGATGGCGTTGGCGATGATCGGGGTGCCGTAAGCGGCAAAGTTGCCGCCGTTGTAGAACGAGACGCTCCCGGTGCCAAACGGCGAGGAGGTGTAGTCGAAGATGCGCGGGGTGCCCGCCGCCGAACCGATCACGGTGCCGCCCGTGTAGGTGTTGGTGTTGTCGAAGCCGAATCCGCCCGTGCCGATGAGGTTCAGGGTGGTGACACTGCCGATGATATGGCCGAAGACATTGATGAAACTCGAGCCGGCGTCCAGGACCGGCGAGCCGGTCAGGTTGACCGTGATGTTGGCGCCCAACGTGAGATGGTTGGAATTGGCACTGGGCGAGGTGAGGCCGCTGAGGAGCGAAAGGGTGAGCGGGGCGGGGGCGGTGATCGTGAAGTTGCCGTTGGTATCCCCGAGGACCACGGAGGCGATGCTGAAACTGCCCGCGGAGAGGGTGAGCTTGTCCTGGACATTAAAGCCGAAGTAAAAGCTCTCGGTGCCGCTGCCCGTGGGTGTGACCTGGCCCTGCCAGCCGGTGCCGATCCCGGTCCAGATGTAGGTCTGGGCCGCCCCCGTCGCGAGCAATGAAGCAAAGATCAATCCCTGCAATCCGGGGCGGAAGGCACGCTTCATCATGGGGCGGACTTTGACCGCTGCCGGGGCGAAAACAACGCCAAATCATTGCAGGTACCCGCGGGCGGAAGGATAGGAGGACATCTTATCCGAGAATGGTGAGCACAATGCCCAGCAGCACCCCGATGACCGCCGGCAGTTTGGCCAGGCCGTTCTTCTCTTTATATAAGAGCAGCCCGCCGGTGAAAGCCACCAGCACGCTGCCGCGGCGGAGGCTGGAGACGAGGGAAACGAGGGCGGCGGGGTTGCGCAGGGCGTCGAAATAAATGAAGTCGGCCACGAGCAACGCCAGCGAGATGAACGGGATGCTCCACCGCCAGTGGAACAGGTGGCGCGGCCACCAGCGCAGTTTCCAGCCCACGGCCAGCGGCAGGAAGAGCAGCGCGAGGTAAAAGGAGAACCAGCATTGCACCGTGGCGGCGGTAAAGCCGGCGCGCCCGAGGAGGAACTTGTCGTAAAGCCCGCTCAGCGCGCCCAGCAGGGTGCCGGCAAGGAGAAAACCGAACCACTGGTTCCGGTGGAAATGAATGCCCTCCCGGCGCCCGGCGAGCGACAGGCCCACGAACGAGGTGAGCGTGATGACGACCCCGAGGCCCTCGAGCCAGGTCGGGCGTTCCCCGAGCACGAGCATGGCGCCGAAAAGCGTCCACATCGGGCCGGTGGCGCGGACCGGCGAAGCGAGGGACAGCGGCAGATGCTTGATGGCAAAATAGGTGCAGACCCATGACGCGGCAACGATCGCCGACTTGAGCAGCAGCTGCGCGTGCTGCCGCGGCCCGAGCGCGGCCACCTGCAGGGTGGCGGGCAGGGTGGCGGGAGCGGCCGCGGCCGCGGCCAGCAGCCCGCCCCAGACCGCGGCACTGCAGACATTGGCGAAAAACAGCACGGGCAGCACGGCGTTGTCGCGCACCGCGTGCTTGGTGCACAATTCATAGCACCCGAGGAAAAACGCGGAGAACAGGCTGGCGGTGATCCAATGCATGCAAGAAGCGAGGTGTGCCCGGGCCCGCCGCGTGCCGCAAGGCCGCTTTGCGCCGGCGGGCGCCCTTGGAGCCGCCGCGACCCCGGTGTCGTCTGCGAAAACCACGGCGGGGTCGCCGTGGCGCCAGCAGGGCCGCGGCCTCAGCGCAGGATCTCGCCCTTGCTCGCGTCACCCGGCACGTCGAGCAGCTGGATCTGGTTGATCGTCTTGAAATGGATGTGGTCGGCGAACTCCCAGACGACCTTTTTGTCGCGGGTGATCTCGAAGAAGTGCGGTTGCGAGCCGAGATGGCCGTGGCCGAGATAATTGCAGCAAACGGTGTTGCCGTTCGGCAGGCGCTGGAAGCCCGTCATCAGCCGCAGCGGATTGCCCGGCACCTCGTCCGCGTTCAGCTCCCAGACGGATTTCAGTCCGGCGTCGAGCTCCATGACCTTGCGGCCCTCGCCACAGGCGATGAGCAGGTGGCCGTCCGGCAGCAGCAGGCACTCATGGACGTCGCCCGGCACCGGGATCTGGCGCAGGACCGTGCCATCGGCGGCGAGTTCATCGACGCGGTGCTCGCCCTTGCGGCAGACATAATAGTGCCCGGCGGCCGTCTTGCGCACGCCGCGGAACTGGTCGTGCAGGTGCACGGACGCGGGCGGCGGCGCGAGCCTGATCTCCTTTGCCACGCGGCCGGCGCGGTCGACCTCGACGAGGCGGCACGGCCCGTTCTCCACCACCAGCACGCGCCCGTCGGGGAGCGGCTGGCAGGCGTTGATCTCGGTGCCCTCGCCCACCTTGTATTCCCAGACGACGGTCTTGTCGCGGGTCAGCTCGATCGCCCCGTGCAGGTGGCAGAAGAGGAAATCGCCGTTGGCCAGCACCCAGCAGTCCTGCGGATGCTCGCAGGCGTACTCCCACGCGATGGTGCCGTCGGCGGCGACGAGGCTCACCCTGCCCCCGTAGGAGTCGGTGCAGAGGAACGGGTGGGCGGCGGGGAGCAGGCAGGGGCTGGCCAGCAGGCAGGCGGCGGCGAGGCGGAGGAGGGGCGTGGGGTTCATCGCCGGCTTTATGCCCGGAACCGGCGGCAGACGCACGGCAAAAAAAACCCGGCGCCGCGCTTCGGCCTTGCCCGCGGCGCGGCGCCCCGGCATACCTTGCCCCCTTATGGGACGTCAATGGCTCCATGCGAAACGCGCAATCGTCAACCTGAAGAAGGGACAGACCGTCGGCAAGCTGGTGAAGGAGATCAGCGTCGCCGCCAAGCTCGGCGGGGGCGACCCGGAGGGCAACGCGCGGCTGCATGCCGCCGTCGAGAAGGCGCGGAAGGCCAGCGTGACGCGCGACGCGATCGAGCGCGCCATCGCCAAGGGCGCGGGCACCGGCGGGGAGAAGATGCACCTCGACCACGTGGTCTTCGAGGGCTACGCGCCCCACAAGGTGCCGGTCATCGTCGAGTGCATGACGGACAACCACCAGCGGCTCACGCCGGAGATCCGCTACCTCTTCAAGAACGGCGTGCTCGGCGCGGCCGGCAGCAACAAGTTCCTCTTCGATCATGTCGGGCTGGTCGAGGCCTACCACGCGGATGCGGCGGCCGACCGGGAGGCGGCGGCGATCGAGGCGGGCGCCAACGATTTCGAGGCGCTCGCGTCCGACCAGAACGACGACATCCCGGAGGGCGCCACCGGCGTGCGCTTCATCACCGAGCGCACGGCGGTGCACGCGGTGTCGTCCTGGCTGAAGCAGCACGGCTGGGCGGTCGTCACGAGCGAGATCGGCTACACCGCCAAGCAGTTTCCGGAGCTGGACGACGCGGTGCGCGGCACGGTGGGCGAGTTCCTGCAGGCGCTCGAGGACCACGACGACGTGCAGCGGGTGTGGGCGGCGGTGAAGTGAGCGGGCGGGCCCGGGCGAAAAAAACGCCGGCTTTGCGGCCGGCGTCGAGGGGAGAAAAAAGCAACGCGAACGTTACTTCTTTTTCTTCTTAGCAACTTTCTTTTTAGCAGGTTTTTTCTTGGCCATGCCGCATGTTCGTAAAATTCCGCCGCGGTTGCACGCCTTTATTTCACGCCCCGCGATTTTCTTTTTACGCCAAAAAAAATCCGCGAAGACTTTTCCGGCCGCGGCTCAGCGGCCGAAAAGTTCCGCGAGCTCGCGCAGGTAGGCCGCGGCGCCGGAAAGTTTTCCGAGCTCCGCGGCCCGGACGCGCCACTGCCAGTTGCCCTGCGCGGACGCCGGCGTGTTGAAGCGCGCGGCGGAACCGAGCGCGAGCAGGTCCGGCAGCGTGACGACGGCGAGACGCGCGACGCTGGCGTAGGCGGCGCGGACGAAGTCCCACGCGACATCGTCGCCGGCGACCCGCAGGTAGCGGCGCACGTGGTCGCGCTCGGCCGCGGGCGCGGACTGGTACCAGCCGAGCGTGGTGTCGTTGTCATGCGTGCCCGGATAGACGACGGAGTTGGGCCGCAGGTTGTGCGGGAGGTAGCTGTTGGTCGCGCCGCCGGCCCAGGCGAACTGCAGCACGCTCATCCCGGGCAGGCCGGTGGCCGCGAGCAGCGCCCGCACCGAGTCGGTGAGCACGCCGAGGTCCTCGGCGATGATGCGCGCGCCGGGCAGCGCGGCGCGGAAGGCGCGGAACAGGTCGAGCCCCGGCCCCCGGACCCAGGCGCCGGAGCGCGCGGTCAGGGCGGGTGCCGGGATCCGCCAGCAGGCGTCGAACCCGCGGAAGTGGTCGATGCGCACGATGTCACACTGCGCGAACGCCGCGCGCAGGCGGGCGAGCCACCAGGCGTAGCCGTCGGCGCGATGGGCCGGCCAGCGGTAGAGCGGGTTGCCCCAGAGCTGCCCGTCGGCCGAGAAATAATCGGGCGGCACCCCGGCCACGGCGAGCGGCCGGAGGGTCTTCGGGTCGAGCTCGAAGAGCGGTGGATGCGCCCAGGCGTCGGCCGAGTCGGCGGCGACGAAGATGGGGAGGTCGCCGATGAGCTCGAGCCCGCGCGCGCGGGCCGCGGCGCGCACGAGCGCCCATTGGCCGAAGAACAGGTACTGGGCGAACTGGCCGGCCTCGATGGCGCCGGCCAGCTTCGCGCGCAGCGGGGATTTTTTCGCCCGGGCGCAATCCCGCGCCTCCGCCGGCCATTCCCACCAGGCGGCGCCGGCGAAGTGATCCTTGAGCGCGCGGAAGAGGGCGTAGTCGTCGAGCCAGTGGGCGTGTTCGGCGCAGAACGCGGCAAAATCGCCGTAGGGCAGCGCCGGGCGGGCCGGCCGCCAGCGGGCGTGGGCGGTCGCGAGCAGCCGGGGTTTCAGGCGGTAGATCGCGCCGTAGTCCGTGCGGTCGGCGGGCAGCGCGGCGAGCTCGCCGAGTTCACCGGCCGTGAGCAGGCCGGCGGGCACGAGCGCCGCGAGGTCGACCAGGTAGGGATTGCCGGCGAAGGCGGAGAAGCACTGGTAGGGCGAGTCGCCGTAGCCGGTGGGGCCGAGCGGGCAGACCTGCCAGTATTTCATGCCGGCGGCGCGCAGAAAATCCAGGAAGCGCACCGCGTGACCGTCGAACACGCCGCAACCCTGTTCGCCGGGCAGGCTGGTCGGGTGGAACAGCACGCCCGCGCCGCGCGTCTGCAGCCAGTCGAAGAGCGGAGCGGGCGGCGGCCGGGAGGAGGGTTTGCGCGCGGGCATGGTGGGACGCGATGACTAAGGGCCGGCCGGGCCGGCGTCCACCACTGTTTGCCCGCCGCGGAACGAGAAAAAAACGGCGGGCGCCAAGCCCGCCGGGAAAACTCAACCGGGAGCCGCGGCTCAGGACTTGGGCCGGAATTCGTTCCGGACCCAGGTGGAGAGGAGCAGCTTGTCGTAATAGAGCGGCTCGTCGGCGCCGGGCAGGCGGAGGTTATCCTGGTAGTTGAGGTCGCTGAGCTGGCGGTCGCCCTCGCGCAGGACCTTGCCGTCGGCATCCAGCAGCTGGAACTTGAGATGGACGCGCGGCAAGGTTGCGGCGGTCATGACCCGGATCTGATGCAGGGGGTTCAGGCGCGTGTCGCCGGCGAGATCGACGTCGAGGACGGTGATCGCCAGCCTGTGCCCGGGGGTGAGCAGCGGCGCGGCCGTCGTCTGGAGACAGTCCTTCAGCAGACCCAGGTAATAGGGACTGGTGTCGGTGCTCTGGTTTTCGCTCGCGTCGGTGTATTTGTCGGAATCCTGGAACGTGACGGTGACGTTGTCCGGGGCCGCGGACTTGGGGGCGGCGGCGAGGCCGGCCACGCCGGCGAGCAACAGGCCGGCGGTGATGAGGAAGGAGCGGGCTTTCATGGGGTACGGGCAGAGCCTAGCCATAAACGCCGGCGCCGCAAATGCGAAGCGGGGCGGGCTCAGAGCAGCAGGAAGACGATGAGGGCGGTGATGACGAAGCCCAGGCCCAGGGTCACGTCGTAGAGGAAGACGAGGACGAAGGTCTTGAAGATGGTGCGCTTCCAGGAGTTGGCGAAGAGCCGCCGCAGCATGAGCACCGGGTAGAGGAACAGCCAGAGGTTGCAGGCGCCCCGGACCGCGCGCGCCAGGCCGTGGGCGGGCAGGCCGGCGAGGAAGACCCAGCCGTCGCTCACCATCAGCCACAGAAAGACAAAGGTGTGGAAATGCAGCGCGATGACCAGGTGCTGGAGGTATACCTGGCCCGATTGGCGGAAAAGGAAGCGGGTGTAGAGCGCGAAGAAGGGCAGGCAGAACAGCATCATCTTCGGCAGGCTGTGCAGGAATTTCTCGATCAGCTCCCTGATTTCCGCGGGATCCTTCAGCCGCCGGGCCTGTTCCTCAAACCAGCGGGCGAAGGCGGATTTTTCCCGGGTGCCGGCCGGCTTCGCGGCCGCCGCCTTGAGCCGCGCGGCGGCCGCCGCGAGTTCCGGCGCCTTGGCCTGCCTGGCGGCGGCGGTCCCGGCGGTCAGGTCCTGGCTGGCCGCCAGCAGGGCCTCCGTGGTGGTGGCGCGCCGGCCATTCACCGTGGCGCCGACCATGGGCGTGAGATCTTCGTCCGGGGATGACGGCGCATGCAGCTTGTTGCCGGCGAAGACCAGCACGAAGAAGATCAGGCTGACGAAGATGTAGAGCCGCAGCGGCGGCATCTGCGCGGCGCGGTGGCCGGCGTTGAACTCGGCGGAGAGCCGGCCGGGCTGGAACAGCAGCGTGACGATGTTGCGGAAAAGCTTGGCGTCGAAATGGAAAAAGTTCTCGAGCGCGTCGAGGAACATATGGCCGAAGGAACGGTGGTAGTCGAAGTCGTGCTGGCCGCAGCGGTGGCAGTAGGGGCCCGCGAGCGCCGTGCCGCAGTTTTCGCAGTGCGCGTGGACCGGCCCGCCGTGGCCGGCGGATTCCGCGGCGTGCGCGCCGACCGCGTCGATGGCGACGGCCTCGCTGAGCGGGGCAGACAGGTCCGGCGGCTCGGAGTCGATGGGCACGCGGCGATCAGAGCAGTTTCCCCGCAAAAGAAAAGCCCGGCGACGGGGCCACCGGGCTGGTCGGGCGGAAAGGAGGCGGGGTTTACTTCGTCTGCCGGAGGGTGATCTCGCCGTTCATGGTGGAGATCTTGATGTCCACACCGCCGCCGTTGAGCGTGCCGCTGACGACCTTGCCGCCGGCGATCGGGGGGATGGGCGGGCGCGGGGTCCGGGGGGCATGCGGGGCGCGGGGCGCCGCCGGCGCCGCTGGTGCCGCTGGTGCCGCCGGCGGGACCGGCGAGATCGAAGGGGTGCCCGGTGCGGGGGCTGGATTCGCCTCGGCGACCGGGGTGCCGTCGGATTCCTCCTTCTCCGCGCGTTCCACCTCGCGCTTCACCTCGCGGCTGACCTCCCGGGCGATCTCCATGGCGGCGCGGGTGGCTTCGCCGGCCGCACGGGCCGCCTCGGCGCTGAGGCGCGCGGCGTCGCCGCCGTAGGAGTAGCTATAGCCTGAGCTGTGGCCCTCGGACTTGGTTTTCAAAACCGTCTCGTCGAAATCGGTGAGGATGGAGCCGTTGTGGGTGCGGAGGCGGACGTTGGCCTTGGTGTCGGCCGGCACGTGCAGGTCGACCTCGCCGTTCATGGACGTGATGGACACGAGCTTCTGCGGGGCCTTGGCGTAGATGACGTGGACCTCGCCGTTCATGGTGTTGACCACGGTGGAGCCGGCGATGTCCTCGAGCTGCACCTCGCCGTTCATGTTGTTGACCTCGATGTCGCCGTCGACGTCCTTGACCGCCAGGTCGCCGCCGGCCTCGGTCTTGATGTCGAGTGCCATGGCCCGCGGCACGGTGATCTTGAACTCGGCGTCGCGGCTGGCCCAGGGGTTCTCGCCGGCGACGCGCAGGCTGACGATATTGTTGTGCTCGGTGAGCTCGAAGCTGACCTCGTCGTCGAGCCGGCGGAGGCCGTCGTCGCGGGTCTCCTTGCCGCCTTTCTGGTTGATGGTGGACTCGACGGCGACGGTGTCGCCGTCGCCGCCGCTGATGCGGATGTCGGCCCAGGGGATGTTGACCTGGAGGGTGGCGGGCTTGCCCGGGGCGGAGAGCCTGACGGCGGCCTTCGCGCCGTCGTCGTCCGCCCGGGTCAGGGCGGCGGCGGAGAGCGCGGCGGCGAACAGGCAACGCAGGGAGAGGGTGGGGAGGGAGGTTTTCATGTGAGAGTGGGCGGGGGGTTGGACTTGAGGGTGGCGGTGGGGGCGCGCCCGGCATCGGCGGGCATGCTCAGCAAGGCGAGGGCGCGGCGCGCGGCCTCGCGGACGTTGCGGTCGAGCGCCTCGTCGCGGCTGAGCCGTTCAAAGACCGGCTGGGCCGCCTGGTCGCGCCAGGGGGTGAGGAGCTCGATCATCGCGACCTGGACCAGCGGGGCGCTTTCCCGCGGCAGGGCCGAGAGCACGCCGGCGCGGACGAGGGTGTCGTCCGCGTGCTGCGCGAGCGCCTCGACGGCGGAGAGGCGGACATTGATCGAGGGATCGAAGGCCAGGGCGCCGACGAGATCGGTGAGGACCTTGCGGTCGGGGCTCTTGAGGTCCATCTTGGCGAGCACGGTCTGCATGCGCTCGCTGGTGGACTGCTGCTGGAGCAGCGAGTAGGTGACGAGCTGGTTCATCGACGCCATCTGCTGGCGGAGTTCGGCGAGCTCCTTCTTGGCGGTGTCGTTGGCCGGCGCGACGACCGCCGGCTCGGCGAGGAAGTGCTGGCCGGCGAAGAGGCCGCCGGCGAGCAGGGCGAGGGCGAGGGCGAACTGCAGGGCGGGCTGCGCGGGCAGAAGGGCGGCGAAGAAACGGTCGATCCGGCCGCGGGCGAGGGCGAAGGGGCTCGGCGCGTCGGCCTCGCGCTGGTGGGTGTCGAGCATGGCGTAGAACTGCTCGCGCAGCCGCGGGCTGGGTTCCTCGGCGGGCAGGGCGTCGAGCTTGCGGGTGATCTCCTGCAGGGCGGACCACTCGCGCTGGCAGGCGGGGCAGCTGGCCAGGTGGGTGCGGAGCTGCGCGGCCTCGTCCGCGGGGAGCGAGCCATCCTGGTAATCGATGAAACTATCCTGGACGCGGGTGCAGTTCATGGGCGGGAGGGAGTGAGGGTGAGGGGGAAAGTGAACGGGAAAGTGAGAGGGAGGAGGAGGTGGGGAGATCAGGGCCATGCTCCCTCGATTTCACTTCATCATCAGGCGGCCTTTTCCTTGCGGATCTTGAAATAGACGTCGCGCAGTTCCTTGAGGGCGCGGTGGGCGCGGACCTTGACGGCGCCGACGGAGCAGTCGAGGAGGCGGGCGATCGCCCGATGGTCCAGGTGCTGGAGGCGCGAGAGCACGAGGACCTCGCGCTGTTCGAGCGGCAGGCGGGCGAGGGCGGTGCGGAGGAGGGTGACGTCCTCGGCGGTGGCGGCCTGCTCCGAGGGCTGCGGGTCGGGGTCGGCCTGCTCGTGCAGGTCGGCCGGGTCGGCCGGGGTCGGAGTGGACGCATGCTTGCGGAAGTGGTCGGCGGCAACCTTGCGGGCGAGGTGGTAGAACCAGGCGGAGAACCGGCCCTCGTCGCGGTAGGTGTGCCGGTATTTCAGGATGCGGTAGAAGACGATCTGCACCAGGTCCTCGCTGACCGATGGCTGGTTGGTCAGGCGCACGAAAAAGCCGTACAGGCGCCGGTGATGACGCTCGAAGAGCTCGCCGAGCTGCCGGATCTCCCCGGCGCGGACAGCGATCATGAGTTCGTGGTCGGTGGGGGCTTCCACGGCGTCGGGGAGGCTAACCAAGCCGGGCCCGGAGTGAACTCGGAATTGTGCCAAGGGGAAGGTGGGCATGGAAGGGGATCATGGGCGGTGTGCGGGAGGGAATACCGCCCCGGGTGGGGAAGGTTACAGGGTTTTGGGAAATGGACTGGCGCCCGGGCCGGGAGGGGATATGGTGCCGTCCCATGAACCGCCGTGATTTTCTCCTCAAATCCGGTGCCACCGTCTCGCTCGGCCTGCTGGCGCGCGGCGCCCTGTCCGCGCAGACCCCGGCGCCCGGGCCCGCCCCGGCGGTGACCATGCCGGTTCCCATCCGGCCCCCAACGCTGGTCACCGAGTTCCACCCGCTGCGCCGCCACACGGGCTACTTCACCGGCAACGGCGGCACCATCGGCTGGCTGGCGGCCACGGACGGTCTCGTGGCGGTGGACACGCAGTTTCCCGATACGGCCGCGATATTCCTGCGGGACCTGCCGGGCCGAGACGGACGCACGTTCGACGCCGTGATCAACTCCCACCACCATGGCGACCACACGGGCGGCAACGCGGTTTTCCGGCCCGTCACCAAGACCATCGTGGCCCAGGCCAATGTCCCGGAGCTCATGCGCGCGGCCGCGAAGCGCAACCCCAACCCGCCCCGGGGCAGGCTCGAGGATTTTTTGCCCGACGCCACCTTCGCGGACGCCTGGCGCCGGGATTTCGGCGACGAGACGATCGCCGCGCGGTATTTCGGGCCGGCGCACACCAGCGGCGACATCGCCATCCATTTTGAGAAGGCCAATGTCGTCCACACCGGCGACCTGGTCTTCAACCGCCTCTATCCGGTCATCGACCGGGGCGCGGGCGGCAGTTTCCGGGGCTGGGTCGCGCGGCTGGAGGAACTGGTCAAGACCTACCCGGCTGACGCGATCTATCTTTGCGGCCATGGCAACCAGAAGTTCGGCGTCACCGGCGGACATCCTGATTTGCTCGCCTTCCGCGATTACCTCTCCGCGCTGCTCGACCATGTCGCCAAGGAGATCAAGGCCGGCAAGCCGAAGGAAGAGATCGTGAAGCTCGACAATTTTCCCGGCTTCCCCGACCTGCACGTTCCGCCCGGCCGCGGCAACCGGCTGCCCGGCAACCTGGCCGCGGCGTACGACGAGCTGACCGGCGCCTGAGGGGTTGCCGGCGGTTTACCCGGCGGCGGGGAGGCAGCGCAGGCCATAATGGTTTGTCTTCACGAGCGCCAACCGCTTTATGGAAAAGATGGACGCAAACCGAATCCGCGGCATGGGGGCTTTCCTGGCGGCGCGGATCGCCAACCCCTTTTTGCGGATCAAGCCCCGGGGCGGCCGCCTGCCGTTCAACACGGACGCTCCGGTCAGAGGCTACCTGCACACCGCGTTTCCGACGGGGATCCTCACCAGCCGGGCTCCGCTGGACGGCCCGGCGCTGAATTATCACCTCCAACTTTTCTTCCCGGCCGCGAAGCTGACGGCGGCGGGTCAACGGGCGCACGTCCGGTTTCTGCCCAGCCTGGAGTTCCACGACTATGCGGCGCTCGGCTACCTGACCATCAAGCCGTGGCAAGCCGGCGAACTTCTCCCGCAGGGCGCGGCCCGCATGGCCCAGGCCCTGGTGGACATCATCGGCAGCGGTGGCTATGTGCATGCCTACATCAACGAGTTTTTCATGCCGGCGCACGGTTGTTTTCTGCGGCAGCATTTCCGCCACTCCACCCTGCTCGTCGGTTATGAGCCGGCCGCGCGCAGTTTCATCCATGCCCGCTACCAGCGCGACGGTGCCTTTCGCCTGGGAAAAATTCCCGCCCGGGTTTTCATCGAGAGCCTCAGGCTGGAGAAATATGGCATCCAAAAAAAGGGATCCGAGGTCCTCCTGGAGGCCATCCGGCCCGCGGCGGAATTCCCGCCGGCCGTGGATCCCGGCCTCATTCAGCGCCAGCTCCGCGCCTACCGGGAGGGGTCCGACAACGCCGACGACTACGAAGCCGATGGCCCCTATGCGATCGGCGCATCCCGTGCGGTCCGGCTGGCCGACCAGCGGGGGCAATACGGGCGCGCGGTCTATGATTCTTTCCGCCGGTATTTCGAGGGATTTGGCCAAAAAAGCTGGCCACTGGACCTGAGGGCCACGCGCACGCTGCTGGAGCACAAGCAAATGGTCCAGCGCGCCCTGCAGCGGGCGAGCCGGGACCGCCGGCAACTGCGTCTGGCGGACGAGTATGGCGCGCTCATTCCCCTCGCCAAGCGGCTGCATCTCACGGCGCTCGCGATGCAGCTGGGCGCCGCGCCGCCCGCGGCCGGCCCGCCGGCCGGACTGCTCGATGAACTCGAGACGACGGAGCATCGGATCCTGGGCGATTTTCTCGGGGCGCAGGATGAGGTCAGGCCGGACCAGGCGCCAGCCCCGGTGATACGAGTGGGCCCGGGCCGGTAGGCCCAAATCCGGACGGTCGCGACGGTCCGCACCTCGCTAGGACGGGTCCGGCGTGGCCCCGCGCCGGACCCGCAATTGTCGGAGCAGGATGTCCGGGACGCCGGCCGGGGTGGAAGCGATGACAAACAGGGCCAATTTGCCCAATTCGTCGCTGATCAGGTTTTCGATCGGCAGCTCGACTTCGAACACATACCGGACGGCCGCGAGCAGTTCCACGGCCATCAGGGAATCACCCCCGGCATCAAAAAATGTCTTGGCCGGGTCGAGGGTGCCCGCGCGCAGCGCCCGCCGGAACTGCCGGAAGACCGCCCACCGGATGACGGCTGATGCGAGGCCGGGGCGCATGGTCAGCCGAGGATCCGGGCGATGACCGCGGTCTCCAGCGCGGCCGCCCGGTGGAGCAAATCGGCCACGCCGGCCGGGCGGACGCGCCGCAGGTTGTGTTGGCAGCAGGACACGTGGAACGCCTGCAGCAGGGCCGCGGCCTGCTTCCAGTCACCGAGCAGGGCCGGGTGCCGGTGCGCGAGGTCAAGGCAATGCTCGAGCCCCGCGGCCAGCACCGCGGCGCGTTCCGCCAGCAGGCGGGTTTTGCGCAGATCAACCGCGCAGCCGTATTGCACCGCGGCCGCGACCTCCTCCGCGATGGCGAGGTAGCACCCGATGCCATACGTGTAACCGGGCTCGGCGGGCGCGCCGTCGGCGGGACGGGAGGCGGCGAACGAACCCAGCCGCTGTTCGAGCAGCGTCCGGGCGGGTGGCGGGGTCTCGCCGGAGAGGATCCGCACCTCGCGGATCAGCTGGTCCGCCGTAAACGGCGCCTGCAGTTCCGGCTGACGGGCCACGGACGGCCACAGCTGTTCGCCCGGCATGCAGCAGGAGCCGAAACTGCCGTCGGCCCGGTAGTTGGCCCCGATGAAGATTCCGCCTTCGTGGCCGATGACCAGATGCTTGGTGCTGCGGTGGGCCTGCGCGTGGGCCGCGGACCACGGGGCGTAGAAGGCGTCCAGGTGGACGCAGACATAGGCCCCGGCCCGGACGCACGCCGCGACGTGGCGGCAGAAGGTCGGGCCATTGAAGGTCCGCAGGCTCGCAACCGCCGGGTGGTCGTGCAGCGACACACGACCGCGGAGCGCCAGGGTGCCGAGGTCGGTGTAGGGGTTGAAATCCAGGAAATCGGGCTCGCCGGAATAGGCGTCACCGCGGCGCAGCTCCAGGTTGGCATAATCAAGGCAGGTCTCGCCACGCCGCGTGGCGGCCGCGAAGATGCCGGTCGCGTAGGCGTGGTGCAGGTAGCACCGGACGGGCGCATCGAAGGCGAAGGGGAGCTGCATCAGGCGGGGGCGCCGGGCAGGGGCTCCGCGCCGGCCGGGCGCGGGCGGATGTGGAAATAAGGATGATCGAATTTGGTCGGGGTCACCAGCCGCACCCGGAGGCCGGTCTGGCGCGCGGCAAAGACGAAGGACAGCTGGTCGCGCAAGGAATACCGGCAGAGCTCGCTCCACCAGTGGTTGTTGAACCGGCAGACCGCGGCCGTGTGGCGCCGCACCACGACCGTGGTTTCCGGCAGGCCCGCGCCGGGCTCCAGCCCGTGGCGGCGGTAGTTTTCCATTTGCGCGGTGATGAGCTCCGGTGAATCCAGGCGCTGGGCCAGACAGGCTGCGGCCTCCTCGTAGGTGCAGCGGCGCGTGCGGTGGGCGAAGGTCGCGAGGTCGCAATCCTGCAGCCAGTCGGCGACCAGCTCGGGCGCGGGCACCCGCAGCGCGACGTTCCCGTCCAGCCACACGGAATACTCCGCGGGGACAAACTGGTGCACCAGGATCTTGTGCATCCGTGCATTCCTCCGGGCCGACGAAAAATGGCGGCAGGCGGTTTCTTCGCGCCAGACGCGCGAATGGCAGGGCCGGTCGACGAACGCGACAAATTGCGCGCCCGCGCCGTTCTGGTCGTCGCGGATCGTCTCCCGGGCGCTGGTGATCCCGGTCACGACGGCGATGCGGCATTCGGCGGGAGGCGGGGGTGACATGGTACGGGGAGAGGGACGGGGTTGGGCGCGGACGTCACAGGCGCGCAATGAAGTCCCGATATTTCGCCACGATCTCGTCCACATGGAAGGCCGGGGCGATCTCGAGGCACCGGCGGCGCAGCTCCCGGTAGAGCACGTCGTCCGCATGCAGCCGGGCCAGGGCGGCGGAACAATCCGGCAGGTCGCTGAAGACGGTGCAGTGCGGCGCGATTTCATGGTAGGCCGGTTCCGGCGCCGAGATGGAAGGCAGGCCGAAGCCGAGGCAGTTGATCAGCTTCATCCCGGAGTTGATCTTGAGGTGCAGGTCGAGGTCCGGCCGGATGTCGGCCGGCGAGCGGAGAAAATGATCATACCGGTTGGAGACATTCCGCAGGTTGAGGGCAACCCCGATGCTGCGGTAGGCGGCGGCGACCTGTTCGCGATTCCAGCCGTCGACGAGGTAGCTGCGGTGCGGGACGGTCCCGAGGTCCGGGTACCAATGGGCGCTGCCGACAAAGCCCACCTGATGGGCGTCCCCGCAGGCGGGCTGGCGTTCGATGTTGCAATGGTAGTGGGGGATCACGGCGACCCGGTTCAGGTGCCGGAAATGGCCGGCGGCGGTGTGGGTGCTCGCGAGGTAGGCCAGCATGCCTTCCAGCGGGGGCTTGTTGTCCAGGATGTCCCAGATCACCGGCGCCCGCTGCGCGAGGCGCAGCGCGCCCTCCCGGCCGAAATCGGGCTTCACGCACAGGTAGGCCTTGTATCCCGCCGGCACCGCCTGCGGATCGGCCGCGTTGAAATAGCAGGCCATGTCCAGCCGCCGCGCGATCTCGCGGCACCGGATCTTGATGCTGGCCAGCCGGTCGACATCGCCGGCGACGAAGAGCACCTCACTGGGTTTCATGCACAGCCATGGGCCGGGCGGGCGCGGCGGAGGGCGCGGGCGCGCGGGCGCGGTAGGTTTCAACCCAGTCGAAACGCAGCGGCGGGCCGGGATGATAGGCGGGCGCGCGCGTTTTTTCGGCAAACAGGCGCGCGTTGCGGCGGACGTCGCGCGGCGGCGAAGGGGCATCGCGATAGACGCAGGCGTAGCACAACAGCGCGAGGTCGAGTTGCACCAGCCGGCAGCCGTGGTTCCGCACCAGGTGCCACTTCAGCAGGCTGTCATCCTTCCCGTAATGCCCCGAGAAATCCTCGTCGTAGCCGCCTGCCTCCCAGAACACGCGGCGGTTGATCAGGAGCGTGGCGGGGATGGCCGGCTTGGCCCGCACCTCGACCCGGGTCTCGCTCATGGGCCCGGCCGGAAACCGGCGGGCGAACGTGTACACCACCCGTTCGTCGGAGAGATCAAGGTCGAGGAGGCGGGCGGCCGCGCCCGCATCCACGACATGGTCGATGTCCGTGATCAGCACCCACGGCGTGGCGGCCCGGTCAAAGACCAGGTTCTTCGCGCCGCCGTAGTTGAAGGGGATGTCCGGCCTGATCCGATACGCGGTGAGGTTGAGGGCCAGCGCGGCGGGCAGGGTCAGGGCGGCCGGGGAACCGTCGTCGACGATGACAAAATGCAGCCGCCGCCAGAGCCGCGCCGGATAGGCGCGCAGGGCGGCGAGCTGCAGCTGCAGGTTGGCCGGGTTTTGGTAGTACGAAAAACCAACGGTCAATTGATCGGCAGGCGGCATGCGGCGGGCCTCGTGGGTCGGACCGGAGGGTGGGCCGGCGAAGCGGCGAGCTGTTCCGGGCAACGCACGATGCCCCGCCGGCGGCCGAAGCGCACCAGCTGGGCGGTCGTGTGCAGGCCCAGCTTGCGCAGGATGTTGAAGCGGTGCTTTTCCACCGTCTGTGGGGAAATGCCCAGCTCCGCGGCGATCTCCTGGTTGCTGAAGGGCGCGGCGACCAGCGCCAGCACCTCCAGCTCCCGTTCGCTCAGGATCTTGTCGAAGGACATCGTGTCCCGGATCCGCTCCGATTTCAGGCGCAGGAAGCTGGGCGAAAAATATGGGCTGTTCGCGGCGACGCGCGTGATCGCCTCGTGCAGGACCGAAATCGTGGCGACCCGCTTGTCCACGAAGCCCCGGACGCGCCGCTTCTCCGCGCGGAAGACGTTGTACTCGTTGCAATGCGACGAGAGCGCGAGGATGGGAATATCCGGCTTCAGCGCGGCGGCGGCATCCGCAATGTCGAAGCTGTCGATGTCGGGCAGCTGCAGATCGAGCAGGAGCAGCGAGAACATCTGCGACTGGCAGAGCCGGATGGCCGAGGCTCCGTCCGCCACGCAGGTGACGGCGACATCTCCCAGCAGGTTGGAACACAAACTTTCCAGGATTTCCCGAAAGACGATGTGTTCGTCGACGATCAGAATGTTCATCGGTCAGCGGTGCGGGAAGGATGGCTCATCGAGCCGGCGGGGAGATGGGCACGTCGGGAAATACGCAAAATGGCCGGGAGACAGCGAAAGAGGAAACCACCTAATTTTAGGATTTCAGCCGCCATCCGGCGGGGCGCGCAGGAGCGGTCCGCGACCGCTGCCGAAATTCCGGTAGGCGGAGAAATTTCATCTGCAAGCCTGGCTGAGGCAATCGGGACGGGTTGGTTGGGGAAAGATTCCGCCGCCGGCCTTGTTCCGGCCGGACCGCCAATCCGCCTCCGGCCCCACGAGCTTCCTCCCTCGGTTGCGAGGTTTCAGCCCCATAGCGATGCCGTGGCTGGTCTGCTTGACCTGGTCCAGGGCACGCGCGATCTCCGCCTCGCGACCGGGGGATCCTGCGCTACCCATAATCCGGTAGTTTCCGTGGTTCCCTTTTTTCGGGTCGAAGCGCTGAGTGGAAAGAGCCAAGGCTCGCGGCCGGCCGCGCCGGCCGGCGCACCGCATCACAGACCAACCCACGATTCCATGGAAATGCCCCGTTCAACCTGGTTGGTTGCAAGCAGCGAAGGCGGGATGCGCCCCGGTGGAACGGCGCCTGGGCGAGTTCATCCCCACCCGGTAAATGCAGGGGCGGGCCAAGATGATTTTAGTGACAAGGCTGGATAAACCAAAAAACCAATCGAAACATATGAATGCTGCTATATCGCTCAGCGCAATCGAGCTCACAGACTATGAACTAAGCCTCCTTGCCGGTGGTGATGCGGGGACCACCGCGGCGGTGGGTGGTGCCGGCGGTGTCGCACTGGGCGGCAGCGCCATCGCCGCAGGCAACGCCGCCTCAGGAACCATCGGCGCGGCCGCGGCGGGGGAAGTCGTCGCCGGCGGCGTGCTGTTTGTGGCGGGGGGCCTGATCCTCGCCTCATTCGCCGTCGGTTGGTATGCCGGACAGGGCTTAAACAGCCTCATCTGGGGCTGAGTGGACCGGCGGCCGGTTCGGGGCGGATCAGTCCGCCCCGAACGACTGGCCGCGGAACGGGCTTTCCTCTTCGCCGGTTCTTGAAAACCGCCATCATCATGCCGGACAAGGATCCAGCGTCTCACCGGCCATTGCTTCCGGCGAGCGCGCGCTGGCGACGACGAGGCGACGGGGCCGGCCGCGTCCGCGCCGTCAAGAGGGCCCGCGGGGCGCGCGAACCGGATGCCCAAGGAAATTCTCGCCGGCGGGCAAGCTTTAGGCCACGCTGGAATGCATCTCAACCAGCTGCTCGCCCCTGAAATTTTGCAAAACCAACCCACGGGCGGCGGATCGCAGGATCAAGCGGCCACCAGATATTTTTCGTCATGTCCATTAAACCACTCCGGCTCGCGACGAGGGCGATCGCGATGAGACTGCCGCAATCATTTCTCTCCATCCCGCAGCGGGAGACACAGGTCATCCAGCTGCTGAGCCTGATTTTGCTGCTGGCCGTCGTGTATGCGGCCAAACATCCGGATCCACTGCTGATGGTGCTGCTGCTCGACGCGGCGACGGCGGTGGGCCTTTGGGTTTTTTATTGCTGCCGCGCCCCGCGCGGAATTTTGCGGGCGATATCGGCCGTCTTTCTCGCGAGCCTCGCCACGACCATCATCCTGCTTGTTGTGCGTTCACGCTAGGACGGACGCCGGGAAGTTCGCGCCCGATTATCGATCCACGGTGCGGGTTGATGGCGTTGCTTTGCAAGCGAGACGCATCGTGGTCCTGCCGACGGGAATTCCGCCTCGACGGTAAACAGGCGCCGACCTTGGGCAACGAACTTTCCCGCCAGGACACGACCCCCGCGAAGCGGGAGCGGGGGATCCGTCGGCGCATACCGGGATTCCGGTAAGCGGGGGAATTGTCGGGGGCCTGGCGGCGGCCACAGTCATGGGGCGAGGCTGGGGCGGGGGCATGCTGATTGTAACGCGCATCACCGTGCAGGCCGGACACCGAGGGCAAGGCTTTATGCAATCAACACTGACGCCGGAGAAATTGAGCGTGGATAAGCCAGTGGCCGCCACGGCGGCGAAACTGATCGATCAATTGGTCGATCGCGCGAAAAGCGATCGGAGCGGCGCATATTGGCCCCTGGCCGCGGCATACCGCCAACTGCCCGCCGCCCAGGTGGAGACGACCCTGGGAGCAGGGACTGCGGGGATTGTGCTCGCCTTGGCTGAGTATTATCGGGTGACGGCGGACACGACCATCCGCGAATTGCTCGGACGGGCGATGGCCTGGCTGGAGGGTCGCGAACAGGCCCGGGGCTTCGCGCCGGGGTTCTACTTTGGCAGCGGTGGCTGGTGGTATCTTCAGGCGGAGCTGCAGGCGGTGCTGCCTGGATTGCCCGCAAGCCGGGAGAAACGGCGCCAAATTCCCGGCCTGAAAAACGAGGCGGACACCGCGGGCGCCAGCCCGGCTTCGCTGGCGTCCGGTACGGCGGGCACGCTGGTGGGGGCCCTGGCGGCCGGCGGCGCCGGGCGGGATTTTTCCTTTTGGCGCCCCATGGTGGACGCCCTGGGATCGCAGGCACGGCTGTCCCCCGCCGGCCTCTACTGGGATTTCTATCCGCATGCGGTGCGGGCCCCCGGGGGGTTTCTCAGTGGCAGCGCCGGCGTGGACTATGCCTTTGCCGGGCTGCAGCGGCTTTGGCAATGCGGCCATCCCCAACTGGTCGCGGGTTCGGTGCGACACGCGGATGCCGCCTTTGACGTCCGGACGGACAACTGGCCCGATTATGAGGGCACCGAAATGTTCCGGCAGCTCGGCGAGACCGGGATCGCGCGGGTGGTGCAACGGGCCGCCGGCGGCCGGACCGCGGAGGCGTTCGTGGCGGGCGACAGCCTGGGGTGGGGGGCGGGAGCAGCGGGCATTTTGCTTTCCCGCGCCGCCGTGGCCGGGTCCTTTCACCCGCACCCGCTGACCGAAGCCTGCCTGGCTGACTGCCGCCGGGCCATCGCGCGGCTCACGCGGGCCGCCGCCGGCGAATGGGCGGGGCTGGACCCCTACCTGCAGAACGGCCTGGCGGGCATCGCACTGGCCGTGAAGGCGTATGAGGCCAGCGGAGCCGCGGCCGGTCTGCGGTTTCCCCCGGGAATGGGGCCGGGGCTGCACGCCGGATTGGAGGAAAAAAGTGCGCGGGCCGGCGCGGAGGATCTGTCACTCTTGAATGGCCTCGCCGGTCTGGCGTACACCTGGCTGAAGCTGGGCTCTTCCGCCCCGGAGGATTCGTGCGTGAATCCCCTCGCCCGCGCCCCGGTTGACCGCAGGGAATGTCCGTCCGCGCCGGAGGATTTGCCGGGACTGTTCCAGCGCCGGCTGCCGCGGACGGCGGCAATCGTCGCGCTGGAAACGGAGCGAGCGGGGCCGGAGATCAGCCTTACAGGGATCGAGCGCGCGACCGCGGCCGGTCGATCCGCCCACGGTGGTAACCTGGCGGTGGAGGCCGCCAGCTATGAGTTGGCCATGCACCGGCAGCTGGCGGAAATCCCGTCCTTCCGGCACCATCTGTTCCGGGAGATCTACAAGCGGATGAAGTTTGCCCAATGCTATGCCGAAGGCATGGACGAAGCCCTGCTGCTGGAACGGTTCCGGCTGGACGAGGACGTGGCCCTGTTGGATCTGGCGTTCGACCCGGCCGAGCCAGGACCGGGGCTCCGGGCCCAGTCCACGCGGTTGCTCCGGTACCAGGGCTCGCACGGCATCCAGGATTTCAAACTTTCCATGATGCAGCTGGCGCTGTTGGAGCGTTTTCAGACACCCGCGGTGGTGATCGAGGTCATCAGCGAGGTGATCGAGCGGATCCAGACGCCCACCGCCACGCAGCGCCAGCTCGCCGAGTTGGCGCTCAAGCATGTCCGGTCTTTGGTCGCAGCAGGGTATCTCTTCCCTGCGCCCCCGGGTCGGATCGGCGCCCTGCTGATCCGGCGGCGAAATCGCCGCAAAAAAATGTATCTGTATCCGGCCGGGATCAGCCAATGAACCGGGGCCGAACGACCGGCGCCATCGCTGTTAACATGGGCTCGAGCACATTTCATACCCCGGAGGACATCCATGATGCCGTTGAAAGCCTGCAGCTGGTGCACGGCCGCGACCGGGCGTGGATCTATTGGTTGTGCTTGTTCGTGGCGGGTGTGTGCACGGTCAGCGTTCCGCTGGTCAAGGTGGACCTTTCAGTGGGCGGCCAGGGCCAGGTCCGTCCCGCGATCGAGCGCATCTCGGTCTATCCCGCGGTCGACGGCTACATCCGCCAGATTCTGGTCACAGACAATCAGGCGGTCAAAAAAGGGGAGTTGTTGCTGGAGATCGACGCGCCTGTGGTGGACGCCCGCATCGTCCAGAACCGCCGCCAGCGCGAGGAGAACCAGGCTGGTTTGGCGGATCTCGTCCTGTTGCTGCAAAGATCATCGGTGGCGGCGGTCCGCGCCGCCCTGGGCCTCGACGGCCCGGCGGCGGAACACCCCGCCGGCTCCGCCGGCCTGCTGGCCGGAAGGCTGGTGACGGCCAATTATCTGCGCCAATACGCCCTGTTCGAATCGGAGCTGCAGCGGAGTCTCCTGCAACGCGGCAAGGCGCAGCAGGACAACAGCCGGAACGCGGCCTTGTACGAACGCCATCTGATCTCCGACCAGGACTTCGACCAGCAGCGCTTTACCCTGGTTTCGACCGAGCGGGATATCGATCTGCTGATCGAGCAGACCCTGAGCCGCTGGGAGGGGGACAAGATCGACCGCGAGCTGAAACAAATCGACCTCGAGAGCGAGGCGCGGCAACTCGCCAAGCAAAAGGAGCTCTACTCGCTGCGGGCCCCGACGGACGGAGTGGCCCTCGGCTTCGCGGGGTTGAATGCGGATGTCTACGTGCCGGTCGCCCAGAGGCTGGGTGAGATTTCCCCGACCGACCGGCTGCAGGCGGATGTCTTCATCTCACCGCGGGACATCGGGTTTGTGCACGCGGGTCAGCCGGTGACGGTCCAGGTGGATGCCTTCCCATACACGGAATGGGGTGCGATCAAGGGCCGGGTGCGCAACGTGTCGCAAGACTTCATCCAGGTGGGCGCGCAGCTCGCCTTCAAGGCCGTGATCGATCTGGAAGCCACGCGGCTGCGATCCTCCGCCGGGACCACGGTTGACCTGCGCCGGGGCATGACCGTCAACGCCCGGTTCATTGTCAAGCAGCAGTCGCTGTTCAACCTGCTCTTCGGCAAGATGAGCGAAGCGCTGGACCCGACCGCCCGGGCCGCCGGCGAATGACGCCGCGTCCCGCATCCAGTGCCATGCCCGATTTCAAGCAGCATGATGTGACCGACTGCGGCGCGGCTTGTCTGGCCTACGTCTTCCACCACCACGGTCTGCGACTGTCGCTGTCGGCCATCCGGCAACGGGCCGGAACGGGCCGGGAGGGCACGACCGCGCTCGGGCTCGTCGACACGAGCCGGCTGTACGGCTTCGCCGCGAAAGGCGTGCGGTGTGCCGGCGACGACCTGCGGGCGCTGCCCCTGCCGGGCATCGCCCATGTGATCAGCGAGGGCGGCCGGCAGCATTATCTGGTGGTGACGGCGGTGGGGAAAAAATCGCTGCGGGTGATGGATCCGGCGGTTGGGCGCGTGCTGCGCTGGCCCGCCGACCGGTTCAAGGCGGCGTGGACGAATGTCTTCGTCGTCATCACGCCGGATGTGAATTTTGCCCCGAGCCGGAATACGCGCGGGGCCTGGAGCAAGCTGCTGGAATTGCTCAAGCCGCAGCGGGCCGTGCTGGTGCAGGCCTTCTGCGGGGTCGTGCTCGGCACAATCCTGTCGCTCTCGTCCGCGATCTACATCCAGAAGATCGTCGACAATGTCATTGTGGACGGGAACCGGAACCTGCTGCGGCTGCTCGGCCTGGCGATGCTCGGCATCCTCGCCGTGCGCATCGTGCTCGGGTATTTCCAGTCGATCCTGATGCTGAAGTCGGCGCAACGGATCGATGCCGGGCTCATTCTGGGATATTATCGCCACCTGTTGCGGTTGCCGCAGTCCTTCTTCGACACCATGAGGGTGGGCGAAATCACCTCCCGGGTGCGGGATGCGGTGGCGATCAGGGATTTCCTGAACGGCACGATCCTGAACCTGGTGCTCAATCCGCTGATCCTGGTCTTTTCGTTCGGGGCGATGTTTGCGTACTCCTGGCGGCTGGCGGTCTATTCGCTGCTGCTGATCCCGGCCAATCTGGTGATCTACCTGGTCGCGGACTGGCGGAACCGCCGCTACCAGCGCGAGATCATGGAACGCTCGGCCGACTTCGATGCCCAGCTCGTGGAATCGCTGCATGCGATCTCGGTCGTGCGGAGCCGTGGGCTGGAGGACCTGATGGGTTTCCGGGGCGAGACCCGGCTCGTGCGCCTGCTGAAGAAGGTCTGGAGCGCGGCCAATGCGGGACTGGGGATCGGTGCGGCGGGAACCCTGGCCACCCAGGCATACTCGATCGGCCTGCTCTGGATCGGGGCGCGGCTGGTGCTGGATTCGCAGCTCACCGCGGGCGAGCTGATGTCGTGCAACGCGCTGGCCGGCTATCTCACGGGGCCGATCGTCGCGCTCATCGGCATGAACACCAGCATCCGCACGGCCACAACGGCGACCGACCGGCTGTACGAGATTCTGGACCTCGAGCGCGAGAAGGACGAGGGTTCGGCCGTACCGGTCCTGCGGGACGGCATCACGCTGCGGATCGAGCGGCTGTGCTTTCATCACGCCGGCCGGCTGGCAACGCTGCGGGACGTGACCCTGGAGTGCCGCCACGGCACGGTCACGGCCCTGGTGGGGAAATCAGGCTGCGGCAAGAGCACCCTGCTGGCGCTGCTGCAGCGGCATTACACGGCGGACAGCGGCGCGATCCTGCTCAACGGGGTCGACCTGCAATATCTCAAGCTCGCGGCTTGGCGCGCCCGGATCGGCTACGTGCCGCAGCGGATCGACCTCCTCGCGGGCACGGTGCTGGAAAACATCGCCCCGGACGAAGCGCAGCCGGACATGGCGCGGATCCTGGAGCTTTGCCGGCGGGTGGGAATCTTGGATTTTGTGGAGAGCCTGCCGCGCGGGTTCCAGACTCTCATCACCGAAAACGGCGCCAATTTGTCCGGGGGCCAGAAGCAGCGGCTCGCCATCGTTCGGGCGGTCTACCCCGACGCCCCGATCCTGCTGATGGACGAGCCGAGTTCGGCGCTCGATGCCCGGGCCGAGGGGGTGCTGATGCAGCTGCTCGAGGAACTGCGGCAGGCGGGGAAGCTGATTATCCTGGCGGTGCATAACCAGCGCCTGATCGAGGTGAGCGACCGGGTGATCGAACTGGACGACGGCAGGATCGTCGCCCAGACGGAGAAGACGCGCCTTCCGCCGGCGCCCCGCGATTCCGCGGAGTCCGGGCCGATGTCCCGGCCCCCGGGAGGAGCCGCGGGGCCCGCTGATCGGGACGCGACGGGGGAGTGTCGGGCGCTGTTTCGGAGTCTGCGGCGGCGGGTGCACGGCGGTGTCCTGGTGGGGCAGGTCCATGCGAATGTCATGGGGATCGACGCCGGGGGCCGGGGCTGGATGCTCGAAGCAGGGCGGTGCGATCTGCACACGGTCACCGGCAAATACCCGGCGGTATATGGATTCGAGATCGGGCGCCTGTCACCCGGTTGGGCGCCGGCCAACGCGCATCTGGGGCCGAAGATCAGGGAGGCGTTTCTTCGCGGCGGCATCGTGACGGCCGGCTGGCGGCCGGAAAATCCCCTCACCGGCGGCAACGCCGTCGCGGGCAGTCCCGTCCACCGGTTGCTCCCGGGTGCGGCGGGCCACCGGCTGCTGCTTGCGCAGCTGGATCTGATCGCCGACAACCTGGGTAATCTGCGGGACGAGCAGGGCCGGTCCATTCCCGTGGTCTTCCATCCCTGGCCCCAGGCGAATGCGGGTCACTATTGGTGGGGCAGTTCGCGTTGCACGGCGGAGGAGTACATTCGGCTGTTTCGATGCACGGTCACCCACCTCCGGGACGAGCGCCGCGTCCGGAATTTTCTTTATGCTTATGCGCCCGCCGTGAGCCGGGTCTTTCCCCACACGTTGGAACGCTACCCGGGTCATGCCTATGTGGATGTGGTCGGGGTGGAGGCCTACACGGAACTCGGCGCGGAGCATCAGGCCCGGTTGATCGACCATCTCCGGCAGCTGGTGCCCTTTGCCGAGGCCAACGGGAAGGTGGCGGCCATCACCACCCTGGGATTCAAGAAGTCCAACCGCGAATGGGGGCTCGCGCATTGCCCCGAGCCCACCTGGCTCACGGAACAGCTGCTGGCTCCGCTCAAGTCCGATCCGGTCGCCCGGCGCATCAGCTATATGGTCTTCGGTCCGAATGATGCGCTCAACCCGGAGGTCTACCACCTGGCCCACCCCGGATCCCCGCATGAGGACGACTTGATCGAGGCCTGCGCGGAGCCGCTCCTGGTCCTGGGCGATCGGGTGGACGGGATCTACGGCCGCGGCCTGGAAGCGGTGGCGACCGGCGGGGAGGATTTGGCATGAGGATCCTGTTCAAGGTTTTTCCGCAGAAAAGCCACCTGAACGCGACGTTTCCCCTGGCACGTACCCTGCGGGCACACGGGCACGACGTGATTTATGCCGGGGTCGAGCAACTGCGCTGGCATGTGGAGGTGCAGGGGCATCGCTACTCGGTGCAGAACCGGGACATTTTCCCCTACCTGGAGCCCGGGCCGGGGGCCCCAAAACTGACCGGCTGGACGATGTTGCGGGAAACGTTTCGCCACCGGGCTTGGGCGGCCGGCCTGCGGGCGAGGCAGGCCCGTTGTGCGGTGTTCGACGAACTGGTGCAGCGCGAGCAGCCCGACCTGGTCCTGGTCGACAGCCCGTACGCGGTTTTTGCCTTGAACCTGATGCGGCTCGGGGTGCCGTTTGCCCTGCTGGAGTCGATGGGCAACCTGGGGCGGGCTCCGGGATTTCCGCCGGGCGACACCACCCATGTGCCCCGGGGCGGCTGGACCGGGCGGCTCTGGGCCGCCGCCCACTGGCAGCGATACTACCTCAAGCGCTGGCTCATGGGCGCGGCGGGAATCCGGCTCGATTTTAACCGGGCCTTTGTCCGCGAAATGGCCCGGGCGAACCGTGTGGACCCGGTGGCGATCGACTTCGAACGGTATTTCCATCTCGGACTGACCCGGGTGCCGGAATTCATCCTATCCCCGCGTGAATTCGATTTCCCCCGCGCAGTGGCGCCGAATCAATATCACATCGGGCCGTCCGTGGAACTGGACCGGGAGGAAGCCGCCTGTGACTACCGGTTCAACTCGGCGTTCGGCCGTTTGGTGCGGGCGCGGAAAAAAGGGACGCCGCTGGTTTACTGCAGCCTGGGGACGGCTGCCTGGCGCTATGCCGGGGCGGAGAAATTTATTGCCCGGGTGGTCGCGGCGGCCCGGGGCGCAACCTGGAACCTGCTGCTGGCGACCGGCACCGAACTGGAGTTGCCACCGTCCCGGTCCCGGCCGGAGAACGTGGAGATTTTCCAGGTCGTGCCGCAGTTGCAGGTGCTGCGCAATTGCGATGCGATGATCACCCATGGCGGCATGAACTCCATCACGGAATGCCTGCTCACAGGGGTGCCCATGGCGGTTTGCCCGGGAACCACCCAGATTGATCAGGGGGGCAACGCCGCCCGGGTGGCCTTTCACCAGCTCGGTCTCACGGGGGGGATGAAACAAGCCTCGGTGGCGTGGATCCGGCGCCAACTCGACCGGATCCTGCACGAGCCGGCATACCGGCGGCGCGTCGAGGCGATGGGGCGGCGCATCCGCGACAGCCGGGCTTACGCCGACGGAGCCGGGATTCTTCTGGACACCGTCCGGCGCCACTACCCGGGATTGGACAAGGGACGGCCAAGGCCGCGGGATTCCGGGACAATGGACGGTGCCCATCCGGTCCCCGGGGCGCAAGCGGGCGTCGTCGAGATCAAGGCCCCGGCGGGAACATCGGCATAGCCCTTCATCCGGGGCGGGTGAAGCGTCGCAGAAAGGTTCTTCCTGGCGGGCCGGTGATCCGCTGGGGCCGGGTACGGATCTTAGCCGGGTCAAGGGAATTTGCCATCAGCCCAGCTGAGCGACCAGTTTGCGGCACCGCGTGCGACCCACGGGGAGCCGGACGCCGCCGCGCAGCTCGGCTTCATCGCGCGTGCCTTCGTGGACGTGGAGCGCGACACCGAGATGATGGCGGCAAGTTAAAATTGGTGGAGGTGAGGGGAGTTGAACCCCTGTGGCCCTGGCCTTCACGCGCCGCATCTACCTGCATAGCGTCTGATTGGATCTCGCCTCCGGGGCGCGATGACGCGCGCTCCTCCTTCGGCCAGCCGTGGTGGAAGATACCGCGATGACGTCACGACGGCCGTCACCGTTATTCCTGCTGTCGACGTTCCCAGCCCCTAGCAGGTGTCAGGGTGAGAACGTGGCTACGTTAAGCAGCCAGGGGCATTTCTTCGAATGTGCCGTTTGTTTGTTTTGAAGGGGGATTAACGAGAGTCCTTCGCTCTCGACAGGCAGCTGCGCGCTCCAACCAAGGATCGAATCCGGAACACCCCCAGATAAAGAAAGCATCAAGGGACAAGTAACCCTGAGTGAGCACACCGTCAAAGAACGTGGGAGAGGGAACGTGCCACATCGGCGGCCGAATGCAAGCGGCACGATTCGGGGCCGCGCGGGAGCTTAGGCCCAAAGGGTTAAATGGGCAGAACCCGCGTTCCCCCGGTTGACGGGACGGGTAACGCGGTGTTGAGTGGGGCCGGCCAACCCCGCCGCGCGCCCGTCCCATGTCCTCCGATCTCAGCCCCCCGCCGGCCCCGCCCCGTCCCGATGAGGACAAGTCCGTCCTCGACATGTCGAAGATGAACGCCGGCCAGCGGGCCGCGCTCCAGGTCACCGAGGCCGCGCGCGAGTCGCATGACGACATCAGCTTTGTCGCCAACCTGTTCATGGGCCGCTGGACGCCGGAAAAGCTCTATCCGATCACCGACATCGGCGCCGAGGAGCGGCCCCGCGCGGAGAAATTCCTGGCCGACCTGGCGGTGTTCCTGCGCGAAAAGGTCGACGCCGACCTCATCGACCGCACGGGTGAGATTCCGGCGGACGTGCGCCAGGGCCTCGTGGAGCTCGGGGCCTATGGGATGAAGATCCCGCGGCCGTACGGCGGGCTCGGTTTTTCCCAGGCGACCTATTGCCGCGCCTGCCTGCTGGTCGCGAGCCACTGTGCGAACACCTTCGCGCACCTGTCCGTGCACCAGTCGATCGGCGTGCCGCAGCCGCTGTTGCTCTTCGGCACGGAGGCGCAGAAGCAGAAATACCTGCCCCGGGTCGCCGGCGGCGAGCTGTCCGCGTTCGCCCTCACCGAGGCGGGCGTCGGCTCGGATCCGGCCCGGCTCACGACCGAGGCGCGGCCGGACGGGGAGGATTACCTCATCAACGGGGAGAAGCTCTGGTGCTCGAACGGCACGGAGGCCGGGCTGCTGATCGTGGCCTGCAAGACGCCGCCGAAGCTCGTCGACGGCAAGCCGCGCACCCAGATCACGACCTTCGTCGTCGAGGCGCACTCGCCCGGGATCACGGTGGTGCACCGCTGCCAGTTCATGGGCCTGCACGCGCTCTACAACGGCGTGATCCGCTTCACCAACGTCCGGGTAAGCAAGGACCAGGTGGTGGGCGGGGTGGGCCGCGGCCTGAAGGTGGCGCTGAGCACGCTCAACTCGGGGCGGCTGTCCATCCCCGCGTCGTCGATCGGCGTGACCAAGCGGGCGCTGCAGATCGCCCGCGAGTGGGGCGGGGAGCGCATCCAGTGGGGCGTGCCCATCGGGCGGCACGCGGCGGTGGCGGAGAAGATCCGCCGCATCGCCGCGCACGCGTTCGCGATGGAGGCGATGCTCCTGACCACCTCCAGCGTGGTCGACCGCGACAAGCACGCCGACATCCGCCTCGAGGCCTCGATGTGCAAGCTGTGGGGCACGGAAAAGGCCTGGCAGTGCCTCGACGACCTGATGCAGCTCCGCGGCGGCCGCGGCTACGAGAACGTCGCTTCGCTCCGCGCGCGCGGCGAAAAACCCTGGCCGGTCGAGCGGATGATGCGGGACAACCGCGTCTCGATGATCTTCGAGGGCTCGTCCGAGATCATGCGGCTGTTCATCATGCGCGAGGCGCTCGACCCGCACCTGAAGGTGGCGGGCATCGCCCTCAACTCCGAGCGCCCGTGGGGCGAGCGGCTCAGGAGCGCGGGCCGGGCCGCGGGATTTTATCTCTGGTGGTATCCGCGGCTGTGGCTGCCGTTCGGCGGCCGCGCGCCCGCCGGGATGCACCCGCACCTGGCGGGTCAGATGAGCGGGGTCGCGGCGCTCAGCCGCCGGCTGGCCCGCACGCTGTTCCACCAGATGGTCCGGTTCGGCCCGAAGCTCGAGCAGCGGCAGGTGCTGCTCGGCCGCCTCGCCGACATCGGCGCCGACCTGTTCGCCCTCGCCGCCAGCGCGGTCTTCGCGCAAAAGCTGCTCGCGGCGGGCGAGCCGGAGGCGAGGGTGTTCATGCTGGTGGACGACTTCCACGCCCAGGCGATGATGCGGATCCGGCAGAATTTCGACGGCATCGGCCGCAACGCCGACCAGCACGGCTACGATCTCGCGCAGCAGGTGGTTGCCGGCGAGCACCAGTGGGTCGAGCGGGGGATCGTCTAGCGGCCGAGGTAGCGGGCGATCACGGGCAGGTCGGCGGCGGCGAGGTCGTATGCCCGCAGTGCCGCCGGCCGCACCCAGTCGAGGGCCAGGTGTTCGTGCGGGTGCGGCTCGGGCGTACCTTCCGCCAGCACACAGACGAAGGGAATCATCTCGATGATGACGGTGTGGTAATCGTGCAGAAAGGACGGCAGCGTACGGGTGAGCCGCACCGTGCAGCCGAGTTCCTCGCGGATCTCGCGGACGATGGCGGCGGCGGGATCCTCCCCGGCTTCGACCTTGCCGCCGGGAAACTCCCATTTGAGCGGCAGATGCTTGTGCGCGGGCCGCTGCGCCAGCAGGATCAGGCCGGCGCGTTCGATCACGGCACAGACGACGGGAATGGGGGCGGAGGCGGGCACGTGCGGCTGTTGAACAGGGCCGGGCCGGTGGCTGCAACTTTTCTCGGCGAACGGTGTTTTTGGGGTATGAAAACCTTCCTCAAGATCTTTCTGATCGTCGTGGTGTCACTGATCGCCCTCAAGTTACTCCCGGTGGTGCTGGTCGGGGCGTTCGTCGGACTGCTGGTGGCCGCGCTCCTCGGGGCCTTCGGCCTCACGCTGGTGGGGCTGCTGCTCGCCGTGGCCATCGCGCTGGCCGTGGCACTGGCGCCGGTCTGGATCCCGGTGCTGGTCGTCATGGGCGTGATCAGCCTCTGTAGGAAGCTGGGCGCCCGGCCGGCGGCGCCGCCGGTTGCGGCGTGAACCAGGCTTTGCGTTCGCGGGCATAAAAAAATCGGCGATCCCTGCAGGATCGCCGATCGTTTTTGGCCAGGAGAATAGTGCGCCGGTTACTTGATCATGTCGGCCACGAAGGCGCGCTCCTCCACCAGTTCCTTGTTGGTGGCGGCGATCTTGGCCTTGGCGAAATCGTCCATCGCGTAGCCGGTGATGACCTCGTAGCTGCCCGGGGTCATGGTGCGGACGGGCATGCCGGCCCAGACGTTGGCGTCGAAGCCATAGTGGCCGTTGGACTTCACGGCGACGGAGTGGATGGCGCCCGGGGTGACGAGGCTGCGCACATGGTCGACGAGGGCGTTGGCGGCGGAGGCGGCCGACGAGGCGCCGCGGGCGGCGATGATGGCGGCGCCGCGCTTGCCGACGGTTTCGCAGAACGGGCCCTGCAGCCAGGCGGAGTCGGTGATGACCGCGGGCACCGGCTTGCCGCCGATGGTGGCGTGGGCGAAGGCGGGGAACATGCTCGGGCTGTGGTTGCCGTAGATGAAGATGTTCTGGACGGCCGTGAGGTCGACGCCGGCCTTCCTGGCCAGCTGGGTCTGGGCGCGGTTCTGGTCGAGGCGGACCATGGCGGTGAACCGCTCGGCCGGCAGGCGCCTGGCCTGGGAGGCGGCGATCATGCAGTTCGTGTTGGCCGGATTGCCGACGACAGCGACGCGGGCGTCGGCCGCGGCCACGGCGTCGATGACCTGGCCCTGGCCGATGAAGATCTTGCCGTTGTCCTTGAGCAGGTCGGCGCGTTCCATGCCGGGGCCGCGTGGCTTGGCGCCGACGAGCAGGCACCAGTTGGCGTCCTTGAAGCCCACGGCGGGATCGGAGGTCTGCACGATGCCCTTGAGCAGCGGGAAGGCGCAGTCGTCGAGTTCCATGGCGACGCCCTCGAGGGCCTTCAGGGCCTTCTCGATGGGGGCCTCGATCAGCTGGAGGATGACCGGCTGGTCGGGTCCGAACATCGCGCCGGACGCGATGCGGAAGAGGAGGGAGTAACCAATCTGGCCGGCGGCGCCGGTGACTGCGACACGGATGGGAGATTTCATACGGGGTTAGATTACGCGGAAGGCGGGCAAAGCGCACGGACGAAATCCGGGCCGGGGTGGTATTTAGCTGGCTTGCGCGGGATGATAAGAATGGGCGCGGCTCAGGCGAAGCGCGGGGCCAGGGCGGCATGGAGCTCGCGCACAAGGGCCGCGGTGGTGGGCCAGTCGATGCAGGCGTCGGTGATGGAGACGCCGTAGCGCAGCTTTTCCCGTGGCTGGGGGAAGGGCTGGCTGCCGGCCCCCAGGTTGCTCTCGATCATGGCGCCCATGATGGTGGTGTTGCCCGCGGAGATCTGGCGGAGGAGATCGCGCAGCACCTCCGGCTGGCGCTCAGGCTGCTTGGCGGAGTTGTCGTGGGAGCAGTCGACGAGGATGGACTTGATCAGGCCGGCCTTGGCCAGAAGCTGTTCGGTCTGGGCGATGTGGGCGGGCGAGTAGTTGGGACCGCCGGCGCCGCCGCGCAGGACGGTGTGGCAGTCGGGATTGCCGCGGGTGACGATGGCGGAGGCGGAGCCGTCGAGGTTGATGCCGAGGAAGGTGTGCGGCTGGGCGGCGGCCTTGATGGCGTTGATCGCGGTGGCGATGGAACCGTCGGTGCCGTTCTTGAAGCCGAGCGGCATCGAGAGGCCGGAGGCCATCTGGCGGTGGGTCTGCGACTCGGCTGTGCGGGCACCGATGGCGGACCAGCAGATGAGATCCGCGATGTATTGCGGCGTGATGGGATCGAGCAGCTCGGTGGCGGTCGGGATGCCGAGATCGAGCACGTCGCGGAGGAAAGTGCGGGCGAGGCGCAGGCCGGCGGCGATGTCGTGCGAGCCGTCGAGGTGCGGATCCATCACGAGGCCCTTCCAGCCCACGGTGGTGCGCGGTTTCTCGAAATACACCCGCATCACAATCATGATCCGGTCGGCGACCTCCCGGGCCAGCGGCGCGAGCCGCCGCGCGTAATCGCGGCCGGCCTCAAGATCGTGGATGGAGCACGGGCCGACGATCAGAAGAAAGCGCTTGTCGTCAGTGAAGATGACCCGGTGGATTTCACGGCGTGCGCGCGTGACGAATTCGGCCTGGGCCTCGGTCTTGGGCAGCTCGGCCAGCAGGTCGGCCGGCGAGGGCAACGCGCGGGTTTCGACGACATTGATGTCGGAAGTCTTCTGCATGAAGCGCCCAGCTTGGCGCGCTCGGGCGCGGAGGATCAAGTCCTTGCTGTGTGCTATAATTTGGGCAAAGAAAAGGCCGGTCGCCTACCCCTAAGCGACCGGCCATTGCTTTCTTAGTTACCCCAAAACTCCCGCTATGCGGGAGAAGTGTTAAATTTGACTCCCCTATAGCTAGTCCATTCCTTGGTTTCGTCAATCAGAAGAACATAAGTTTTTCAAATCATGTGTCTATCTTCTTTATATAAACGAGTTGCGTGCTAAATTTCCAGAATATCAGCCATGACTTTTGCTCTTCAATATCATCCGGCAGCTGTTTTGAAGGTGGGTGGCGACGACGCGGCGACGTTCCTGCAAGGGCAGTTCACCAATGAATTGCGACAAGCATCGGACAGCGTGGTGTATGGACTGTTCTTGAATCAGAAGGGAAAGGTGGTGGCTGACGCACAAGTTCTGCGGTTAGCCGAGAAATCATTCCTGGTTGCGAGTGATTTTTCGTCCGGCGAAATCATCAGGCAGAGGCTGGTGGAATACATTGTCGCGGATGATGTGACCCTGCGGGACGAGACAGCCGCATGGCACGGACTGGCACTCTGGGGAACCGACTGCGAGAGCCGGCTGGAACAGCTGCTCGGCAGCCCGCTGCCGCCGGCCGGACAATTTAAGCACAGTGGTGAAGCACTGGTTTTTGCCGGGCGCCGGATGAAGGATGAAAATTATGCGATCATCGGGCCCGAAGCGGAAATTCTCCGATGGCACGGGCAACTCCTGGCGTCCGGTTGCCTTGAGGCCGGGGACGATGAGGCGGAGTTCGATCGCATCGCGAGCGGCCTGCCGGCCATCCCGCGTGATCTGGGCCTGGGGGATCTGCCCAATGAAGGCGGTCTGGAAGACGTGGCGATCTCCTACACCAAGGGCTGTTATCTTGGTCAGGAAGTCATGGCCCGGTTGAAAAACATGGGCCAGGTCCGCCGGCGGCTGCAGGTCGTGCAGGGCGCGGACCCGGCGCCGGCGGCGCGGTCGCCGCTCTATCAGCGGGGGGTCCAATGCGGGGAAATCCGCTCGATCGCGAGCCGGGACGGAAAGTGGGCCGGCCTCGCGATGCTGCGATTGCTCCAGCTGGATCCGGCCGCCGGCCTGAGCGTGGCCCCGGACTTGCCGCCGGAGATAAGGATCACGCCCCATGGATGAACTCGGGCAACTGACCCGGCTTTGCCGCGAGCTCGGTGCGCCGCCGTCACAGGCGGACGCGATGGCGCGGCAGTTGATGAAGCGGGCCGACCAGCTCGCGGTCAGCCGCCGTCAGTCGCGCGAGGAGGTGATGGCCTATCTCCTCCGGCTCGTGGTGGAGGGGCGGGGCGGCGGCGTGCCGAAGGAATTCCAGGCCCCGGACCAGCCGGGCTGAATCAAAACACGGCCGCCAGGTTGGCGAAATAGGCGTCCACCCAGCGGTGCAGGCCGAAAAAATAAATCAGCGCGGCCAGGCCCAGCATGGGGCCGAAGGGCACGTGCACGCCGAGTCCCAGCTCGGCCGGCTGGCCCTCGGGGGTTTCCGCCCGCAGCCCGGCGTTCCGGCCGGTGGCCTTCTGCCACAGCAGGGCGACGATGAACCAGGCGCAGCCCAGCATGGCCCCGCCAAACATGCCGAAGACGGCGCCCTTCCAGCCCACGAAGGTGCCGAGCGCGCCGAGATATTTCACGTCGCCGAAGCCCATGGCCTCCTTCTTCAGGATCGCCTCGGCAAACAGCGCGATCCACAGCACCAGGCCCGAGCCGACCACCAGGCCCAGCAGGGCCTCGCGGCCCGCCCGCGCGCTGGCCACCACGAACAGCTCATGGGTTTGCCCGTGCAGGGCCGGCAGGGTGAAGGAGAGCAGCAGCCCGGCGGCTGCGCCGCCGACGGTGAACACGTCGGGGATGATCATGTGGTCGTGGTCGATGAAGAAGGCGCAGATCACGATCGCGCAGAGGACGGCGCCGGCGAGGGCCTTGCCCGGCGGGAAGAGCAGCCAGCACGCGAGGAAAAGCCCGGCGGTCAGGAGCTCGATCGCCGGGTAGCGGATGCTGAAGGGCCGGCCGCAGCAGCGCGCCCGGCCGCGGAGGAGGAGCCAGCTGAGGACCGGGATGTTGTCAAACCACGCGATGGGCCGGCCGCAGCCGCAATGGGAGCCGGGCCGGACCACGGACTCATTCTTCGGCAGGCGGTAGATGCACACGTTGAGAAAGCTGCCGACACAGGCGCCGAACAGCGCCGCGACGAGCGGAAAAAACCACGGCACGAAGTGCGAGACCTGTTCGATGGATTCCATGATCAAAGGGCGGTGCGGGCGGCTTGCTGCATGATGGCCACCGGCACGTTCACCCCGGTCCAGATCTCGAGTGAACGCGCGCCCTGATGGACCAGCATGGAGAGTCCGTTGGCGCAGGGGACGCCCAGGGCGGCGGCCTGCCGGAGCAGGGCGGTCTCGGCCGGGCGGTAGATCATGTCGTATACCTGGGCCGGCCGCGGGATTTTTCCCAGCGCAATCGGGGCGGGGTCGCCCGCCTGCAGGCCGAGGGCGGTGGCGTTGAGCACCAGCGCCCCGGCGGGCAGGGCGGCGGGCGGGTCGTTCAGGTCGAAGCCCCGCAAAGTCGCGCCGGCGGCGAGCGGCTGCAGGCCGGCCAGCAGGAGGTCGAGGGTGGATCGGGTGCGGTTGCCGATCCACAGCGCAACGCAGCCCCGGCCCAGGCACTCGACGGCGGCGGCCCGGGCAGCCCCGCCGGCGCCGAGCAGGATGACACTCGCCCCGGCGAGATCCACGTCCAGGTCCTGGCGCAACGCGGTGGACAGGCCGTAGCCGTCGGTGTTCGCGCCGCGCCAGCCGGCGGGGGTGCGGATCAGCGTGTTGGCCGCGCCGGCGGCCTGCACCAACGCGTCGCGGCCGACGAGCTCGGGCACGACCAGAGCCTTGTGGGGCACGGTCAGGTTCAGGCCGTGGAAACGCTGCTCATGAAAAAGGGTGAGGGCGCGCGGCAGCTCCTCCGGGGCGACATCGAACATGAAATAGCGCCAGGCCCGGAACTCGGGCCGGTCCCGGGCGAGGGCGGCCAGCGCCGCGTTGTGGATGGCCGGGCTGAGGGAATGGCCGACGGGGCGGCCGACGACCGCGAGGGCCGTGCCGGCGAATGACCAGCGCGCCAAGTCGGCGGCGGTGAGGATTTTTTCGGCGGCAGCGCTCATGGACGCCGGGAGCAAAGCCCGTTTGGCCGGGGAGAACCAGCCCGGATTACGGCTGGGCGTGACGCTGGTGGGTGGATTCGAACTCGGCGACGAAATCGGCGAACAGCGCCGCGTGACCGGGCTGGTTGGCCGCGGTGTAATGCAGCACGAGGTTGCGGCAGCACCGGCAGAGCACCTCGCGCACCGGGGTCGGGGCCAGGTCGGAGACGGCGAGCTCCCCGCCGTTTTGCCGGAGGAGGACGAAGGCCTCGCCCGCGGTCAGGAAGGCCCCGGCGTTGAACGGGTCGATGAAGAACGGGAGGCTCTCGTCATAGCAGCCCACCATGAAGTGGCCGGGCAGGGCGACCGCCTCCAGCTGCAGGCCGAGGCGCTCCGCGACGAGCAGGTAGACGATCGAGAGGGTGATGGGCAGGCCGGTGCGGCGGATGAGCACCTGGTCGAGGTAGCTGTTGAGCGGGTCGGTGTAGTGGTCGGCGTTGCCATGCAGGCCGTACTCATGGAACAGCACGCGGTTGATCAGGCGGCACTTCTCCCGCGTGGTGGCGGGCTCGGCGATCAGCTCGCGGCAGCGGGCGGCCAGCGCGTCCAGCTGCACGCAGCAGGCGCCCACGTCGAGATCCGGGTTGATCGTGCGGCTGAGCAGCAGGGCGCCGGACTCCAGCTCGTAGTTGAGCGAGCGGATGAAGCGGCGGAACTCGCCGACGGGATCGGAAAAATTCAGCTCGCGCAGATACCAGGCGGCCGGGAGGGCGACGACCCGGTTCGGCTGGCGCGCCAGTTCGCGGAGCAGGTCCACGCTTTCCCGGCCGTGGCGGGCGAAGGCGGCGAGGAGCGCCTGCCGGACCGCGGGGGCGTCGTCGTCCAGCAGCTCCGTCAGGGCCTGCCGTTGCGCCGGCGTGAATTTTTTCGCTTCCACGGCAGAGCAGCCAAGGTGCTTTCCGCGGCAGGGCAACGGGGAAAGTTTTTCGGCGCGGAAGATTTTGCTGGAATTCCGCTCGCTAGGCGCGGACGCCGTACAGGGCGCTGCCGACCCGCACCAGCGTGCTGCCTTCCGCGATCGCCGCCGGGAAATCGCCGCTCATGCCCATGGAGAGCACGGGCAGCGGGACCGCGAAGCGGCCGGCGAGTTCGTCGCGGATGAGCCGCAGGCGGGCAAAGGTGCGGCGGGCGACCGCCGGGTCGGCGGAGAGCGGCGCGACGGTCATCAGCCCGTCGACCTGCAGGAGGGGCAGCTTCAGGGCCAGTTCCAGCAGGCGCGGGGCGTCCGCCGGCTCGGCCCCGAACTTGGCCGGATCCTCGCCGGCGTTGATCTGGAGCAGCACGGGGATTTTTTTGCCGAGGTCACCGGCGGCCCGGTCCAGGGCGGTGAGCAGCTTCTCGCTGTCCACGCTCTGGATGCGCGCAAAATTCGCCACGGCCAGCCGGGCCTTGTTGGATTGCAGGTGACCGACCAGCTCCCAGCGCAGCGCCGGGTCGACCTGCGCACGTTTTTCGACCGCTTCCTGCACCCGGTTCTCGCCGACGGCGGCCAGACCGTAGCGCAGGGCATAGGCGGCGGCCTGCGCAGGATGAGTTTTTGTGATAGGCAGTAGGGTGACTTCTTCGGGTTTGCGGCCCGCGGCCCGGCAAAGCCCGGCCATTTGCTGCAGCACTCGGTCGGCATTTTCACGGAAAACACTGTATTCTATCAACATGGGTATTTTCCGTTTTTAGGGTCGCCTGATGATAAGATATGATTATGGTCCGCCCAGCAACATAGAAGCATGCAAATCGAAAATTTCAAAATCTTTGCCGACTTGGTGGAAACGAAGAGTTTTTCCAAGGCCGCCAAGTTGAACGGGATCACGCAATCCGCCGTGAGCCAGCAGGCCCGTTCGATGGAGCGCAATTTCAAGTCCCTGATGGTTGACCGCAGCCAGAAGCAGTTCAACCTGACGCGGGAGGGCCAGCGTATTTACGAGGCGGCGAAGGAAATCCTGCACGTGTATGAAAAGCTGGAAAGCGAGTTGCAGGAGATGAAGAAGGTCATCAGCGGCACGATCCGCATCTCCACCATCTACTCGATCGGCCTGCACGAGCTGCCGCCCTACATCAAGAAGTTCCTGCACGATTACCCCTCGGTCAACGTCCGCGTCGAGTACCGCCGCTCCAACCTGGTCTATGAGGACATCCTGCACAACTCGGTCGACTTCGGCCTGGTTGCCTTCCCGCAGAAGGTGAGGCAGATCGAGATGATCCCGTTCCGCAACGACCGCCTGGTCCTCATCGCGCACCCGAACCACCCGCTCGCCAAGGCCGCCGACGTGGACATGAAGGCGCTCGCCGCCCACAAGTTCATTGGCTTTGACCCCGACATCCCGACGCGCAAGGCCGTCGACCAGATTTTCCGCGACTACAAGCTCGAGATCACGCCGGTGATGGAGTTCGACAACATCGAGACCGTCAAACGCGCGGTCGAGATCGACCACGGCATCGCCATCGTGCCCCAGGCCACCGTGGTCCAGGAGGTCCGGCAGGGGACGCTGGTCACAATCCTCTTCAAGGGGAAGGAATTCACCCGGCCGCTGGCCATCCTGCACCGGAAGGGCCGCGTGCTCACGCCGGCGATGAAGAAATTCATCGACATCCTGAGCGTCGAGCCGGCCGAAGTCGGGCCCGAGGCCTGAGATTTCCGGGAACAAGACCCGGGCTGGCGGCTCCCACCGGCAGACAACCATGACCCGCCTCCGAATCATTTCCCTGTTCAGCACCGCCATCGCCCTGGCCCTCGGGGCGGCGCTTTTCCCGGGCAACCGCCTGCAGGCGGCGGACGGCGCGGACGCGCTGCTGCCCGCCCCGGCCTGGAAGCTCAAGGATCTTGACGGCCGCGAGGTCAGCTCCGCGCAATTCAAGGGCAAGGTCGTGGTGGTCGACTTCTGGGCCACCTGGTGCGGCCCCTGCGTTTCGGAGATCCCCGGCTATGTGGCGCTGCAAAAGAAATACGGCGCGGACGGCCTGGTCATCGTCGGGGTCTCGGTCGACCGCAAGGGCCCGGAGTGGGTGAAGAAATTCGCACAGGAAAACGGCATGAACTACACCGTGGTCATGGGGGACGACGCCATCGTCGAGGCCTTCGGCGGGTTCGACGCCATCCCGACCACCTTCCTCATCAGCCGCAGCGGGCGCATCCTCAACAAGAAGACCGGCGCCGTGCCACCGGAGGAATATCAGAAGCTGGTGAAACAGGCGCTGAACTGAGCCGTCGGGCGGCGCCGGTCCTAGTCCAGGCGTGCGAGCGCCTCGCGGGCCCGCTGTTGCGCAGACAGGTCGGGTTTGGCGCGCACGGGCATCGCCAGCCCGTGCTGCCACTGGATCCGGGCCTGCGCCGGCTGGCCCGCGGCGGCATAGGCGAAGCCCAGCTCAATCCAGTGGTTCAGCTCGTCTGGTTCCAATTCCGTGGCCCGGCGCAGCTGCCGGACGGCCTCGTCCGTGGAGGCGGCGGGCAGGCCGGAGTAGAACAGCCGGGCAAGGAACTTCGTGGTCGCACCGACCGAGGCGACCTCGCGGTGCCAGCGGCCGAGCACATGGTGCGCCCACGCGTAATCCGGATCCAGCGCCAGGGCCTGCTCCGTCTCGGCCTTCACCAGCCGCGAATACTCGAGCTTGGCCGCGGTCTCGCTGCAGAGGGCGAGCTTGCCGTGGCAGACCGCCAGGGAGAGAACGTTGACGGCATTCTTCGGCTCGAGAACCACGGCCCGCTGGGCAAAGCCCAGGGCGGTCCGGGCATACCGCAATTTGGCCGCGGGGTCCGCCTGGTCGGCCACGAGGTCGGAATACTGCCGGGCGATCTTCTGGAGGATGAAGGCGTCGTTGGGAGTCACCCGGTCGGCCTGCAGGAACAGTTCCAGCGCCCGGCTGGCATCCAACCGGGCTTCGGCGGCCAGCGCCGCCTCGACCAGCGGCGGGCGCCCGGCGGCCAAGGCGGGCAGGACCAGGGCCAGGCAGAGACTCGGCCAAAGGGAGCGCATGCGGGCGGGATGATGGCAGGCTAGGGCTTGAGGAACAAGTAGTGGCTGACGTGCCACTCCGCCCCGCCGCGGAAATTCCAGAGCTCGGCGCAGGAGAGGTAGAAGACCCGCCAGTAGGCCCACCACTTCCCGGCCTGGCCGGCGCCGTAGGTCTGCGCGAACAGCGGCATGATCTCCGCCCGGTGCGCGTCCATGTTTTCGAGCCAGTGCCCGGCGGTCCGGGCGTAGTGGGTGCCGTTCACCTTCCAGCTTTCAACGAGCGTGAGGTCGTCCTGGAACTGGGCGAACAGGTCGTGGGCCGGCATCATGCCGCCGGTGAAGAAATATTGGCTCATCCAGTCGGTCGCATCGCGCGCCACAAAGTGGTAGGCGAACCGCGCATGCACGAAGACATGCGCGAAAAACAGCCCGCCCGGCTTGAGCCAGAGACCGATCTGCGCCATCAGCCGCGGCCAGTTCTTCATATGCTCGAACATCTCGACCGACACCACGCGGTCGAAGCGTCCCGCGGCCAGGTCGAGGTCGTTCATGTCGCAGGTGAGCACGCTGACATGGTGCAGACCGCGGCGCTCCACCTCGGCCGTGATATGCGCGCGTTGGGTGCGCGAGTGGGAGACGGCCACGATGCGCGCAGCCGGGTATTTCTCCGCCAGCCACAGGGTCAGCGAACCCCACCCGCAGCCCAGCTCGAGGATATCCTGGCCGTCGGCGAGCCGGGCCCGTTCCGCGGTCAGGGCGAGCATCCGCTCCTCGGCCTGCGCCAGGGACTCGTCGCCGCGCTCGTAGCAGCCGCTGGAGTATTTCAGCCGCGGCCCGAGGCAGAGCTGATAGAATCGGGTCGGCACCTCGTAGTGCTGCATCTTCGACTCCGCGGTGTTGACCGCGATGGGCCGGGTACGCAGGTCGTCCGCAAACTGCCGGAGGCGGCGCTCCGGCGCGGGATCCGCCACCTCGCGCAAACGCTGCCGCAGCAGCCGGCGGATGCCGCGGCGGATGAGCCAGTCGGGCAGCAGGTTTCTTTCGAGCAGGGTGCCGATCATGGGAGTTTTTTGGGCCACCAGGGCACAAACGCGCTCGTCGTCTGCTGATAGCGGCGGTAGGCGTCGCCCTTCGAGCGGAGGGACTGGGCCTCGGTCAGCGGGATCCCGGTGACGCACAGCAGCAGGTACAGGATGCTGGCGGGGCCGATGAGTGCGATCCAGCCATGCGGCGAGCCGAGGGCGAAGACGGCATACGCCACCCAGACGAGCCATTCGAAGAAATAATTGGGGTGGCGGCTGCAGCGCCAGAGGCCGGCCGCGCACACCTGGCCCCGGCGGGCAGGATCGCGCTTGAACGCGGCCAGCTGCGCGTCGGCCAGCGCCTCGCCGCCGAGGGCGAGCAGCCACAGCGCGGCGGCCGCCAGCTCGAGCGGATGAAATCCCGGCGCCGGGTTGAGGCAGACGATGAAAAACCCCGAGCCGAGCAGCACGACGGAGCCGGCCTGCAGCTGGAAAAACCCGAACATCTTCGGGCCGAAGTTCGCGGCCCAGTCCCGCCGGAGTTGCACGTAGCGACCGTCCTCAACCGGGTGATGGCCCATGACGCGCCGGTACAGGTGGGTGCCAAGCCGCAGGCTCCACAGGCCGGCCATCGCAGCGATGAGCATCCGGCGCGGCGGCCAGCCGGGCGCGAGGAGCGCGTAGCCGAGCGCCAAAACCGCGAAGGCGTAGGACCAGGCGATGTCCACGATGCCATAGTTGTCGATGCGCCGGGCGAGCAGGTAGCACAGTGCGAAGGCCGTGCAGAGGCCGGCGAGGGCGGAGAGCAGGAGGAGCGGTGCGGTCATGCGAGCGCGACGATGGCGAGGCCGGCCGCGGCCAGCGCGAGGCCGAGCCAGCCCGGGCCGGGCCGGCGCACGGTGAGTAAGTCGGCCAGCCGCGCCCCCGGGGGCAGGTGGAACAGCTCCCTGAGGCAGTAGGCCGACATGGCGATGTTGCCGAGCAGCAGGATGGCGACCAGCCACGCGCCGCGCGCGGACCAGGCGACCTGCTTGAAACAGACCCAGACGAAGAACGTCGTGAACCCCCAGTAGGCGTCGAACATCGTGGCGATGAACCACGGGTGCGAATAGACGGCGCGCGGCACCGCGAAGAGCGGGCAATGGAAGCTGGCCCAGCTCGTCACCGCGAGCATCGAGGCCAGCACGACCGTGAACAAAAGGCGGAGAAACCAGAGCATGGCGCGGTTCAGAACGAGAGGTTGTTGGGCCGCGTGTGGACGGTCTGCACGACGGAGATGTTGCGCATGGCGAACGCCGCCTCGCAGTAGCCGAGGTAGTAGTCCCACTTGCGGATGAAGCGCTCGTCGAAGCCGAGGGCGCGGACCCGGTCCAGCTGCGCGTGAAACTGCGTCCGCCAGCTGACGAGGGTCTGGGCGTAGTCGCGGCCCATGTCCTCCAGGCCGTGCAGGATGAAGCCGCCGTGATCGGCGAGGAGCCCGTTGAGGCGGTTGACGGACAGCAGCAGCGAACCGGGGAAGATGTGCTTCTGGATGAAGTCCACGCCGGTGCGGAACTGCGCGTAGCGCGCGTCGGGGCAGGTGATGAACTGCAGGGCGAGGAGGCCGTCGCGCCGGAGCACGCGGTCGCAAACCGCGGTAAAATCGGCGAGATAGCGGTGGCCGACAGCCTCCAGCATCTCGATGGAGACGATCTTGTCGAACTGGCCGCGGACGTCGCGGTAGTCCTGCAGCCGGACCTCGATGCGGTCGGCCAGACCGGCGGCGGCGACGCGGGCGCGGGCGAGGGCATGCTGCTGCGGGGAGATGGTGAGCGTGGTGACGCGGCAGCCATGGTTTTTGGCGGCGTGCAGGCTCCAGCCGCCCCAGCCGGTGCCGATCTCGAGGACGTGGTCGGAGGGCTGGAGGCGGAGTTTGCGGCAGAGGGACCCGTTCTTGGCGGCCTGCGCCTCCGCGAGCGTGGTGGCCCCGGCCCAGCGGGCGCCGGAATACATCATCGTCGGGTCGAGCCAGAGGGCGAAAAAATCGTTCGACAGGTCGTAATGGGCGCGGATGTTGCGCCGGGCGATGGCCCGGGTGTTGGGCTGGAGCAGGTGGCCGAGCCGGTTGCCCCAGCGGAGAAAATTCAGGGCAAGGGATTTCGCCCGGCGCGAGCCGGAGAGGGTCGGGGCGTGTTCGAGGTTGAGCAGGAACCAGCCGAGCAGGGAGGTGAGGTCGGGCGTCTCCCAGTCGCCGTCCAGGTAGGACTCGGCGAAGCCGATGTCGCCGTAGAGGGCGGCCTTGGTGAAGAACGCCGGACGGCGGATGCGGAGGCAGGCGGTGTTGCTGACTCCCGGCGCAACCGGGCGGGGGGCGGCGTCCGGCTCGCCGAACTCGCGTCCGGAGCCGTCGGGCAGTTCCAGCTGCAGGCGGCCAAGCCTCATGCCGGCGAAGGCGCCGAGGACGCCGGCTTGGAAGAAGGACGGGGCGTGATCGCGGGGCGCGGCGGCCGGGCGACCGGCGGTGGTGGCGAGGGAGGAGCTCATGCTTCGGGCGGGTTGGCGATGGTGATATGGGGGCGGTAAAGGTCGCGCTGCGCGCCGGGCCGGGCGGCCTTGGCGAACCACGGGACGTTTTTCAGGTAAAGCTTCAGGGCGTGCCAATGGATGAGGGCGATCACGCGCAGGGTGATGAGCGGGTATTTCAGCGTGAACCAGGCCAGCCGGCCGCCGGTGAGCGGGCGGCGCGACCCGGTGAGAACGCTGGTGAGCGTGCGCCGGCCCGCGTCGAAATCATCGATCTGCACAGACAGCCTTTCGCCGGGGGTGCGCAGGGTGAAGTCGAACGCCACGTCCAGGTCCGTGAAGGGCGAGACGTAGAAATGTTTCGGCGTGCGCAGGACGAAGGTCACCCCGGCGGCGGCGGCCGTGCGGGTGGCGGGTCCGAGCAGGAAGGCTTTCATCTCCTTGAAGGTGTTCGTGACCTCGGCGAGGGCCGCGACGGGCTGACCGTGGCGGTCGGAGCAGAAATAAAACGAGACCGGATTGAAGAGATAGCCAAGCACGCGCGGGAGGGTGACGAGCAGCACCCGGCCGCCGGCCAGGTCGATGCCGTGGCCCGCGAGGTGGGCGATGACGCGCGTCTTGAGCGTGGTGGGCGGGCGGGCGGGGCCGGGGGCGTGCGTGGGATTGTGCAGGGGTTCGCCGGCGGGCAGGAAATCGCCCTCCCGGAAACTATAGACATTGGCGCGGTTGAGCGAGAAGAGCCGGAGCCGCCGGGGGAGTTCGTCGAGCTCGTCGAGGTCCACGGCGAACAGGAAAATGCGGTACACGAACCGGTGGGCCTTGGGCGCAAACCGGTGGTGCAGGATCTGGCACTCGTAGAGGCAGGTGTTCACTGGGGGTGCTACGTCCCGGCGGGGCGGAGGGATGCGTGGAAGGGAACTAATCCAGCTGGCGCCAACTGGCAACCGGCTAGGCGGCCCACGGATCGCGCCCGAGCAGGAGGGCGCTGAGGTCCACGGCGGAGAGCAGGCCGTCCTCGTGAAAGCCGTAGCGCTGCCAGGCGCCGGCGTAGTAGGTCTCGGTGCGGCCGCGGGCGGATTCGTTCAGCCCGGGCAGCCCGGCCTGGGCCCGGACGGCGCCAAGGCTGAAGAGCGGATGGGTGCAGGGGATGCGGCGGAGGATTTTTTCCGGGGCGATGCGATCGGCGCCGTTGATGGACACGAAGTAGTTTTCGCGGTCGGAGACGCCCTGCAGGCGGTTCATCCAGTAGTGTGTGGCCGGGGCGGCCCGGCCGGCGGCGTCGCGGGCGAGATCGTAGTTCCAGGCGGACCACGCCAGCCGCGTGCGCGGCATGACTGAGGCGTCGGTGTGGAGCGTGGCGAGGTTGGGCTGGTAGTGAAATTCGCCCAGCAGCCGGGACTCGTCGGGCGTCGGATCGGCCAGCAGTTGCCGGGACTCGTCGGCGTGGCAGGCGAGGATGACCCGGTCGAAACGCTGTGCGGCGCCGTCGGCTGTGGTGACGGTGACGCCGCCTGGTTCGCGCCGCACGCGGACGACGCGGGCGTGGTGCCGGATGCGGTCGCGCCACGGCCGGGTGAGGCGCGCGACGTATTCCTGCGCGCCGCCGTCCACCGTCCACCACTGGTGCTGCGTGTGCAGGCCGAGGAAGCCGTGGTTGTGGAAGAAGCGGAGCAGGGTCGTCGCGGGAAAGCCGCGCATCTTTTCCGGCGGCGTGGACCAGACGGCCGAGCTCATGGGCTCGAGGTAGAGCGCGAGGAAATCCCCGCCGTAGCCCCGGCGCCGGGCGTAGTCGCCGAGGGTGACGCCGGTCCACGCGGGATCGGCCAGGGCGGCGACGGCCTCGCGGTTGAAGCGGTCTACCGCGAGCAGCATGCGGATGAACCGCGGGCGGAAGAGGTTTTTCCGCTGGGCGAAAAGGTGGTTGAGCGACGAGCCGGCGAACTCGATCCCGGTGTCCTCATGCCGCACACTGAAGGACATGGCGGTCTGCTTCACGGGCACCGCGAGCTGGCCGAAGAGGCGTGCGAGGTGCGGATAGGTCACGTGGTTGAACACCATGAAACCCGTGTCGATGGGCACGGGGCGGCCGGTGCCGGTCTCGGGGACCGTCACGGTATGGGTGTGGCCGCCGGTGTGGGCGTTCTGCTCGAACAGTGTCAGGTCGAAGTGACGGTGTAGGAAATGGGCGGAGCCCAGGCCGGCGATGCCGGTGCCGATGATGGCGAGGGAAGCCATGGAGGAGTTGGTGCCCACGGCGGGCGGTCTCATGCTTACGGCCCGGACGGCGGGGCGGATGCCACGGCCTTCCGCCGCGCCTGGATCTCATGCTGGACAGTGGACAAGGGAAAGCGCGCCACCGGGTTGTGATGGTCGCGCTGCGCGGCCTCGGCGTAGATGGAAGGGGGCACGGGTTTCAACTGCCAGATGAAGCCGGTCCAGGAGAGGGCGTGCAAGAGGTAGTAGGTGATGTCCAGTTCCCACCAGTAGAAGCCCTGGCGCGTGGCGGACATGTAGCGGTGATGGTTGTTGTGCCAGCCTTCGCCGAGGGTGATGAGCGAAAGGATGAAGCTGTTGCGCGAGTCATCGCCGGTCGCGAAGCGGCGGCCGCCCATGAGGTGGGCGAGGGAGTTGATGCTGGACGTGCCGTGGAAGAGCGCCGTGGTGCTGATGAAAAAGCCCCAGACCAGCAGCTGCGCGCCGCTGGTGTGCAGGCCGGGCGCGGCGGAGGCCAGGCCCCGGCCGAGACCGAAGAGCCCGGTGGCGAACAGGACCGGCACGAGGACATCAAAGCGGTTCAGGAACACCAGCTCCGGAAACCGGGCGAGATCACGGACCTTGGAGTAGTCGGTGGGAAAATTGCGCCGGCTGGTGATCCAGCCGATATGCGACCACCAGAAGCCGTGCACATGCGGCGAATGGGCGTCCTCCGGTTCGTCGGAATGCTGGTGATGGTGGCGGTGGTGGCAGGCCCACCACAGGGCGCCCCGCTGCACGCAGGTGGCGCCGAGGAGGGCCAGCAGGAACTGGCCGAAACGCGAGGTGCTGTAGGTCTTGTGCGAGAAATAGCGGTGGTAGATCCCGGTTACCGCGAACATGCGGATGAAATAAAGCGCCACGGCGAGCCAGACGGCGAACGCGCTGGCGCCGGTCCAGATGACCCCGAGGCAGCCCAGATGCAGGATGACAAACGGCAGGCAGCGCACGAGGTTCACGCCGTCGGGCCGGGCGCGAACAGCCGCGGCACTTTCCGACGAATAGTCGGAGTCGACCCATTGGAACAGGGAACCCAGGAGGCGGCGGCAGGGGTGCTGGAAAAGGGGCACGGCGCAGTTCGGCTGATTGAAGGTGAACCCCGGTCCAGGCTGCCGGAGACCGGCTGGATGGAAGGGTTTCCCTTGGTCTACGCCCAACCATGCCGGGTGGATGCGGATCGATGCGCCCCCGGCTGAAGCCAGGCGGGCAGGCAGAACATCATTGCTCGGAGTCAGTGGCCACGAGCAGAGATAGCAGTGCGAGGATGATTACCGGAAAGAGCATGGCTTGGTGTTATTGTCACTGGGTCAGAGTGACGGGATGCGGGATTGTTCCGCGTACCATGACCATACGGTTCAAGGTATGGTTTAGTTGCGGTAAAAATCCCTTCCGGCGACGATGAGGTCAGCATCTCCGCCGGCAAATTGGTAAAAAATGCGGTTTTACCGCCAGTGCAAGACAGGGTGTAAAAGAATACGGCCATAGCAATGATCCACCGCCACAGAATTAGCAGCCCTATCACTTATTCTGGCGATTGAATCGCCATGACGATTACCGGTTAAACGTTTGTGAAAGTTGCGACCGCAAATTCCGTGAATCGACGCAAGGCACCCTGATGATCGTCATCCCGGCAGATACCGCGGGTTCGTTGCTTCATACAGTGAAGAGTGCTGAGGGTATGATGCATGGCTCCGACGACAAAACTGAATCGCCAAAGGAAATCCTCTGGTGTCAGGGCGGGCAGATGTCGTCTCACGGCCTGGGTGAACCGTGCCATCGCCGGGGCGATTTCCCGGGCAATCAAATCGTCCATGAAAGGCTGGGGCTCGGCGAGACAACGACCAATGATCCGGATTGAATGGCGGCCGCCGTCCGGGGTGTTCTGTCCCAAGTCAAAAAATGGCCGGGAGAAAAGATCCATGAGCAAGGCCAGCGGGACTGGACTGTCTCCGGCCGATTGTTCTGCCCGGGTGAGATTGGCCAGCCTTGTTCGGTCGATTTCACGGAGACGCCGCCGGATGACTTCGCAATACAAGGTCTCTTTCTCACCGAAATGGTAGTTCACCGCCGCGAGATTGACCTGGGCGTTTTTGGTAATCGTCCTGAGGGAAGCCCTATCATAGCCTTCAATCGCAAATATATATTCAGCAGAGGATAATATCTTGTGCTGAATTTCACTGATGGCGGACTCATTCATGACAAAACGATCGTTTGAAACACATGTATAGGCAGGCAAGCCTGAAATTGCGAGCGGCCGGCTATGTGCTGCATCTGGGATGGATGCCCGGTATTTTCGCGTATTTGCATCCGCCGCGGAAGTGTCCGAGATTGTTGGTCAGTATCCATCGCATGAAAACGGCATGCATCATTATCGCCTTGTTTGGCGGATTGGTGGGCAAAGCCCTGTTCGCCGACGAAGCGTTCCGGGCTGTTTCCCGGGTCGCGGTGACTTTTGTCACCCCGGAGAAATTCACCGACATCAAGGATGGCGGGATGCAGTCCGACCGGCCGGGTGATCAAGTCTTGGGCGAGTTGAAAGCCCAGTTCGAATCTATGGCCCGGATGTGTGTGGCCGACGGCCAGCACCTCGAAGTCAGGGTGACCGACGTCGATCTGGCCGGCGATTTCGAGCCCTGGCGGGGTTTCGAATTCGGGCACATCCGCATCCTCAAGGACATTTATCCACCGCGGATGGAGTTTGAGTTCCGCCTGCTCGGGGCCGACGGCCGAGTGCTGCGCGAAGGCCGCCGGCGCCTGCAGGATCCCGGGTATCTGCTGATGACGGCGCTGCCGACCAACGACGCGCTGCGCTACGACAAGGAACTGATCCGTTCCTGGATGCGCGAGGAATTCAAGCGATCCTCCTGAATCCCGACGGATTTTCTTTTGACCCGGCTCGCGGGCCACCGGCATGCTGGCGGCATGAATGACACGGCGGCCACTCCCCCCGATCCGGTGCCGGTCGACCCCGGGCTGGTCTATTCCAAGTTCGAAACGGAAATGCAGGTGCGGCCCGACGACATCGACATGTACCGGCATGTGCACAGCAGCCGCTACATGGATTATGTCCTGGCGGCGCGATTCGACCAGATGGAGCGCTGCTACAAGATGCCGATGTCCGAGTTTCAAAAACTCGGCTTCGGCTGGTTCATGGCCGGGGCCCGGATGATTTTCAAGCGGCCGCTGGGGCTCGGCGACCATTTCATCGTCCGCACGTGGATCGAGGAATTCTCGCTCATCGGCGTGAAGGTCCGGTTCGAGATCGAGCGTCCGCCCGGCGGGGTGGTCTGCTGCGACGGCTGGTTCGATTATGTGATGGTCTCCACGGAAACCGCCCGTCCGGTCCGGCTGCCCGCCGCCATCCGCGCCAAATACGGGATTTGAGGTTCCGCCCTCTATCGGGTCAACCCGCTGCCTGGTCGCTGGTTGCCGGATGAAGACCGAGATTTCACTTGCGTTGCGGCCGGCGCTGGGCGTTGTTGTGCGCCTCGTTAGAGATAGCGTTTTGATGACAGCATCTGGTGAGTCGTTGGCTGGGCGTTAGCTCAAGTGATGATTTCGAAACCCATAGTGGGAACGGACTGGCAGATGGCGAAGGATCTACGAATTATCACATGAGTAATTCCAAACTATACGTTGGAAATCTATCGTTCAACACCACGGAGGGCGAACTGCGCTCCCATTTCGAGCAGTTCGGCTCGGTCACCGACACCTACGTCGCCATGGACAAGATGACCGGCCGCCCCCGCGGTTTCGCGTTCGTCACCATGGGCACGCCTGATGAGGCCAAGCTCGCCATCGAGAAGACCAACGGGGTCGATCTCGGCGGCCGCGCCCTCCAGGTCAATGAAGCCCGTCCGAAGGAAGAGCGCCCGGGTGGCGGCTTCGGCGGCGGCGGTCGCGGTGGCTTCGGCGGTGAACGCCGTGGCTTTGGCGGCGGCGGCGGCGGTCGCGGCGGTCGCGGCGGCTACGGCGGCGGCGGTGGTGGTGGCGGCGGTCGCTACTGATCAACCGTTCGCTCGCGCGAACCAAACTTTCAAGGCGGAGCCTCGCGGCTCCGCCTTTTTCATTTCCATTGCCGCCGGCGCGGCCACCATGCCGGCCCATGGCCCCTTCCGTCACGGCAGTAACCAGGCATCTGGCGCAATTGCAGGGCTGCGCGCTCTGCCCCCAGATGCACCGGCCGGTCGTGGTCGGGCGGCCCGTCGCCAGCCGCATCCTCCTGATCGGCCAGGCCCCCGGCGACAAGGAACCGAAGCTCGGCCGCCCTTTCGCGTGGACCGCCGGCAAGACGCTCTTCAAATGGTTCCATGAGGCCCTGGGCTGGAGCGAGGAGGAGACGCGCAACCGCGTTTATTTCGCCGCGGTCTGCCGGTGCTTCCCGGGCAAGAAGGCGGCGGGCGGCGACCGCGTGCCCGGCGATGACGAGATCGCCCGCTGCTCGCGCTGGCTGGTGGCGGAGTTCGCGCTGCTGCAGCCCGCGCTCGTGCTGCCCGTGGGCAAGCTCGCGATCACGCAGTTTCTCCCGGCGGCTCCTTTGCACGACCTCATCGGCCGGAGTTTTCGCATTGATTATCGCGGCCATGCCGCCGACTGCATCCCGTTGCCGCATCCGTCGGGCGCGTCGCCCTGGCATCGCATGGAGCCGGGCAAGACGCTCCTGCGCCAGGCCCTGGCCCGGATCGCGGGACATCCGGCGGTGAAAGGCTGATCATGGCCGCCGGGGAGACCGCCGCCCACCGCCGGCTCAAGGAACTCGCCCGGGACTGGGCCCGGGAGTCGGGGTTGGCCATCACCGCGCTGGAGGTGCGCGTGCCGCGTTCCGGCTACCGGGTGGATGTGGCGGCCTACGCGCGCGGCACGAAACACCATCCGCCGCGGACCGCCCTCTTTGAATGCAAACAGGCGCGCGCCGACCTGCTGAAGGACGCCCGCGCGGAAGCCGCCACGCGGGAACGCCTGACCGGACTGCTGGCCCGCCGGGCCCGGCTGGAGGCCCTCATCGCGGAGCACCGGCCCGACCTGCGGCGGGGCGACATGCTTTTCCCGGAATTCGATTCGCTCGACCCGGCCGGCCTGCGGCACGAAGCCTACGCCGCAGTCATCAACGAGATCGCGACGCTCCAGCGGCGCCTGCTGTACGGGGTGAAATTTGAAAAGCTCCGCCGCTATCTGGCGGCCGACGCGCTGTACCTCGTGGTGGACGAGGGGATCTTCGCCGCGGACGAGATTCCGGCCGGCTGGGGCCTGCTCGTGCGCCAGGGCGACGCCCTCCGGGCCGAACGTCCGCCGCTGCGGCTGAGCCCGGCCCCGGAAATGCGGCTGGCGCTGCTGGAAAACATGGCGGCGGCGGCGGGCCGCGCCGCGCGGCCGGCGGTCAGTTGACCCGGTTCCACACCGGCTGGCCGGTCACGGCGGCGCGGGCGATGCGGGCGGAGACGGTGCGCATCTCCAGCATGCCCTCCGGGCTGCAGAAAGCGGCGTGGCAGGTGACGATCAGGTTGGGGGTCGCCGCCTCCGCGGCGCTCCGCAGCGGCTCGTGCTCCACGACGTCCAGCCCGGCGCCGGCCAGCCGCTGCTCGCGCAGCGCGGCCAGCACCGGTGCCTTGTGCATGATGTCGCCGCGTGCGGTGTTGACCAGGAAGGCCGAGGGTTTCATCCGCGCGAGCTCCGGCGCGCCGATCAGCCCGCGGGTCTCGGCGGTCAGCGGGCAGTGGATCGACACCACGTCGGATGCCGCCAGCAGCGCGTCCAGCGTGTCCGCCCGCTCCACGCCCAGGGCCTTGTGCATGCCGGGCGCGAGGTAGGGATCGAAAAACAGCACGCGAAAGCCGAAGGCCCGGGCCCGCAGCGCCGTCGCCGTGCCGATGCGGCCGAGACCGATGATGCCGAACACGCGGCCGCGCAGCCGGTGCATCTTGTTCGCGACGTTGATCTGCCAGCCGAGCCGCTTGGCCTCGGCGTCGAGCGGGAAAAGCTGCCGGCACAGTGCGAGCGCGAGCGCCAGGGTGTGGTCCGCCACCTCCTCGGTGCCGTAGTCGGGCACATTGCACACCGGGATGCCGCGCCGGGCGGCGGCGGCGGCATCGACGCTGTCAAAGCCCGTGCCGTTGCGGATGAGCGCGCGGCAGTGGGTCAGACGGGCGATCACCGCGGCATCGACGGGGAGGTTGTGCCAGAGGATCAGCGCGTCGGCCGCCAGGGCCTCGGCCGGGAGGGGCTCGTTGAAATCCAGCGCGATGGTCCGCACCGCGGCGGCGCCGTCGAGCACCGCCCGCTCCACCGTGGCGGCGGGATCGCTGAACGTGAATTCCCGGGGGCAGAGAATGACGACCTGGGGCATGGTGGCAGGCAGCTAACGGCTGCCGGGGACGGCCCGCAAGCCGGCGTTGGCCGGAATTTTGATTGCACGGCCCGGCCCGGGCCGCTCCCTTGGCGGTCAATTTGCCATGATCTCTTCCCGCGGGCTCCTCGCCCTCGCCACCCTCGCCCTCGTTGTCACCGCCGCCGCGGCCGAAAAAAGCAGCCGGTCGGCCTACGCCGGGTTCATCGTCACCGAGGCCGCCACCGGCCGGGTGCTGTTCGAGGAAAACGCCGACGTGTCGAACCCGCCGGCAAGCATGGCGAAGCTGATGACGTTCGCCGTCCTGCACGACAAGCTGGCGGCCGGGGCGCTGACGCTGCAGACACCGGTGCGGATCACGGCCGAGGACGCGAAGATGGGGGGCACCCAGGTCTACCTCGACCCGCGCGAGACCTTTTCCGTCGAGGAGCTGGTCTACGCCATGATGATCCAGTCCGCCAACGACGCGGCGCATGCGCTGGCGCGCGCCGCCGGAGGATCGGTGGAAGCCTTTGTCGGCCTCATGAACGCCAAGGCGGCCGAGCTCGGCATGACCCGCACGACGTTCCGCACGCCCCACGGTCTGCCGCCGTCCGACCACCGCATCGCGGACGGCGATTTGACCACGCCGCGCGATTTCGCGGTTCTCTGCCGCTACCTCGTGCTGAACACCGACGTGCTGAAATACACGTCCGTCCGCAACCGCGACTTCGGTCCGGCCCGCAAGGACGGGCCGCAGCACATGAAGAACCACAACAACCTCCTCGGCAAGGTGGCGGGCGTCGACGGCCTGAAGACCGGCTACACCTTGGGCGCCGGCTACTGCCTCAGCGCCACCGCCGAGCGCAACGGCCGGCGCGTGATCGCCGTCATCATGGGCTCGTTCGGCCCGAACGGGGCGATCGACAAGGGCAAGGCCCGCGACCTGAAGGCCATCGAGCTGATCGAGCGCGGCTTTGCCGCCCTGCCGCCCGCGGTGGCGGCGGCCACCCCGACGGATTCACCGGCGAAGCCCGCGGAGATGCCCACGGTCCGGACCGACAAGAATCCGCCCGCGGCCCCGGAACAATCCTCGACGAATCCTGACGCAGGCCTTACTTTCCGGATCATACCCCCGCCGAAAAAACCATGACCCCGACCGTCCGCCGCCTTGCGTTCCTCGCCGTCGCCCTGCTGGGCCTGGGTGTCCCGCCCCTGCACGCCCAGCGGGAGAAACTGCCGCCCGACGACCTCGATTTCGTCGAGAAGAAATGGCCCAGCGCCAAGCGCACCTACACCGGGCTGCGCTACATCGTGCTCACGGCCGCCAAGTCGGACACCCCGAGTCCCGTGCCGGGCATGGTGGTCAGTGTGGCCTACAAGGGCATGCTGCTGAACGGGACCGTGTTTGACCAGGCCGACGCGTCCAAGCCGCTGAAGATCCGGCTCGGCCGGGGCAACCTGGTCGAGGGCTGGGAGGAGGCCCTGCAGAAAATGCACCGGGGCGAGAAGTGGCTGCTCATTGTCCCACCCGAGCTCGGCTATGGCAGCCGCGGCCGTCCCCCGAGCATCCCCCGCAGCGCCACCCTGGTCTTCGAGATGGAGCTGCTGGATTTTGGCCAGGAGTAGGGCGGCTCAGTCCGCCCCGACGGCCTGGAGCAGCCGCCGGCGCTGCCCCCACAGGCTGTCGGTGCTGTAGAGGCCCAGGCCGCACCAGATCAGCGTGAACGCCTGCAGGTGCGCGGCGTCGAACGGCTCGCGGTAAATGAACAGGCCGACCAGGAATTGCACGGTCGGGGCGACATACTGGAGGAGCCCGAGCGTGGTCAGCCGGATCCGGCGGGCCCCGTAGGCGAAGAGCAGCAGGGGCACGGCCGTGACCACGCCGGTGGCCAGCACGAAAAAATGCGTGCGCGCATCCACCCGCCCCAGCGCGCCCGTGCCGGTGTGGTGCCACCACAGCAGGAGCGCCGCCGCGACCGGGAACAGCAGCAGCGTCTCGGCGGTCAGGCCGGGGATGGGGCCGAGCACGGATTTTTTCTTCAGCAGGCCGTAGCCCGCCCAGGTGCCCGCCAGCGCGAGCGCGATCCCGGGCACATGGCCGACGCGCAGCAGCAGCAGGCCGACGCCGGCCGCGGCCAGGGCGATGGCGAGCCAGGCCACCGGTCGCAGCCGCTCGTGCAGCACGGCCGAGCCGAGCCCGACGTTGACCAGCGGCACGAGAAAATAGCCCAGGCTCGACTCGATCACGTGGCCGCTGTTCACGGCCCAGACGTAGACCGTCCAGTTGACCGCCAGCAGCAGGCCGCTGAGCAGGTTCAGCCCGAAGGCGCGGACGGTGGCGAACGCCGGCCGCAGCGCGCTGAAATTCCGCTGCCACGCCAGCACGCCGAGCAGGAAAAGCAGCGACCAGGTGATGCGGTGGGCGATGAGCTCGAACGCCGGCACGCCCTGCATCTGCTTCCAATAAAGGGGGACGATGCCCCAGAGCAGGAAGCTGCCGGTGGCGGCCAGCACGCCCCCGGCGTCACCGTGGTTTTTTTGCGGCGAGGACAATCCCGGTGAAGCTGGGCGGGCGCCCCCGGGGCGTCAACCGATCCGGCGGCACAGTGCCGCCGAATTACCGGCGCACACCGCCGGCGGTGGACGCAACACGGGCCATGGCGTCGTTCCTGCCATGGCCCGTCCTCACTGCTCACCGCCTTTGGTTGGCGGCGAGAATCTGGTCCCGGGCCGGATGCCGGGGGCTCGAGCGCAGCCCGACGACCTGGGCCGCGGTGGCGAGCGTCAGGCGGGAGACCTGGTTGGCGGTGAAGCGCACGACCAACGTCCCGGCCGGGCCGGAGTCGTTGGCCGAGTAGCCGGCGTACAGCCAGCTGCCATCGGCGAGCACGTGGTCGGGCGGCCCGAGGCGCAGCGAGACCAGGACGCGGCTCGTGCCCGCCGTGACGGTGTCGCCGTTGACCGGGGCCGCGGCGGTGACCTGGGTGAGGGGGATCTCGCGGCGGCCGGGGCGCGCGGCGGCCGCGTTGCTTTCGGCGTGGAGATGGATGACGGCGCAAAGCGCGGTGAGCGCGAGGATGGAGCGGGAGGCGATGGCTTTCATTTTTACGGTGGTTGAAGATTTCGCGGGAGAGTCACTGGTGGGTGACGGGGTGAAGTTGCCGGAGGCCCGGGCGCGCCGCGAAATATCCCGGTCCAACGGCTCAGATGCCGGGCAAACAACGGCGTCTCCCCGTAACGGCCCGGATGGCGCGTGAACGGCTCGGAAAACGCGTGGACGCCGGGCGTTACCATGCAATCTGGCGGGCGTGATCCGCCTCCACGCCCACCGGATTTTAGGCCTCGTGCTGGCGCTGGCCCCGCTGCTGGCGGCGGCCCAGCCCGCGCCGGTGAACACGATGCGCCATCGGGCAGGGGACGATCCGCGGTGGGCCGCGCCCGACTGGGACGACCGCGATTGGGCGCCGGGCAACAACGTGCCGGGGCGCGCCGGCATCCACTGGGTGCGTTTCCGGTTTACGCCCCTGTCCGGCGGGGGCCCGGGATTCCTGCCGGATGCGCCGATGCGCGACCTCTCGGGCATCGATCTGGTCACCGGGTTCGACCGCGTCTTCCTGGCGGCGCCGTATTCCTATGCATTTTACTGGGACGGGAAGCTCGTCGGCCGCAACGGCACGGTGGGTGCCACCCGCGAGGCGGAAACGCCCGGCCGGCTGGACAATGTTTTTGTGATCCCCCCGGATCTGCGCGGGCCGGGCGGACACGTCGTGGCGATCCGGCTGTCGGGCTTTCACTACAACTTTCCCTGCGGCCTCCTTCAATGTCGCGTTTCTCCCGAGCAACGTCGCGGGGCATTTTGCCGCGGAGATCCAGCGGCCCGTGTTCCCGCTGATCGGGCTGGGCGGAGCGCTGCTGGTGGGGCTGATCAGCCTGGTGCGGTTCCGGCTGGTGGACCGGCGGCGCAGGCGCCCCTGCTGGCGGCGGCCTGGGCGATGTCGCCGCTCTACGAGATCAAGGCCCCCTGGCTCTGCCGGGCGATGCTGGCGATGTCGCTGGGGATTGCCGCCTGGGCGGGGTCGCGGCGGCGGGCCGGTGCGTGGTTCGTGTTCGGCGGCGTGCTGGCGGGCCTGCTGCTGGTGAAGGCAGACCGGCGTGATTTCCTCGATCCGTGGTTCTTTGCCATCTTCTCCGTGCTGGTGCTGTACCTGTTCATCATGCTCGGCCTGCAGCTGCGCGCCGACCGCCGGCAGGCCCAGGCGGCCCTGCTGACCGCGGCCCGGCTGGACGAGTCGCCGGTCGGCCTGCTTTTGCTCGACCTGAACCTGCATGGGCGCGACGGGATGGAGCTGCTTCAAGCGAGCGTGGCCGGGTCATTTCACACGATCGTCGTCTCGGCCAACACGGAACAGGCGCTGCGGGCGTTCGAGTTCGGCGTGGTCGATTTTGTGCCGAAGCCGTTCTCCCGGGAGCGGCTCGCGCAGGCGCTGGCCCGGGTGACGGAGCGGGACGGGCGGGCGGCGGGTGCCGCCCGGTACCTCGCGGTGAAAAAATACGGCAAGGTCGAGCTGGTTGAGATCGACCGCATCCTTTACGTGAAGGGCGCCGGGTCCTACGCCGAGCTGGTGCTCGACAACGGCAGGACCGAGCGGCACGACAAGACGCTGGAAAAGCTGCATGCCCTCCTGCCGCCGGGGTTCGAGCGCATCCACAAGAGCTACGTGGTGCGCTGGAGCGCGGTGAAGGCGCTGCACGCGGCCGCGGGCAGCCACGACGAGGCGGAGCTGCGGAACGGCGTCTGCCTGCCCATCGGCCGCGCGCGCTACAAGGAAATCAGGGAGAAGCTGCCGTGAGGACCCCCGCCGTTCACCGGTGCACCGGGTGGGGCCGCCCGGCCGGGTCGATGGCGACATAAGTGAACACGCCCTCGGTGACGCGCAGCAGCCGCCCGTCGGCCTCGCGCTGCACCCAGGCCTCGACGTCGATCTTCATCGAGGTGCGGCCGACCTTGAGCAGCGAGGCGTAGCAGTTGACGATGTCGCCGACGCTGACCGGGTTCAGGAACGCCATGCCGTCCACCGCGACGGTGGTCACGCGGCTGCGCGAGAGGTTGCGCGCGTAGATGGCGGCGCCGAGGTCCATCTGCGACATGAGCCAGCCGCCGAAGATGTCGCCGCTGGGGTTGGTGTCGGCGGGCATCGCGATGGTGCGGATGACGAGTTCGCCGTGGGGCTCGGCGGGCGGGGCGGGGTCGCTCATGGCGGGGTGGGGGCATTCTGCCGGCGGCGGAGATAGATCATGACCGGCAGCGCGAGCATGATCAGGAAGGGCAGGTTAAAATAGCATGCCACCGTGGCGAACACCCCCATCCCGGTCATGCCCGCCATGCGCTGGGTCAGCCGGCGCAGGTCGGCCGGCTGGGCGGTCTCGGCCAGGCCGGCGCGCTGCGCATACAGCCAGCTGACGAGCAGGAGCAGGGCGATCAGGGTGAAATTGGCGAAATAAACCGCGCGGGCGAGACCGCTGGACTTGGCGTGCAGATAGATCGAGATGGAAACCGGCAGCAGGGTGACCGCGAAAAGGAAGGCCAGGGTCAGACTGGTGTGCCGGGTGTTGGTGTGCCGCAGCAGCGCGAATTTGCGGTGGTGCAGGCTCCAGAAGACCCCGCTGATCAGAAAGGCGACCGCAAAGGTGAGGACCGGCAGGACCAGGGTCCGCAACAGGTGCCGGACAGCCTCGTCGTCGGCGTGCGGCTCCATGTCGGGCTTGATCTCCAGCACCAGCAGCGTCAACACGACGGCGAACACCCCGTCGCTGAGCGCCTCGATCCGGTGCTTGGACAATAACGCGCCGGAGCTGGCGTGGGCCGTGTCACTCATGCCCGCAGGCTACGGCCCGAAGGCCGGCTGGCAAGCGCGGGCGTGACCGGGCCCGACTTTGGCGTTGTTTTCAGGAGGCTTTGGCCGGATAGTGCGAAAACCATGGCAGTCACCGCCCAGGCCGGGTTCCGGCGTTTGTTCAATGAAATCGGCCCGGTCGATTTCGTGGGCATTGAGGAACGTGTGGCCAAATACGCCACCCGCAGCATCAAGAAGAGTTCAAAGCTCTTCGGCCTGAAACTGGCCGTGTCGATGGTCGACCTGACCACCCTCGAGGGCAAGGACACGCCCGGCAAGGTCGAGTCGCTCTGCCGGAAGGCCCTCCGTCCGACTGACGACCCGGCGGTTCCGACCGTGGCCGCCGTCTGCGTCTATCCCGCCATGGTCAAATATGCCCGCCGGGCGCTGGGCGAGGACACGCCCGTCCGCATCGCCTCCGTGGCCACCGCCTTCCCGTCCGGCCAGGCCCCGCTCCGGACCCGCCTCGCCGAGGTGAAGGCCGCCGTGGACGCCGGGGCTGACGAGATCGACATGGTCATCAACCGCGGGGCGTTCCTCGCGGGCGAGTTCCAGCTGGTGCAGGACGAGATCGCCGCCGTCCGCGAGGCCTGCGGCACCTGCACGCTCAAGGTCATCCTCGAGGTCAGCGAGCTCGAGACCTACGACAATATCCGCGCCGCCTCCTTCCTCGCCATGCGCGTCCTGCGGCCGGGCGACTTCATCAAGACCAGCACCGGCAAGACCTCGCTCAACGCCACGCTCGGCAACAACCAGGTGATGCTCGAGGCCATCCGCGACTTCTACCTCGACACGGGCACGCCCATCGCGATGAAGCCCGCCGGCGGCATCCGCACCGCCAAGCAGGCGCTCACCTTCCTCATCGCGGTGAAGGAGACCCTCGGCGACGAGTGGCTCAACCCCGCCCGCTACCGCTTCGGCGCCTCCTCGCTGCTCAACGACCTGCTCCGCCAGATCGAGAAGGAGCGGACCGGGGCCTACCAGGCGCCCTATTACTTCAGCGAGGCCGCCGAGACTTACTGAACCTTAACCACTCATATTCACTAATGGTCACTAATCTCCCAAACGACTTGTCCGGCATGAGCGTGGATTAGGGTGCATTAGTGGTTTCAAATCATGCCTACGCTGACCGAGAAAAAACGTCCGACCGCGCGTGCCCAGAGTCGGCCCGCCCCCGAACTCACCTTTGGCGACCTCTGGGCGTTTGATCCCTCGCCGGAAACCGCCGATCCGAAGCTGAAGGAGCGCTACGAGCTCTTCATCGGCGGCAAGTTCGTCGCCCCGGCCTCCGGCAAGTACTTCGACTCCATCAACCCGGCCAACGAACAGAAGATCGCGGAGATGGCGCTCGGCGGGGCCGCCGATGTCGAGGCGGCCTACCGCGCGGCGCAGCAGGCCCAGGCAACCGTCTGGGGCCGGCTGCCCGGCAAGGAGCGCGCCAAATACCTCTACCGCATCGCCCGCCTGCTGCAGGACCGCGCGCGGGAATTCGCCGTCGCCGAGACGATGGACAACGGCAAGCCGATCAGGGAAACGCGCGACTTCGACGTGCCGATGGCCGCGGCGCATTTCTTCTACCACGCCGGCTGGGCGGACAAGCTCGAGTATGTCGCCCCCGGCCGCAAGGTCGCGCCGCTCGGCGTCGTCGGCCAGGTCATCCCGTGGAATTTTCCCCTGCTCATGATGTCGTGGAAAATCGCACCCGCGATCGCGATGGGCAACTGCGTGGTCATCAAACCGGCGACCAACACGCCCGTCACCGCGATGAAGCTCGCGGAGATCTTCCAGGACGCCGGCCTGCCGCCCGGCGTGGTCAACATCATCACCGGCCCCGGCTCGACCGGCGGCCTGCTCATGGCCCACCCGACCGCGGCCAAGATCGCCTTCACCGGCTCGACCGAGGTGGGCAAGGTCATCATGCGCTCGGTGGCCGGCACCGACAAGAAAATGACCATGGAGCTCGGCGGCAAGGCGGCCAACATCGTGTTCGACGATGCGCCGCTCGACCAGGCCGTCGAGGGCATCGTCAACGGCATCTTCTTCAACCAGGGCCAGGTCTGCTGCGCCGGCTCCCGCCTGCTCGTGCACGAGCCGGTGGCCGCCCGGATCGTGGCCAAGCTCAAGCACCGGCTGCGCGCCCTGCGCGTCGGCAATCCGCTGGACAAGAACACCGACGTCGGCGCGATCGTGTCCCGCGACCAGCTCGCCGCCATCCAGGGTTACCTGGACATCGGGGTGAAGGAAGGCGCCGAGCTGTGGCAGCCGCCGGGCCGCCTCCCCGCGAAGGGTTTTTTCATGCCGCCGACGATCTTCACCGGCGTGACCCAGAGCCACCGCATCGCGCGCGAGGAGATCTTCGGGCCCGTGCTGGCGATCATCACCTTCCGCACGGTCGACGAGGCCATCGAGAAGGCGAACAACACGCCCTACGGCCTCAGCGCCGGCGTGTGGACCGACAAGGGGTCGCGCATCCTGAAGATGTCCACCGAGCTCAAGGCCGGCGTCGTCTGGGCCAACACCTTCAACAAATTCGATCCCGCGTCGCCGTTCGGCGGCTACAAGGAAAGCGGCTTCGGCCGCGAGGGCGGCCGCCAGGGCCTGCTCGACTACTGCCGGCTCGCCTGAGCCCCGCCGCGATCCCCATGGCCGTCTCCCCCTATCGCACCACCCCGCTCAAGACGGACCGGATGCCCCCGGGCATCCCCTACATCATCGGCAACGAGGCCGCCGAACGGTTCAATTTCTACGGGCTCAAGGCGGTTTTGGTCATCTACATGACCCAATACCTGCGCAATCGCGCCGGGGCTCTGGCGCCGATGAACGAAAACGACGCCAACGGCTGGTATCATCTCTTCGTCGGCTCCAATTATTTTTTCCCGATGATGGGCGCCATCATCGCCGATGTTTTTTGGGGAAAATTCCGCACGGTGTTCTGGATCTCCCTCGTCTATTGCGCCGGCTGTTTGATCCTGGCGGCCGACGACACCCGTTTGGGCCTGACCCTTGGTCTCGGGCTGATCGCGCTCGGCGCGGGCGGGATCAAGCCCTGTGTGGCTTCGAATGTGGGGGACCAGTTTGGCGTCGCCAATGGGCACCTCGTTTCGCGGGCCTTTGGCTGGTTCTACTTTGCGGTCAATTTCGGCTCCACTTTCTCGATCTGGTTCATCCCGATATTCCTGAACCGCTATGGCCCGAGGGTGGCCTTCGGCATTCCGGCCGCCCTGATGCTGCTGGCCACCTTCATCTTCTGGGCCGGGCGCTACAAGTTCGTGCATGTCCCCCCGAAGGGCAGGGCGTTCTTCAGCGAGACCTTCAACCGCCAGAGTCTGGCGGTCCTCGGCCGGCTGGCCCTGATCTTTGTCTTCCTCCTGCCGTTTTGGGCGTTGTGGGATCAGAGCGGGGGCGAATGGGTTTTGCAGGCGGCGAAAATGAACAGAAACATCTCCCTCTTCGGCTGGCACTTTGAGTTGCTGGCTTCCCAGCTCCAGGTGGTGAACGGGATCATGATCATGGTGTTCATTCCGCTGTTCCAATATCTGTTTTATCCCGCGATGGACAAGGTCTGGAAGCTCACCGCGCTGCGCAAGATCGGCCTCGGGATCTTCACCATCGGGCTGTCGTTTCTCGTCAGCGCGTGGATCGAGGCCAGGATCGACGCGGGCCTGAATCCCAACATCGCGTGGCAGCTGCCCGCCTACGTGCTCCTCTCCGCCGGCGAGGTCATGGCCTCGATCACGGCGCTCGAGTTTGCCTACACGCAGGCTCCGCGCCATCTGAAGGCGGTGGTGCAGGCGATCTTTTTCCTCTCCATCTCGGGCGGAAACTTCTTCACCGCGGGCGTCCACTGGTTCATCGCCAATCCCGACGGCTCCCTGAAGCTCTCGGGTCCGCCTTACTACTACTTCTTCGCCGGTCTCTCGATCGCCGCCTCCATTCTTTTCTGCTTCGTCGCCGTCCGCTACAGGGTGGTCGACTATCTGCAGGACGAAAATCCGGTGCCGCTCGCCGAAGCCGCGGCCGAAACCTGACCCCTCCCTCCCGCCATGACCCGATTGCCCGTCACCAAAACGCCCAAGGTCTACGTCGGCGGCGCGTTCATCCGCTCCGAGAGCGCCCGCACGTTCCCGCTGCAGGACGCCGCCGGCAATTTCTTCGCCAACATCCCGCAGTGCACGCGCAAGGACCTGCGCAACGCCGTCGAGGCCGCCGCCAAGGCCGGCCCGGGCTGGGCGAAGCGCACGCCCTACAACCGCGGCCAGATCCTCTACCGGCTCGGCGAGATGCTCGAGGCGCGCCGGGCGGACATGGCCGCCGCGCTGGCCGTCGGCGGCGCGACGCGGGCCGCGGCCGCGCGGGAGATCGCCACCACCGTCGACCGGCTGATCCACTACGCCGGCTGGGCCGACAAGTACGAGCAGTTGCTCGGCAGCGTGAACCCCGTCGCCGCGCCCTACTTCAACTTCACCGTCACCGAGCCGATGGGCATCATCGGCCTGCTCGCACCCGAGGAGGCGCCGCTGCTCGCGCTCGTCTCGCTGGTCGCGCCGGCCATCACCAGCGGGAACACCGTCGTCGCCCTCGCATCATCATCGCAGCCCTATCCGGCCATCGTGCTGGGCGAGATGCTCGCGACCAGCGATCTGCCCGGCGGCGTGGTCAACCTGCTCACCGGATTCCGCCGGGAGCTGGTGCCGACCTTTGCCACCCACACCCACCTGCGCGCCATCGCCGGCGTGGCCAGCGCCGACGAGCGCCAGGTGCTCAAGCTCGGCGCGGCCGAGAGCGTGAAGCGCGTGAAGCTGCGCAAGGCCGAGGAGCCCTGCGACTGGTTTGCCCCCGCGGCCCAGGGTCTCTACGAGATCCGCGACCACCTCGAGTTCAAGACCACCTGGCACCCGATCGGCGCGTGAGCCATGGCCCCCGGACCCGACGCCCAACGCGACCGCGCCCAGCTGCTGGTGTGGTGGATCGTCTGGGCGGGCATCCTCGCCGGCCTGGTGGTCATCTATGCGGTGTTCGGCCGGGCGCCGGCGAAGGCGCCGCCGCCCGGGGCCAACCCGCTCACCGGGCTCATCGGCCTCGCGCCGCTGTTCGTCAGCATCATCATCCGCTGGCTGGTGCTGCCGCGGCTTTCCGGGCTGGCGCGCGCCTTCCCCCTGTTTGTCGTCGGGCTGACGCTGGCGGACGCCTGCGGGCTGCTCGGCATCTTTCTCGGCGGGGTCTACAAGGACGACCTGTTCCTGCTCGGCGTGCTGGGCATCGTCCAGTACGTGCCGTTCTTCGCCAAGGGCTACCTCGAGCCGAAGCCGCAGGGCTTCTTCCCGAACCACTGAGCGCGGCCGCGCCTCACTGGTGGTCGCGCTTTTTCAGGAAGCGGGCGATCTCGCGGGCGATGGGCATCGAGGGGGCCGTGCCCGGCTGCATGACGGAGAGCGCGGCGACCGCGTTGGCGTAGTGTGCGGCCTCGAAGATGTTGTGCTTGAACTTCACCAGCCCGGCGGCGAAGCCCCCGACGAACGCGTCGCCGGCCCCGGTCGTGTCCACCACCTCGACGTCGTGGGCGTTGATCCGCGTGAAAACGTCGGGCTGCGAGACGAAGCAGCCGCGGGCGCCGAGGGTGACGATGACCACCGGCACCTGCAGGCAGCGGCAGAGCCGGTGCAGGGCGTCGGCGGGCAGGGCGCGCAGCGCGGCCTCGGTGAACTCGCCCTGGGCGTTGAACGGGGCCGTGCGCAGCAGCGCGGCGCACGGGGCGACTTTCTTCGCCAGCAGGATGAACTCGCTCTCGTTGGGGATGAGCACCTCGGTGTGCCGGAGCAGCGCCGGATCGAACTCGGCGCGCATGGGGGCGGGGTTGAGGACCGTGATGGCGCCGTTCCGGCGTGCGGTGCGCAGCACGAAGCCGACGGTGGCGTAGTCCGACTCGCCCTGGCAAACGACCACCTGGGCGGGGGCGAGCAGGTAGGCCGGGACGTCGCGCGGCCGCAGGGCGAGGTTGGCGCCCAGCGAGATGATGATCTGGTTCTGGCCGGCGGCATTGACCGTGATGACGGCGGCGCCGGTGGCATGCTTGGGCTTCGCGACGAAAAACGCGGGCAGGCCGGCCGAGCGGGCGAAGTGCCGGGCGCGGGCGCCGAACGCGTCGGGCCCGACCGCGCCCACAAAGAGGGTGGGGACGCCGGCGCGTGACGCCGCGACCGCCTGGTTGAAGCCCTTCCCGCCCGGGCCGGGCCGGAAATCGCCCACCACCGATTCGCCCGGCCGGGGAAAATTTTTGGTGTAGAACGCGAGGTCCTGAAGAAAACTGCCGATGACGACGACCGAAGGCTTCACAACAGGCCGAGTAGAAACCGCGCCGCGCCGCGTGGCGACCTATTTTCGCGTGAACTGGCTCAGGATGTCGCGCAGGGCCTCGACGCTGAACGGCTTTTGGAGGAAGCCGTTCAGGTTCTGGCCGGCGAACCGCGACTTGGCATCCTGCGCACTGTAGCCGCTGAAGACCACGATCGGCTGGCCGGGCCGCAGCGCCCGGATCGCGGTGAACGTGGCGAACCCGTCCATGTCGGGCATGGTCAGGTCGAGCAGCACCAGGTCGAAGCCGCCGCCGTCCGCGCCCAGGAGCTCGAGCGCCTGCCGGCCGGAGCCGGCCGCCCGGGCCTCGAACCCGAAATAGGTGATCATCTGGACGGCGGTGACGCGCACCGCCTCCTCGTCATCCACCACCAGCACCGTGCCGCGGCCCCGCCAGTGGCGCGCGAGGGACGGGGTGTCGGGCGGGGGGCAGGTCATGGCTGGGGAGCAAGGAGCATGCGGCGGGCCAAGGCAATCCCGGGTGCCGCTCATCCTGCGGCGGGGCCGTCCGTCACTTTAGTCCTGCCTCGGGCGGACCTTCGCCCTTGCCTCGCCGGCATGCCCGTCGCCCACCTCCCCGCCCGCCCGTGGCCGCGCTCCCCCGCCGGGCTTGCCGCCGGCCCCTCCGCCGTGGTTCACTCCGGCGTGGCGATGCCCCCCGTGATCAATGCCGCGGCCAAGCTGCAGCGGGCCAAGGACCGGCTTTACCTCCTGTGCCAGCTGGGCGGGTGGGGCGGGTTCACCGCGCTCCAGCTGTTCTACTACCGGAGCGTCAGCGCCACGACGGCCGAGAAGAAACCGGACGCCCTCCATGACCAGTCCGTGCTCATCATGGTCATGTTGATGGGCCTGCTCCTGACCCATTACGCCCGGCCGCTGCTGCAGCGCTGGGGCTGGAAACAGCTGGGCTGGGCGGCGCTGCTGCCGCGCGTCGCGGCCATGTCTTTCCTGATGTCGCTGCTGTGGTCGGCCGTGGGCTTCGGCTACATCTATGTGCTGCTGGGTTACGCCTGGAAGGCGAAGTTTTCGCCGGCCTTCGCCGTCTCCGTCAGCACCATCAACGGCACCCTGATGTTCATGGGGTGGTTCTGCGTCTATTTTGTCTACCACACCTTCGAGCGGCTGCGCACCATGCAGGTCGAGCAGCTGCGCCTGGCCGCCAACGTCAAGGAGGCCGAGCTGCGCGCGCTGAAGTCGCAGGTGAACCCCCACTTCCTCTTCAACTCGCTGAACAGCCTCCGCGCCCTGATCGACGAGGACGCCCCCAAGGCGCGCGAGGCCGTGACCCGCCTCGCCAACATGCTGCGCTACTCCCTGCAGTCGGGCCAGCTCGAGACCGTGCCCTTCGAGGACGAGCTGCGCATCGTCGAGGACTACCTGGCGCTCGAGCAGATCCGGCACGAGAACCGCCTGCAGGTCCGCTGGACCATCGCCGGGGACGTCCTGGCCGTGGCCGTGCCGCCGATGCTGCTGCAGACCCTCGTCGAGAACGCCGTGAAGTACGGCATCAGCGCCCGGCGCGAGGGCGGCGAGCTGCGGATCACGGCCCGGCTCGAGGACGCGGCGCTGCACCTCCGCGTGACCAACCCCGGCGACCTGGCCGAGCCCGCCAACCCGGCCGCCGCCCGCGCGGGCTCCTCCACCGGCGTCGGCCTGCGCAACGCCTCCGAGCGGCTCAAGCTGCTCTTCGGCGACCGGGCCTCCCTCACGCTCCTGGCCGAACCGGCCGGGTGTGTCTCCGCTGACGTCCGCATCCCCCTCAACCACCCCGGCCCATGAAGGCCCTGCTCATCGACGACGAGCGCCTCGCGCGCAACGAGCTCCGCCGGCTGCTCGCCGCCCACGCCGACATCGTGATCGCGGGCGAGGCGGTGGACGTGCCGGACGCCCTGGGCAAGGTCGCGGCGCTCCGGCCCGACCTGCTGTTCCTCGACGTGCAGATGCCCGGGGCCGACGGCTTCAGCCTGCTCGAGCAGCTCGAGCCCCCGCTGCCCGCGGTCATCTTCACCACGGCCTACGACGAGTTCGCCGTGAAGGCCTTCGAGTTCAACGCCCTCGACTACCTGCTCAAGCCCGTCGACCCCAACCGCCTCGTCGCGGCGCTGGAAAAGCTCCGGCACCGCGGCAGCCACGCGCCGTTCCCGGCGGAGGGCGCCGCCGCCACGCACCGGCTGACCCCCGAGGACAAGGTCTTCGTGCGCGAGGGCGACCGCTGCTGGTTCGTGCCGGTGAAGACCATCCGGCTGCTCGAGTCCGAGGGCAACTACACGCGGCTGCACTTCGACGACCAGAAGCCGCAGCTGTTCCGCTCGCTCACCGCGATGGAGGAGCGGCTCGACGGCCGGCATTTCTTCCGCGCCAACCGCAAGCAGGTCATCAACCTCGCCTGGGTCGACGGCATCGATCCCTGGTTCAGCGGGGGCCTGCTGGTCCGGCTGAAGGGCGGCCTCAAGGTCGAGCTCTCCCGCCGCCAGGCCCAGGATTTCCGCGAGCGGATGAGCCTGTAAGCCTGCCCGCCAATCACACGAATACACACGAATCATCCCTTGTTTTTTATTGGCGCCAATTCGCGTCATTCGCGGGCCAAAAACCAACCCTCCTGATCCCATGATCGAAGCCCACCACCTGACCAAGACCTTCCGGGACAAGAAGCGCGGCGTCATCACCGCCGTCGACGACGTGTCCTTCACCTGCCGGCCCGGGCAGATCTACGGCCTGCTCGGCGCCAACGGCGCGGGCAAGACCACCACGCTCCGCCTGCTCGCCACGCTGCTGCAGCCGACCAGCGGCACCGCCCGGCTCGCCGGCTTCGACGTCGCCACGGCCGCCGCGCAGGTGCGCGCCCACGTCGGCTTCCTCGCCGCCAGCACCGCTCTCTACGGCCGGCTGTCCGCCCGGGAGATGATCACCTACTTCGGCCGGCTCAACGGCATGGCCGACCCCGCCATTCGGGCCCGGATCAAGGTGCTGGCCGCCGAGCTCGACATGGCCGAGTTCCTCGACCGCCGCTGCGACAAGTTCTCCACCGGCATGAAGCAGAAGACCTCCATCGCGCGCACGCTCATCCACGACCCGGCCGTGATGATCTTCGACGAGCCCACGCTCGGGCTCGACGTCATGACGGCCCGGGCCATCGTCCGGTTCGTGCGCGACTGCCGCGACCGCGGCAAGACCGTGATCTACTCCACCCACATCATGAGCGAGGTGGAGAAGCTCTGCGACGTGGTCGGCATCATCCACGGCGGCCGGCTCGTGGCCGAGGGCACGCTGCCGGAGCTGCGCGCGCGCTTCGGCGAGCAGGACCTGGAGGAGGTCTTTGTCAAGGCGGCCGGCGGCGAGGCCGCCCTGGCGGCCGCGCTCAAAAACTGAACCCACCCCGACCATGAACTGGCACAACATCTCGACCGTCTATGGCAAGGAGCTGCGCGACTCGCTGCGCGACCGGCGCACGCTGCTCTCGGTCATCATCATCCCCACCTTTGTGATGCCGGCGCTCTTCTTCGGCGTGGGCAAGATCGCCGCCGGCATCTTCTCCAAGGCCCGCGAGGAGATCCCCCGCGTGATGGTGCTGGGCGGCGAGGACTCGCCCGGCGTGGTCGCCGAGCTGAAGGAGGCGAAGAAGCTCAAGGTGGTCGCGGCCGCGGCCGACTGGAAGCAGCAGATCTCGGACAAGCAGGTCCGCGCGGCGGTGCGGATCCCCGCCGGCTTCGAGGCCGGCCTGAAGTCCGGCGCGGCCGGCCCGGTGGTCATCTACCACTATGAGGGCGAGCTGAAGTCCGGCTTCGCCGTGAACGAGCTGGAGCAGTTCTTCCGCGAGCTGCGCGACCGGACGGTGGCGGCGCGGCTGGCGGAGCGCTCGCTCCCGGCGTCCCTGGTGATGCCGTTCGACTTCAAGCGCGAGAACGTCGCCCCGCCGGAGAAGGTCGGGGGCAACCTGCTCGGCGGCATCGTGCCCTACCTGATCATCATCCTGTGCTTCACCGGGGCGATGTACCCGGCGATGGACCTGACCGCGGGCGAGAAGGAGCGCGGCACGATGGAGACCCTGCTCTGCTGCCCCGTGCCGCGGGTCGACCTGGTGCTGGGCAAGTTCCTGATGGTGCTGACCGGCTCGCTCTCGGCCATGCTGCTCTCCCTGCTCTCGATGGGCGTCTGCGCCGTCATCGGCGGGGTGATGTTCGTCGACGGCGGCGGGGGCGCCAAGGTGGCCGCCGCCGCCGCCGGCGCCGCGAAGCGGGCGGCCGGGGCCATGCCCATGATCGACCCGCTGGGCATCCTCGGCGTGATCGCGCTGGTGCTGCCCGTGGCCGTGCTGTTCTCCGCGGTCATCTTCACCGTCGCGCTCTTCGCCAAGAGCTACAAGGAGGCGCAGAGCTACGTCGCGCCGATGATCTTCATCGTCATCATGCCCGCGGTGGTCGGCATGCTGCCGGGCATCGACCTCAACCTGCGGCTCGCGCTCGTGCCGATCCTCAACCTCAGCCTCGCGTGCCGGGAGATGCTGTCGGGCGTGTGGCACTGGAACTACCTGGCGCTCATCTTCGGGTCCTCGTGCCTCTACGCCGCGATCGCGCTGGGCCTGGCGGTGCGGATGTTCAACCGCGAGGACGTGATGTTCCGGGCGTAGGCGGCGCGGCGTTTTATTTTTCCGTAAAATCCGGGCGCGGCGTGGTAAAGGCCCCGTAAATGCCCGCCGCCCCCCTAGGCGCGGGGCGCCAAGCCTGCTATGGTCGCGGCACAACGCATGAACACGACCACCGTCACCGAAAATCCTGAGGCCGCGCACCTCGAAAAACTGCGCTCGCAACTTACGACCGACATCGAGGCCATGGAGCAGAAGGAGGCCAGTCTGCGCGAGTATGAACAACGCCTCCGCCTGCTGGTGGAACAGGCGCACAACAGCCGTCCGCCGCAGCAGACCGCGCCCCAGTATTATGTCGCGTCCGCGCCCGACACCACCGAGCTCGACGCGAGCTGGGAGAAATACAACCGGGCGCACGCCCTGCTTGAGGCGGCCCGCCGCGGCCTGTGCGACGACCGGCTGGCCATCAAGGAGCGCGAGGAACGCCTCGCGGGGCGCGAGGTGGAGGTCGAACGCCGCGAGGCCTGGCTGCAGGTGCGCGAGCAGGAACTCGAGGTGCAGGCGCAGGCCCAGGCCGCCCGGGCCACGCTGGAGGCCGAGGTCAAGGCCCGGCCCTCCTTCACCGCGGCCCCCTTCCTGGCCGCCCGCAACCTGTTCACCCGCCCGCAGCACTGAGCCGCGGGCCCCGTCTTCCCGATCACGACACCGGCCCGGGTCCGCCAGAACCCGGGCCGTTTTATGGCCGGACGCGCCGCCGGGCGGGCGGGCCGCCTCCCGGCCGGATCCGGTCCCGGAATTTTCGCTTGCAGGGAGGGCGGCGGCCCCGCATCAACCCAGCACGTGAATCCCTGCTCCAACCTGCGCCGCGCCCTCCCGACCGTCATTATGACGGCCGCCAAGCGCGTCTGGTCCAAAGGACCGGCTCGGCCCAGGGGGAGAAGCGTGCACCGCACGTAACCGGAAAAAGATCACACTCCACCCCCGCCGAGCCCGACTCCTCCGAGTCGGGCTTTTTATTTTTCCCACCCAACACCCGCCCCAGCCATGCCCACGCTCACCAGTCCGCCGCCGCTCCAGATGGAATTGCCCGCCGTGTCGTTCTTCGGCCGCACGCTCGAGGAATACACGCGCTTCTTCGCGCTCGACCCCGCCAAGCTGCGCGGGCGCGCCGTGCTCGACGTGGCCGCCGGGCCCGCGTCATTCACCGCCGAGGCCGGCCGGCACGGCATCGACGCCGTCGCGGTGGACCCGCTCTACGACCGTTCCGTCCATGCGCTGACGGAGCAGGTCCGGCACGATTACGGCCGGATGTTCACCCAGATGCGGGCGAAGCCGTCGCTCTTCCGCCTGAAGTCGTTCCCCTCGCTGGCGGCCGCCGCCGGCGACCGGCGGGCCGCGGCGCAGCGTTTCCTCGCGGACTACGAGGGCAACGGCCGGCACGGGCGCTATCTCCGGGCCGCGCTGCCGCTGCTGCCCTTTCTCGACGGGGCGTTCGACCTCGTGCTCTGCGCGCACCTGCTCTTCATCCATGCGGCGCGGTTCGACTTTGCCTGGCACCTGGCGGCCTGCGTCGAGCTGACCCGCGTGACCGGCGGCGAGGTCCGCCTCCATCCGGTGTGCGGCGCCAACGGCCGGCCCTACCCGGAACTCGGGCGGCTGCGGCGCGAGCTGGACACCCTCGGCATCGGCAGCGCCGTCGTGCCGGTGGACTACGAGTTCTTCGTCGGCAGCGGCAGCATGCTGGTGCTCAAGCGCGGACGGTGAGTCTGTGGGGCGGGATCGCTGATCCCGCCACGAAGGCGATAGCATGCCCGTCCTGCAGTCACGCCTGCTCCAGCGCGGCCAGTCGCGTGGCGGCGGCCTCCCACGCCTTGGTGGCGGCGGCCAGCTGGTCGACGATGACGGTGAGCTCGCGGTTCAGGTGCTGGGCCTTGCCGGGCGACTGGTAGGTCTCCGGCGCCTCGAGTGCCGCGGTCAGGTCGTTCTGCTTCGCCTCGAGGTCGGCGACCTTCTGCTCGAGGTGGCCGACCTCGGTGCGGAGCTTCTTCAGGTCGGCCGGGTTGGGCTTCGCCGCCTTGGATTCCCCGGTCTTCGGTCCTCGGTCGTCTGATTTCTGCACCGGCCGGGCTTCGGTGAAGCCGGCGGTGAGGGCGGCGCGGGCGCTGGTGGCCTTGGACTTTTCCAGGTAGTAGTCGTAGTCGCCCGCGTACGGCGTCAGCCGGCCGGAGTGGACGTGCAGGACGCTCTTCGCCAGCTGCCGGATGAAATACACGTCGTGGCTGATGAAGATGAACGTGCCCTCGTAATTCTTGAGCGCGAGGAGCAGGGCGTCGATCGACGGGATGTCGAGGTGGGTGGTCGGCTCGTCCATCAGCAGCAGGTTGGGCGGATTGATCAGCAGCCGGGCCAGCGCGAGGCGGGACTTCTCGCCGCCGGAGAGGACGGAGACCTTCTTGAACACGTCGTCCTTGCGGAAGAGGAAGCCGCCGAGCACGGCGCGGCCCTGCTGTTCGGTCAGCTGGTTCTCGGCCGTGCGCAGCTCCATGACGTTCTCCAGCACGGTCAGGTCGAGCTTGAGGTTGTCGGCGCGGTTCTGGGCGAAGTAGCCCGACACGACGTTGCTGCCGAGGTTGATCTCGCCGCCCTGGATGGGCACGACCCCGGCGAGGATCTTGAGCAGGGTTGACTTGCCCGCGCCGTTGGGGCCGACGAGCACGATGCGCTGGCCGCGCTCGGCCTCGAAGTCCATGCCGCGGTAGACGACGTGGTCGCCGTAGGCCTGGAGGATGTTCTTGAGGCTGACGACCTTCAGGCCCGAGCGCGGGGGCTGGGGGAAGCGGAAGTTGACGCGCTTGAGCTGCTCCATCGGCTCCTCGACCGCCTCCTCCTTCAGGCGCTCGATCTGCTTTTCCTTGGACTTGGCGCGCGAGGCCATGGAGGCCTTGGCGCCGAAGCGGTCGACGAACTTCTGCAGGTGCGCGATCTCGCGCTGCTGGTTCTTGAACTGGGCGGCCTGCTGTTCCTTGCGGGCGACCTTCTCGTGCAGGTAGTCGTCGTAGTTGCCGGTGTACTTGTTCAGCGTGCCGCCGCTCAGCTCGAGGATGCCGTTGCAGAGCGAGTTCAGGAACTCGCGGTCGTGCGAGATGATGACCAGCCCGCCCGGGTAGCGCGTGAGGTAGTCCTGGAACCAGAGCAGCGCCTCGAGATCGAGGTGGTTGGTCGGCTCGTCGAGCATCAGGAGCGCGGGCTCGCTGACGAGCAGCCGGGCGAGGTGGGCGCGCATGACCCAGCCGCCGGAGAAGGACTTGGCCGGCTTCTCGTGGTCGCTTTCGCGGAAGCCGAGGCCGGCGAGGATCTTCTTCGCGCGCGGCTCGAGGGTCCAGTCGATGTCGTAGTCGTCGTCGGTCTCCGGGACGAGCTTCTTGCCGCTGGTGGCGATGTGCAGGATGCTCTCGTCGCGCACCGGGGCGCTTTCCTGCGGCAGGTAGCCGAAGTCGGCGCCGCGTTCCCACTCGATGGTCCCCTCGTCAGGTGTCTCCTCGCCGAGGATGAGGTTGAAGAGGGTGGACTTGCCCGCGCCGTTGGGCCCGACCAGGCCGAAGCGGTCGGTGCGCGCGACGAAGAGCGACACCTCGGAAAAGAGTTCCCGGGTGCCGTACGACTTGGCGACATCGGCGAGGGTCAGCATGGAAAACCCGCGAGCAAGCCGGGTCGTCCGGCCGCCGTCAATGGCTTATCGGACAATCGCGCTTGCTACCGGCGGGGTGCTGCGGAAGAAATCATTCCATGCCGGTTTGGCTAATCAACCGCGAATCAGTCAGTTCAGACGACATCGAGGGCGAAGTGGTGGCGATCCATCTCGGCACGGGGGTTTATTACAGCCTGCGCGGCCCGGCGGCGGTGTTGTGGGAGGCGCTGGCCCGGCCGGCCGACGCCGCCGCGCTCGCGGCCGCGCTGGCCGCGCAATTCGTGGTCCCGCCGGAGCAGGCCGGGCGGGATGCGGCCGCGTTCCTCCAACGGCTCGCAGCGGAGAATCTGGTCGTGCCCGTGGCCGCCGTGCCGGCCCCCGGGTCTCCCGCGCCGGCCGGAGCGCGCCGGCCCTATGCGCCGCCGGAGCTGGAGCGATTCGCCGATCTGCAGGACCTGCTGCTGCTCGATCCCATTCATGATGTCGGTGCGCAAGGCTGGCCGCAGCGGCCGCCGCCGCCGGACAAACCCGGGTGAGAGGGACGAGCGAGCATTTCCGGATCGCCGGCGCGGTGGTCCGCGTGGACTGGCGGGACGAAGCCCTGCGCGGCGCCTTGGGGCCGGCGCTCGCGGTCCGGGCGGTGCCCGCGGCGGCTCCGGACCTGGTGATCAACGCGGGCGTCCGGCCGGACGGCTGGCCCGCGGCGGCGGGACGCGGGCTGGGCGTGACCGAGACCGGCGCCGGGCTGACGGTGGTTGATCCGGGGCGGCGGATGGCGCTGCAGGTCAACCCGACGGGCACGGCGGCGTCTTTCACGTGCGCAACGGCCGCGGCCCTGCCGGAGCAGGAGCGGGCCGCGCCATTCCGTTTGATCCTGCAGCGCGGCCTGCGACCCCGCGCCGTGCACCTGCTGCACGCCGCGGCGGTCGGTCTGCCCGGACACGGGGCGGTGCTGCTGGCCGCCCGCGGCGGCGGCGGCAAATCGAACGCCACGCTGGCCTGCCTCACCGGCTCGCCGCTCCGGCTGCTGGGCGAGGATTACGTGGCGGTGGAAGACCGCCCGGCGCCGCGCGTCTGGTCGCTCTACAACACGGCCAAGCTCCACCCGGCGGACCTGACGCGTTTCCCCGGCCTCGCGGCCGACGCGGACCCGGTGCGGGACGCGGCGGACGGCAAGGCCGTGCTACAACTCGCGGCCCGCCACGCCGGCCGCTGGGCCGACGGGCTCCCGTTGCGCGCCATCCTGGTCCTGAAAATCACCGCGGCGGCGGCCAGCCGGATTCTGCCGGCCGCGCCACCGGAGGCCGTGAAGGCGATGCTGACCAGCCTCCTCATGGTGCTGCCGGACACCCGCCGGCCGCTGTTTGAATTCACCGCCCGCCTGGCCCGGACGCGACCGGTCTATCGGCTGGAACTGGGCGGGGATCCGCGGCAGACTGCGGACATGATCCACCGGTTTCTCATCCGCGGGCAACCATGACCCCCCCGCCGGCCATCAGCGTCGTCATGCCGGTCTACAACGGCGGGGCCTGGCTGGCGACGGCGCTGGACAGCATCCAGCGGCAGGCGCGACCGGACCTTGAGATCATCCTGATCGATGACGGTTCGACGGACGGCAGCGCGCAGCTCGCCCGGCGCCTCGCGCCGGACGCGCATTGCTTCCGTCAGGAAAACCGCGGCTGCGCCGCGGCCCGCAATGCCGGCGTGGCCCGGGCCCGCGGCGACTGGATCGCGTTCCTGGATGTGGACGACACCTGGCCCGAGGGCAGCCTGGCGGCGCGGGTCCGGGCGCTGGAGGCGAATCCCACCGCGCTGTTTGTCCTCGGGCGGACGCGGTTTGTGGCCGCGCCCGCCGCGGCCGAGCCCTGGGTGGCGACCAACCTGGGGGCCGGGCTGTACCGCCGCGAATTGTTCGCGCGGGTCGGCCCCTTCAACGAGGCCTGCCGGCTGGCCGACGACGTCGAGTGGTTCATGCGGATCCGCGAACAGGGGATGCCCTACGTCACCCTCCCCGATGAAACCCTGCACTACCGGCGCGACACCGGCGGTCTGACCGCGGGGCGGTCGTGGCGCGACCCCGAGCTGGCCACGGTGGTGCGCGCCTCGCTGGCGCGGCGCCGGCGGGCGGACGGCCGCGCGCAGGAACTGCGGCTGCTCTCCGGTTCCCGGCACGATCCGCGCGCCACTGGACGGGTCAACTCCGCCCCCCATGACCGCGCGGCTCATTGACCTCCGGCCGCAGGTGGCGGCCTCGGTGTGGCCGACCCCCGCGCAACTGGAGCTGCTGCGGTCGGCCCTGTGGACCGGCGACGACGCGCGCGCGGCCTGGGCGGAGTGGCGGCGTCTGGCCGACCTGCGCGCCCTCGATTTCAGCAGCTGGAACCTGCTGCCCCTCGCCTGGCGCAACCTCACGGCGCAGGGCGTGGCGGACGCCGTGCTGGAGGAGTGCCGGGGTTATTACCGCTATCACTGGGCGCGCAACCAGGTGCTGCTCCGGCAGGCGCGGGAACAGGTGCGCACCTGGCAGGAACGCGGATTGCCGGTGGTCGTGCTCAAGGGGGTGGCGCTGCTCGCCGACACCTACCGCGACGCCGGCGTGCGCCCGATGGCCGACTACGACCTGCTGGTGCCGATGGAACGGGTGCAGGAGGCCGCCGACTCGTTGCAGGCCGCCGGCTGGCGGCCGCAGGCGGATTATCTGGCTTGGGCGCAGGTCGCGCTGGAGACGCAGGCCTCGTTCAACTGGGCGCGGGCGGACGAGCGGCTCGACCTGCACTGGCATGTGCTGCACCGCTGCCAGGAGCCCGCGGTGACCCGCGCCTTCTGGCAACGCGCGGTGCCGTTGGCACTGGATGGCGTGGCGACGCTCCAGCTCTGTCCCGAGGATGCACTCCTCCATGTATGCAGCCACGGCGTGCACTATAGCGGGCAGCCGCCGTTCCGCTGGCTGGCGGACGCGGCCTGGCTGCTTCGCCGGCGGGCCGGACCGGGCCTTGCCTGGGACCGGCTGGCGGCCATGGCGGCCGCCACCGGCTCGGCGCTCGCGGTGCGGCACGGGCTGGAATACGCCGCGCGGGAATTGCGGCTGCCGGTGCCGGCCGCCACGCTGGCCGCGTTGGGGGCGCACCGGCCGACCTGGCGGGAGCGGATGGACTTTCGCCGCACGATGGACCCCGCCGAGGGCGGTCGTTGGGTGCGGGCATGGAACCTGGCCCGGCTGCTGTGGCGGGCCGGCGGCCGCGGGGGGCCGCGGGCCCGGACCCGGCGCATGGCACAATTCATCTGCGCGCGGTGGGAGGCGGATTCCCTCGTCCAGCTGGGGCGGCTGCTGGCCAAGAAACTGTTCACCGGCCATCGCGGCACGGGGGCCACCGATGCGGCGGCCGGGAAATCATGAGCGGCGGGCAGATCAGCGTGGTCATCCCCGCCCGCAATGCCGCGCGCTTTCTGGCCGAGGCGGTGGCGAGCATCCGGGCGCAAACGGTGCCCGTCGCGGAAATCATCCTGGTGGATGACGGCTCGACGGACGAAACCCCGCGGGTGGCGGCGGCCCTCGGCCCGGGTATCCGTTATTTCCACCAACCACACCGGGGCCCGGCGGCGGCACGCAACCGGGGTGCCGCGTTGGCCGGGGCGGAGTGGCTCGCCTTCCTTGATGCGGACGACCTCTGGCTGCCGGACAAGTCGGCGGTGCAGCTGGCATGGATGTGGGCGGCGCCGGCAACGGACGTGGTGTTCGGTCACGGCTGCAACTTCACCCTGGGCGCCGGCGGTTCCCGCCGGGCGGAACCGCCGCGGCCGGCATTTTTGCCGGGCGCGGCCCTTTTGCGCCGGGAGTATTTCCTTCGGTCGGGGGGGTTTGACGAGGCGCTGCAACCCAGCGAGGTCATCGGCTGGTATCTGCGGCTGCGGGCCGGCGGGGCCAGGATCGGCGTGGTGCCGGAACTTGTGCTCCAGCGCCGGCTGCATGGCGGCAATCTCCGCCGCCAGGGCGACGGCGGCCGGGCGGTGGATTTGCGGCTGCTGCGCGCGTGGATCCAGCACCGCCGGCGCTGAAAATTGCCTCGTCTTTCATGCGTCCACCCACCGACATGGACGCCGGCCATGACGCCCTCCCATCCCGCCATGAATCCTTCCTCCCCCTTCCCGCCGGATTTCATCTGGGGCGCCGCCACGGCGGCCTATCAGGTCGAGGGCGCCTGGAACGAGGACGGCAAGGGGCCGTCGATCTGGGATCTCTGGTGCCGGAAGGAGGGCGCGGTCTTCGAGGGGCACAGCGGCGACGTCGCGTGCGACCACTACCACCGCTGGCGCGAGGACCTCGGGCTGATGCGGCAGATCGGGCTGCAGGCCTACCGGTTCTCGCTCTCCTGGCCGCGCGTGCTGCCGGCCGGCTATGGCGCGGTGAACGCGCGCGGGCTGGATTTCTACGACCGGCTGGTGGACGGGCTGCTCGCCGCCGGCATCCAGCCGTGGGCGACGCTGTTTCACTGGGACCTGCCGCAGGAACTGTTCCTGCGCGGCGGCTGGATGAACCCGGACATCCCGTCGCATTTCGCGGAGTACACCGAGGTCGTGGTGCGGAAGCTCGGGGACCGGGTGAAGCACTGGATGACGCTGAACGAGCCGCAGTGCTTCATCGGCTTCGGGCTCGCCACCGGCACCCACGCGCCCGGCCTGCGGATGGACTGGCCGGACGTGCTGCGGGCGGGGCACCACGCGCTGCTGGCGCACGGGCGCGCCGTGCAGGTGCTGCGGGCACTCGGCGGCCCGGGGACCCGCATCGGCTGGGCGCCGGTCGGCGCCGCCAGCATCCCGGCGACGGAGTCGCCGGCGGACATTGCCGCGGCGCGGGAGCACATGTTCGCGCTGACGAAGAAGGACGCCTTCAACAACAGCTGGTGGGGCGACCCGGTGGTCCTCGGGCATTACCCGGCGGACGGCCTCGCGCTGTTCGGCGACGCCGTCCCGCCGCACCCGGACGCGGAGATGGCGGTCATCGCCACGCCGGTCGACTTCTACGGTTTCAACACCTACAAGGGCACGTTCGTGCGCGCCGGGGCCGACGGCCGGCCGGAGGTCGTCAAATATCCGCCCGGCGTGCCGATGAACGCCTACCACTGGGCGGTGACGTTCGACGCGCTGTACTGGGCGGCGCGTTTCCTCCACGCGCGGTACGGCAAGCCCCTCGCGGTGACCGAGAATGGCATCGCCGGCCTCGACTGGGTGATGGCGGACGGGGCGGTGCACGACCCGCAGCGCACCGACTACCTGCAGCGGCACATCGCCGGCCTCGGCCGGGCGGTGGCGGAAGGCGTGCCGGTGGAGGCCTATTTCGCGTGGTCGCTGCTGGACAATTTCGAGTGGAACGAGGGCTACCGCCAGCGCTTCGGGCTGATCCACGTGGATTACGCGACGCAGCGGCGCACGCCGAAGGATTCCGCCTCCTGGTACCGGGACTTCATCCGCGCCCAGGCCGGCCGGCCGGCGCAATAATCGCTTGGCCCCGGCGCGGATCCGGGCGACCGTGGCGCCTCCATGCCGAACCGACTTGCCGCCGAGACCTCGCCCTACCTGCGCCAGCATGCGGCCAATCCCGTGGACTGGTTCCCGTGGGGCGAGGCGGCGTTCGCGCAGGCCCGCGCGGAGCAGAAACCCGTTTTCCTGAGCATCGGCTACTCGACGTGCCACTGGTGCCACGTCATGGCCCACGAGTCGTTTGAAAACCCGGCCATCGCGGCGGAGCTCAACCGCGGTTTCGTCGCGGTGAAGCTGGACCGGGAGGAGCGGCCCGACATCGACCGGGTCTACATGACCTACGTGCAGCAGACGACCGGCCACGGCGGCTGGCCGCTGAGCGTGTGGCTCACGCCGGAGCTGAAGCCGTTTTTCGGCGGCACCTATTTCCCGCCGGCCGACCGCCCCGGCCGGCCGGGATTCCTGACCGTGCTCCGCGCCATCACCCGCCACTGGACGGAGCAGCGGGAAAAAATCCTGACCGGGGCGGACGAGGTGGTGGCGGCGCTGCAGCGTCACGCCCGCGAGGGCGCGCCGGCTGAGCCCGGGGACGGCAGCGCGCCGCTGCCCGAGGCCGCCGGCGGGGCGTTCGAAAAGGGCTGTCAGTATTTCGACGAGAGTTTCGACGCGCACTGGGGCGGATTCGGCGGAGCGCCGAAATTTCCGCGGGCATCCGTGATCAACTTCCTTTTCCGCACCGCCGCCTTGCAGGGCGGGCCGTCGGAACCGGGGACCGAGGCCGTGAAGATGGCGGCGCACACGCTGCAGAAGATGGCCGAGGGCGGGGTGCATGACCACATCGGCGGCGGCTTCCACCGGTATTCGGTGGACGAGCGGTGGTTCGTGCCGCACTTCGAAAAAATGCTCTACGACCAGGCGCAGATTGCGTCGAACTTCCTTGAGGCGAAACAGGCGACCGGCCGCGAGACCTACGCCTGGGTGGCGCGGGATATTTTTGCCTATGTGGCGCGCGACCTCACGAGTCCGCAGGGTGGCTTCTATTCGGCCGAGGACGCCGACAGCCCCCTCCGGCCCGGAGGCCAGGAGCACGCGGAAGGGGCGTTCTATGTCTGGACCGGGGCTGAACTGGCGGCGGTGCTGGGCGGCGACGCGGCGTTCTTCTGCGCACACTATGGCGTGAAGGACGACGGCAACGTGGCGCCGGACCCGCAGGGCGAGTTCACGGGCAAAAACATCTTGATGCAGCGGCAGTCGCTGGCGGTCACGGCGCGGGCGTACGGGCTGGAGATCGAGGCGGCGAGCGTGAAACTGCTCGGCTGCCTCGGACAGTTGCAGGCGGTGCGGGCCCGGCGACCGCGGCCGTCACGCGACGACAAGATCATCACGGCCTGGAACGGCCTGATGATCTCGGCGCTGGCGAAGGGGCACCAGGTCCTGGGCGGCGAGGCCGGCGCGGCTCCAGATTATCTGGCGATTGCCACGCGCGCGGCGGAGTTCATCGGCCGCGAGTTGTACGACGCGGCCACGGGCACGCTGTACCGCAGCTGGCGCGAGGGGCGGACCGGCAGCCCGGGGTTTGCCGAGGATCATGCGTTGCTGATCCAGGGGCTGCTGGACCTGTATGAGGCGGGCTTCGAGATCCGCTGGCTGCAATGGGCGGAGCAGCTGCAGGCGAGGATGGACGGGTTGTTCTGGGACGCGGAGGCGGGCGGCTATTTCAACTCCCGCGCCGACGACCCGGCGGTGATCATCCGGTTGAAGGAGGATTACGACGGGGCGGAGCCGGCGTCGAATTCGGTGGCGGCCCTGAACCTGCTGCGGCTCGAGTGGATGCTGGGCCCGGGAGGCATGGGCGCGGTGCCCGCACCCCGCGAGGATGATGCCCCGCCGGGTGAGGGCATCCGGCCCACAACCGGCCTGTCCCATCGCGAACGCGCGCTCCGGACGATCGCGGCGCTGCGGCCGCAGTGGAGCCGGGCGCCGCAGGCGCTGCCGCAACTGTTGTGCGCGTTGGAACTGGCGCTGACGGAACCGCGCACCGTGGTGCTGGCGGGCGAGCCTGCGGCGGAGGATTTTCGCGCCCTGGCGGCGGTGGGGCATGAAGCGCTGGGGCCGCGATGGGCGTTTTTGGCCGCGGACGGCGCGGAGGGGCAGCGTTGGCTGGCCACCCGGCGGCCCGACCTGGCGGGGATGAAACCGCTGGCGGGCCGGGCGACAGCCTATGTGTGCGAGAACCTTGCCTGCCAGGCGCCGGTGACCGACGCCGCGGGCCTGAGACGCCTGCTTCAGCCGGCCTGACAAACATCGCTTGAGCTGAATCGCAATCGGCCGATACTCATGTTCCACCGTGTCTGTGGCGCCCATGCTCCCTCGTTCCGAAATCCTGCGCTTGCGCGTCATGGGCGGCTTGGTCGCGGCCATCGGCGTGGCGGGCGGGGCGGGCTGGGTCGCGGATCTGCCGTGGCTGACCTCCTTCACGCCGGACGGTCCGCCGCTGGTGATGAATGCCGCGCTGGCCTTGCTGGTCTGCGGCGCCGGCCTGCTGGCGCTGGCCCAGGGCTGGCGGGCCCTCGCCGGGCTGTGCGGCCTGCTGGTGGCGGCCGGGTGCGCCGTGGTCATCCTGCAGTTTCTGCTGAACCGTTCGCTGGGGGTGGATGAGATTTTCTGGCGGCATCAGCATGCCATCCTGCCGAACGAGCCCGGCCGCATGACGCCGGGCTCGGCGGTCGCGCTGTTCTTTGTCGGCTGCAGCCTCGGGCTGGTGGCCCTGGGGTGGTCGCGCGCCTGGTTGCAGCCGGTCATGGGCGGGGTGGTCATTGCCTCGTGCCTGCTGCCCCTGCTGACCTATGCCCTCGGGTGGCTGCTTTTCCCCGCGGATCACGGGATCTACCGGGGCATGCCGCTGCCCGTGGTCATCGGCCTGCTGCTGCTGGCGGCGGCCGTCCTGCGCCCGGCCCGGCCCGCCGCCCCCGGCGAGGATGCGGCCCTGTCCTTCATGGCGGCGGCGCTGGGCATGCTGATCGCCATCGGCGTGGTGACCATCCAGAGCAACCTGGAACTGTCGGAGGCCAACGCCGGCGTGACGCGCACCTATGAGGTCCGCGGGGCCACGGATCATTTTGTCTCCGAGGTGGCGCGGATGGAATCGTCGGCCCGGGCCTACGCGCTGACCGGCATCGAGTCCTTTGCCGACCGGTATGAATACCACCGGACGGAGGTCACCCAGCAGCTGCGGGAGCTCAAGTCGATCGTGGCCGACAATCCCGCCCAGGTCGGGCGGGTGGCGACGCTGCGCACGCTGGCGGAGGAGAAATTCACCCAGAGCGAGGCCCTGCTGCGCGCCCGGCGGGAAGGCGGCGTCGAGGCCGCGGCGAAATTCCTGGCGGCGCAGCCCACCACCAGCACGAGCGCCCTGGTCAACCTCGCCGCCGAGGTGCAGGGGGAGGAGACACGGCTGCTCGCGGTCCGGGTCCGCGACCGGGAGCTGATCGAGCGGAACACGCGCATGGTCCGGGTGCTCGGCGGGGTGCTGGCCCTGGTGCTCATGAGCGTGGCTTTCACGACCTCGCAGCGGTCCGCGGCGGCCCGCAAACAGGCGGAGGTGAGCCTCCGCGAGAGCGAGGAGCAGTTCCGCCACGCGTTCGAATACGCCGGTATCGGCATGGCCCTGGTGAGCGTCGACGGCCGCTGGCTCCGGGTCAACCGGGCGCTGTGCGAGATCGTCGGCCTGGACGAGGCCACGCTGCTCCGGAAGACCTTCCAGGAAATCACCCATCCGGAGGACCTGGCCCGCGACCTGGACGCGGTGCGCCAGCTCCTCGCGGGCACGATCCGGTACTATCACATGGACAAGCGCTATCTGCACCGCGCGGGGCACGAGGTCTGGATCCGGCTCACGGTTTCGCTGGTCCGCACGGCCGACGGCCGGCCGGGGCATTTCGTCTCCCAGATCGAGGACATCTCCGAGCGGAAGCGCTTCGAGGAGGCCCTGCGCGTGAGCGAGGAGCGGACGCGGCTTTTTGCCGAGCATGCACCCGCCTCGGTTGCAATGTTCGACCGGGACATGCGCTACCTGGTCGTGAGCAAGAAGTGGATCGCGGACTACCGGCTCGAGGGGCGGCCGATCATCGGCCGGTCGCATTACGAGGTGTTCCCCGAGATCCCCGAATTCTGGAAGGACGTGCACCGCCGCTGCCTGGCCGGGGCGGTGGAGACGGCGGAGGCGGACCATTTCGAGCGGACGGACGGGACGTGGCAGTGGCTGCGCTGGGAGGTGCGCCCGTGGTTCCGGACCGGGGGCGAGATCGGCGGCATCGTGATGTTCACCCAGGACATCACGCAGCAGAAGCAGCTCCAGCAGAGCCTGGCCCTGGCCCGCGACCAGGCGCTGGAGGCCTCGCGGCTCAAGTCGGAATTCCTCGCCAACATGAGCCATGAGATCCGCACGCCGATGAACGGCATCATCGGCATGACCGGCCTGCTGCTGGACACGAAGCTGGACCAGGCCCAGCGCGAGATGGGCGGGGTGATCCAGGGCAGCGCCGAAAACCTGCTGACCATCGTGAACGACATCCTGGACTTTTCCAAGATCGAGGCCGGCAAGCTGCACATCGAGCCGGTGGTCTTCGAGCTGCAGCCGCTGGTGGACGAGACGCTGGCCCTGCTGGTCCCGCGGACGCAGCAGAAGGGCCTTGAGCTGACGAGCGACTTCGACGCGCGCCTCAATCTCCCGCTGCTGGGCGACGCCGGCCGCATCCGGCAGGTGCTGCTCAACCTGTTTGGCAACGCCGTGAAATTCACCGAGCGGGGCTCGATCTCCGTCGCGGTGCGCTGGCTGGCCGGGACCGCACAGCGGGTGCGGTTCCGGGTGGAGGTGAAGGACACGGGCATCGGCATCCCGGCGGCCGCGCAAAAGACGCTCTTCCAGCCCTTCACCCAGGCCGACGGCTCGACCACCCGGCGGTTCGGCGGCACCGGCCTGGGCCTCGCGATCTCGCGCCAGCTGGTGGAGCTCATGGGCGGGGAGATCGGGCTGGAGAGCGAGGAGGGGCGCGGGTCCACCTTCTGGTTCTCCCTCGAGCTGCCGCGGGCGGCCGGCGTGGTGCCGGCCACCCCGGCCACCCCAGCCCCGCCGGTCCCGACGCCGGCCGCCCCGGAACCGCGGCAATTCCGTCTGCTGGTCGCCGAGGACAATCTCACCAACCAGCTCGTCGTGCGCGGATTGGTGGAAAGGATGGGCGGGGTGATCGACCTTGTTAATGACGGGGCCGAGGTGCTGCTGCAGCTGGCCCGGCGGCGGTATGATGCCGTGCTGATGGACTGCCAGATGCCGGTGATGGACGGTTACAGCGCCACCCGGCGGATCCGCGCCGGCACCGTGCCCGGGCTCGACCGCTTGATCCCCATCATCGCCCTGACGGCCTACGCCATGCCCAGCGACCGGCTGAAATGCCTCGAGGCCGGCATGAATGACTATGTGCCCAAGCCGGTACGGCCGGAGGACCTGCAGCAGGCCTTGCTGCGGTGCGGGCTGGACCTGGCCTCCGCCCCGTCGCCCGCGGCGGAAGGGACGGGACCGGACGAGGTGCTGCAGGCCGCCCAGATCGCGCAGCTCCGCGCGCTCCCGGGCCGCCGCCAGCCGACGCTGCTGGGGGAGGTGATCGAGGTTTTTCTCCAGGAAACGCCGGCCACCCTGGAGACGCTGCGCGAGCTGGCCGGCCGGCAGGAATCCGGGACGACGGCCAACCTCGCTCACCGGCTCGCGGGCGGCTGCGCCAACCTCGGGGGCGCTCGGATGCGGTCGGCGGCCCACGCCGTGGAGCAGTCGGCCGGGAGGAATGACTGGGCCGCCGTGCCGGAACAGTTGACGACCCTCGACCGGGAATGGCACCTTCTGCAGGTGGCCCTGCAGGATTTGCGCACCCGCCCGCTCCCATGAAGGTGCTCATCGCCGAGGACGACCCGGTCGCGAGCCGCATGCTCGAAGCCGCGCTGCTCAAGCTCCGCCACGAGCCCGTGCGCGCCGCGGATGGCGCCGGCGCCTGGGAGCTGCTGCAGGCGCAGCCGGTCCGGGTCGTCGTGAGCGACTGGCAGATGCCGCGGCTGGACGGGCTCGAACTTTGCCGGCGCATCCGGGCGCGAAAGGGCGAGTATGTCTATTTCATCCTGCTGACCCAGATGGAGGCCTCCGAGAAGAACCTGGCGGCAGCGACCGAGGCGGGGGTGGACGATTTCCTCGGCAAGCCGGTCGATTACAACCAGCTCTGGATGCGGCTGCGCGTGGCCGAGCGCATCCTGAGGTTCACCACCGAGGTGGAGCAGCTGGAGTCATTCCTGCCCATCTGCGGCTATTGCAAGAAGGTGCGGGACGACCGGAATTACTGGCAGCAGATCGAGCTGTACGTGAACCAGCGCACCGGGACCAACTTCAGCCACGGGGTCTGCCCCGAGTGCTACGACCGCGTGCTGGTGCCGCAGATGCGGGCGGCCGGGGTGAAGCCGCCGCCGTTCAGCGCCTGAGCACGGCGCGGACGAGGCGCTGGTCGCCGTCGTTCGGCGCGGGGGTGAGGCCGAGGGTGGCGCAGAGCAGATTGTAGAGGTGGATGTTTTCCACGTCGGGGATTTCGACCCCGTGCCGGTAGGCGGGGCCATGCGCGATGAAGAGTGCGCCCATGTTCGGCAGCGCCGGATCCCAGCCGTGGTTGCCGCGGTTGTAGGTCAGGACGAAGTTCGGCCAGCCGACCTTGCTCTCGATCATCCAGTGGTCGTCGGCGATCAGCACCACGGGCGGGATGCGCGGGTTGCCACGGTAGTGCAGGCGCGCGGGGGTCTCGTCGCGCAGATAGGCGTGCAGCTGTGGCGGGGCGCGGGCGCGGATGCGGGCCACGAGCTCCGCCGCGGTGCCGGTTTTCGGCGCCACGCCGCCGTTCGCCCCGGTGGACTCGACCCGCACCTGGGCGACGTCCATCAGGTCCTCGAGGAAGATCACCCGGTCGGGTCCGCACGACGACAGGCCGTGGTCGGAGACGATCACGAGGTTGGCCGAGCTGCGCAGGCCGAGCTTGTCCAGGCCGGTCAGCAGCCGGGCGATCGCCGTGTCGGCCGCGCGGACCGCGACCGCCATCTCGGGCGCGTCCGGGCCGTAGGTGTGCCCGGTATGGTCGACCACGTCGAGGTACAGCGCGCACAGGCGCGGGCGCTGCTCCGCCGGCAGGGCCAGCTGCGCGAGCAGGAGGTCCACGCGCCGGTCGGAATTCAGGTTCTTGTCAAAGGGCTGGAAGTACGACGGCCGGCGGCCGTGGATCTCCACCTCATCGCCGGGCCAGAGGATGCATGCGGTGCGCACGCCCTGCTTCTCCGCGGTGATCCACACCGGCTCGCCCCCCTGCCACCAGCGCGGGTCGAGGTTGTCCGCGGTGCGGTTCTTGTTGAAGCTCGCCCCCAGGATCGGATCATAAAACTCGTTCGAGACGATGCCGTGGTGCGCCGGATAGAGCCCGGTGGCGATGGAGTAGTGGTTGGGAAAGGTCTTGGACGGGAAGCAGGACGTCATCCGGGTGGCGTGGACGCCGCCGGCGGCCAGCCGCCGCAGGGTGGGGGCGTCGTACTCCTGCAGGAAGTCCCAGCGGAAGGCGTCGATGGAGACCAGGATCAGGGGGCCGTCCGCCGGTGCGCGGCCGGTCGTGCGGCAGGACGCGGCGAGCAGGCACGAGAAAACCAGGACGATGGAGGTGACAAAACGATTCATCGGTGCCGGCAAAGTAGGGTTTGTATGCCGCGCGGCAATTCGCATTATCGCCCCCATGACCGATGTCGAGCGCCTGACCCTGCTGGAGGAACGCTATGCGCACCTGCAGCGCCATGTGACCCAGCAGGACAAGGCCATGCTTGAGCTCGGCGATGCGTTCGCGAAGGTGCGGGCGGAGCTGCGCGCGCTGCGCACGCAGGTTGCGGGCGGGGTACCGGACCGGGCCGGCGCGGAGGCCGCGGCCGACGAGCGGCCGCCGCACTATTGAACGGATCCCGCCGGTCCGCGGACGGCGGCCCGGAAATCAGAACAGGGCCGTGACCTCGACGTGCTTGCCGGGCTCGAGGGTGACCTCGCCCGAGAGGGCGGCGGTCTCGTCGTTCTTGTAAAGCTTGCAGCTGATCGGGCCGGTGGCGTCGTGCGTGGCCCAGCCCCATTTGCCGATCGAGACGAATTGCATCGGCACGCCTTTGTCCCAGCTCAGGCCGGGGCCGGCGCCGCGGATGAAGAGCTTGTTGCCGATGCCGATGTAGGCGGTCGCGAGCAGCCGGGTGGCGCCGTCGGAGGAAGCGGAGGGCTCGGCCTTCCCCGCGGCATCGTCCGACTGCACGGACGCGTCCTCACCGGCCGCGGCGGACCCGGGGTCGGCGGCCGGGGTGTCGGACATCGCGGCGAGCGTCTCCTCGGGTTTCGGTTTGCGCGGGGCGCGGATTTTTTTGGGTCTGGGTTCCTCGACCCCTGTGACGGGGGCGGTGGTTTCGACCACGGAAACCGATTCGACCAGGGGGGCGGACGCGGGGGCGGCCGGCGGCGGCTCGTGACCGTTGGCCTCCGCGGGCGCGGCCGGCGGAGCCGGGGCGGCGGCGGCGGGGTTCAGCGCGGTGAGCTTGCCGTCGAGCGCGGCCAGGGCGGACGTGAGTTTCGCCTCGAATTTTGCGGCGGTGGCGGCGGCGGCGCCCGACACCTTGGCCAGGGCGGCCTCGGCGGTGGTGAGCTGTTTGCGGGTGGCGGCCTCGAGGGCGGTCCAGTCGGCGACGGCCTGCTGGATCTTCTCGGCGACCGACTTGAGCTGGCCGCTGTTGGCGGCGCGGAGCTCGGCGAGTTCCTGCTCGAGCGCCTCGCGGTCCTCCTCCTCCCGCCCGGCGAGGGTCTCGTTGAACTCGGCGAGTTTCTCCTGCATGCGGTAGGGCAGGTTCTCGGCGGCGTGGGCGGTCTTGTGCACGGCCTCCTCGACGGCCTTGATCTGGGCGGCGGCGCGGGCGAGGCTTTCGGCGGCGGTGTGCAGCCGCTGGACCTGGTCGCTGACGCGGGCGCGCTCCTGCTGGACGTACTCGGCGGAGTCGGCGGCGTAGTCGATGAGGAAGGGCACCAGCCCCACGATCGCGGCGGCGACGACGAGCAGGACGGCGGCAAGGAACGGCAGCGGGGCGTAGGGATTCTTGGCGAAGTAGGCGATGAGGAAGGCCGTCACGAGCAGGCCGGCATCAATCGCCAGAAAAGTCCACTTGGGCAGGCGGGGGGCGGGTTCGAGATTCATAGGCGGGGCGCGCGCACGCTTCTTTTCGGCCGTGGCGGGCGCTTTCTCAAGGCTAAAGCGGCGGCGGCCGGGCGCAGTTGGGCCTTGAGCGGGCGGGCGGCGGCGGCATGCTCCGGATCCAGCGCGATGAACTTTCCCCACTTTGTCCGGATCGACCGGGAGCGCCGCGGCGGCGAGCGGCACTACGTGGTGCACGCGCACGACCCGAAGTTCACGCTGGAGCTGGCGGCCGACCGCAGCGCGCCCGACCAGGTCGGCGCGGGCATCATCCGGCGCGTCTGCGTGCCGAACTCCTGGGCCGGGGATTACGGGCAATACGGCCGGCTGCTGACCGCGGCGCAGGAATTCTTCGCGGCGTCGCAGGCGGGGGCGGTCGTCCGCCGGTAGGGCGGCGAGTCCCTTCGCCGCCGCGGGGAACGGCGCGGAACGGAGTCCGCGCCCCTTTCTCACGCCGCCAGCCGCCGCCACGTGGCGGCGATGAGCGAGACGAGCATGCCGATGCGGACCGAGCCCTCGAAGGTCAGGACGACCAGCACCCATTTCAGGCCGCAGGTGCTGCGCAAGCCGTAGCCCACGGCGGTGGTCAGGAGCAGCACGGCGCCCTGGGCCCGGCCGACGGGGTGGAGCAGCAGCGTGACCATCCACGGGAGATAGAGCAGGAGGCCGACGCTCCAGGCTGCGGCCACGCGGTCGGGCATTGGCAGCTCGCGCGGGTCGGCGTTGATCCGGATCTGCCGGATGCCCATGTAGCGCTCGCTCATCACGAGCTGCCAGAGCTCGAAGAGCAGAAACACCGGCGCCAGCAGGGCGAAGGGATTCATGCAGCCGGGCAGCGGACTATTTTCCGCCGTACCAGACCCCGCGGCGCCAGTTGTGCCGGTGCAGACGCGTCAGTAGCTCGGCCGGCAGATCGGGCAGGTCGCCCGCGGCGCAGTTGGCCTCCGCCTGGGCGACGTGGCGGATGCCGGGGATGACGGTCGAGACCGCCGGGTGGGCGAGCACGAACTTCAGCGCCGCCTGGGCCGGGGTGTAGCCGGTGCCCGCGAGATCCTTGCTTATCTCCTCCGTGCGCGTGACGGCGCGGGCCAGCCGGTCGCCGGCGAAATAATTGGCGCGGAAATCGTCGGCGGGAAACTTCGTGTCCGCGGTGAACTTGCCGGTGAGCACGCCCTCGTCGAACGCGACGCGGACGATGACGCCGACCCCGCAGGCCTTGGCCACGTCGAGGAGCTCGGCGGCGGGCTCCTGCTCAAACAGGTTGTAGATGACCTGCACCGCATCGATCCAGCCATCGCGCATGAGGTCGATCACGCTGTTCTGGTCCTGCTCGGGGGTGGAGACGCCGATGAGCCCGACGAGGCCCTCGCGCTGTAGCTGGCGGAGCACCTTGAACGGGGTCGGATTGCGGTTCCAGGCGCGGGTCCAGGTGTGGAGCTGGAGCAGGTCGATTTTGGCCGTGCCGAGATGGGCGGACCGCTGGGCGAGGTTGGCGCGCAGGTAGGCCTCGGAGTAGCGCTCGTCCGCCCGGCAATAAGGCGACGGCGGCCAGATCCCGGCGGCGGGCGGCGTCTTGGTGGCGACGAAGATCTTTTCCCTTCGGCCCGCGGCCGCGCGTTCGCGCAGGACCTGGCCGATCAGGCGCTCGCTCCGGCCGTCGCCATAGCCGGCGGCGGTGTCGATGAAGTTGACGCCCAGGTCGAGCGCGCGGTGGAGGGCGGCGAGGGAGTCGGCGTCGGCCTGGGCGCCCCAGGCTCCGCCGATGGCCCAGGCGCCGAAGCCGATGGTGGAGCAGTTGAAGCCGTGGCGGCCGAAGGGACGGTAGTGCATGCCCGGTGAGCCTGGGGGCGGCCGGGCGGCGGGGCAAGCGCGGGGGTGGCCGCCCGGTTCAGGCCGGCATGGTGCGCTCGTGCGGTCGGGCGCTGAAGTGGCGGGTGAAGGTCACGCCCGGCGGGAGCGGCTTGACGAAGCGGTCGATGAGCTTTTTCCGCCAGTGCGTGGGGGTGAAATTGTGGAAGGCCCGGTATTCGCGGCAGAAGTGGCTGGAACCGGTGTAGCCGCAGTGGCGGGCGACGTCCTCGAGGGTGAGGGCCGTGCGGCTCATCAGGTCCTGCGCCCGGTCGAGCCGGATGCGCTGGAAGGCCGCCTTCGGGCTGGTGCCGCGGACCTGCCAGAAAAGGCGGCGCAGGTGGCTGGTGGAGACATGGACGGCGTCGGCGACCTCCATGACCGAGGGGCCGGAGGCGAGGTGGTCCGCGTACCAGGCCAGGGCGCTCTCGACCTTGAAGTTGGCCAGGTCGGGCAGCGCGGGCACCTGCGCCGCATCATTGCCGGCGAGGGCGAGGAGCGAAAGGTCCATGAGCCGGCCCTCAAAATGCAGTGTGCTGAGTTCGTGCGGGTGCAGGTAATGCGGCTCGACCTCGGCGGCGATCGCCACGAGGCGGGCGATGTCGGCGTCGCTCAGCGGGCGTTCCAGCCAGCCGCCCTTTTTCCGCACGATCTCGTCCAGGGGATACGGGACGCTGCCGAAATGCAGGGAGATGCGGTGGTACTTGTTCCGGCGGTCGTCGATCCAGGCATGGCTGCACTCGGGGGCGAAGACCCAGAGCGTCTTCTCATGCAGCGCCGGTTTCTCCCCGTCCCGGAAAGCCGGCGCGCAATGTCCCTTGATCACGGCATAAAACTCCCAGTTCGTGCGCGTATTGCAGCGCATGGGCTCCTTCCAAAGGATGGCTCCGTTGGCGAAATAACGCAGCATGGGGTTAGGGTGTGACCATTTTGCCGGGCGACCGTTCCCGGCCAACCTTGGGCTGGTCTGCCAGTAAGAATGCACGGATCGGGCGGGGCGACAAGCGCGACGAAGCCGGCACCGCGGTGTGCCGGCTTCGGAAACGAACGGAGGAACGGCTCCGGTCCTAGTAGTTGTAGGTGAACGTCGCCCGCAGTTCGCGCGGGTCGCCCACGGCGATCGCGGTGCGGCTGCCGCCGACGGAGATATAGTTCTTGTCCATCAGGTTGTTGGCCTGGATGCGGGCGGTCCACTTCTTGGTCTTGTAGTAGAAGCCCAGGTTGACCAAGGTCCGGCCGTCGTACTTGTAGCTCGCCTGCTGCGGGACGAAGCCGGCGGCGACGCCCGGATAAGTGGCGGTGACGCCGGCCAGCGGCTTGGTGGTGGTGAGGGCGGTCACGCTCTCGCCGACCATGTCGGACTTGGAGTCGACGCCGAGATTCGCGCCGAATCCACTCAGCGCGCCCTCGGTGAAGTGATAGTCGGCAAAGGCGGCCCAGATCCGGTCGGGCACCGCGCGGATGCGGACGCCGGTCGGCTGGCGGTAGCTGTAGGACGAGAGGTTGCCGATGATGGTGAGGTTCTGGTTCACCGAGTAGCTGCCCTCGGCCTCCCAGCCCTTGGAGATGACATCCAGGAACGTGCTGGTCGGCAGCAGGTTTGCCGCCGCCTGGTTGCCCTGGGCGACCAGGACGTAATATTCGCTGTTCGGCACCGGGTAGTTGGTCTGGGTGATGTTGAAGTGGGCGACCGAGAACGTGAGCTTGTCGTTCAGGAAGTTCCCCTTGACGCCGAATTCATCCTGCTTGCCGGCGGCCGGCTTGTAGGGCGGCAGCGCGTTCGGGGAGAGGTTCGGGTTGCCCGCCTGCAGCGAGCCGGGCATGGTGTCGCCCGAGCTGTTGTGGCTGTAGTAGAGGGAGACGGGCTTGATGGGCCGCACGACCACGCCGTAGCTGTAGGCGGTGCTGGTGATGTCGAGGGTCGGCTGGCCGATGGCCGCGATGCCGGACGTGTCGGTGCGGGACAGGGTGCCGGCATAGCGCGAGGCGCCGCCGGAGAGCAGCAGGCGGTCCTGGAAGAAGCCCGCGGTCTCATACCCGTAGACCTGCAGTTCCGAGAGCTTGGCGGTCTTGTTCTGCGTCAGGGTGGTGAAGTTATAGGGCGTGTAGGTGATCGCGGCGAGGCCGGCGGCGGTGTCCGGCACGTCCGGGCCCTGCGAGGCGCCGGCCCAGCTCTTCCATTTCGTCTTCGAGAAGTTGGCGGCGAGGCCGGCGATCGTGGTCGAGTTGACCAGGTCGGTGTTGTACTTGGCGGCGTAGTCGTCGCGGAGGTGCGCCTCATTGTACCAGAGGTGGTCGCTGCCGTTGACCCGGTGGAAGACCCAGGTGCTGGGATCGGGGATCGGGGTGAGGGTCGACGTGGCGATGGCCATGGGGCCGGAATTGTCGACCGTCCAGGTGACGCCCGGCTCGTATTTGCCGGTGTAGGGATTGCGGGTGGGGTTGAAGGCGGTCAGCACGCCGTTGACCGGCCAGAAGATGGCGGCGCTGCTGCCGCCCTGGTCGATGCGCTGGATGTGGTCCGCCGAGAGCATGAGGCGCGAGGTGATATGGTCGTTCAGGCTCGAGAGCACCTCCATGGTCACGCGCGCGGTGTCGCGCACGCGGTGGTCCTGGTCGTTGCCGAAGCCGAAGTTTTCCGGCAGACCGCGGGCGATGACGGCGTAGCCGTCGCTGCCAACGGCGGGGTCGATCGGGACCGAGATGCCGGTGCTCTCGTCGTTGTGGACGAGCTCGGCCTTGAGCACGACCTTGGTGGCGGGGGAGAGCTGCCAGCTGACGGAGGGCGCGAATTCCCAGCCCTTGCGGAAATAATTCTTCTGCCAGCCGTTGCTGTCCCAGTAGGCCGCGACCATGCGCATGGCGACGCCGTTGCGCTCGGAGACGATGCGGTTGATGTCGGTGCTGATGGCATTGCCGATGTACTGGGCGAGCTCGAGGGTGGCGGAGGCCTGGTCCTTCATGATCGGCGACTTGGTGATGGGGTTGAACTGGCCGCCGGGGGCGCCGCCGGGGACGAGGATGGCGTTCGGGCCCTTGATGATCTCGATGCGGTCGATGTTGTAGGGCGCGAGCGCCATGCTGTAGCCATCCTCGCCCGAGATGACCATGCCGTCGATGAACTCATGCGAGACCTGGAAGCCGCGGATCGTGTAGCGGTCGCCGCCGACCGGGAGCGTGGACTCGACGACCGGGGTGATGTACTTGGCGGCGTCGAGCATGCGCTGGCTCATGGTGTCCTTCAGAAACTCGCCGGTGACGACCGACACGGTCTGCGGAATGTCCGCGATGTCCATCGCGACGCGGGTGCCCGAAAGCGCCTGCTTGGAGACGTAGGGGTTGACCGGGGTTTCGGTGATGGTGAAGGTGGGCAGCGTGACGACATCCTTGTTGCTGGCATCGGCGGAGGTCTGGGCCTGGATTCGGAGGACGGGCAGGCTGAGCAGGACGGCCACCGAGAGGTGGAGCAGTCTGCGACCGAGGGGTCGAGACGCGTGGGTACGGACATGGATCATCTGATTCATTTCCTGAGGGGGTGTTGGGGTTGCGGTGGAATTGCGGCCATACGGTCACTGGCCCGCAACACACTCTGAATCCCGCCCGTCAGCTTTCGTAAAGATTCGACGGCGCTCTAAAAGTTGCACAAAACGCTCCTCGGGCCGGGCAGCCGCGGCATGGCGGGGTCCGGCCTGGTCTGGCGGGTCGTGGCGCAACGAGTGGCGCGAAACGCGGGCCGGCCGGAAAGTGCCGCCCGAACCCGCGGGCGGGGGTTCGCGCCGGACCTCGGAGCCGGCGCCTTGGCCGGCCGGCCGGAGGTTTTTAGACTTCCCCGGACCCCGGGACCGGCTATTTTTATCCATGATGCGATTCAATCGATTTGTCCGCATGCTCGGCGGGTCGGCCTGTTTGCTGGCAGCAATTGTCGGCCAGCTGCGCGGGCAGGCCGCCGGTCCGGGGGTTGGGGCCGGCGCAAGCCAGCCGGCCCCCATGTTGCAGGCGAGGCCGCGGCCCCTCGCGCTTGATCCGGCCAAGACGGCGGTGATCGTGGTCGATATGACGAATGATTACGGCTCCAAGGGCGGGATGTTCGACCTCATGGGCCTTGACCTGGCCGGCATTCAAAAGGCCGTGGCGCCCACCGCCAGGGTCCTCGCCGCCGCCCGGAAGGCCGGCATGAAGATCATCTATCTCAAGATGGCGCACAAGGTGGCCTCGCCCGGCCCCGACGGCAGGCAGCACACGGTGTTGATCCGCGACGACTGGAACACCGAAGTCCTCCCGGACCTGAAGCCTGCGCCGGGCGACCCCCAGATCTACAAGCCCCGGTTCAGCGGTTTTTTCAAGACCGAGCTGGATGACGTGCTGAGGGAAATGGGCGTCAAGCAGCTGGTCTTCACCGGCTGCACCACCAGTGTCTGCGTGGAATCGACGCTTCGGGACGCCGCTTTCCGCGACTATGCCTGCGTGCTGCTGGCCGATTGCACGGCGGAACCGTGTGGCGCGGAATTTCCGCGGAGCAACCATGAGGCCACGCTGTACCTGATCGAGAACCGGTTCGGCTATGTGTCGGACTCGGCGGAATTTCAGAGGACGTTGGCGGCGATGACCGCGCCCCACTGAGCCCGCGTGCGCCTGGGCCCAGGCCCAGGGCATATTAATATCATAGCCATGCGCTCTTCCTGGGCAGGGCTGGCGGGGCGAAAAGCGGCTGCACTATCATTTAAGAACTGACTGACTTTATTGTGCTTTACCGAACCCGCTCGCAGGTCGGGAAACCCCGTTGGCCGACCCCCTGCGCTGGGACCAGTAAATCGATGGCTGGGCGACCTGGCGTCCCGCGGAGCAAGCCCATTGTTATCTCTTTGCATCCAATGGCCCCATTCTTCCATGATTAGCCGAACGGTTTATCTGTCATTGAACCAACCTTCGTGTTTTTACATACGTGAAAAACAGTAATCAACTCAACCGGCGGAGCTTATCGATTTTGATAAGCCAACCCGGGTTGGCTTAATCAACGTTAGACTTTCCCAATATGATTGCCCGCTGGAAGAACGATTCCCTGCTACTC
>CAYRDN010000002.1:0-142378 GCA_964423065.1 uncultured Oleiharenicola sp. | reverse complement strand
ACAACAAGATCATCGACATCTGGACCGGCGCCACCGACCGCATCGCCAAGGCGGTCTTCGCCAAGCTCGAGAACAACGACGGCCGCGTCGAGGTGAACCCCGTCTACATCATGATGGACTCCGGCGCCCGCGGCAACAAGCAGCAGGTCCGCCAGCTCTGCGGCCTCCGCGGCCTCATGGCCAAGCCCTCGGGCGAGATCATCGAGCGCCCCATCCTGTCCTCGTTCCGCGAGGGCCTGACGGTGCTCGAGTACTTCATCTCGACCCACGGCGCCCGCAAGGGCCTCGCCGACACCGCCCTCAAGACGGCCGACGCCGGCTACATGACCCGCAAGCTCTGCGACGTGGCCATGGACGCCGTCGTCACCGAGGAGGATTGCGGCACGCGCGACGGCATCTGGAAGAAGGCCATCTTCGAGGGCGAGACCATGCTGGTCACCCTCGCCGAGCGCATCGTCGGCCGCTTCTCGGCGGACGATGTCTACGATCCCCTCAGCCCGACCAAGACCCTGGTCGACTCGGGCGAGCTCATCACCGAGGAGCTGTCCAAGCGCATCGAGGATTCCGGCATCGAGCGCGTCAAGGTCCTGTCCCCGCTCACCTCCACGAGCGAGCAGGGCATCGACGCCAAGTCCTACGGCATCAATCCCGCCACCAACAAGGTCGCGAAGATCGGTGACTCCGTCGGCATCATCGCCGCCCAGTCCATCGGCGAGCCCGGCACGCAGCTCACCATGCGCACCTTCCACATCGGCGGCGTCGCCACCGGCGGCGCGAAGAACCCCGAGATCAAGGTCCGCAATTCCGGCCTCGTCAAATACCGCGGCCTCCGCCTCGTGCAGACGGCCGAGGGCTTCAACATCGTCCTCAACAAGACTGGCTCGCTCCAGATCATCGACGAGAACGACCGCGAGCTCGAGGCCTACCCGATCGTGGTCGGCACCTTCCTCTCCGTCATCGATGGCGCGAAGGTCACCAAGGGCCAGACCATCGCCCAGTGGGACCCGTACAACATCCCCGTCCTCTCCGAGAAGGCCGGCACGCTCCACTTCAAGGACATGATCCCCGGGGTCACCGTGAAGCGCGAGCTCGACGAATCCACCGGCCGCATCGCGACCGTGGTCATCGAGCACAAGGAGGACCTCAACCCCCAGATCGAGGTCCGCGACGACGCCGGCAAGCCCGTCGCCGCCTACTCGATCCCGACCGGGGCGCAGGTCTCCGTCGCCGAGGGTGACATCATCACCCCGGGTGCGCTGCTCGCCAAGACCCCCCGCCAGGCGTCCGTCACCAAGGACATCACCGGCGGTCTCCCGCGCGTGGCCGAGCTGTTCGAGGCCCGCCGCCCGAAGGAAGCCGCCGAGATGGCGCGCATCGAGGGCGTCGTCTCGTTCGAGGGCTCCATCCGCGGCAAGCGCAAGCTCGTCGTCCGCCACGAGGAGTCCGGCGCCGAGGAGGAACACCTGATCCCGCACGGCAAGCACATCATCGTGCAGCCCGGCGACGTCGTCCACAAGGGCCAGCACCTCACCGAGGGCTCCGCCGATCCGCACGAGATCCTCGAGATCCTCGGGCCGACGGCGCTCTACGAGTTCCTCATCGGCCAGGTGCAGGAAGTCTACCGCCTCCAGGGCGTGTCGATCAACGACAAGCACATCGAGGTCATCATCCGCCAGATGCTCCGCAAGGTCCGCATCTCGGATCCGGGTGACACCGAGTGGTTCTGGGGCGAGCAGGTCGACCGCGTGGCCTTCCTGCGCGAGAACAAGCGCATCGACGCCGCGGGCGGCAAGCCCGCCGAGGCCGAGCCGATCCTGCTGGGCATCACCAAGGCCTCGCTTGAAACCGAGAGCTTCATCTCGGCCGCCTCCTTCCAGGAGACGACCCGCGTCCTCACCGACGCCTCGACGCTCGGCAAGGTCGATCACCTGAAGGGCTTCAAGGAAAACGTCATCATGGGCCACCTGATCCCCGCCGGCACCGGCTGGCCGGGCTACAAGAAGCTCCGGGTCACGCTGCCGCTCGGCGGCGACATCCCGATGGACGAGGCGCCCAAGGCCACCGCCGAGGCCGGCTGAGCCCGGCGACCGACACTTCAAGGCCGCGGACGAAAGTCCGCGGCCTTTTTCATTCCGCTCATCCGCGGCCGCGGCAGATTACAATACCCGCGCCCGCCGGCGCATAATTTCGCCTTGTTTTTCCCTCTGAAATGGCGATCCTGAAGTTCCTCCCGCCAAAAAGATGTCAGTAGAGCCTAGCTCCTGATGTCTTCTCGCCCGGCCCTCACCGGCCGGGCGTTCTTTTTGGTTTCGGCCCGACCGAAACCAACCCTCCATGGCCCAGCGGGCGACGGAGGTTCCGGCCCCGTTCCAAGGCAATCAGGCCATTGTCCGCATTCCCAGACGGAGCACCCACGGCAGGGCAGGGCGGTTTTTACATCTCGCTTTGCGGCCGGCGTCCCCATGTGAACAACTTTTTTGGAGAAAATTCCATTTAGCTCTTGAAGTGGGGTGAATCGACCTGCTTTTCTAAGCGTCCTATTCGTCACTTACAGCCTCCGCAGCCAAACTGCTGGGGCACCTGACGCCGCGGATCCGGAGGGTTTTCCCTCTGAAACCCGTGTTTCCACCCACAGCGCGAAATAGTGCTTGCCGGAGGCTTCGTCTCCGGTAGGTTCCGCGCCTTTTCCACTTTACCACACCTTCCATCCAACCACATGCCAACCATCAACCAACTCGTGAGAAAGGGACGCCGCCGCGTGCTGGCGAAGTCCAAGGCTCCGGCGTTGCAGGGTAACCCCTTCCGTCGCGGCGTCTGTGTGCAGGTCATGACCCGCACGCCGAAGAAGCCGAACTCGGCCATCCGCAAGGTCGCCAAGGTTCGTCTCACGAATGGCACCGAGGTCATCTCCTACATCCCCGACGAGGGCCACAACCTCCAGGAGCACTCGATCGTGCTCGTGCGCGGCGGCCGCGTGAAGGATCTCCCCGGCGTGCGTTATCACATCGTCCGCGGCACTCTCGACGCCACCGGCGTCGAGAAGCGCCGCCGCTCCCGCTCCAAATACGGCGTCAAGCGCCCGAAAGCCGCCAAGGCCTCGTAACCCCCCGTTCTTTTTAAGCCGCCATGTCACGCCGCCGCAGAGCCACCCACCGTCCCACCGTTCCGGATGTCCGCTACAGCAGTCCGCTGGTGACGCACCTCATCAATGTCATCATGAAGAGCGGCAAGCGCACGCTCGCCGAGCGCATCGTCTACGGCGCCTTCGAGCGCGTGAGCGAGAAGCTCCAGAAGGGCGACCCGGTCGACCTCCTCATGGGCGCGATGGAAAACGCCCGCCCGAAGCTCGAGGTCAAGAGCCGCCGCGTCGGCGGCGCCACCTACCAGGTGCCCGTCGAGATTTCCTTTGAACGCCAGGAATCCCTGGCCCTCCGCTGGATCGTCAACGCCGCGACGGGCCGCAAGGGCACGCCGATGCGCGAGGCCATCGCCGCCGAGATCATCGACGCCTACAACAACACGGGCTCGGTGGTGAAGAAGAAGGAAGAGATGCACAAGATGGCCCAGGCCAACCGCGCCTTCGCCCATCTCCGCTGGTAAGGAATCTCCCGCATGTCCGTCGCCGCTCCCATCAATATCACTGTCGTCACCGACAAGGCCAAGGTCTCGGCCGTCAACTCGAAGGACCGGCCGTTCCCCCTCGAGTGGACCCGGAACATCGGCATCGCCGCGCACATCGACGCCGGCAAGACGACGACGACCGAGCGCATCCTCTTCTACTCCGGCGCCGTCCACAAGATGGGCGAGGTCCACGAGGGCACCACGGTGACCGACTGGATGGAGCAGGAGCGCGAGCGCGGCATCACCATCACCGCCGCCGCCATCTCCTGCGCCTGGAACGCCTCCTGGGGTCCCTGGAAGGGGATCAAGCAGCGCATCAACATCATCGACACCCCCGGCCACGTGGACTTCACGGCCGAGGTGGAACGCTCCCTCCGCGTGCTCGACGGCGCCGTCGCCGTGTTCGACGCGGTCGCCGGCGTGCAGCCCCAGTCCGAGACCGTCTGGCGCCAGGCCAACAAATACAAGGTGCCGCGCATCGCGTTCATCAACAAGATGGACCGCGTCGGGGCGAATTTCTTCCATTGCATCGAGGACATCCGCACCAAGCTCAAGGCCAACGCCCACGCCCTCTACCTGCCGATCGGCGCCGAGGAGAATTTCACCGGCCTCGTCGACCTCGTCCAGAACGTCGCCTATAATTTCGAGGACAATCCGGCCGATCCGCTCGGGATGAAGCCGGTCACGATGGAGATCCCCGCCGCGATGCAGGCGCAGGCGAAGGAATATCGCGACAAGCTGATCGAGGCGGTCTCCGATTTCGACGACGTCATCGCGGAAAAATACCTCAACGGCGAGGAGATCAGCGTCGAGGAACTGATGCTCGGCGTCCGCAAGGCCACCATTTCCCTGCAGTTCACGGGTGTGTTCCCCGGCTCCGCCTTCAAGAAGAAGGGCGTGCAGCGGCTGCTCGACTGCGTCGTCAACTACCTGCCGAGCCCGATCGACGTCCCGCCCATGCAGGGCCAGGACAGCGACGGCAAGCCGGTCGAGGCCGTGGTCAGCGACCAGGCCAAGCTCGCCGGCCTGGCGTTCAAGCTCTGGAACGACCCCTTCGTGGGCCGCCTCGTGTTCTTCCGCGTCTACACCGGCCAGCTGCCGCGCGGCATGTCCCTCTACAACCCCCGCACCCGCCGCACCGAGCGCGTCTCGCGCCTCGTCCTCATGCGCGCCATCGAGCGCGAGGAGATCGACGTCGCCTACGCCGGTGACATCTGCGCCGTCGTCGGCATCAAGGACGTCATCACCGGCGACACCCTGTGCGACGAGGATTTCGACATCCGCCTCGAGCCGCCGTCCTTCCCGGAGCCCGTCATCTCGATGTCCATCGAGCCGAACTCGAAGGGCGACCAGGAAAAGCTCGGCGTCGCGCTCCAGCGCCTCGTGGCCGAGGACCCGACCCTGCGCGTCAAGACCGACCAGGACACCGGCCAGACCATCCTCGCCGGCATGGGCGAGCTGCACCTCGAGATCATCATCGACCGCATGAAGCGCGAGTTCAAGGTCGAGGCCACCTCCGGCAAGCCCCAGATCGCCTACCGCGAGACCATCCTCAAGTCCGCCGACGGCGAGGGGAAGTTCATCCGCCAGTCCGGCGGCAAGGGCCAGTACGGCCATGTCGTCATCAAGCTCGAGCCCAACGTCAAGGGCAAGGGCGTCGAGGTCATCAACGAGACCGTCGGCGGCTCCATTCCGAAGGAATTCATCAAGCCGTCGACCGACGGTCTGCTCGAGGGCGCCAACAACGGCGTCATCGCCGGCTTCCCGGTCGTCGACGTCATCGTGCGCATCGTGGACGGCTCGTTCCACGAGGTCGACTCGTCCGAAATGGCCTTCAAGATGGCCGGCATCTTCGCGTTCAAGGACGCGATGAAGAAGGCCGGCCCGATCCTGCTCGAGCCCATCATGGGCGTCGAGGTCACCACCCCCGAGGAATACCAGGGCGACCTGCTCGGCGACATCAACCGCCGCCGCGGCCAGATCCAGGGCATGGAAAACAAGAGCGGCGCCTGCATCATCACCGCGCACGTCCCGCTCGAGCTCCTCTTCGGCTACGTCACCGACATCCGTTCGCTCTCGAAGGGCCGCGCCAGCGCGTCCATCACGCCGTCCCATTTTGCCCAGGTGCCGAACTCGCAGCTCGCCAAGATCGTCGAGACCAATGCCAAGGGTCCCGCCCGCACCTGATTTCCTGACTCTCAACCCTCGTTCTTTATCCCGCCATGAAAGGCCAACGCATCCGCATCAAACTCCAGGGCTACGACTATCGCGTCATCGACCAGTCGGCCGTGGAAATCGTGGAAACCGCCAAGCGCTCCGGCGCCCGCGTCTCGGGTCCCATCCCGCTGCCCACCCACATCGTGAAGCTTTCGGTCAACCGCTCCCCGCACGTGGACAAGAAGTCCATGGAGCAGTTCGAATCCCGCACGCACAAGCGCCTCATCGACATCCTGGAGCCCACCGCCCAGACCGTCGACGAGCTCAAGAAGCTCAATCTCCCCTCCGGCGTCGACATCACCATCAACGTCTAAACCTTTCCCACCCACACCATCTTAGCCAAGCCAGCCGGCTTACCCCGGCCCTTGCTAAAGTAGGTCTAAACAAACGGCGCCCCCGCCACCTACCACTTAGCCCATGATCGCTACCCTATTAGGCAAAAAACTCGGCATGACCCAGGTCTACGACGCGCAAAACGTCCTGGTCCCGGTCACCGTTGTGGAAGCCGGCCCGTGCCCGGTCGTCCAGATCAAGACCGTCGCGTCCGACGGCTACAACGCCGTCCAGCTCGGCTTCGGCGCCAAGAAGGCCAAGAACGCCTCCAAGGCCGAGGCCAGCCACGCCAAGAAGGCCGGCCTCGATGCCACCCCCCGCGTGCTCAACGAGGTCCGCCTCGCCGAGGCGCCGTCCGTGAAGCCCGGCGACGTCGTCACCGTCGCGATCTTCAGCGAGGGCCAGGTCATCGACGTGCTCGGCGTCTCCAAGGGCAAGGGCTTCCAGGGCGTCGTGAAGCGCTTCCGCGTCAACGGCGGCCCCGCCGCCCACGGCTCCATGTTCCACCGCCGCATCGGCTCGATCGGCATGCGCCAGACCCCCGGCCGCGTGTGGAAGAACCAGTCCATGCCCGGCCACATGGGCAGCGAGATGCGCACCGTGCAGAACCTGCGCGTCGTGAAGATCATCGCCGACAAGAACCTCATCCTCGTCAAGGGCGCCATCCCCGGCGCCAACGGCGACGATGTCATCATCCGCTCCGGCAAGAAGGCCAAGCCGGCCAAAGCCTGAACCCCGGAGAACGCCATCCCATGAAGCTCACCATTTTCACGCCTGACGCCACGAAGAGTTCCGAGCAGGAATTCAACCTCCCGGTCTTCGAGGGCACCCGCGGCCTCCAGGCCGTCAAGGAGGTCGTCGTCGCCCACAAGGCCAACGCCCGCCTCGGCACCCATTCCACCAAGACCCGCGGCGAAGTCCGCGGCGGCGGCAAGAAGCCCTGGGCCCAGAAGGGCACCGGCCGCGCCCGCGCCGGCTCCATCCGTTCCCCCCTGTGGGGCGGCGGCGGCGTCGTCTTCGGCCCGAAGCCCCGCGACTATTCCAAGAAGATCAACGGCAAGGTCAAGGCGCTCGCCTTCAGCCGCGCCCTCTTCGACCGCGCCACCGCCGGCGACATCAGCGTCATCGAGGCCTTCTCCCCCGCGGCCACCAAGACCAAGGCCATCAACCTGGTCATCGGCCGCATCGCCCCGAAGGGCAAGGTGCTCATCGTCGACGAGCCGTTCACCGGCGAGGCCACCCGCGCCGCGCGCAACCTCGCCCGCGTCACCCTGCAGGTCGCCTCGAAGCTCAACACGCTCGATCTCTGCACCTTCTCCAAGATCGTCATGTCCACCAAGGCCCTCGAGAAAGTCATCGTCCGCGCGCACGGAGGTCAGTCATGATCCACGCCGATAAAATCCTCAAAACCATCCGCCTGACGGAGAAATCCAACAAGCTCTCCTCGAACTACGGCCAGTACACCTTCGAGGTGTACCCGTCCGCCACCAAGTACACGGTGCGCGACGCCGTCGAGCAGACCTTCAAGGTCACTGTCACCCGCGTGAACATCCAGAACCGCAAGGGCAAGCCGAAGAAGTCCCGCCGCGGCCAGCCCATCCAGGCGTCCGACAGCAAGCGCGCCATCGTCACCCTGAAGACGGGCGACAAGATCGAGCTCACCTGAGCCCCGGAGACCTCCCTCATGGCCCTCAAATCCTTCCGTCCACTCACCGCCTCCCTCCGGTTCACCACCCTGAACCGCCCGGAGAGCCTGTCCACCAAGCGCCCCGAGCGCTCGCTCGTCGAGTCGAAGAGCAAGACCGGCGGCCGCAACGCCTACGGCCGCATCACGTCGCGCCGCCGCGGCGGCGGGCACAAGAAGCTTTACCGCATCATCGACTTCAAGCGCGGCAAGCTCGACATGCCCGCCAAGGTCCAGGCGATCGAGTACGATCCCAACCGCAGCGCGCTCCTCGCACTCCTCGCCTACGCCGACGGCACCAAGACCTACGTCCTCGCCCCCCAGGGCCTGATCGTCGGCGACACCGTCTACAGCGCGCTGAAGACCGACACCAACGACTTCAAGCCCGGCAACTCCTTCCTGCTGGGCTCCATCCCGCCCGCCACCAAGCTGCACGCCGTCGAGCTGCTGCCGGGCAAGGGCGCCCAGCTGGCCCGCGCCGCCGGCACCTCCGTCGAGCTCGTCGCCATCGAGAACGGCTACGCGCAGATCCGCCTCGCCTCGGGCGAGACCCGCCTGGTGAACGCCCAGTGCCGCGCCACCATCGGCGAGGTCGCCAACGCCGAGCACAACAAGCGCTCGCTCGGCAAGGCCGGCCGCAACCGCTGGCTCGGCCGGCGTCCGCGCGTCCGCGGCGTCGCCATGAACCCCGTCGACCACCCGAACGGCGGCGGCCAGGGCAAGTCCAAGGGCGGCGGCGGCCGCCAGCACCTCGTCTCGCCGTGGGGCCAGCTCGCCAAGGGCTTCCCGACCCGCCGGCGCACCAAGCTCTCCAGCTCCTTCATCCTCGTCCGCGCCAACGGCCGCCCGCCGCGCGGCAAGAAATAATCCCAACGCCCCCGCACCATGGCCCGTTCCATCAAAAAAGGTTTCTTTGTCGACTACCACCTCCTGGAGAAAGTCCAGAAGGCGGCCAAGGTCGCCGGCACCCGCAAGCCCATCCAGACCTGGAGCCGCCGCTCGACCATCACGCCCGAGTTCGTCGGCCACACCATCAGCGTCCACAACGGCAAGAGCCACGTCGCCGTGTACGTCACGGAGAACATGGTCGGCCACAAGCTCGGCGAGTTCGCCCCCACGCGCATCTTCAAGTCGCACGGCGGCATGACCCGCAAGGAAATCTGAGGCCAAGGCCCAACCGGAACATCATCATGGAAATTCAAGCTCTCACCCGCAACGCGCACATGTCGCCCAAGAAGGTCCGCGAGGTCGCGCGCCTCATCCAGGGCCGCCGCGTCAACGAGGCCATCGACTTCCTCACGCTCATCCCGCGCAAGTCGTCCCGCCTCCTCGTCAAGACGCTCAAGAGCGCCGTGGCCAACGCCGAGAACAACAACAGCATCGCCGCCGACCAGCTCGTCGTCCACCGCGCCCTGATCGAGAACGGTCCCGTCCTCAAGCGCTTCAAGGCCGGCGCCCGCGGCTCCGCCAAACCCCGCGTCAAGCGCATGGCCCACCTGCGCATCATCCTCTCCGACGGCAAATCCAACTAACTTTCCACCATGGGACAAAAGACCAACCCCACAGGCTTCCGCCTCGCCGTCCGCCGCAACTGGCAGTCACGCTGGTTCGCGCGCAAGAAGGATTTCGCCAAGCTCCTCCACGAGGATCAGGTCATCCGCTCCACCCTGATGGAGAAGCTCAAGCAGGCCTCCGTGCCGCGCATCTTCATCGAGCGCGCCGGCAACCGCGTCCGCGTCAAGATCTTCACCGCCCGCCCCGGCATCGTCATCGGCAAGAAGGGCCAGGAGGTCGAGAACATGAAGGTCGCCCTCGGCAAGCTCACCGGCAAGGAGGTCCTTCTCGACATCCAGGAGGTCAAGAAACCCGAGATCGAGGCCCAGCTCGTGGCCGAGAACGTCGCCCTCCAGCTCGAGCGCCGCATCGCCTTCCGCCGCGCCATCAAGAAATCCATCCAGATCGCGATGTCGCTCGGCATCGACGGCATCAAGATCCAGTGCTCCGGCCGCCTCGGCGGCGCGGACATCGCCCGCCGCGAATGGCAGCGCCAGGGCCGCATCCCGCTGCACACGCTGCGCGAGAACATCGATTACGGCTTCGCCGAGGCCCAGACCGTCTGGGGCAAGATCGGCGTCAAATGCTGGATCTGCAAGAAAGACGAAGCCAACTAACCAATCCGGCCGACCGCCCAGAGCTTTAAACCTAAGACTTGAAGCTTACGGCTCACCGCCCCTCCTCCCATGCCCGCTCTCGCTCCCTCCCGCACCAAATACCGCAAGTCGATGAAAGGCTCCCGCGCTGGCAATGCCAAGCGCGGCAACACGCTCGCCTTCGGCGAATTCGGCCTGCAGTCGCTCTCCCGCGGCCCCATGACTGGCCAGCAGATCGAGGCCGCCCGCGTCACCATCGCCCGCCACCTCAAGCGCAAGGGCAAGCTCTGGATCCGCATCTTCCCCCACAAGCCCGTCACCAAGAAGCCTGCCGAGGTCCGCATGGGCCAGGGCAAGGGCCCGGTCGAGTTCTACGTCGCGGTCATCAAGCCCGGCGCCGTCCTCTTCGAGCTCGCCGGCGTGCCCGCCACCATCGCCAAGGAGGCCTTCCGCCTCGCCGACGCCAAACTGCCCTTCCGCTGCCGCTTCATCGCCCGCGAAGGCACCGCCGCCTGATCCCCCGGAGACCGTACCCATGACTGCCAAAGAAATCCGCGACCTCTCGCCCAGCGAGATCACCACCAAGCTCCGCGAGACCCGCGAGCAGCTCCTCCAGCTCCGCCTGCGCAAGAACACCGGCCAGGTCGAGAAACCGCACCTGTTGCGCGAATACCGCAAGGACATCGCCCGCCTCGAGACCATCCTCAGGCAGAAGCACGCCGTCAAGGCCGCCTGAGTCCCGGCGCCAACCGCTCATCACCATGTCTACTCCCGCCCGCACCAACCGCCGCAAGACCCTCATCGGCTTCGTCAGCTCCCGCATGGGGGACAAATCCGTCAAGGTCACCGTCCCCTACAAGACGCCGCACCCGCTTTACCACAAGGTCATCAACCGCAAGACCGTCCTCCACGTCCACGACGAGAAGAACGAGTCCAAGGTCGGCGACAAGATCGAGGTCATGGAGACCCGCCCCATCAGCCGCCTCAAGCGCTGGCGCGTCATCCGCGTCGTCGAGGCCTCCGTGGGCCTGGACATCGTCGCCGTGACCGAGAAGGACGTCGCCGAGCTGGTGCCGACCAAGACCACCAAGAAGACGAGCCCGGCCCCCGCCGCCTCGGCCTAACCTTCGCCCGGAGACACCACCATGATCCAGATGCGTTCCATCCTCGATATTGCCGACAACACCGGCGCGCGCCGCGCGTCCATGATCGGCCGCAACGGCCATCCGTCGCGCTACGCCCACGTCGGCGACATCATCACCGTCAACATCAAGGAGAGCAGCACCGACGCCACCGTGAAGAAGGGCGAGGTCGTCAAGGCCGTCATCGTCCGCACCAAGGCCGCCCTCCGCCGCTCCGACGGCAGCTACCTGCGCTTCGACTCCAACGCCATCGTCATCATCGGCGACGACGGCAACCCGAAGGGCACCCGCATCTTCGGCCCGGTCGCCCGCGAGCTCCGCGCCAAGAACTACATGAAGATCATCTCGCTCGCCCCGGAGGTCCTCTAACATGTCCCAGAAATTCCACATCAAGAAGCACGACCTCGTCGTCGTCATCGCCGGCGCCCACAAGGGCAAGGCGGGCAAGATCCTCGAGATCCGCTCCGCCAAGAACCGCGCGGTCGTCGAGGGCGTGGCCATGATCAAGCGCCACCTCAAGAAGTCCCAGGAACACCCCCAGGGCACCATCGCCGAGCGCGAGGGCACCATCCACGTGTCGAACCTCATGCTCCAGTCCCGCTACGACGCCTCGAAGCGCGCCAAGAAGGCCGCCGCGCCCGCCGCGGCCAAGGCCTGAACCCGCCGCGCTCCGCCCTTCAATCAACCCTCAGCATCCGGGTCGGAAATCCGGTCGCCTCCATGAGCAAACAACCCACTCCCCTGCAGAAACACTACCTCGAGACGGTCGTCCCCGCCCTGATCGCGGCGCGCGGCTACAAGAACAAGCACCAGGTGCCGAAGCTCGAGAAGATCGTCATCAACACCGGCATCGGCGCCGAGGCCGACAAGAACCAGATCGCCGACACCGCGCGCGACATCGCCCTGATCGCCGGCCAGAAGCCCGTGCTCAACCGCTCGAAGAAGGCCATCGCCAACTTCAAGCTGAAGCCCAACCAGATCACCGGCTGCCACGTCACCCTCCGCAGCGAGGCCATGTGGCACTTCTTCATGCGCCTGCTGGCCGTGGCCCTGCCCACCATCCGCGACTTCCGCGGCGTGCCCAACAAGCTCGACGGCCAGGGCAACTACACCATCGGCATCACCGACTTCACCATCTTCCCCGAGATCGTCGTCGAGAACAACAAGCGCGCGATGGGCCTCGACATCACCTTCGTGACCTCCGCCGACACCGACGACGAGGCCCGCGAATTCCTCAAGCTCATGGGCATGCCCTTCCGCCGCATCGAGTCCGTCGCCGCCAAAACCTCCGCCGCCTGATTAAGCGCGATCAGCTTTAAGTTTTAAGAGCGTAAGCACCCACCACCGCCTTCCGACCTGCCCGCCTTAAACCTTAAAACTTAAACCTTTTCACTTACCAGCCATGCCGAAAACCTCCGCCATCGAACGCAACAAGAAGCGCATCCGCCTCGTCGAGAAGCACGCCGCCCGGCGCGCCGAGCTCAAGGCCATCCTCGCCAACCCGGCGACCACCGACGTCGAGTTCTTCGCCGCCCAGAAGAAGCTCGCCAAGCTCCCCCGCAACTCCTCCAAGGTCCGCATCCGCAACCGCTGCTCGCTCAGCGGCCGGCCCCGCGGCTTCCACCGCCGCTTCGGTGTCTCCCGCATCACGCTCCGCGAGCTCGCACTCGCGGGCAAGATCCCCGGCGTCACCAAGTCCTCCTGGTAAACCCATTTCCCGCCGGAAGTCGGATATGATCCGACGGGCCAAACCACCCACATCCAGCCATGACCGACCCAATCAGTGATTTCCTGACCCGCCTCCGCAATGCGTCGAAGGCCGGGCTCGCCGAGTGCGCCATGCCGCATTCCCAGCTCAAGGAGAGCCTCGCCGGCATCCTCAAGGCCGAGGGCTTCGTCCGCGACGTGACCACCGGCACCGACGAGCGCGGCCACAAGACCGTCGTCGTCACCATGAAGTACGTCGACAGCGCCCCGGTCATCACCGGCCTCAAGCGCGCCTCGACCCCCGGCCGCCGCATCTACACCGGCTACGCGGACATCCCGCGCGTCCTCAACGGCCTCGGCCTCGCCATCATTTCCACCTCCAAGGGTCTCATGAAGGACCAGGACGCCCGCCGCCACAAACTCGGCGGTGAACTCGTCTGCACCGTCTGGTAAGGAACCAAACCACCATGAGCAGAATCGGCAAACAACCCGTCCCCATCCCCGACAAGGTCAAGATCGACATCAAAGGCACCACCGTGTCCGTCGAGGGCCCGAAGGGCAAGGTCAGCAAGACCTTCGCGTCCGTCGTGAAGATCGAGAGGAAGGACAACAACGTCCTCGTCTCGCCCACCGAGGAGACCCGCTTTTCCCGCGCCATGTACGGCACGGCCCGCTCCGTCATCGCCGGCATGGTGAAGGGCGTCAGCGTCGGCTACCTCAAGGAGCTCGAGATCCAGGGCGTCGGCTTCAAGGCCAACCTCAAGGGCAAGCAGCTCGACCTCGCGCTGGGCTACTCGCACCCCATCCTCCACGACATCCCCGACGGCATCAAGATCACCGTCACCGACCAGACCAAGCTGAAGATCGAGGGCGCCGACAAGCAGCTCGTCGGGCAGGTCACCGCCGAGATCCGCGCCTACTACCCGCCGGAGCCCTACAAGGGCAAGGGCGTGCGCATCGTCGGCGAGCACGCCGAGCGCGTCCGCCGCAAGGAAGGCAAGACCGTCGCCTAACCGACCCCCACCCATGAAAACCGTTTACAAGGCCAAGCTCCTCCAGAAGCGCAAATGGCGCATCCGCAAGAAGGTGACCGGCACCGCCGTCCGCCCGCGCCTCAGCGTCAAGTTCTCCGGCAAGCACATCTACGCCCAGGCCGTCAACGACGACGCCGGCGCGACCCTCGTCTTCCTCTCGACCCTCGATCCCGAGGTGCGCAAGACCAAGGTGAAGGGCAACGTCTCCGGCGCCAAGTCCCTCGCCGTCGCTTTCGCCTCCAAGGCCAAGGCCGCCGGCATCACCGCCGTCGTGTTCGACCGCAACGGCCGCCCCTACCACGGCCGCGTCAAAACCTTCGCCGAGGCCGCCCGCGAGGGTGGCCTGCAGTTCTAATCTCCGCCCTATGAATTACAATTCCACCCGCTCGTCCTCCGGCCCCCGCTCGAACAATGATTCGGCCGAGCCCGGCATGTTTGAGAAAGTCGTCTTCATCAACCGCTGCGCCAAGGTCGTGAAGGGCGGCCGCCGCTTCAGCTTCTCCGCCCTCTCCGTCGTTGGCGACGGCAAGGGCATGGTCGGCATCGGCTACGGCAAGGCCAACGAGGTCCCCGACGCCATCAAGAAATCCACCGAGTCCGCCAAGAAGCGCATGGTTTCCGTCAAGCTCAAGGGCAGCACCATCCCGCACGAGGTCCTCGGCGAGTTCGACGGCGGCAAGGTCTTCCTCCGCCCCGCCTCCAACGGCACCGGCCTGATCGCCGGCGGCGGCGTCCGCGCTGTCCTCGAGGCCGCGGGCGTCCACAACGTCCTCACCAAGTCGATGGGCTCCAAGAACCACATCGCCGTCGTCCACGCCACGCTCAACGGCCTGCGCAAGCTCCGCCTCGAGGCGGACTTCAAGACCCTCCGCGCCTGATTTAACCACCCTCCGAGTCGCGCCCGCACCGGTTGCGGGGGCGGCGCCCAACCTTAGGAATCACTGACATGCGTCTCCATAATCTCACCAACACCCCCGGTGCCGTGCACCGCAAGAAACGCGTCGGCTGCGGCGAGGGCGGCGGCCACGGCAAGACCTCCACCCGCGGCGGCAAGGGCCAGAGCGCCCGTTCCGGCAGCTCCATCCGCCCCGGCTTCGAGGGCGGCCAGATGCCCCTGTACCGCAAGCTCCCGCACCGCGGCTTCAACAACTACGAGCACCGCACCAGCTACGCCGTCATCAACGTCGGCGACCTCGCCCGGCTCGACGCCGCGATCACCGAGGTGAACGCCGCGGTCCTGGCCAAGGCCGGACTCGTGCGCGCCGGGCTCACGCTGCTCAAGGTCCTCGGCGACGGCGAAATCACCCGCGCGCTCAAGGTCACCGCCCAGAAATTCACCGGTTCCGCCAGGGCCAAGCTCGAGAAGGCCGGCGGCCAGGCCATCACGGCCTGAGCCGGGTAGGGCGGACCGCCCCCGCCCGCGTCGTCCGCAATCCGTTTTCCCCATGTTCTCCGCCTTTACGAACTCCATGAAGATCCCCGAGCTGCGCTCGCGGATCTTCTACACCATGGGCCTGCTCTTCGTGGCCCGCGTCGGTGCGCACATCCCGCTGCCCGGCATCGACCCGCAGCCGCTGCAGAAATTCTTCGCCGAGCAGACGGCCAACGGCGGGGGCGGGATCATGAGCCTCTACAACATGTTCACCGGCGGCGCGCTCCTGAAGGGCGCGGTGTGCGCCCTGGGCATCATGCCCTACATCAGCGCCTCGATCATCTTCCAGCTGCTGACCGCGGTGGTGCCCATGCTCAGCCGCCTCCAGCAGGAGGGCGACGTCGGCCGCCAGAAGCTCACGCAGTACACCCGCTACGCCACCGTCCTCATCTGCCTCGTGCAGGGCGCCCTGCTCATCTACAACCTGGAGAACCCCTCGCTGCTCTTCCAGGGCTTTGACGTCAACCGCTACGGCCAGATCATCATCGTCGGCAGGTTCTGGTTCCTCGTCCAATCCACGCTCTTCATGACCGCCGGCACCATGCTGCTCATGTGGCTGGGCGAGCAGATCACGCAGCGCGGCATCGGCAACGGCGTGTCGCTGCTCATCACCGTCGGCATCCTCGCCGACATCCCCGGCGCGGCCCTCGCGACCTACCACCTCTTCTTCGCCCCGATCGGCGTGGCCAAGCTGGGCCCGCTGCAGGGCGCCCTGATGATCGCCCTCTTCGTCATCGTGACCATGGGCATCATCGCCGTCACCCAGGGCCAGCGGAAGATCCCGGTGCAATACGCCAAGCGCGTCGTCGGCCAGAAGGTCTACGGCGGCCAGAGCTCGTTCCTCCCGCTCAAGGTCAACTACTCCGGCGTCATGCCCGTCATCTTCGCCAGCGCCATCCTCATGTTCCCGCAGCAGATCATGTCGCAGGTCGGCGCAGCCTTCAAGCTGCCCTTCCTCATGGAGTTCGCCAGCACCCTCACCCGCGGGCACTGGGTCTACTACGTCGGCTACACCTCGCTGATCCTCTTCTTCAGCTATTTCTGGGTGTCCGTCATGTTCAAGCCGATCCAGATCGCCGACGACCTGAAGAAATACGGCGGCTACATCCCCGGCGTCCGCCCGGGCGAGCCGACCGCCAGCTTCCTCGACTTCATCATGACCCGCCTGACGCTCGCCGGCGCGATCTTCCTGACGATCATCGCCGTCATCCCGGACGTCCTCCTCAACACCTTCAGCGTGCCGCCGCGCGTCGCCTATTTCTTCGGCGGCACCGGCATGCTGATCACCGTCGGCGTCATCCTGGACACCATGCGCCAGATCGAGACCTTCCTGCTGCAGCGCCATTATGACGGATTCCTCAAGAAGGGCCGCATCCGGGGCCGCAGCACCTCCGCCAACGTCGCCATCGGCGAAGCCGCCAGTGACAAGTCGGTCATGCAACTCACTACCGTGATGGTGGTTATCCTGCTGGTCGGCCTGACTGCTTGGGCGGTCCGGCACTTTGCTCTTTAATACTTTACTTCAATGAAGGGGGCTGAACACTCCAGCGCCTTTTCCGCTCTCGCTCCGGCGAAAGTGAAGATCCTTCTCCTTGGTCCCTCCGGCCCGCATTGCGCGGGTCTGGTGCATCAAGGCCGTTCTTTGAATCTTGAGCACGTCTCTCCTGCCTTCCTTGTGCACCAGGAGATTTCGCGACGCACGCCGCTCGGCCAACAGGCCGCCGCGGCGCTCTCGCGCGGCACCGCCGCGCCTGACCACCTCCACCTCGCAGTGATGCGCCGGTGGTTCTGGGCCCGCAAACCCGATGCGGGATTCCTTCTCGAAGGTTTCCCGGCTACTGTGCTCCAAGCGTTGGTGTTCGACGAGTGGCTCGAAGCCCGCGGGGAAACCCTCGCGCGCTGTTTCGCCGCCGACCCGCTTTCCGCGGACTCTGTCATCACCCATTACCGCACCCAAGGGCTCCTGCAAGGAGCCGTTTCCGCCGCCGCCTGATGATCCCGATCAAGAATCCGGAAGCCGTCAGGCGGATGCGCGAATCCTGCGCCATCGCCGCCACCATCCTGGCGCGGCTGAAGGCGCAGGTCCGCCCCGGTATTACGACCTACGACTTGGATCAAATCGGCCGCGATCTCATCTCCGCGTTCGGCGCGCGCAGCGCGCCCTACGGCTACCGGCACGGCTCCGGCCGCCCCTATCCCGCCTACACCTGCCTCTCCGTCAACGAGGAGGTGGTCCACGGCATCGGCTCCCTCAAGCGCATCCTGCGCGACGGGGACATCATCTCGGTCGATGTCACGGTGGAATACAACGGCTACATCGGCGACAACGCCGTCACCGTGCCCGTCGGCGCCATCGCCCCGCGCACCGCCGAGCTGCTGCTGGTCACCGCGGAGGCCCTCGCCCTCGGCATCCGGCAGGCCGTCACCGGCAACCGCATCGGCGACATCTCCCACGCCGTGCAGTCCTACGTCGAGGCCCGCGGCTTCAGCATCGTCCGCGAGATGGTCGGCCACGGGGTCGGCCGCGCCATGCACGAGGAGCCGCAGATCCCGAACTTCGGCCGCCGCCACACCGGCGAGAAGATCCGGCCCGGCATGACGCTCGCCATCGAGCCCATGGTCAACCTCGGCCGCCACGAGGTCCGCACCCTCTCCGACGGGTGGACGGTCGTCACCGCCGACGGCTCGCCCTCCGCCCACTTCGAACACACCGTGCTCACCACCGATTCCGGCCCCGAGATCCTCACGATCCCCCGCGCCGCCTGAAAATTTCCCCTTCCGCCCAACTCTCAACCACCAACTCTCAACCTAAAGCACCATGCCTCGTCTCCTCGGCGTCGAACTCCCCGCCAAAAAGAAGATCGGATTCTCCCTCCGGTACATTTACGGCATTGGCCCCGCCCGGGCCGACCTCATCATCGCCGCCGCCGGCCTTGATGCCAACATGCGCGCCTCGGACCTCTCCGAGGAGCAGCTCAACAAGATCCTCCACGTCATCACCGACAACAAGTGGGTGGTCGAGGGCGACCTCCGCCGCGACATCGCCGGCAACCTGAAACGCCTCCAGGCCATCAACTGCTACCGCGGCATCCGCCACCGCCGCGGCCTGCCCGTCCGCGGCCAGCGCACCAGCACCAACGCCCGCACCCGCAAGGGCCCGCGCAAGACCGTCGGTGTCACCAAGGCCAAGGAAACCGCTTAATCTCAATCCCCTCATCTCATGTCCGAAGAGAAATCCGCTCCCAAGAAGGAAAAGGCGCCCAAGAAGGCCGCCGCCGCCGCCGTTGACGCCGCCCTCGCGGCCGTCGCCGCCACCGCCGAGGCCCCCGCCAAGGCGGGCAAGGAAAAGGCCCCCAAGGCTGCCGACGGCGCCGTCCCGGCCGCCCCGGTTGAACTGGTCGGAGGCGTGCCGAAGGCCGTCACCGCCGAGGACCTCCTCAAGGAGGAGCTGGCCTCGATCAAGGTCCGCAAGGCCAAGGGCTCGAAGAACATCACCTCCGGCATCGCGAACATCGCCGCCACCTTCAACAACACCATCGTCTCGATCACCGACGCCAAGGGCAACGTCATCTCCTGGTCCAGCGCCGGCAAGTGCAACTTCCGCGGCTCGCGCAAGTCCACCGCCTACGCCGCCCAGGTCGTGGCCCAGGACGCCGCCCGCAACGCCATGGCCCACGGCCTCAAGGAGGTCCAGATCCGCGTCAGCGGCCCCGGCCTCGGCCGCGACTCCGCCATCCGCGGCCTCCAGGCCATCGGCCTCGAGATCTCCTCCATCATCGACGTCACCCCCGTCCCCCACAACGGCTGCCGCCCCCGCAAACGCCGCCGCGTCTGATCCGCCACCCTCACTCCCACTTTCACCCTCCCTTCCTCCCATGGCTCGCTACACAGGACCATCCACCCGCATCAGCCGCCGCTTCGGCCAGTACATCATCGGTTCCCCGAAGGTGCTCGAGCGCCGCAATTTCCCGCCCGGCGTGCACGGCCCGAAGTCGCGCCGCAAGCTCTCCGAGTACGCCGTCGGCCTAGCCGAGAAGCAGAAGCTCCGCTACATCTACGGCCTGCTCGAGCGCCAGTTCCGCCGCACCTTCGCCATCGCCAAAAAGGAGCGCGGCGTCACCGGCGAGCGCTTCCTCCAGCTCCTCGAGACCCGCCTCGACAGCGTCGTCTACCTCCTCGGCTTCGCCAAGAGCCGCGCCGCCGCCCGCCAGCTCGTCAACCACGGCCACGTCCGCGTCAACGGCCGCAAGGTCGACATCGCCAGCTACTCCGTGCTCCAGGGCGACGAGGTCGAGATGAAGGCCGTCAACTCCTCCCGCCAGCTCGCCACCCGCGCCATCGAGGAAAACCGCGCACGCGTCGTCCCCGCCTGGCTCACCCGCAACGACGAGGCCCTCAAGGGCACCGTCACCCGCCTGCCCACCCGCGACGAGATGGAGCCCTCCATCAACGAGCAGCTCATCGTCGAGTACTACTCGCGCTTCTAAGCCCGGTTTCCGCCGGTTCGCCGCCACCTTATTCCTGCCAACATACAACTCACCCATCCCATGCCCAAGCGTCTCGGAAAGTTCGAAATTCCCTCCAAGCTCACCAAGATCGAGGAGGGCGCCACCAACACGTACGCCAAGTTCATCGCCGAGCCCTTCGAGGCCGGCTACGGCCACACCATCGGCAACTCGCTCCGCCGCGTCCTCCTCAGCTCCATTGAGGGCAGCGCCATCAGCTCGATCAAGATCGAGAGCGTGAACCACGAGTTCCAGAGCGTCGACGGCGTCGTCGAGGATGTCACCGACATCGTCCTCAACCTGAAGAAGATCCTCATCGTCTCCGAGAAGCGCGAGCCCGTGAAGCTGCACCTCAAGGTCAGCCGCGAGGGCGCCGTCACCGCCGCCGACATCCAGGCCGACGCCAACATCAAGATCGTCAACCCCGACCAGCTCATCTGCACCCTCGACACCAAGCGCACCTTCGAGGCCGAGATCGAGATCAAGACCGGCCGCGGCTACTGCCCCGGCGAGAACAACAAGAAGGAGGACCAGGCCATCGGCGTCATCCCGATCGACTCCCTCTTCTCCCCGGTCCGCCTCGTCCGCTACGCCGTCGAGAACACCCGCGTCGGCCAGATCACCGACTACGACAAGCTCGTCCTCGAGGTCTGGACCGACGGCCGCATCACCCCGGACGACGCCCTCAAGCAGTCCGCCTCCATCCTCAAGCACCACCTCGATGTCTTCGACCGCGTCTCGCAGGAGGCCTACGAGTTCGAGAGCGTCGCCGCCGAGGTCTCCGAGGAACAGAACAAGCTCCGCAAGCTCCTCAACATGTCCGTCAACGAGATCGAGCTCTCCGTCCGCGCCGCGAACTGCCTCAACAACGCCAACATCACCACCGTCGGCGAGCTGGCCATGAAGACCGAGCAGGAGATGCTCAAGTACCGCAACTTCGGCAAGAAGTCCCTCAACGAGATCAAGGAAAAGCTCGAGGCCCTCGGCCTGTCCCTCGGCATGAAGTTCGACGAGCGCCTCCTCGACTCCAAGAAGGAAGCTTAACACACAGTAGCGACCATCGAGTAGCGGGTAGCGAGTAGTCTCGCCCTGCTGCTTTTTTACTACTCGCTACCCACTACTCGCTACTCACTACCAGTCCAGCCATGCGTCACAATAAACACCACGCCTCCCTCGGCGTCACCCGCGAGCACCGCAAGGCGATGCTCTCCAACATGGGCGCCAGCCTCATCAAGCACGGTCGCATCGAGACCACGCTGACCAAGGCCAAGGCCCTCCGCCCCTTCATCGAAAAGGTCATCACCAAGGCCAAGCACGCCGCGGCCGCCGCCGAGAAGAAGGACGCCATCCACCTCCGCCGCATGGCCCTCAAGGACATCCGCGACGAGTCCGCCGTCACCGTCCTCTTCAACGAGAAAGCGGCCCAGTTCGCCAAGCGCGCCGGCGGCTACACCCGCATCTACAAGCTCGGCCCGCAGCGCATCGGCGACGCCGCCGAGATGGCCATCATCGAGCTCATCGGCGCCGAGGACGAGGGTTACTCCAAGTCCCGCGGCAAGAAGAAGGCCGCCAAAAAGCCCGCCGGCAAGAAGGCCGAAGCCCCCCCGGCCGCCGCCGCCCCCGAGGCTCCCAAGGCCTGAAGGTAGGGCGCGTTATCCCTGACGCGCCGTCTTACGCCCAACGTGCCGCGCCCCCTCCGGGCCGGCGCGTTTTTTATTTCCCCTTGGCGTCGGCGGCTCTTCCTGTGAGCGTCCCGGCGTGGCCACCCCGCCCGATTCCACGCCCGCATGAAGGCCCTGCTCCTCACCGCCCCGTCGCAGCTCGGTCTGGCAGAGTTTCCCGATCCGCAACCCGCCGCCGGCGAGGTGCTCGTCCGGGTCCGCGCCTGCGGCATCTGCGGCAGCGACATCCACGGCTGGGACGGCTCGACCGGCCGCCGGCGTCCGCCGCTCATCATGGGCCACGAGGCGGCCGGCGAGATCGCCGCCGTGGGGCCGCAGGTCGAGGGCTGGAAGACCGGCGAACGGGTGACGTTCGACTCCACGATTTCCTGCGGGCAGTGCGCCTATTGCCGCGCGGGACAGGTCAATCTCTGCGACCACCGCCGGGTGCTGGGCGTGGCCCCGGCCGAGTACCGCCAGCACGGGGCGTTCGCCGAATACGTCGTGCTGCCGGCCCGCATCCTCTACCGGCTGCCCGCCGGGCTGTCCTTTGCCCACGCCGCGATGGTTGAACCCGTCTCCATCGCGATCCATGCGGTGCAGCGCGTGCGCCTGGCGCCGGCCGACACCGCCGTGGTGGTGGGCAGCGGCCTGATCGGACTCTTTGTCGTGCAAGCCCTGCGCTGGGCGGGCGCGAAGCGGATCATCGCCGTGGACCTCGAACCGAAGCGGCTCGCGCTGGCCCGGGAACTCGGCGCGACCGACACGCTCCAGTCCGATGCGTGCGATGTGCCGGCCGAAGTCGCGCGGCTCACCGGCGGGACGGGCGCGAATCTCGCGTTCGAGGTCGTGGGGATCACCCCGACGCTCCAGCTCGCGCTGGCCTGCCTGCGGCGCGGCGGCTCGGCCGTGCTCGTGGGCAACCTGGCCCCCCGGACGGACTTTCCCCTGCAGGCGGTCGTCACGCGCGAACTCAGCCTGTTCGGCAGCTGCGCGTCGGCGGGCGAGTATCCGCTCTGTCTCGATCTCATCGCGCGCGGCGTGATCCGGGTGGAGCCGATGATCAGCGCGGTCGCGCCGCTGGCCGAGGGGGCGGAATGGTTCCGGCGGCTCAGCGCCCGGGACGGCGGCCATTATATGAAGGTCATTTTGCAACCATGAGCACCTCGGCCAACTTCGATCTCACGGGAAAAACCGCCCTCGTCACCGGCGCCAGCCGGGGCCTGGGCCGGGCCTTCGCCCTCACCCTGGCGCGCGCCGGCGCGGATGTCGCGATCACCAGCCGCACGCTGGCCGCGCTCGACGACACGGGGCGGGCGATCGCGGGGCTCGGCCGCCGCTGCCTGCCCGTCGCGCTCGACGTGCGCGCCGAGGCCAGCATCACCGCCGCCGTCGCGGCGGTGCAGGCCCATTTCGGCCGCATCGACATCCTCGTGAACAACGCCGGCTGCAACATCCGCAAGCCCGCGCTCGCGGTCACCTGGGAGGACTGGAACACCATCCTCGACACCAACCTGCGCGGCCCGTTCTTCGTCGCCCAGGCGGTCGCCCGCCACATGGTGGGGCAGGGGGGCGGACGCATCATCAACCTCGGCTCCGTCACCAGCGTGGCGGGCTATGCCGGGCTGGGACCCTACGGCGCGAGCCGCGGCGGCATCAGGCAGCTCACCATGAGCCTCGCGGCCGACTGGGGCCCGCACGGGGTGACGGTGAACTGCCTCGCACCGGGCTGGTTCAGGACCGCGCAGAACGCCGTCATGTACGAGGATGCGTCGTGGGTGGCCTACCTTCAGGAAAAAATCCCGCTGCGCCGGCCGGGCGCCAGCGACGACCTCGACGGCGCGCTCGTCTTCCTGGCCAGCGAGGCCGGGCGCTACGTCACCGGCCAGACCCTGCTGGTCGACGGCGGCATCTCGGTCAACGACACCCGGGCGCTGCCCGCGCGCGCATGACGGCCCCGCAACCCGTCGCGGCCCCCGCCGGCCGCCGCACCCATTTCCGCTGGGTGATCTGCGCGCTGATCTTCTTCGAGATCACGATCAACTATGTCGACCGGCTCGTGTTCGGGCTGGTCGCGCCGGAGCTGCAGAAGATTTTCCACTGGAGCAACGCCGACATCCCCGACGTCGCCTTCTGGTTCGAGGTGGCCTACGCGCTGGGGCTGGCGTTCGTCGGGCGGTTTCTCGACCGCGTGGGCACGCGCCTCGGCCTCGCCTGCTCGCTGGCCGGCTGGTGTGTGGCCTCGGTGCTGCACGCGGGCATGGCCACGGTGCTGGGCTTCAAGGTCGTCCGGTTCCTGCTCGGCGTGGCCGAGTCGGGCGCCTTCCCGGGCGCCGCCAAGGCTACCGCCGAGTGGTTTCCGCGCAGCGAGCGCGCCCTGGTCGCGGGCATCTTCAACTCCGGCAGCAATGTCGGCGCCATCATCGCCCCGCTCGCCGTGCCGTGGCTGTTCCTGACCTACGGCTGGCAATGGGCGTTCATTGCCACCGGCGCGGCCGGGCTGGTCTGGCTCGTCTTCTGGCTGTGGCTCTACCGGCTGCCCCAGGACGACCCGCGGGTGTCGCCCGCCGAGCTCGCGCACATCCACCGCGACCCGCCGGATGAGATCACCCGGCTCATGCCGTGGCGGCGGATCCTCGCCACGCGGCAGGCCTGGGCGTTCATCTGCGGGAAGTTCTTCACCGACGCCATCTGGCGGTGGAACCTGTACCTGCTGCCGCTGTTTTTCAGCCAGCATTTCCACCTCGACCTCCGGAAATTCGGCCCGCCGTTCCTGTTGATTTACCTGATGGCCGATTTTGGCAGCATCGGCGGCGGCGCGCTTTCCTCCGGGCTGCTCCGCCGCGGCTGGTCGCTCAACGCCGCGCGCAAGACCGCCATGCTCGTCTGCGTGATCCTGGTGCTGCCGATCGTGGTCGTGACCCGGGTGGACAGCATGTGGCTGGCGATCTTCCTCGTGGGACTGGCGACCGCCGCCCACCAGGGCTGGTCGTCCAATCTCTACACCAGCATCTCCGACATGTTCCCCAAGCACGCGGTCGCCACCGTCGCGGGCATCGGCGGCACCGCCGGCGCGCTCGGGGCGATGTCCCTGCTGGCGCTGACCAGCCGGCTGTTCAACGCCTCGACCACGGCGGGCGGCACCGAGCACGTCTACACCGTGCTTTTCACCCTCGCCGGCTTCGCCTACCTCGCGGCCCTCGGCGGCTTCCAGCTGTGCGTCCCGCGGCTCGACCCCGTCCGGGACCCGCCCGCCTGAGGCCCGCCGCGCTTTCCCCTTGGCGTCCGGGCGGCCGCCTGCGAGACTGGCCCCGTGGTCACGCCGCCCGCCCTTACGCTCGATGTCATCCTCTACGGCCTGCTGGTGCTCGGGGTGTTCGGCTTCCTCTGGGTCTATTATGACCGCCGCGACCGCGCCCTATACGAAACCGAACGCCGGAAGATCACGTTCCACTGCATCCGCTGCGACCACCTGTACACGGAGAAGGCCGGCACCGACACCGCCCCGTGCCCCAAGTGCGCCCACGTCAACACGCGGCTGAAGTTTTGACCGGTTGCCTCGTGCCCCGGCGGCTTCCCCCCCATCATTCCATGCGCAGCTCCCTCCTGCTTTTCCTGCTGCTGCTCACCGCCGGCGTCCTGCGGGCCGCCGACGTCACCGCGCCGTTCCATGCAATGCTCGGCCGCTACTACGAGGAGTATCTCGCGCTTTACCCGGTCGAGGCCGCCTTCAGCGGCGACAACGACCCCCGCTACGAGGCCGTCTGGCCCGACGACATCAGCGCGGCCCACCGGGAGCAGGTCGCGGCCCTGTGCAAAAAATACCTCGGCGAGCTCGCCCAGTATGACCGCGACACGATGCCCGTCACCGATCAGCTCAGCTATGACACGCTGCGCTGGCGCCTCGCGCTCCGTCTCGAGGGCACCCGGCAGTTCTTCTGGCTCATGCCCGTGAACCAGTTCGACTGCGCGACGCTCACCTTCGGCCAGCTGGGCTCGGGCGCGAGCGTGCATCCGTTCAAGACGGCGCGGAATTTCCGCGACTTCATCGGCCGCGCCCGGGGTTTCAGCACCTGGGTGGACACCGCCCTGGCCAACATGCGCGAGGGCGTGGCCCGCGGGATCGTCCCGCCGCGCATCCTCATGGAGCGGGTGCTCCCGCAACTGGCGGAACTGATGGCGGACGATGCGGCCACGAATGTTTTCTTCGCCCCGCTGCGGATGCTGCCGCCCGACCTGACCGCGGCCGGGCAGGAGCGGCTCGCGACGGAGTACCGTGCGGCCATCCATGAGATCATCCTCCCGGCGTACCGCCGGCTGCACGATTTTATCCGGGACGAGTACCTGCCGCACTGCCGCGAAACCGCCGGCCTCGGCAGCCTGCCCGGCGGCCGCGAGGCCTACGTCTACTTGGTCCGGCTCCAGACCACCACCAATCTGTCGCCGGAGCGGATCCATGAGCTCGGCCTCCGCGAGGTGGCCCGCATCGGCGCCGAGATGGACAAGGTGCAGGCGTCGGTCGGCTTCAAGGGCACCCGGGTGGAATTTCTCGATTTCGTCGCCACTGACCCGCGGTTCGCCCCCTACCGGACCGAGCAGGAGGTTCTTGACGGCTACCGCGCCATCGCGAACCGGGTGCTGGCGGCCGTGCCGAGGTTTTTCTCCCACGGGCCGCGGGCGAAGTTCGAGATCCGGGCCACGGAGAAATTCCGGGCGGCCACGGCGTCGGCGGAATACAGCGCCGGCACGGCCGACGGCTCGCGCCCCGGCGTTTTCTATGTCCCGATCCTCGACCCCGGGGCCATCCGCACCCCGCGCATGGAGGACCTGTTCCTGCATGAGGCGATCCCCGGGCATCATTTCCAGCTCTCGTTGACCATCGAGAACACCGCCTTGCCCCGGTTCCGCCGCTACGAGGGCAACAACGCCTTCGAGGAGGGCTGGGCGTTGTACACCGAGAGCATGGGCAAGGAACTCGGGATGTACACCGACCCCTATGAGTACCTCGGCATGCTGCTGGGCGACATGCACCGGGCGGTGCGGCTGGTGGTTGACACCGGGATCCACGCCCAGGGCTGGACGCGCGAGCAGGCCCTCCAATACGGCGCCGAGGCCGAGGGCGGCCGGCCCGAGGCGCAGGTGGCCGAGATCGAGCGCTACATGGCCAGCCCCGGCCAGGCGCTCGGCTACAAGATCGGCCAGCTGAAGATCCGCGAGCTCCGCACCCTGGCAGAGCACACCCTCGGGCCGGGCTTCGACCTCCGCGCGTTTCACGACGAGATCCTGCGCAACGGGGCCCTGCCCCTCGACGTGCTCGAGGCGCATCTCCGGGCGTGGATCGTCGCCGCTGCTCCCCACTAGGACCTTTCTTCAAATTGACTTTGTGGGCCAGCGAGCTTGCTCGCGCTTCATCCGCGCCCGCAAGAGGGCTGCCTCCCGTGGCTTGATCGGGCCACGCGGATTTTTGAAGGCATGCCTATGTCAGCCCCCGAAAGTCCGGTCCCCATGATTGGTGTTGATTCGCGCGCCGCCCCTGACTCATAACTTCGCATGGCACAGACAATCGCCGTCCTCGATTTCGGCTCCCAGCTCACCCAGGTCATCGCCCGCCGTATCCGCGAGTGCCAGGTTTACTCGAAGATCTACCCCTTCGCCACGCCGGCCGCGAAACTCCGCGAGGATGGGGTCGTGGGCATCATCCTCTCCGGCGGCCCGCAGAGCGTATACGCGAAGACCGCGCCGCATCCCGATCCGGAGATCTTCCGGCTGGGCGTGCCCGTCCTCGGCATCTGTTACGGGGTGCAGCTCATGGGGCATTTCCTCGGCGGCACGGTGGCGCACAGCCAGGCCCGCGAATACGGCCATGGGCACCTGACGATCAGGAAGCCCGGCAGGCTCTTCGCCGGCCTGCCGCGAAAACTCCGCATCTGGAACTCCCACGGGGACAAGCTCACCAAGCTCCCGCCGGGCTTCACCGCGACCGCGGTCTCGGAGAACTCGCCTTTCGCCGGCATCGAGGACCCGAAGCGCGGGTTCTACGGCATCCAGTTTCACCCCGAGGTCTTCCACACCGAGCGCGGCGTGGACATGATCCGCAACTTCCTCGTCGGCGTCTGCGGCGTGCAGCAGGACTGGACCACGAAGGATTTCATCGCCCACGCCGTCGCCGGCATCCGCGCCCAGGTGGGCCGGTCCCGTGTGCTGCTCGGCCTCTCGGGCGGCGTGGATTCCTCCGTGGCGGCGGCCCTGCTGCACAAGGCCATCGGCCGGCAGCTCACCTGCGTGTTCGTGGACAACGGCCTGCTCCGGAAGGACGAGCGCGCCTACGTCGAGGCGCTGTACCGGCGGAACTTCCAGATCGACCTCCGCGTCGTGGACGCGTCCGCGCTTTTCCTGCGGCGGCTCAAGGGCGTGACCGAGCCCGAGCAGAAGCGCAAGATCATCGGCCGGACCTTTGTCGAGGTGTTTGAGAAGTCGCTCCGCGCCATCGGCGGGGCGGAGTTCCTGGGGCAGGGGACGCTCTACCCCGACGTGATCGAGAGCGTGTCCATCGCCGGCAACCCCGCCTCCCTCATCAAGACCCACCACAATGTCGGCGGCCTGCCCGCGCGGATGAAGCTCAAGCTCATCGAGCCGCTGCGCGAGCTCTTCAAGGACGAGGTGCGCCTGGTCGGCGCCGCCCTCGGCCTGCCGCGGGAGGTCGTCTGGCGCCAGCCGTTCCCCGGCCCCGGCCTCGGGGTGCGCGTGATGGGCGACATCACCGCGGCGAAGCTCGAGATCCTGCGCAACGCCGACGCCGTGCTCCAGGACGAGATGATGAAATCGGGCCATTACTGGAAGGTCTGGCAGTCCTTTGCGGTCTTCCTGCCGGTCCGGACCGTAGGCGTCTTCGGCGACGAGCGCACCTACGACTACGTCATCGCCCTCCGCATCGTCGAAAGCATCGATGCGATGACGGCCGACTGGGCCAAACTGCCGCACGACCTGCTGCAGAAGATCTCCAGCCGCATCACCAACGAGGTCCGGGGCGTCAGCCGGGTGGTCCTGGACATCAGCTCCAAGCCGCCGGCCACGATCGAGTGGGAGTAGTTTCCCGTTGCGAAACGCGGCACCGGCCCCAACTTTGGGTGTCTCTCCACCCCACATGCAATCCCGCCTCCCCGTCCTGCTCGCCTCGTTCGTCCTGGTTGCCTCCAGCCCGCTGCGGGCCGCGACCGCGGAGCAGGTGATCACCCGGGCCCGGGCCTACCTGGGCACGGAAAGCGCGCTGCGCGCCATCTCCACGATCCACTTCACCGGGGTGCTCCAGACGGTGGCCAAGGTGCCCTCGCCGGAGGACAAGAACAAGCTGGTCGACCAGCAAGTCAGCCTGCCCGCCGACATCGTTTTCCAGAAGGACGACCAGCAGCGCATCACCATCAGCGCCCCCAAGGTCATCGAGACCACCGCCCTGGACGGCTACGATGCCTGGCTGAAGCGGACCAGCCCGCAGAATCCCGCGCAATGGCAGGTGAACCTGCTGGACGCCGGGCAGGTGAAGCGGCTGCGCGCGAACACCTGGGAGAACCTCTATTTCTTCGCCGGCATCGAGAAGAAGGGCGGTCGCGTCGAACTCGGCGGCGAGATGAAGGTGGACGGAGTGGACTGCGTGAAGCTGTCCTTCTTCCACGCGGCCGACATCGTCTTCATCCGCTACTTTGAAAAGACCACCGGCCGGCTCATCAAGACGGAGACGGAAAACGGCGCCGAGATCCGCGAGGAGGGGGAGATGATCGTCGACGGGGTCCGGTTCCCGAAAAAGGTCATCAACAAGGCCGCCAACGGCACGATGACCTCCATCACCTTCGACCGGGTCGAGCTGAACCAGCGCCTCCCTGCCAGCGAGTTTGCCGTCCCGGACCTGAAGGCCAACTAAGGCGCCCCCGGCGCGGGCGTAACTTTTTCTACCGGCGGCGAGGCGCGGGGCTAATTATCACCCGCGCCGGCCGGTTTCCGGCCGCTTTGCTTTGCATCAGGCCTGATTTCTGCTCTTTTGTCCTTTGACCCCCCGCATGCAAAAGACCGCCCTCATCAAGATCGACGACAAAGACTTCTCCTGCCCCATCATGATCGGCACGGAGGGGGAGAAAGCCATCGATGCCCGCAACCTGCGCAAGGACAGCGGCTACATCTTCTACGACCAGGGCTACGGCAACACCGGTTCGTGCGAGAGCGCCATCACCTTTCTCGACGGCGACAACGGCATCCTCCGCCACCGCGGTTACCCGATCGAGCAGCTGGCCGAGCAGTCGGAATTCGTCGAGACGGCCTACCTCGTGATCTACGGCGAGCTGCCGACGCCGGATCAGCGCCGGAAACTGGGCCAGATGCTCCGTGAGAACGCCGCCATCGACACGCAGATGCTGCGGATCTTCGACGGTTTTCCCCGCGAGGCCCCGCCGATGGGCATGCTCACCTCGATTGTGAGCTCGCTGGCCGCCTATTACCCGCAGCTGGCCACGAACAACTTTGAGAAGGATCTCGCCCATTTCGACCTCACGGCCGCGATGGCGATGTCGAAGATCCGCACCATCGTCGCCGGCATCTACCGCTACCGCCACGGGCTTCCCTTCATGCACCCGAAGGACCTGCCCTTCTGCGAGAATTTCCTGCACATGATGTTCTCGGAGCCCTACAAGGACTACCTGGCCATCCCCGAGGTCACCCGGGCGCTCAACCTCATTCTCCTGCTCCACGCCGACCACGAGCAGAACTGTTCCACCTCCACCGTCCGCATGGTCGGCTCCAGCGGCGCCAACCTCTTCACCTCCCTCGCCGCGGGCATCTGCGCCCTGTCCGGTCCGCTCCACGGCGGCGCCAACACCGCCGTCATGCAGATGCTCCAGTCGATCCACGACGAGGGCGACGACGGCACGCGCTTCATCGCGGCCGCCAAGTCCGGCACCAAGGGCAACCGCCTGATGGGCTTCGGCCACGCCGTCTACCGCAACTACGACCCCCGCGCCCGGATCATCGGCCACGCCTGCGACGTCGTCCTCAACAAGCTCGGCAAGGTCGACCCGCTCCTCGACATCGCCAAGAAGCTCGAGTACTACGCGCTGCACGACGACTATTTCCTCACCCGCAAGCTCTACCCGAACGTCGACTTCTACTCGGGCATCATCATGCGCGCCCTCGGCATCCCGACCGAGCTTTTCACGACCATGTTCGCCATCGGCCGCTCCCCGGGCTGGATCGCGAACTGGCGCGAGGTCGCCATGAACCCCAAGGGCCGCATCTACCGCCCGCGCCAGCTCTATCTCGGCACCCCCAAGCGCGACTACGTGCCGATGGCCAAGCGGGTCTGATCCGCGCGGCGGATCCGCGGCCGGTCAGACGACCGGCCCGCCATCCGGCCCCGCCGGCGGGAGACTTTCGGCCGCGGCCGCCTTCTTCTCCGGCGGCGGCTTCAAAATCTCGTCGAGCGTCATCCCGGTCACCCGCCGCAGGCCGCTGAGCAGCCGCCACAGCGCATACATCATCATGACCATGCTCGGCAGGACGATGACCGGCCAGCTCCACAGGTGCATCTTGGCCAGCTCGGCGTTGAAAGCCTCGGTGCCGGGCGGGCTGCGGAGGAGGAAGCGCGCGAGGAAGTAGTTCAGCACCGCGCTGAGCAGGAACGAGAGCGTGAGCAGGTAGCTCGCCCCGCGCAACAGCCGGTCAAAATCGCCCTGCGCCCCGCGCGCCGCGAGCGCGGCGTCCACGCGCTCCACGTCGATGACCTGCGGATTGTAAAGCATCTCGTGCACCAGCGGCTCCTTGGTCCGCATGGACAGGAGCACCGCCACGCCGATCAGGCCCGGGATGGTCGCGTCCTTGACCGCGAACCAGAACCCGTCGAGCTTCAGCAGTCCGAAGCCGCCGGAGACCAGCACGCTGGCAAATCCGATGACCGAGACGAAATTGCAGCGCCGCCGGGTCGCGAAATCATGCAGGCCGTAGCCGACGGGGAAGGCGAGGGCGGCCACCAGGCCCCATTTCGGCCCGAGCCCCCGGGCCCCGCTGCCCCAGGTGAGGATGGCGGTCGGCAGGGCGACGTTGCAGATGAGGTTGAGCCACAGATTCTCGGCTTTGGGCTTGGGCGCTGCGTGGGGTGCGGTCATTTCGCTTTTGCCAAGCAGAAGGGCGCGGCCCTTACTGGTCAACCTTGACCTCATGATTCTCCTCGGCGTCAACATCGACCACGCGGCCACCCTGCGCCAGGCCCGCTACCGGCCGGCCGGCGCCGCCAGGGGCGGCAACATCGAGCCCGATCCCGTGGCGCTGGCCTTCCGCTGCGAACAGGCCGGGGCGGACGGCATCACCGTGCACCTCCGCGAGGACCGCCGGCACATCCATGAATTGGACGTCCGCCGGCTGGCGGAGGCCACCGGCACCCGGCTCAACCTCGAGATGGCCTGCACCCCGGCCATGACCGCCCTCGCCCTTGCCCTGCGGCCGCACTCGGTCTGCCTCGTCCCGGAAAGCCGCGAGGAAATCACCACCGAGGGCGGCCTCGATGTCGTCCAGCACCGCGACAAGGTCGCGCGCGTCACCGCCGCCATGAACGCCGCCGGCATCAGGACCAGCCTGTTCATCGACCCCGATGCCGGCCAGATCTCGCTGGCCGCCGAATTGCAGGCCCCGTGGGTCGAGCTGCACACCGGCGCCTATGCCAACGCCTGCCACGGCGCCGGCCGCGCGGCCGAATTCGCGCGCCTCGTCGCCGGCGCGGAGCAGGCGCACGCCGCCGGCCTGGTCGTCAACGCCGGCCACGGCATCAATTATGTCAACATCGCGGAGGTCCGCACCATCCCGCACCTGCACGAGCTCAACATCGGCCACAGCATCATCAGCCGCGCGCTGTTCACCGGCATCGACGAGGCCGTGCGCACGATGAAGCGGTTGATGAACCCGCCGGAGTAGCGAGCATCGAGTGGCGGGTAGTGAGCATCCCGCCAAAGAACTTTCGTTTGCCGTCTGCCTTGCTACCCGCTACCCACTACGCGCTACCCGCTACTTCAACATGAGCATTTCCCTTCCCCCCGGCGGCGTCCTGATCGGACTCGGCTGCGATCTCATCGAGACCGAGCGGATCCGGCACGTGCTCGCGAAGCATGGCGAGCGCTTCCTCAAGCGCATCTTCACGGAGGAGGAGCAGGCCTACTGCAACAGCCTCAAATACCCGCACAAGCACTACGCGGCGCGCTGGGCGGCGAAGGAGGCCGTCTCCAAGTGCTTCACCACCGGCATCGGCGAGCACCTCGACTGGACCTCCATCTCCGTCTACCACGGCTCGCGCAAGGAGCCGCTCGTCCGCCTCGACGCCAAGGGCGCCGCCCTGCTCCAGGCGGTCGGGGCCACGCATGTCTGGCTGACCCTCTCGCACATCGACTCGCACGCGATGGCCGTCGCCGCGCTCGTGCAGCACGCCTGAGCCGTGAAACCTCCCGCCTTGGAAAGGACCTCCGCCGCGAAAGCCGGCTGGCTGGTCATTCTGCTGACGGTTGGCTGGATGGCGCTGGTGCTCTGGCCGGTGCCGGCCGAGCCCCCGGCGGCCAAGCCGGCCGCGATCCCGTTGCCGGCCTCCTCGCTGACCCGCGCCGGTCTCCGGGAATACACCGATTGGGCGGGCCTGCCCGAGATCTTCGCCATCTGGGCGGACCACGCCGAGTGGCAGAACAACCGGACGCGCTTCGCCTACTGGCATCCGGTGATGAAGACGTACGCCTATTATTTCGAGGCCGTCAAAACCGCCCATGGTTACCGCTTCCGGGAGATCACCGAACCGCACGAGCCGGATTATGTCTGGGATGACAGCCTGGGTGACGATTGCCCGATTCGGTTTTATCTCAACCCGGTTCGGAACCAAAAGAAGACCGGGTCGCAGCCATTGCCCGCGGTGCCGGGCATCGACAGCATGAAACCCAGGCCGGCTGCGCCGGAGGTGGCGATTCCAATGACTGGCACGAAAATCGTCCCGACCATCCCGGCACCGCAGCCTTGATTCAAGGGTCTGCAGTCCATGTCACCCATCTCGTCCCATCCCATTCTCACCTGCGCCGAGACAAAGGCGTGGGAGTCGGCTTTGCTGACGGACGCGGCCGCCGAGTGGGCCGCGATGCAGCGCGCCGGGGCCGCCCTCGCGGCTGCTGTCGCCGGGGACTGCCGTGAGATCGGCGGCTTGCCCGCGACCGCCCGGCTCCTCGTGCTGGTCGGCAAGGGCCACAACGGCGGCGATGCCCTGCTGGCGGCGCAATTCATCCTGGAAAAATACCCGCAAGCCACGGCCGACGTCCTGCTCTGCTTTGGCGAAACCGCGCTGCGGCCGCTGGCCGGACGGGCGCTCGCCGGGCTTGGGCCCGCCGTGGGCCAGCGAGCTTGCTCGCGCCCGCTCGGGGCTGAGGGCGCGAGCAAGCTCGCTGGCCTACCCAGTCAGAGCTACGATCTCTGCCTCGACGGCCTCTTCGGCTTCCAGTTCCATCCGCCGATGGATGCGGCCGTCGCGCAACTGCTCACGGAGGTGAACGCCCATCCCGCCATCCGGTTCCGCGCCGCTGTCGACCTGCCGAGCGGCGTCGGTGCGGTGAGCGCACCAACCGTATTTCGCGCCGACTTCACCTATGCCACCGGCATCGTGAAATCACCGGTGATCGATCCGGCCAACGCCGCCGCGGTCGGCCGGCTGCGGTATCTGGACCTCGGATTCTTTGATGCTGGGACCGGGCTCGGTGAGCCCGGACCGGGGTCACCGACCCCGGCGACAGATCGGATCCTGCTGCCTTCGATCCTGGCGCCCCTGGCACAACTGCGCCCGTCGCAGTCGGACAAACGGACCTACGGCCATCTGTTCGTCATCGGCGGCTCGCCCAGCTATCCCGGTGCGGTGGTGCTCGCGGTGCGGGCCGCGTTGCGCAGCGGGGTGGGGCTGGTCACGGCCTTTGTCCCGGAGCCGCTCGTGCCGGAATACGCGGCGGTTCATCCCGAGGTCATGTGGGTCGGCCGTCCGGCGAGCAGCGCGGGTGCCCTCGCCCTCGTGCGCGAACGACTGACGCGGGCGACCGCTTTTCTGATCGGGCCCGGACTCGGCGCCGAGACGGACACGCTTACCCTCGTGCCCCGGCTTGTTAATGAAGTTGCCGTCCCGGTGGTGCTCGATGCCGATGCGTTGCGGCCGGAGGTGATCGCCGCGGTGGGCGACAAGCCGTTCATCGCGACGCCCCATGCCGGGGAATACCAGCGCATCGCCCCGGCCCTGGCCGGCGCGCCGCAGGGAGTGATGGTGCAAAAGGGACCCCTGACCCGGGTGACCGCGGGCAAGCTGAGTTACTACAGCCCCTTCGGCGGACCGGTCCTGGCGCGCGGCGGCAGCGGCGACATGCTCGCCGGGCTGGTTGGAGGCTTGCTGGCGCAAGCTCCCGGCGACCCCCTGCTGGCCGCCTGCCGCGGGGTGGTCTGGCACGGCCGGGCGGCGGATTTACTGGCTCGCACTCACGGGCAGGTGAGTGTAGAGACCTCGCAACTTTTAGAGCAGCTCGGGCCGGCGCTCGCTTCCACGCCATGACAGACCCTCTGACCGAGAGGCAGGCGTTCATGATCATGAACGACCTGCCCAACATCGGCCCCATCACGCTCAACCGGCTCCTCGCGGAATTCGGCGGCGATCCGCGCGAGATTCTTGCGGCGGACCGGCGCCGGCTGGAATCCGTCCGCGGCGTCGGTCCCGAGACCAGCGCCGCCCTGGTCGGCTGGCGCCAGCACTTCGACCTCGCGCGCGAGGAGGCGCGGCTGGCGCAGGCGGGCGCCACCTTCATCACCGGGCGCGACGCCGGCTATCCGAAATTGCTCAAGGAAATCCACGATCCGCCCATCGGGCTCTACCGCAAGGGCGATTACCTCTTCGACCAGCCGTGCATCGCCGTGGTCGGCAGCCGGCGCACGACGCTCTACGGGCAGTCGGTCGCGCAGAAGCTCGGCGCGCAGCTGGCGCAGGCCGGCTTCTGCGTGGTCAGCGGGCTCGCGCGTGGCATTGACACCGCGGCGCACGAGGGCGCGCTGTCGGTCGGCGGCCGGACGGCGGCCGTGCTTGGCTGCGGCCTCGACATCGTCTACCCGCCCGAGAACCTCGGCCTCTACCGGCGCATCGCGGAAACCGGCGCCGTGCTCTCGGAGTTTCCCTTCGGCCGCAAGGCGGACAAGCAGTCGTTTCCGATGCGCAACCGCGTGGTCTCCGGCATCTGCGAGGGCGTGGTGGTGGTCGAGAGCGACGTGACGGGCGGCGCGATGATCACCGCGCGCTTCGCCGGCGAGCAGGGCCGGCTGATCTTCGCCGTCCCAGGGCGCATCGACCAGCCGACCAGTCATGGCTGCCATCAGCTCATCCGCGACGGCGCGACGCTCCTGACGGGCGTGGACGACATCCTCAATGAACTGAACTACCTTGACGGCCTCCGGCCCCGGGCGATCACGAAGGAGGGCGAGGCCAGCGTGTTGGAGCAGCTCATGCCGCCGCTCGGCGAGACGGAGCGCAAGGTCGTCGCGGCTTTCAGCGGCGGCGGCCTGCTCGGCATCGACGCATTGGCGGCCGCCACCGGGCTGGGCCCGGCCGAGATTTCCGCGGCACTGATGGGCCTGGAACTGAAGCGCCTCGTCAGCAAGCGGGCCGACGGGACATTCGAGGCGAGATCGAACGGCTAGGGCATATTTATAGTATAGGGATTGCTGCAGGGCTGCACCTTGGTGCAGCCGCCTGTTCGCGGCTGGACCAAGGTCCAGCCCTAACTCGGACGGTCGTCTGGTTATGGAATGATGCGGGCGGGTTTGTTTACTACCAGCTGCTGGAACGGCCGTTGACGACGTCGTCCTTCTGCAGGTACCCGCCGCGTTCGTCGATGAAGGCCTTCAGACTGGGGGCGGCGTCACCGTCGCGCGCGCCGGCTTCGGGGTTCTGGTCGAAGTCCTGCACGAAATGCTCGTAGCTCGCGGACTTGTGCGTGTCCTTGGCCACGTCGTCGGCGATCAGGTCGTGATATTCCTTCGCGATCGGTCCGAGCTTGGCCCACGTGAGCCAGTTCTCCGCGATATCGTGCATGGCGGTGAGGTAGCGGCCCCGCAGGGCGGGCGCGGCCAGCAGCCGGGAGAGCAGGGGCCGGTGGTCATCGTCGAATCCGGCGAGCGGATCCAGTTCCTCGCTGAAGGTGACGAGGGTGCGCGTGCTTCCGCCGCGGCCGCCGCCGAAGCCGCCCAAGTGCAGGGGGCCGAGGCTCAGGCCGCTGCCGCCGTTGCGCCCGCCACCGCGTCCGCCGCGCTCGCCGCGCTCGCCGCCGGCTTCCGTGCCGTCGGCCTTGTGGCTGTCGCGCGTGGCGATGTAGCTTTGGTCGGCCTGGAAGACGGACTGGGCGAAGAGGGCAGTGAGCGCCGGCTGGAGCCGTTCCTGCGTGAGCCGATGGGTCTTCGGGTCGCTCCAGCTGGCGAACCAGCGGTCAAAGACGGCGACCAGCTCGTCGCGGGTCAGCTTGCCGTCGTGATTCTCATCCAGCGCGGCGAACAGGTCCCGCCCGATTTCCGCGGCGGGATCCTCCTGGCCGAAGGTCTGCCGGCTGCGGCCGTCGCGGATGGAAGTCGGCGTGACCAGGAGCCGCACCTTGGCGATGAACTGCTCGTTCGTGAGCTGGCCGGTCAGGTCCTCGTCCATGACAAAAAACCAGGCGCGGGCGAAATTTTCCCATTCATCCTTGGTCACCTGGCCGTCGAGGTCGCTGTCGGCCTTGTTGATGAAGCTGTAGCTGAGCATCATCGCGAGGTTGGTGTCGCTTTTCCGCGGGAAATTTTTCGGGTCATTGGCCCTGGCGGGGACGGCGGCCGGGTCCTTCTCCTTGGCACCCTTCGGGGCGGTGTCACCGCGGCGCTCGCGACCGCCGGAGCCGCCGCCCGAGCGCCGGTCATATTCGCTGACCTGCACGAGCCGGAAACTGTGCTCCGCGTCCAGCGGGACGAGGTGGAACCGGCCGGCGGCGTCGAGGCACAGACCGTAGGACCCGGTCGGGCTGCCGTAGCCGTCCAAGTTGATGAGGGTGTTTTCCAGTGCGAAAAACCTGAGCGCCCCGTCGAGGTCCAGCTGCGGGGTGAGGGCCTCCTCGAGGGTGCCGGGCTCGGCCTGGGTGATGGTCTTGCACAGCTTGATCAGCGCGGCCCAGGCGGCGGGGTCCTCGGCTGACTGCAGCCGGTAGCTCTGGCGGTAGGCGTCCGGGTTGTCGCCGAGGTAGGCCAGGGTGCCCCCGGCGGAAACCGTCCAGCGCGCGCCCGCCCCCGCCGGGAAGTTTTCCCGCATGAAGTTTTCATCGAGCGGCTGGGCGCTGACGTAGACGCCCCAATATTCGCCGTTGATGACGAGCCGGACGAAGCCGGCCTTCGGGGCGGGCAGGTATTCGGCGGCGACCCGGCGGTAGAGCATCGAGCGCAGGAAGGTCGGGTCGCTGGCGGCGGCGAGCAGCGTGAGGCGGGTCTGGCCGCCGAATTGCGCGCCGGCGCGGGTGTGGTCGAGCATCAGGTCCAGCGAGCGCTTGTAGCCGGGCGGCAGGGTGGCCTCGGTGGCCAGGGCGCGGAAGTGGACGCCGACGCCCGGGAAGACGGTGCCGTCGACGGTGAGCCGGGCGGGGACGAGGACATCGGTGCGGGCAAAGTCGGCGAGTTCCTTCTCCCAGTCCGCGTCGTCGAACTCGAGGAAGAGCGTGCGCAGGGTCTTGGGGTCGTACGGCGGCTGGTCGGGGAAAAGCGCGACACCCGCCGGGCCGAGCCTTGCCCCGGGCTTGACCGGTTCCAATGCGACCGGCTGGGGCGGCGGCTGGCCGGGACGCAGGGGGGCCGGGGCCGCCCCGGGCGGCGGGTGCTGTTCCAAAAAGTCGCGCGCGGCCCGGCGCTCGGCGGCATCGAGCTGGTGGTCGCCGTTCCGGTCGAACTGCGCGGTGAGTTCCAATTCGCTCGGGAGCGCGGAGCGGCTGGTGTCGGGGGCGGCGGGGGCGGGCGCCGGCGCCGGCAGATTCACCGAGGCCGGGGCATGGGACAGGGTGGAGTCCTGGGCGCAGAGCAGCCGGGGGCCGGCCAGCAATAGCAGGAATCCGGCGCCGGCGGTGAGAGCGGAGGATTTCATGAGGCAGCGAGGGCGTTCAGGGCTGCGCGGGGAAGGTTGGTCCATGCAAGGGCGGTATGATTCAAGACCGACCCCTAGGATGCTGGTTCGGGTCAAAAGTTCCGCCGCGGTAAGAGAGGCCGGCGCCCGCGGTTGCCTTGGTTCAGCCCGGCGGCCAGGCGAGCGGTCGCTGGCCGAGCAGGTGGACATGGAGATGGGGCACGGACTCACCGCCGTCGCGGCCCTGGTTGATCACCAGCCGGTAGCCGGACTCGGCGACGCCGAGTTTTTTCGCCACGGCGGCGGCGGTCAGCAGCAGGTGGCCGAGCAGGGCCTGGTCGGCGGGCGTGGCTTCGCCGATGCGCGGGATGGGCTTTTTCGGGATGACCAGCACATGCACCGGCGCCTGGGGGTTGACGTCGTGGAGGGCGATGCAGAGCGCGTCCTCGTAGGCGATCCGGGCCGGGATCTCGCGGTCGATGATCTGCTGGAAAATCGTTTTGCTCATGACAGGAGTTGCCCGCGAATGACACGAATTTACGCCAAGGGGCATTCGCGTTGATGGGCGCGATTAGCGGGCTAGAGGAACAACAGGTTCAGATTTGCATTCCGGCGCGAGCGGGCGGCGGCGAGGTCGCGGATGAAGGCGAGGGTGTCGTCGTACTCGCGGCGGCGGCGCTCCGTCCAGCGCCGGGAGGGCGGGCAGTGGGCGGAGCGGAGATTGGTGACGAGCAGCGTGGACTCGGGGTAGGTGGCGAGCTGCTTCAGGCCCTGCATCACGCCGGCGCGGGTGAAGAGCGGGGCGGCGCCGGTGTCGTCCGCGCCGGCGTCCCAGTGGAAGAAGCCGTGCGCCGGCCGGCCCGAGCAAAGGCGTTCCAGCAGCCGCGTGGCAGCGGCAATGAACGACGGATCGCCGGGTTCGCGTTCCGCGGCGTCGCCGAGGGAGGTGGTGATGGCTTCGTCGATCTGCCGGGCCAGGTAGAGGTCCTGCCCGGTGAGCGGCGCCAAGAGGGCGTTGAGGAAGTGCAGCCGGCGCAGTTGGGGAGGGCGCGTCATTTCTTGGCTTTCGGGATAGCGCCTTCGGCGCCGGGTGCAAGGCTGCTGATTTCGTGCACGAACTCGGAGACGTCGCGGAATTCCTTGTAGACGGAGGCGAAGCGGACGTAGGCGACCTGGTCCGTCTTGCGCAGGCGCTGCATGACGTGTTCGCCGATCGCAGCGGTGGGCACCTGGGTGTCATACTCGGCCTCGACGGCATCCAGCACGTCCTCGATGAGCATCGTGATCTGCTCGTTGTCGACCGGGCGCTTGTGGCAGGCGGCCCGGACGGCGCGGAGGAGCTTGTCGCGGTCGAAGGGTTCCTGGCGGCCGTCGCGCTTGACGACGACCATGGTGTCGCGGACGAGGAACTCCGTCGTGGTGAACCGGTGGCCGCACTCGAGGCATTCGCGGCGGCGGCGGGTGTTGTTCCCGTCACGGGTGATGCGGGAGTCGATCACCTTGTCTTCAATCGAGGTGCACTTGGGGCAGCGCATGGGGCGTCAGTTAAGGGCGAGGAAGTTTTGGAGGATCCGCATGCCGCCTTCGGTGGCGATGGATTCCGGATGAAACTGGACACCGAAGACGGGAAATTGTTTGTGCCGGAGACCCATAATTTCACCCTCGGCGGTTTCGGCCGTGATCTCAAGACAGTCCGGCAGGCTGGAACGCTCGACCAGCAGCGAATGGTAGCGAGTGGCGGTGAAAGGCGAGGGGAGGTCGCGGAAGATGTCGGTGCTGCGGTGTTGGATCGGCGACAGCTTGCCGTGCATCTGGCGCGGGGCCCGGATGACCTTGCCCCCGAACTGCTGGCCGATCGCCTGATGGCCGAGGCAGACGCCAAGGATCGGCTTCTTGCCGGCAAAGGTCCTTATGATGTCGAGACTTATGCCGGCCTCAGTCGGTGTGCAGGGGCCGGGGGAAATGAGCACGCGGTCGGGATTCAGCCGCTCCGCCTCGTCGGCGGTGATCTCATCGTTGCGGAAAACGCGCATGGCGATGCCCAGCTGCCCGAAGTACTGGACCAGGTTGAAGGTGAATGAATCGTAGTTGTCGATGACTAGCAGCACTTTTGACGATCATAGCCGGCAATTGACAGGGGGTCAAGTCCGCGGGCAGGGTGTCAGTCTGCCATGTCCGCCCACTTCCAGTTGATTCAGACCGACACAGCCACCGCCGCCCGGCGCGGCCGGCTGCAGACGCTGCACGGGGCGGTCGAGACCCCGATCTTCATGCCGGTCGGCACGCAGGGCACGGTCAAGGCACTGACGCCGGCGCAAATCCGTGAGACCGGTGCGCAGATCATCCTGGGCAACACCTATCATCTGAACCTGCGGCCGGGGTCGGAGCTGATCCGCGATCTCGGCGGGCTGCACCGGTTCATGGCCTGGGACGGACCGATCCTGACCGACAGCGGCGGCTTCCAGGTTTTCAGCCTGGCTAAGCTGCGCGACATCCGGGAGGACGGCATCGCGTTCGCGTCGCATGTCGACGGGGCGAAACTGTTTCTCGGTCCCCGTGAGGTGATGACCATCCAGGCCAATCTCGGTTCGGACATCGCGATGGTCCTGGACGAGTGTCCCCCGTGGCCCTGCCCGCGCGAGGAGTGCCGCCGGGCCGTCGACCGCAGCCTGCGCTGGGCCGGGGAGTGCCGGCAGATCGCCACCGACAACGGCTTCCTCGGCTCCGGCCACCTTGTCTTCGCCATCGCGCAGGGTTCCACCTTTGACGATCTCCGCCGCGAGGCGGCCGAGACCCTCACGGCGCTGGACTTTCCGGGCTACGCGGTCGGCGGCGTCAGCGTCGGCGAGCCCGAGCCGGAGATGATCAAGCAGGTCGCCGCGACCACGCCGTTCCTGCCGGCGGACAAGCCGCGCTACACGATGGGCCTCGGCACGCCGCCGCAGATCCTGAAGATGATCGCGCTGGGCGTGGACATGTTCGACTGCGTGCACCCGACGCGCGTGGCGCGCAACGGCGCGGCGTTCACCCCCGACGGGCTCATCAATCTCCGCAACGAGCGCTACCGCACCGACGCGCAGCCCGTGGTCGGGGAGCTGGACAACTACACCTGCCGGAATTTCTCGCGCGCCTACCTCCGCCACCTCGTCATGGCCAATGAGATCCTCGCGAGCACCCTGATCAGCCTGCACAACGTCCATTTCTACCTCGACCTGGTCGCCCAGGCCCGAGCGCACATCGCGGCCGGTGATTACGGCCCATGGCACCGGGCATGGATCGCGCGTTACGAGGCGGGCGAGGCGGCGGGCTTGCACGGCAGCACCTGAGCTGTGGCCGCCGGCCAATCCCGGGCATTGACAGTCCCGCGACCTGGAAGCAAAAATTGCCGTTCCCCAGCTGCATCATCAACCTTGGTCTGAAGCATCCTCATGCACATCTGCCGTCTCCTCGCCCGCACCGCCTTGGCCGGCCTGTTCCTGCTCACCGTCCCCTTCGCCCAGGCCGACATGGGCGCCAGGAAGAAGGTGAACCGGCAGTCCGACCTGCCGCGCTTCAGCTATCCCGTCACCGGCCCGGCCTCGGCGTTGGTCCAGGCCGACGCGGCCACGTTCAACGCTTTCACCGCCAAGGTCCGGACGGACCTCGAGTCTGTCCTGCGCGACTATGACATCGCGGACCGTTCCACCCTGCGGACCCTGATGGGCGCCAAGCTTTCCCTCCAGGTGGTCGCCGGCGAGTTCCCGGCGGCGCTTGAAACCATCGACGCCCTGCGCGCCCTGCAGGACAAGCCCGCCGCAAAGCTGCTCACGGGGCTCCTGGCCCGGGCCGTCGCCCAAGCCGCCATCGAGGCCCAGACCACCAGCGGACCGGCCTTTGAGCAGGCGTTTTCCCGGCACTATGGCGATGCCATCAACGTGCTGCCGTGGGCCGTGGTACAGGACTCGATCAAGTCCTCCTACGTGGGCGCGCGAACCGTGGCGAACGGGGTGTTGCTGGGCAACATCATGACCGAGCTCGATCCCGCGGTCGAGAAATCCGGCGGGTTGGACAACACCGAGGCCTGGGATCTGGTGGCGGCCCGCTCCAACCTGCAGTATTTTGTCCCCCTCGCGGGGGCGCGGAGCGAGGTGCTGAAGCGGTATATCGCCGCGCACAATGTTGAGAAGCCGGACATCTGGGCGGCCCGCGAGGTCACGCTGACCGCGCAACAGAAGCTGACTCCGGTCCCGGTCGCGATCTGGGATTCCGGCATCGATGTCACCCTCTTTCCCGACCAGCTCTTCACCGACCCGTCGCCTACCGCGAGCGGGACCCACGGCCTCGCCTTTGACGACATGGGCAAACCGTCGACCACGTGGCTCTACCCGCTGACCCCCGCGCAGCAGGCGGCCTACCCGGAATTCCGCGACGATATCAAGGGCCGGCTGGACATCGAGGACGGCCACGATTCACCCGAGGCCGCGGCGCTGGTGAAAAAATACCGCACGTACACGCCCGAGCAGCTCCACCAGTCCTTCGAGCTGCGCAAGGTCATCGGCTTTTACCTTCACGGCACCCATTGCGCCGGCATCGCGGCCCGCGGCAATCCCGCCATCCGGCTCGTGGTCGCCCGCTTCGACGACCAGCTGCCCGACATGCCGTTTCCCCCCACGCCCGAATGGGCGCGCCAGCTCGGCGCCGCTTTCCAGCAGATGTCAGCCTATTTCCGCACCCGCCATATCCGGGTGGTCAACATGAGCTGGGGCGATGATGCCGAGGAATTCGAAACCTGGCTCTCCAAGACCGGCGGCGGCGGCGACCCGGCCGAGCGGAAGAAGAAGGCCGCGGAGCTTTACGCCATCTGGCACGACGCGGTGGAAAGCGCCATCAAGGGGGCGCCGGACACGCTGTTCATCTGTGCCGCGGGCAACAGCGACCAGAACGCCGGCTTCTCCGGGGATGTGCCGGCCTCGCTCCGCCTGCCCAACCTGCTCGCCGTCGGCGCCGTCAACCAGGCCGGCGAAGAGACCTCGTTCACCAGCTTCGGGGACACCGTGGCCGTCCACGCCAACGGCTTCGAGGTGGAAAGCTTCGTGCCCGGCGGGGCCCGGCTGAAGGAGTCCGGCACGTCCATGGCCTCGCCCAACGTCGTCAACCTCGCCGCCAAGCTCATCGCGCTCGATCCCACCCTCACGCCCGCGCACGTGATCGCCCTGATCAAGGGCGGCGCCACCGCCAGCGAGGACGGCCGGCGGCACCTGATTGACGAAAAGCGCTCCGTCGCGCTGCTCCAGGCCAAGGCTGGCCAGTAAGCCTTTCACGGGAGGTCTCCGGTTTTCCGGCTGAATGCAGACTCGCCAAGCCGGGCCGGCGTGCATTCACTGGCCCCCACCTTTTTCCCATGCGCATCCTCATCACCGGCGGCGCCGGCTTTCTCGGCAGCCACCTCTGCGACAAGCTGCTGGCCCAGGACCACGAGGTCGTCTGCCTCGACAATCTGTTCACCGGCAGCAAGGCCAACATCGCCCACCTGCTCGCCCACCCGAACTTCGAGTTTGTCCGCCACGACGTCACCGACCCGTTCAAGTATGAGGTCGACCAGATCTACAACCTCGCCTGCCCGGCGTCGCCACCGCACTACCAGTACAATCCCATCAAGACGACGAAGACGTCGGTCATGGGCGCGATCAACTGCCTCGGACTCGCCAAGCGCGTGAAGGCCCGCGTGTTCCAGGCGAGCACCTCCGAGGTCTACGGCGACCCGACGGTGCATCCGCAGCCCGAGAGCTACTGGGGCAACGTCAATCCCATCGGCCGCCGCTCCTGCTACGACGAGGGCAAGCGCTGCGCCGAGACCCTCTTCTTCGACTACCACCGGGAGAACAAGGTCGATATCCGTGTCGTCCGCATCTTCAACACCTACGGCCCGCGCATGCACCCGAACGACGGCCGCGTCGTCTCCAATTTCATCGTGCAGGCGCTGAAGGGCGAGGCCATCACCATCTATGGTGAGGGTCTGCAGACCCGGTCCTTCTGCTATGTGGACGACCTGCTCGAGGGCTTCGTCCGGATGATGGCCCAGACGGAGACGGTCGGACCCGTCAACCTCGGCAATCCCGGCGAGTTCACGATGATCGGGCTGGCCGAGAACGTGCTCAAACTCACGAAGAGCAAGTCGAAGATCATCCATAAGCCGCTGCCGGCCGACGACCCGAAACAGCGCCGGCCCGATATCACGCTCGCCCGGAAATATCTCAAGTGGGAGCCGAAGGTGCCGCTCGCCGAGGGCCTCAAGCGGACCATCGCCTATTTCAAAACCATCGTCTGAGCCAATTCATCTAACCACAGATGGACGCAGATGCACACAGATGGTGCAGAGATTAAAAACGCCCGAACCCACCATTGATTGGTGAGGGATCTGGGGCGATCGGGGCCCAGTTCCACCTTGCTCAATCTGTGACCATTTGTGATGATCTGTGGTTTCAACTGCATGAAACCGCTTGAGGCCGGCCTTCTGCTGTAACGGGAGCACCCCGCCACCAGTCACGATCGACGGGCCCCGGCGCTCTCCCAGGTGCGGGGGCTTGGTTAGCGGAGGAGCAAATGGGTTGGTAATTTCAGCGGATTAGTCATAAGTAGAGCTGTACCTATGCTAATATGACATTCGCAAAACTTATCACAAATCGAGCGGTGGTGATCTATTTCATGACTGCCGCATTCCTCGGCCTGGCCGCCATCACGCGCGGAGCAGTGCAACCGGTGGTTTCGCCCGCCGTGACTCCAACCCCGCCCCCGGCTTGGGAGCCATCCGACGGGGTCAATCATCCGTTGGGCGTGGGGCAGGGCATTTTCCCGGGACGGGTCGTCTGGATCCGGGATCTCGCGGCGACACCCTGGGATGGTAAAACTGGCAACTGGTGGGACGAAGGCACCGGCATCAGCCAACCCGCCGTCTCCAACATGTTTTCCCGTTCCCTCATCGCCCTGACCGGAGCCGGGTCGGCCGACCAATCATGGGAAGCTCTTTTCCGCCACTTCAACCGCACCCACCGCAACCTCGACCGCGGCTATGGCGCCGGCGAGAAGATTGCGGTCAAGATCAACTGCAACAATGCGTACGGTGGCTACGGCGACGTCGACGGCCAGATCGACCAATCGCCGCAGGTGCTTTTCGCGCTGCTCGACCAGCTTATCAACGCCGCCCGGGTCCCGCCGGGGCTGATCACCGTCTACGAGGCGACGCGCGTCATCCCCGACCGGGTTTTCCTCCGCGCCCACGCGGCGTTTCCCGGGGTCCGGTTTGTCGACTCAATGGGCGACGGCACCAACGGCCGATTTCCGGTCGAATACCAAAAGGACCGGCTGCATTACTCCGTGGCCGAGCCGCATGTGGGCCGGGACCTGCCGAGATGCGTGGTCGAGGCCGCCTACCTCGTGAACCTGACCCTGGTGAAGGGACACCCGACCACGGGCGTCTCGCTCACGGCCAAGAACCACTATGGCACCGTCGATGTGCGGGACCACGAGGTCTACGCGAACTCCCATGCCCACCCCCTGGCGACGTATCATCCCTTTGTCGACATGATCGGCTCGAAGCAGCTCGGCCAGAAGACCCTTCTCTTCATCCTCGACGGCCTCTACGGCGTCCGGGACGTGAACGACTTCGTCGCCGAGCACGGGCACTGGGACAGGCTTTTTCGCGGCGAATGGCTGGCCAGCCTCTTCCTCTCGCAGGATCCCATTGCCATCGACTCCGTCGGGCTCGATTTCCTCCGCGCGGAGTTTCCACTCGGCCGGTTCACCGATTTCTGCCCGATGAAGAACGCCGACAACTATATGATCGAGGCGGCGCTCGCCAACCGGCCGCCGTCGGGGACGCCCTATGCGCCGGACGGCGAGCCGCTCCGGAGCCTCGGCGTGCACGAGCACTGGAACAATGCGACCGATCGCCAGTATGCCCGCAACCTGGGCCGCCCGGAAGGCATCGAACTGCTGTCCATCCCGGCGCAGCCCTGACCCCGGCCCGGTCGCGTCAATCGCGGCCGTGCAAGGCGGCGCGCGCGGGCGCCGGCACCGGGTCGCTGTCCTCCAGCCGCGTGACGAGCACGTCCACACTCATCTGCCGCCGGCCGGTGCCGCGGTAGGTGCCCTTGAGCGGGGAGACATCGGCATAGTCGCGCCCGACCGCGACCTTCACGTAGTGACCGTCGGGCTGCCGGTTGTTGGTGGGGTCGAGGCCGCACCAGCCGTGGCCGGGCATGTAGACCTCGACCCAGGCGTGGCTGGCCTGGGCGCCCTTGAGCTGGTCCGCCGGACCGTTGTAGAGGTAGCCGCTGACATAGCGGGCCGGCATCTTCAGGGCCCGGCACAGGCCGAGCATGACGTGCGCGAAATCCTGGCAGACGCCGGTGCGGGCCTTGAGCACCTCGCGCATGTGGGTGTGCACGTGGGTCGACGCCGGCTGGTAGCGGAACTCCGAGAAAATGAAACGCATGATCGCCTGCGCCGCCTGCCAGGCATCCGCCTGGCCGTCGGTGGCGTCGAGCGCGAGCCGCCAGAGCTCGGGGCCGGACTCGACGTAGGTGCTGGTCTGCAGGAAATCATAGCAGCGCTCCTCGCGGGCGCAGGCCCCCATGCCGCTCAGGGGCGCCGCCGCGGCCGCGGCGGCCAGGGCCGGGCGGTCCGCGGTGGTGACGGTCGAGTTGGCCTCGACGACCAGCTCGGCGTGGGGTTCGGTGATCTCGAAGAGGTGGACGTAGTTGAAGTAGAAATCGAGGTAGTGGGACAGCCGCGCGGCGGGCAGGACCTTGAGCAGGAAATTGTGGCAGACTTGCCCGTCGGTGGTGACGGGCTGGAGCCGGGCCTCGTTGAAGCTGTCGCGCGCCGGCGCCCCATAGAGGAACCGGGTGCGGTGCAGGACGTGCAATTTCATGCGGGCGGGGTCGGATCAGCCCGCCGGCGCCTGATCGTCTGCTGCTGCTGTTCCTCCTGCTGACGGAACTCGTACTCGTCCTGGAGGTGGAACGGCTGGAAGATGTAGGCTTGGAAGAGGGCGTCGCCGATGGAGTTCAATTTGGCCTGCACCACATCGATGTAGGTGTGGAGCCCGATGTCAAAGATATCGTCCACCGTGCTGAACTGCAGCTCGGCCAGGAGCCGGCCGGCGAGTTTTTCCGCGTCGTTGCTGAAGCGGCCCTCGTGCACGCCGGAGATGCGGCGCAGGACGGTGTTGAGGTGGCGGACGGAGAAGCGCACCGAGCGGGGAAACTCGTCCGAGAGCAGCAACAGCTCGGCGACGAGGGCCGGCTGCACCTCGGCCCCGTGCAGCGCCTTGTAGGCGTCCCACGCGCTGCACGAGCGGAGCACGGCGGACCAGCCGAGCGCATCCGCCTGGGTGGGGATGTCGGGCACGCCGCGGGCCGGCACGGAGGCATGGCGCACGTCGAGGATGCGCGAGGTCTTGTCCGCCCGCTCCAGGTAGCGGCCGGCCTGGGCGAAGAACCAGCCCTCGTTGCGGACGACGGTGGCGTCGGTCAGGCCCTGCAGGAGGAGCGAGCCGTTCCTGATCGTGAGGAAGAAGTCCGACGGGCTCTCGCGCCAGAGGTACGGGGCGCGGGGCGAGTAGAGGAAGAGGTAGAGGCGGTTGATCTCCTCCCAGAGCTCCGCGGTGATCTGGTCGCGCACCATGCGGGCGTTCTCGCGGGCCTGGCCGATGGAGGAGACGATGGAGTTGGGGTTTTCCGCCTGGAAGACGAGGAACTGCGTCACGGTCTGGCCGGTGGCGCGCGGGTGCAGCTTGCGGAACAGCTCCTCGTCCCCCGAGCTCTGGACGATCGGGATCCAGTGGGCGTCGAGGGCGTGGTCGTCGAGGTTGCGGAAATCGAGGAGGAGCTGGAGGTTCACGTCCACCAGGCGCGCGATGCTTTCGGCGCGCTCGATGTAGCGGCTCATCCAGTAGAGGGAATTGGCGACGCGGCTCAGCATTTTGGAAAAAAGGCCAAAGGCCAAACGTCAAACGCCAAAGCCAGCTCAGTCGGCAAAAAGTCCGCCGAGTCTGGCTTTGCAGTTGATTGCCGGGATTTCATTTGGATTTTGAAAACTGGGTTTTGGAGTTTCCGCCGCCGCGGCGGCTCTAGTGATTGCCGTACAGCACCCAGGTTTCCTTGCTGCCGCCGCCCTGGGAGGAGTTGACCACGAGGGAGCCCTTGCGCAGGGCGACGCGGGTGAGGCCGCCGGGGATGATGACGGTCTTCTCGCCGTAGAGGATGAAGGGGCGCAGGTCGATGTGCCGGCCGGCGAAGCCCTCGCCCTCGCAGTGGGTCGGGTGCCGCGAGAGGGAGATCATGGGCTGGCCGATGTAGTTGCGCGGGTCGGCCTCGATGCGCTTGCGGAATTCCTCGCGCTCGGCCTGGGTCGCGTGCGGGCCCATGAGCATGCCGTAGCCGCCGGCCTCGTTGGCGGCCTTGACCACGAGCTTGTCGAGGTTCTCCAGCATGTATTTCCGGTCGGCGTCCTCGCTGGCCAGGTAGGTCTCGACGTTCGGCAGGAGCGGCTCCTGGTCGAGATAGTACCTGATGATGCGCGGGACGAAATAATACATGACCTTGTCGTCGGCCACGCCCGTGCCGATGGAGTTGGCGAGCGAGACGTTGCCGGCGCGGTAGGCGTTGACCAGGCCGGGCACGCCGAGGGCGGAGTCGCGGCGGAAGACGGTCGGGTCGAGGAAATCGTCGTCGATGCGCCGGTAGATCACATGCACGGGCTGCAGGCCCTTGGTCGTGCGCATGAAGACCTTCTGGTCGCGCACGACCAGGTCGCGGCCCTCGACGATCTCGATGCCCATCTGCCGCGCGAGGTAGGTGTGTTCGAAGTAGGCGGAGTTGTAGACGCCCGGGGTCAGGAGCACGACGTTGGGCTCGGACACGCCGGCGGGCGCGACGTAATTCAGCATCTTGAGCAGCTCGACGGGATAATTCTCGACCGGCCGCACGCCGCCCGCCTCGAAGATCTCGGGGAAGGTGCGCTTCAGTGCGCGGCGGTTTTCCAGCACGTAGCTGACGCCGGACGGGCAGCGGGCGTTGTCCTCGAGGACGAGGTAGTTGCCCTTGTCGTCGCGGATGATGTCGGTGCCGCAGATGTGGATGTAGATGTCGCGCGGCACCTTGACGTTGACGAACTCGCGCCGGAAATGTTTGGCCGACATCACATAGTGGGCCGGGATGCTGCCATCCTTGATGATGTTCTGCTCGTGGTAGATGTCGTGCAGGAAAAGGTTGAGCGCCGTGATGCGCTGCACAAGCCCGGCCTCGAGCCGCTCCCACTCGTCGGCCGGGATGATGCGGGGCACGAGGTCGAACGGAAAGATGCGTTCGGCGCCCTGGGAGTCGCCATAGACATTGAACGTCACGCCCTGCCGCAGGAAGGCCAGGTCCACCGCGCGGCGCTTGGCGTCGAATTCCTCGGGGCCGACCGCCCCGAAATGCTTGAGAAAATGTCGGTAGTGCGGACGGACGCTGCCATCCCCCGTCATCATCTCGTCATAGAACGACCCGGGCGCATACTGCCGGAACGCTTCGGGGAGGCTGGAATTGGCGGCGGCGGCGGGGGTGGGGCGGGTGGTGGCCATGCGGTGGTGATTATCCCCGAATAGCAGGCGGCGTGCTAGCGCGGAATTATTTTCATGCGACCCTTGCGGTGCAGCGGTTTGCGGGAGCCGGGCGGGCGGTATTTTGCCATTTGCCAAGGCCGCGGGCGTAGTTTTCATTCGCTCCCTTAAATGTTCAGCTTCCTCCTCAAGAAATTCTCCGGCCGGCACCATCGTAAATACGTCGAAAAATGCCGCCCCGTCGTCGCGCGCGTCAATGAGTTCGAGCGCCAGTACCAGGCCCTCACCGACGAGCAGCTCCGCGCCAAGACCGACGAGTTCCGGGCCCGCATCCAGCAGGGGGAGACGCTCGACCAGATCCTGCCCGAGGCCTTCGCCGCGGTGAAGAACGCCGCCCGCCGGCTCTGCGGCCGGCCGGTCCTGGTCTGCGACCACGAGCTGACCTGGGACATGGTACATTTCGACGTCCAGCTCATCGGCGGCATTACCCTGCACGAGGGGCGCATCGCGGAGATGGCGACCGGCGAAGGCAAGACCCTCGTCGCCACCCTGCCGCTCTACCTCAACGCCCTGACCGGCCGCAACGCCCAGCTCGTCACGGTCAACGACTACCTCGCCCGCCGCGACTCCGAGTGGATGGGCCATCTCTACAGCTTCCTCGGCATCACCGTCGGCTGCATCCAGCAGCAAATGCACTCCGAGGTCCGCCGCGAGATGTACAACCGCGGCATCACCTACGGCACCGCCTCCGAGTTCGGCTTCGACTACCTGCGCGACAACGGCATGGCCACGCGCAAGGAGGACCAGGTGCAGCGCGACCACTTCTACTGCATCGTCGACGAGATCGACTCCATCCTCGTCGACGAGGCGCGCACCCCCCTCATCATCTCCGGCCCCGCCCCCATCGAGCGCGAGCAGCCCTTCACCCGGCTCAAGCCCGGCGTCGAGCAGCTCGTCAGCGCCCAGCTCCGCCAGATCAACCACCTGATCAAGGAGGCCTCCGACACCCTCGCCAAGCCCGACCTCACGCCGGAGGAACGGCAGGCGGCCGCCATGAAGATGCTCCAGGTCAAGCTGGGCATGCCGAAGAACAAGCAGCTTCTCCGCCTCCAGGAAAACCCGGAGTGGCGCAAGCTCCTCGACAAGACCGACGTCGAGATGCACTCCGACTTCAACAAGGACGAGATGTACAAGTACAAGGAGGAGCTCTTCTTCATCATCGACGAGAAGAACCACCAGGCCGACCTGACCGAGGTCGGGCGCACCAAGCTCCGTCCCGACGACCCCGACGCCTTCGTGCTGCCGGACCTGGCGACCATCTTCATCGACATCGAGAAGGACGCGGCGAAAACCCCCGAGGAGAAGGAACAGGCCAAACGCGCGGCCCAGTCCCGCTACGAGGTCGTCTCCGAGGACATCCACGCCCTGTCGCAGCTCCTGCGCGCCTACTCGCTCTACGAGCGCGACGTCGAATATGTCGTCCAGGACGGCAAGGTCGTCATCGTCGACGAGAACACCGGCCGCATCATGTCCGGCCGCCGCTGGTCCGACGGCCTGCACCAGGCGGTCGAGGCCAAGGAGAACGTCACCATCGAGCGCGAGACGCGCACCTACGCCACGGTCACCATCCAGAATTACTTCCGCATGTACGAGAAGCTCGCGGGCATGACCGGCACCGCCGAGACCGAGGCCACCGAGTTCAACGAGATCTACCGGCTGGCTGTCACCCAGATCCCGACCAACCAGCCCTGCATCCGCATCGACAAGAACGATTCCATCTTCAAGACCCGCCGCGACAAGTACGCCGCCGTCGTGAAGCAGATCCAGGAGGCCCAGGGCCGCGGCCAGCCCGTCCTCGTCGGCACCGTCACCGTCGAGCAGTCCGAGGTGCTCAGCCGCATGCTCAAGCGCGCGGGCGTCATCCACACCGTCCTCAACGCCAAGTTCCACCAGCAGGAGGCCGAGATCGTCACCCGCGCCGGCCAGCGCGGCTCCGTCACCATCGCCACCAACATGGCCGGCCGCGGCACCGACATCAAGCTGGGCGAGGGCGTCCGCGCCCTCGGCGGCCTGCTCGTCGTCGGCACCGAGCGCCACGAATCCCGCCGCATCGACCGCCAGCTGCGCGGCCGCTGCTCGCGCCAGGGCGACCCGGGCATGACCAAGTTCTTCCTCTCGCTCGAGGACGACCTTATGCGCCTCTTCCTCCAGGGCAACCTCGCCTCCCGCATCATGGAGGGGGCGATGGTCGAGGGCGAGGAGCTCGAGCACCGCTGGCTCAACCACTCCATCGAGTCCGCCCAGAAGAAGGTCGAGCAGCAGAACTTCTCCATCCGCAAGCGCCTCCTCCAGTACGACGACGTGCTCAACAAGCAGCGCGAGGTCATCTACGGCATCCGCAACGGCGCGCTGCACAGCGAGCGGCCCAAGGACATCATCTTCGAGATGATCGAGGACGAGCTGGCGGCCCGCCTCGAGAAGGCCGGCTTCGGCGAGAAGGGCGGGGCGTCCCGCGAGAGCAGCGAGAGCCTGGTCGGCTGGCTGAACTCGCATTTCCCCGTCAGCGCCAAGGTCGAGGAGCTCGACGGCCGCCGCGACTTCGAGGCCCTGCTCGCGGAGCTCGTCGCGCGGATCCAGAAGGCCTACGCCCTCAAGGAATCCGTCGAGGACGCCGCCGCGCTCGGCGGGCTTGAGCGCTACATCGTCATCAACGCCATCGACCACCACTGGCAGGAGCACCTGACCGAGATGGAGGAGCTCCGCCGCTCCATCGGCCTGCGCAGCTACGGCCAGAAGGACCCGCTGTCCGAGTACAAGGGGGAGGCCTTCACCTTCTTCGAGGAGCTGATGAACAACGTCCGGCTGCAGATCTGCACGAGCCTCTTCCGCTCGGCCACGAACCGCGACGCCTTCGAGAACCTCTTCACCATCCTGTCCCGCTCCGCCCGTCTGCAGGGCCCGTCCGCCGCGCCCACCGCGCTGGCCGCCGCCAGCCAGGCCGCGGAACCCGCGGGCGCCGCGGCGACCGCGCCGCGGGACGCCGAGCCCGAGATCAAGCTCCCCTCCGTCACCATCCGCCGCGAGACGCCCAAGGTCGGCCGCAACGACCCGTGCCCCTGCGGCAGCGGCAAGAAATACAAGAACTGCCACGGGGCGGGCTGATGCTCGCCGTTGAAAGTTGAAGGATGAAGGTTGAAAGCCTCTTTTCATCCCGCAGCCTGACGCCTCTCACATCCGGTCTTTCAACCTTCAACTTTCACCTTTCAACTTATGATCAGAGCCATCGGTTTCGATGCCGACGACACGCTCTGGCACAACGAGGACATCTTTGACCGGGCGCACCAGCGCTACCGCGCGCTGCTGGCCGGCTACCACCCGGCGGAGGAGGTGGACCGCGCGCTCTTCGCCACCGAGATGCGCAACCTGCCGCTCTACGGCTACGGGGTGAAGGGCTTCATGCTCAGCACCGTCGAGACCGCGATCGAGCTGACCCGGGGCGCCATCACCGCGCTGGAAATCCGCGCCATCCTCGCCCTCGGCCAGGAGATGCTGGCCCACCCGGTCGGGCTGCTGCCCGGCGCGGCGGAGATTGTGCCGGCCCTGGCACGCGACCACCGGCTGCTGCTCATCACCAAGGGCGACCTCCACCACCAGGAGCGCAAGATCGCGGCGTCGGGCCTCGCGGGACATTTTTCCGCGATCGAGATCCTGAGCGAGAAGGACGACGCGGCCTACGCCCGCGTCCTGCACCGCCACGGCGTCGCGCCGGCGGAGTTCGCCATGGTGGGCAACTCGCTCAAGTCCGACATCCTGCCCGTGCTCGCCCTCGGCGGCGCGGGCGTGCACATCCCCTATCACCTCACCTGGCAGCACGAGCACGTCGCGGAGGCGCCGCACACCCACGCGCGCTTCCGCCGCGCCGAAAACCTCGCCGGGCTGCCGGCGCTGCTGGCCGCACTCTGACCATGGCCGTGGTCAACGCTTGGGAGTGACGACACCGGTCTCCGGCAGAGGCGAGGTGTCGAATGAAGTCGAATCTAGGGCCGCACACTTGTGTGCAGCCTCAGCCGCACGCGCTCGGCGCGTTCGCGGCTGGACCAAGGTCCAGCCCTACGGATTGCTGTTGGGGTGACAGTTCCAAGCCGGCCGCGAGTTTTAAATAACCAGAGGACCGGCGATTTGGGTTTTGCCGCAGACTGACTGTTTGCGCTTCCTGAGGGTCGCCTGTAAAAAGGCTCCTACAAATTGATGACCGAAGCCATCTCCACTCCTGCCTCCGATCCCTACGCCCCGCAACCGACCTTCTGGCAACGGCGGCCGGAGTTGGGCTGGGCGCTCGGGGTCTTCGTCCTGACCGCGCTGCTGACCTTCGTCGCCTTTCCCCCGGTCAACACCGGCGAGGCGGCGTATGTGTTCGCGCTGCCGGCCGTGCTCTGGGCCTACCGGAAGCCCGCGTTCCGGCTGTATGCCCGGACCGTCCTCGGGGCGCAGGTCGTGGCCTGGACGCTGCTGCTCGGCTGGCTGCACAACGTCACCTGGGTGGGCCTGTTCCTGCTCGGGCCGTTTGTCGGGCTGATCGTGGGGCTCTGGTATCTGGCGGCCTGGTGGACCATCCCGCGGATCGCCGGACACCCGGCGCTGGTGCGCATCATCGCGCTGCTCGGCCTGGCGGCGCTGTGGGTCATGCTCGAATGGCTGCGCAGCGTCCTCTTCGGCGGCTTCCCGTGGCTGCCGCTCGCGGCGAGCCAGTGGCAGCGGCCGCTGGTGCTCCAGAGCGCGTCCTATGCCGGGGCGTGGTCCGTGTCCTTCCTGCTCGTCTTCTTCAACCTCGCCGCCGCCGCCTACGCGCACCGGATCTTCTTCGAGGGCGCCAGCGGCCTGCGCAAGCGCAGTCCCGAGTTCATGGTCGCACTCCTGCTGCTCGTGTTCTCGTCGTTCCCGTTCCTGGCGGAGATGCTGGGGCCCCCGCGGTCCAAGCTGGCGCGCGTCGCCCTCGTCCAGCCCTACATCCCGCAGACGGAGAAATGGGATGCCGCCCGCGCGACCGACGTGCTCCAGACGCTCGAGCGGGTGACCCTCGACGCCAACGAGGCCGGAGCGCCGGACATCATCCTCTGGCCCGAGGCCGTCACGCCCTGGGCGCTGGACCGCGACCCCAACGTCCAGCCCTGGCTCGAGTCGATCGCCAAACGCACGGGCAAGCCGCTGCTGCTCGGCACGATCTTCACCACCGGGGCGAACGCCCCCGGGGAGCTCTGGTACAACGCGGCCTTCGTGGTCGACCCGGTCACCGGGCTGGTCCGCCCGGGCTACGCCAAGCGCAAGCTCGTGCCGTTCGGCGAGTACATCCCGCTGCGGCCGGTGCTGGGCTGGCTGGACAAGGTCGTGCCGATCGGCGGGGATTTCCAGCGTGGCACGGACGCCGCGCCGCTGATCATCCCCGCGGGTGTGAACCGCCTGCCCGTCGGCGTGCTCATCTGCTACGAGGACATCTTCCCGGCCCTGGCGCGCGACAGCGTCCAGTCCGGCGCCGAGGTGCTGGTGGTGCTGACGAACAACGCCTGGTTCGGCGAGGGCGGGGCGGCCTACCAGCATGCGGCGCACTCGGTGCTGCGCGCGGTCGAGACGCGCCGGCCGGTCATCCGCGTCGGCAACGGCGGCTGGAGCGGCTGGATCGACGAGTTCGGCAACATCCGGGCGGTGCTCAAGGACGAGGCCGGCAGCGTTTATTACCGCGGCGCGGAGACCGTGACCGTCACCCGCGACCTGCGCTGGCGCGACCGGGAGAGCTTCTACACGCAGCACGGCGACTGGTTCCTGATGACCTGCGCGATCCTGTCCGTCGCCGCCTACTACCTCGTGCTGTCCCTGCGACCGCCGCGGCCGCAGCCCGGGGCCGAGCCGGTTTTCTGAGACGCTCGCTGTAATCGGAGGCAGAGGCGCAGTCTTGCCGCCCCCCTGCGTTCAGCATTTGGCTTGGGGTCCAAGCCTATCTGGCCCTGAATCGCCTGCCAGCATACTCCGGTAAATAGGAGTTGAACCATCCTGGCGGGACACCGGCGATGGCACCGGTTCAGGCCCCGGATTGACGAAATTCTCAAGTCGGGGCGGGGACTGGCCGATAATAGTCAGCATATGCAGCTCCTCGCCTCATATTCACGCCTGTCCCTGGTTTGTGCCCTGACCTTTGTGTTGCCCGCGGCCGCCCTCCGGGCCGATGAGAAATCCGAGCCGCCGGTCCCCGTCCGCACCGTCGCCCCCGAGGTGCCCGTGAGCTTTTCCCGGCTCGGCGCCCCCGGCCTGGTCACCGTCAGCTTCACGGTGGATGACAAGGGCAACGTGTTGGATGAAAAGATCGTGAAATCGAGCAACCCCGACCTGGACGAGCCGGCGCTCAAGGCGATCCGGAAGTGGCGGTTCAAGCCGGCCAAGAAGGACGGCACCCCGGTGGCCACGCATGTGGCGATGCCGATGAAATTCAACGTCGAGTGACCGCCCCCGGACCGCCCCAGCCCCTTACCCCGCTTACCCCATGCGCAATCTCACGGTCGGCAAAAAAATCACGCTCGGATTCGTCGTCATCATCGGCCTGCTGGCCGTCATCTCCGGCGTCGCCCGCTATGCCCTCAACGCCGCCGAGAAGAAGTTCCAGCTCTTCTCCGCCAGCGCGACCGAATCCCACACCGCCGTCACGCTCGAGACCGCCATGATGGCGCTCAAGGTGCAGGTGAACGATTTCCTGGCCAGCGGCTCCGCCGAAAGCAGCCAGGCCTACCAGGCCGCGCACAAGGAGCTGCTGGAGGAAATGACCCTGGCGGACAAATACATCGTCGAGCCGGCGCGGGCGAAGCAGATCGCCGCCGCCAAGGACCTGCTCAACCGCTACCACCAGACCTTCCTCGCCCTCGTCGAAAACAACAGCCAGCGCCGCCAGCTGGAGGACGGCATCCTGGCGCCCAAGGGCAAGGAGATGAAGGACACCCTGCAGACGCTCATGACCGAGGCCAAGGCGCAGGGCGACATGAACAGCGCCTTCCGCGTGGCCAACGCCCTCCGCGCCTTCTTTGAATGCGGCACGCAGGTCGGCACCTTCCTCAAGACCTCCGCGAAGGAGGACGCCCAGGCGGCCCGGGATTCCCTGCAGTTCGTCGTCAAGCAGATCGAGCTGATCGAGAAGGACCAGGCCGAGCTGGAGAAGCTCGACGCCACCCTGAAGGACGACGCCAAGACCGCCCGGCTCGTCTCCCTCCGGCAGGCCGCCCTGGCCTACGGCGGCGCCATCGAGAAGATCGTGGCGTCCAAGCGCGAGCGCGACTCCCTCATCGCCGACGGCATCAACAAGATCGCCCCCGAATTCACCGCGACCATCGCCGAGGTCAGCCGCTCCGTGCACGATTACCAGCAGGAGATCGAGGTCGCCGCCCGCGCCAGCCAGCAGCGCAACGAGATCCTGGTCTTCAGCATCGCCGTCGTCGGCCTCCTGTTCGGCCTGACCGCCGCCTGGGTGGTCACCCGCGGCGTCACCCGGCCCATCCGCGCCATCGCCCTGCACCTGGCCAGCGAGTCCGAGAAGACCCAGGAGTCCGCGACCCAGGTCGCCCAGGCCGCCCTGACCATGGCCGACGGCGCCAGCCAGCAGGCGGCCTCCCTCGAGGAGACCAGCTCGGCGCTCCATGAGATCGCGAGCATGACCAGCCGCAACTCGGAGAACGCCCAGAACGCCAAGCGCCTGGCCCAGGAGGCGCGCCAGACGGCCGACGCCGGCGCCACCGACGTCGAGCAGATGAAGGTCTCCATGGGCGCCATCCAGGCCTCCAGCAACGAGATTTCCAAGATCATCAAGACCATCGACGAGATCGCCTTCCAGACGAACATCCTCGCCCTCAACGCCGCCGTCGAGGCCGCCCGCGCCGGCGAGGCCGGCCTCGGGTTCGCCGTCGTGGCCGACGAGGTGCGCAGCCTCGCCCAGCGTTGCGCCGCCGCCGCCCGCGAGACCAGCGACCGGATCTCCGACTCGGCCGAGAAGAGCACGCAGGGCGCCCGCGTCAGCGAGAAGGTGGCCGCCAACCTCTCCGCCATCGGCGAGCGCATCCGCCGCCTCGACGAGATGGTGGCCGAGATCGCCCAGGCCTCGCACGAGCAGAGCAAGGGCATCACGCAGGTCGGCGAGTCCGTCAACGGCATCGACAAGATCACCCAGAGCAACGCCGCCCTTTCCCAGCAGTCCTCCTCCTCCGCGGAGGAGCTGAAGCTGCAGGCCTCCGAGGTCCGCTACGCGGTCGGCGAGCTGATGAGCCTCGTGGAAAAATCCCCCTCCGCCGCGACCGGCCGGCCCGCGCCCGCCGCCACCGCCCGCCCGGCCCCGGCCCGGCCCGCGCGCGGGAATGGCGGGAGCCACGGCGGCCACCCGGGCGCACCCCGCGCCCCGGTCGCCGCGACCCAGCCGGCCGGGCGCCACGGTCAGGGTGCCCCCAAGGGCACCAAGGCCGACGATTACTTCGACGACCTCAACCCGGCCTGAGCCGGGGTTTCGGCCGCATTCTTTGCGTTGCCCGCCAGACTGGACATGCTAAGGCGTGTCTTCAAAAAATCCGCTTTGGCCGATCAAGCCACGGTAGGCAGCCCGCTTGCGGGCGCGGATGAAGCGCGAGCCCCTCGACTTGCTCGGGGTCCAGAGCCCTGTCGAACGGACAAGCTCGCTGGCCCACAAAGCCAATTTGAAGCCACGCCTTGGAAACGCTGGCATGTCCCCGTCGTTCCACCCGTCCACCTCCATGCCGCCGACGAGCTGCAGGTTGCGATCTATCGGGCCATGACAGCGCAGCGACGGCTGGAACAAGCCGTGCGGATGAACCGGCGCATGCGCGAACTGCTGGCCACCGGCTTCCGTGACCGCCATCCCGGATGGACTGAAGCGCAGGTCAAACGCGCCGTGGCCGACCGCATCCTCCGTGCCCGGACAGGATGAACTGAACCTGTTTGTCGAGCGGCTGGAACTGGCCGGTCGTACGGTGTGGGGTCGAGTTCGACCTTGTGCGAGCCAACCGTTCGGGTTTCTCTCGGGAAAATTCCGGATCATGCGATTTTCCGTGACATATGGCCGCTGCCTGGGGGGGACGGAATTTTCCCGGGGAGGCGTGGTTTGAACCCCGTCGAAACAGGCCGCTCCCGCTGGCGCATGGTCGTGGAGCTGTTGAACCGGCCCTATCCGCTGCGGCCGCGCGTGCTGGTGCCGATGATCACGCTGCTGGCGCTCGTGCCCGGTTACCTGGTCATCGCCGGGCTGACGGCCGGCCGGCCGCTGCATGTGCCCGAACTGGCCCTGGACCGCCTCATCCCCCTGGAACCCGCCTGGGCGCTGGTCTATGGCTCCCACCTGGCCTTTGTGTTCATGCCCGTGCTGATCATGCGCAAGGAAGAGCTGATCCGCCGCGCCTTCCTGGCCTGGCTGTTCGTGTGGATCAGCGGGTATGCCTGCTTTCTGGTCTGGCCGACCGTCGCCTCGCGGCCGGCCGACGCGGAGATCGGCCGGGGCTTTTTCGCCTGGGCGCTGCGGATCGTCTACGAGGCCGACCCGCCGCTCAACTGCTTCCCATCGCTCCACGTCGCGCACGCCTTTGTGTCGGCGCTGATCTGCCGGCGCGTGCACCGCGGGGTGGGCCTCGCCGCGGGCGTCTGGGCCGCGCTCATCGCCCTCTCGACCCTGTTCACCAAGCAGCATTACGTGGCCGACGTCCTGGCCGGCATGCTCCTGGCGGTCGCGGCCGATATCGTGTTCCTGCGCGGCACTCCGCCCGTGGTCACCCCCGAGCTCGACCGTCGCGCCGCCCCGCTGCTCATGCTGGGCCTCATCGGGATCCACGGGCTCGTCGTCGCCGGCTTCTGGGTGGGTTATATGTTAAGGTAGTCTCAACGGCTCCGGGCGAGGCGATCGCTGTCCGTCGGGACCGGAAATCGATCGGGCAGCGGCCCCGCAGACGTGTCTTCAATTTTGCCTTGTGGGCCAGCGGGCTCGCTCGCGCCTCATCCGCGCCCGCCAGCGGGCTGCCTACCGTGGCTTGATCGGGCAGCGTATTTATTCATGACACTCCTCCCGGTAGGATTTGACTGCTCAGGCCCGCTCAAATCCTATTTTCCACGCCAATGCAGTGAAACGAGTCTGGAATAACCAGACGTCAGAGCCAACGGCCCCAAGCGGCCGTGGCTCACCTTGATCTAGCAAAATGGAAGAACGTGTTTTACTCCGTCCTGTTAAGACTGACGATCTCCCGATCTTCTTCGTTCACCAGCTCGATCCCGAGGCCACCAAGCTCGCCGCATTCCCCTCGCGGGATCGAGCGGTGTTTTTCACCCATTGGACCACCAATATCCTCGGCAACCCCGCGGCCGTAAGCCGCACCATTCTCACGGGCGACCAAGTTGCCGGCAACATTGGCGCATGGACCGATGCCGCATCCAACGACCGATGCATATGCTATTGGATTGGTCGGGAGTTCTGGGGCCGAGGTATCGCCTCCGCTGCCATGTCGCAGTTCCTTCGCTTTGAGTCGACGCGGCCACTTACCGCCCGCGTCGCCCGGCACAATCTCGGCTCGATTCGCGTGCTCGAGAAAGCAGGGTTCGCTCGCGCTGGCGAAGAAGCGGTTACCCGACCGAGCAATGCCCACATGGAAGAGTTCATCTATTATCTCCCCGCGTGAACCCATCTCTGCCGAACAAGAAGAAAGGCAAAAAAGTCAGGCTGACTCCTTCTATGGCCTTGAGCGGCCGACCGGGCGCGGGAGCCGGTTTGCTTGAACCGCAGCGGTTCGATGGCCATCGGTAGGGCTGGCCTTGGTCCAGCCGAGCCAGGCTGGCGGGGCCGGCGGCTGCACCAAGGTGCAGCCCTCCAGTCGGGGGCTCCCCCTGACAGCGAGACCGCCCTCTCGCATCAGGCCGCCGGCGCCGGCGGGATGAAGTGGTGGAGGTGGATCGCCTCCTTGACCAGCTCGGCCCGGAAATCCGGGTGGGCGATCGAGATCAGCGCCTCGGCGCGCTCGCGCAGTGACAGCCCGTGCAGGTTGACCGCGCCGTACTCCGTCACGACCCAGTGGACGTGGCCGCGGGTGGTCACGACGCCGGCGCCGGGATTCAGCTGGGCGACGATGCGCGAGATCTTGCCGCCGGCCGCGGTCGCGGGCAGGGCGATGATGGGCTTGCCGCCGGGGGACAGCGCGGCGCCGCGGATGAAATCCATCTGGCCGCCGATGCCGGAGAAGATCTTGTGCCCGATCGAGTCGGCGCAGACCTGGCCGGTCAGGTCGACCTCGATGGCCGAGTTGATCGCGACCATCTTGGGGTTCTTGCGGATGATCGAGGTGTCGTTCGTCCAGTCGCACGGGTAGAAGGCGACGCCGGGGTTGTCGTTGACGAAGTCAAAGAGCCGGCGCGTGCCGTTGATGAAGCTGGTGACAATGCGGCCGCGGCCGACGGCCTTGAGCTTGTTGGTGACGGCGCCGGACTCGACCAGCTCGACCACGCGGTCGGAGAACATCTCGCTGTGGATGCCGAGGTCGCGCTTGTCGTGCAGGCGGGCGAGCACGGCGTCGGGGATGCCGCCGATGCCCATCTGGAGCGTGGAGCCGTTGTCGATCATCGGGGCGATCAGCTCGCCGAGGCGGGCCTCGATGTGGGACTCGGGCTCGGGGTGGTGCTCGTGCAGCGGGCGGTTGGTGTGGATGAAGGCCTTGACCCGTGAGAAGGGCAGGGTGCTGTCGCCCAGCGTGCGCGGCATCTGCTCGTTGATCTCGGCGATGACCACCTTCGCCGTGTCGGCGGCGGCGCGGGCGGCGTCGATCGACGTGCCGAGCGAGCACAACCCGTGGCGGTCGGGCGGCGAGAGCTGGAGGATGGCGACGTCGAGCTGGACCTGGCGGCTGTGGAACAGTCCGGGGATGTCGGAGAGGAAGATCGGCACGTGGTCCGCCTGGCCCGCGTTCACCGCCGCGCGCAGCGGGCCGCCGGTGAACAGCGAGACGGAGCGGAACAACCCCTGCGTGGCCGGGCTGATCCAGGCGGCCGGACCCGCGGTGTGCAGGTGGTAGAGGCGCACATCCTCCACGTCGCGGCGCAACGCGAGGGCGTTGGTCAGGGGCGTGGGCGTCGCGCAGGCCCCGTGCACAAAGACCCGGTGGCCGCTTTTGACGTAGGCCACGGCCTCGGCCGGCGAGGTGGCGCGATCGGTCCATTTGGTGCTCATGTCAGGGTGGGGGGTGGTCATGGGAGATGCTGTTGATATTCGGCCCGGGGAGAAGCCGCGAAGCGGCGCGGGGCCATTCAAAATCCGGGCTTATTCCGATCATTATGGCCAAGCCGGCCCGGCAGAGCTGAAGGGCGTGGATTTCCCGGGCTCAGCCGGCGAACAGCACGCAGACCGGGATCGGCACGCGGGCGGTGGAACCGGTCGGCGTGAGCCGGCCGGTGGCGGGGTCGACCCGGAAGACGACGAGGTTGTTGCTGTCGCGGTTGGCGCAGACCAGCCACGCCCCGTCGGGGGAGAGGGCGAAGTTGCGCGGGTACTGGCCGCCGCAGGGCGTGATCTCGACCAGCGTCAGCATCCCGTCGGCGGGATTGCGCGCGAAGACCGCGATGCTGTCGTGCCCGCGGTTGGAGGCGTAGACGAATTTCCCGTTGGGATGCAGCCGGATCTCCGCCGCGCGGTCGGGGTCGGTGACCGTGAAGCCGGCGGGCAGTGTGGAGATGTGCTGGAACGGCCGGCCGGTGCCGCGGGCGGCGTCGTAGGCGCAGCTGGTGACCGAGCCGTCGATCTCGTCGAGCACGTAGAAGAACCGGCCGTCGGCGGAGAACTTGCTGTGCCGCGGGCCGGCGCCCGGGGTGATCGGGATGAAAGGCGGATCGTTCGGCGTGAGCCGCGCCTCCGCGGCATCGAGCCGGTAGGAGAACACCCGGTCGAGCCCGAGATCGGCCACGAAGGCGAAGCGGTTGTCCGGCGAGATCGTCACGGAATGCGCGTGCGGCTTTTCCTGCCGCGACTTGTTCGGTCCCAGCGGGCCCTCATCCGCGATAAAACTGGTGCGCGGGCCGATCCGGCCGCCGGCCTCGAGCGGGAAGGCCACCACATAGCCGCCGCCGTAGCTGACGGCCACGAGCGCGTGCGCGGTGGCGTCGACGGCGAGATGGGTCAGCCCCGCGCCGCCGCTGGGCTGCTGGTTCAGGAGGGTGAGCCGGCCGGTGCCGGGCTCGATGGCGTAGGCGGTCACGACGCCGCCGGAGCTCTCGGCGATCGAATAAAGCACGCGGCCGTCCGGAGGGAGCGCGAGGAAAGTCGGGTTGGACGCCTCGGCGGCGAGCCCGGGCCGGCCCAGCGCGCCGGTGACGGGATCAAACGGCACGGCGTAGATGCCTCGGCTGGCGCCGTCCTTGGGCGTGTAGGTGCCCACGTAAATGAGTTGGCTGGCGGCGGACATGGCGGCAGGGAGAGTGAGAGTGAAAGTGAGCAGGGCGAGGCGGAGGGAAGTCAGGGAGTGACGGGACGGTTTCATGTGGCCAGGGCTTCCTTGAAGTGCCGGCGGCACATGGCGACGTAGCGGTCGTTGCCGCCGATCTCCACCTGGGCGCCCTCCTTGACCGCCCGGCCGCCGGGGCCGATGCGCAGGTTCATGGTGGCCTTGCGACCGCAGTGGCAGATGGTCTTCAGCTCGATCAGGTTGTCGGCCAGGGCGAGCAGGGCCCCGCTGCCGGGGAAGAGCTGGCCCTGGAAATCCGTGCGCAGCCCATAGCAGAGGACGGGGATGCGGAGCTCGTCCGCGATGTCGGTCAGCTGCTCGACCTGGCCGCGGGTGAGGAACTGCGCCTCGTCGATCAGGACGCAGGCCACCGGCTGCGCGGCGTGGGCGCCGCGGACGTGGGAGAGGATGTCCTCGTTCGGCTGCAGCACGAGGGCCGGGGCCTCGATGCCGATGCGGGACTTCACGCGGCCGGCCCCGGCGCGGGTGTCGATCGCGGGGACGAACACGAGGGTCCGCATGCCGCGCTCCCGGTAGTTGTAGCTCGACTGGATGAGGACGGTCGACTTGCCGGCGTTCATGGCCGAGTAGTAAAAATAGACTTTCGACATGCGGCCCGGAGTTAAGCGGTCCGGGGCGGGCGAGGCCAACAAAAAGACCCGGCCGGGGCGCTGAAAGCGGGGTCCGAGAGAGGCGGGGGATCAACGGCGCTGGGCCATCACCACCTGTTTTCAGGCGTGATTTGTATTTTCCGGCCGCCGCGAGCCCGGCTACATTGCCGGTCGTCGCCCGCCGGGGGTTTTATTGCACCACGCGGCCGCACCGGTCCCGGCCCGGGCAAAAACCATCCGGCTATCATGAGCTCACGACGGACAATCCTGACAATCCCGGCAGGGATCATCTGCCTGCTTGCCTCAGCCGGTCTGTTGCCGGCTGACCCGGTGGATGGCCGGTTGCCGAAATCCGTGGGTGCAGGGGACGCGGAGCGGAGGCTGCCCGCCTGGCAGGTGGCCATCAATCGCACCAAGGAGAAGGGCCACTATGTCGCCCGGTGTGTCCGGACCGAAATGAGGGTGTATGACGGCGACGAGAACCTGCTCGGCTCGGTCAGTGAGGTGGAGCGGATGGAGCCGGACGGGGGAAAGCCGCGATGGAAGTCAGAGTCAAAGAACCAGACCGGCAACCCCGGCATGACGATCCGGGTGGACTTCGGCCTGCAGGCCAACCCGGCCAGCGCCCTGGAAGGCTATGACGAATGGCGCCTGCGCGGGAAAGGACAGCTGGAGGGGGCGGCGATAGAAGAGTGGGAGGGGATCACGCAGGCGAATCCGCAAAACACGGTGGTTGTCGCCATCGATGTGGCGTCCGGATTTCCGCGCAAGGCCGAGTTTACGTTTCCCTTTTCCACTCCGCTGGGCTCGCAGCTGGTGCACATGTCATTGGTTTATGAACCCAACCCGGACGGCGTGTGGCTGCCCGCGCGCTCCGTTTGCGAGCAGAAAGCCCGATTCTTCCTATATAAGAGGCATATCCACCTGACCAAGACTTACACGGATTGGGCGGAGAGGCCCTAGCGATTTGCCCGGCAAAGGGAAACTCACTCCCAGCCGATCGGGCGGCCCTGGTTCTGCTCCTCGAGCCACTTCATCAGCGGGGCATAGTACGCGACCATGGCGCGGGTGGAGAGCTCCTCGCCGGTGGCCTCCTTCAGGATCTGGCGCCAGTCCTTCGTCTTGCCCTGCTCCATGATCCGCCGGAGGAAGTCGCCGACCTCCCGGTTGTCCGCGTAATTGCAGGCCTGGGGCGGCTGGTGGAGGATGTGCGTCGCAATGTAGTCGTTCAGCTGGTACTTGAACACCTGTGCGATGGCATAGCTGTAATAATAGCAGGGCGTGTCGTTGATGTGCGTCTTCGTCGCCGGGTCGCACCACTCCTCGCCGCGCGGCGCCGGCGGCTCGACGCCCTGGAAGTCGCGGACGTACTGCCACCAGCGGGCGTTCCACTGGTCGGCGGGCAGGTGGTGGGCGTAGACGTCGGCCTCCCAGTGCGTCATGACCCCGGAAGACCAGAAGATGAACGGCACGCCGGGGGAGAGGGCGTCGTTGAGGAGGAAGGCCCGCTCATCGACCTTCAGGTCGGCCGGCAGGATGCCGAGCGATTTCAAGTACGGCGCCATGCCGGCCGCGAGCGCGGTCAGCTCGCCGAAGCCCTCGTGAAAGGCCGGGTTCGCGCCGGTGCGCAGCAGCATGGGGACATCGTCGCGCGTGTAGCTGATGAAATAGTAGATGTGGCCGAACTCGTGGTGCGCGGTCTTGAACCATTCCGGCGTGGACTCGATGCTCTGGAGCGAGCGCAGGTCGCCGGCCAGGTCGATGTGCCAGGCGGAGGCGTGGGTGTTTTTCTTGCGGGTGCTGCCGGCGGGCACGGGGTAGAGGTCGGACTTGGTCCAGAACGAGTCGGGCAGCCGGGGGAAGCCCAGGCCGGTGTAGAAGCGTTCGGCGCTGTGCGCGATCCACCCGGGGGTGCGGTCCTTGAAATACGGCGTGAGGTCGGCCCCCTCGGCGAGGCCGTCCCATTCCTGCGACCAGCGGTTGTTGAGCCAGTGGGCGGGGATGAGCTTCGGCACGGGCTGGTGGTATTTTTCGGCGAGCTTGTATTTCACCCAGGTATGGAGCTGCAGGTAGAGCGGGCGCAGGTCGCGCATGAAGCTGTCGTTCAGCCGCACCATCTCGTCCGTGGTCATGCCGTAGCCGGCGACCTGGAGCGCGAAATAATCCGGATAGTCGAGTTCCTGCGCCACGCCGTTGCGCAGGTCCCGCAGCTTGATCAGCCCGGCCTTGAGCGCACGGCCGGATTCCTTCGACGCCTCCCAGACGGCCCGGCGCTCGGCCAGGTCGGTGCTCGACTGGAGGAGGTCGTCGATGGCGTTCGCGGTGATGGGCTCTCCGTGGAGCTTGAACTCGAAGCTGTTGAGCGTGGAGGCCTGGGCGACCTCCGCCACGATGCGGTCGGCGACCAGCCTGGGGTTGGTCATCGGGCCCTCGGCGGCGTTGAGCAGCAGCTGCTCGAGCTCGCGGCACGTGAGGTCGTTCAGCTCGTGGCGCTTCAGCAGCAGGGCCTTGGCCTCGTTGATCAGCGCGGGATTGCCCACGAAGGCGGCGCGGGCCTTGCTGCCCACCTCGGAGGCGGCGTCATGCGCCAGGGTCACATCGGTCGACGCATCCCACTGGGCGTTGGACTCGAGGGTGATCATGGCCTGGTAGGTCGGGTTGACCAGGGCGAGGAAGCGGTCGGCGCGTTCCTGGGTCGGATTGGAGTCGGCGGCGCGCAGGCCGGGCACGCAGGCCAGCAGCAGCGCGCATGCGGCGCGGCGCAGGGAGGAGGGCAGGCGGATCATGCCGGCGAAACTGCGAGGTCCGCCGCCCATTGGCAAATCCGGAGCGGTGAAACCCCTTCCCGACGCGGCAGGCGTCCCGCCGCTCGCCCCGGGCTACGGGCCCGGTTCTGCCTCCGGCTCGACCGTCACGCCGATCTTGAGGCTGTGGGCGCCGCCGCCGCTGAAAACCCCGCGGGTCGGGCTGACGTCCGCATAATCCCGGCCGCGCGCGACCACGATGTGGCCCGAGCCGGTGAAGCAAGTGTTGGTCGGATCGTAGTCCACCCAGCCGACCTCGGGGACGAAGACCGAGATCCACGCGTGCATGGCGTCCGCCCCGCGCAGACGCGCCTGGCCGGGGGGCGGCTTGGTCAGCAGGTAGCCGCTGACATAGGCGGCGGGCAGCCCGTGCTGGCGCAGGCAGCTGAGCAGCAGGTGGGAGAAATCCTGGCAGACACCCCGCCGCGTCTGCAGCACGTCGACCAGGGGCGTGGCGACGTCCGTGGCCGCCGGGTCGAACGCGAACGACTCGCGGAACCGCCGGCCCAGCTGCTCCAGCCAGTCCAGCAGCGGCGTGTTCTCGCCGTCGAGGCCCTCGGCCAGGGCCGCCGTCCCCGGCAGCAGCGGCACGCGCGGCGTGGCGTGCAGGTATTGCTCCAGCTCGAACTGGCCCCGGTCACGCACGAGGGTGGCGACGTGCGCGCGGGCGGCGGCCAGCGGCTGGGTGATGCCGGGCAGCGGGTGCGCATCGCTGCCCCGGCGGACCGTGCTGCGGGAGATGATGGACAGTTCCTGGTGCGGTTCGCGGACGGTGAAAAACTGCCGGGCGTTGCCGAAGTAGTCGGTGCGGGTCTCGAGGTCGGTGGCCGGCGGCGAGATCTCCAGCTGGTAATCGAGGCATTCCTGTGCCGGCTCGGTGCGCGGCTGGAGCTGCAGCATCTGCCAGGCGGCCGTGGCGGCCCCGGCGTGCCGGTAGGTCGTGTGGTGCGTGATGCGGATGACGGCCATGGCGGGAGGGGTCAGCGCGCGACCGCGTGGGAGAAATAGATCTGCGTGAGCCGGTCGCTCAGCTCCGCGAGGCCCTGGCGCAGGGTCTCGAAGATGCGGTTCGCCCCGGCGGGATCGCCCGCGAGCTCGTCGAGCCGCGTGTAGTGCGCGTCGCCCAGCATGAGCACGGCGGCGGAGCGCAGGCCGGCGACCGCCTGCGGTGCGAGGTCCTCGGGCAGGTTGGCGAGGTGGCGGTTGATGTGATCGAGCTGGAAGTGCAGTCCGCGGGGGTTTTCCGGCGAGTGGAAGAGCCAGTCGAGGGCGGCGGCGGTGGTGAGCGAGCCGTGGAAGACGCTGCGGTAGGTGGACAGGCAGTTGGCCAGGTGCAGCAGCGTCTGGAGCCGGAACTCGGTGGGCGGACTGCCGTCGGCCGGGTGGAGCAGGATGCGCAGCAGCGCCAGCAGCTGGCTGCCGCGCTCGATGCGCCGGCCGAGGTCGAGGAAGCGCCAGGCGGTGTCGCGCGGCATGGCCTCGGCCGTCAGCCCTTCGAACGCGGTGAGCTGCTGCCGCAGGGCGACGCACGCGGCGGTGTCGAGCAGGGCCGGCCGGCGGCGCATCTGCCGGAGCATCTGCCACGCCTCCGTGGGCAGGCGCACCTTGATCCGGTCGAGCAGGTTGCCCAGATAATCGAGGTTGGACGCCAGGCTCGCGGGCAGTGACCGGTCCGCCGACACCTGCCGCAGCAGCGCCACCTGCTGCTCCGCGGTCGCGCCGGCCGGCACCGGGGCCTCCTGCGCACCCAGCACGAGGCGGAGCGCGTCCGCGGCCGTGCCGGGATCGAGGATGGCGATCTCGTCGCGGAGCAGGGGCCCGGTCTTCTCGAGCTGCCGCACCAGCTGGTTGCAGCGTTCCAGGTAGCGGCCGAGCCAGAAAAAATTGTCGGCCATGCTGCTGGGGGTGGCGGCCGGGTGGCGCAGCGCCTCGGTGCTGCGCGCGGGGGGCAATGCGGGAGTGGCGCGGGCGGGGCCCTCGTGCAGCACCCAGGTGTCCTTGCTGATGCTGCCCTGCTGCAGCGAGACGATCATGTCCTCGCCCTTCGCATTGCAGCGGGTGAGCCCGCCGGGCATGACGGTGTAGTCGCCCTCGTGCCGGGCCAGGAAAAAGCGGGTGATGAACGGCATGGGCCGCAGCGTGCCCTCGTGCCAGCCGGGGGTCGTGCCGTGGTAGACCCGTTCCTGCCCGCACCAGGCCCAGGGCCGGGCCCGGATCTCGTCGGCCATCGCGGCCCGGGCGGCCTTGCCCATGCGGGCGCCGTAGCGCGGCGGCAGCGCGTAGGGCGTGCGGAAGACCGGCTTCACGACGAGATCCGGCAGGTGGTCCAGGATGTACTGCAGCGGACCCGGCTGGCCGCCCCACCAGGTGGCGGCGCTGGGCAGGAGCAGTTCCTCGCCGAGCACGTGGCGGCAGAGCGGCTGCAGGAACGCGAGCAGCGCGGGCGTCTCCAGCGCGCGGGCGCCGAGCTGGTTGGCGAGCGCCACCTGGCCCCCGTGCGCGGCCTGCACCAGGCCGGGCACGCCGAGCAGGGAGCCGGCGCCGAGCTCGAGCGGGTCGCAGAAATCCGAGTCCACGCGGCGGATGATGACATCGGTGCGCTTCAGCCCGCCCACGGTGCGCAGGTACACCTGGCGGTCCCGCGTGATGAGGTCCTCGCCCTCGGTCAGCGTGTAGCCGAGGTAGCGCGCGAGGTAGGCCTGCTCGAAGTAGGTTTCGTTGGCCGGGCCCGGCGAGAGCAGCGTGATGCGCGGCGGCTCGCGGTGGGGCGAGAGCGCCTCGAGCGAGCTCCGGTAGTCGCGGAAAAACTGGAAGAGCCGGTCGACCGGCGCGCGGTGGAAGATGTCGGGCAGCGCCTGGCGGGCGATGATGCGGTTCTGCAGCGAGTAGCCGAGGCCGGAGGGGGCGTCGAGCCGGTCCTCGATCACCCACCACTGGCCGTCGGGCGAACGCGCCAGGTCGGCGGCGTAGCTGTGCAGGAAGATGCCGTCCGGTTTGCCGAGGCCGGCGCACGCGCGCAGGAAATGCGGGTTGGCCATGCCGAGGGTTGCGGGGAGCAGGCCCGCGCGCAGGAATTTCTGCGGGCCGTAGAGGTCGTTGAGGAGTTCGTTGAGCAGGTGCGCGCGCTGCCGGAGACCGCGGGTGATTTTGGCCCACTCCGCGGGGCTGATGAGCATCGGCACGGCGTCGAGCGGCCAGGGCTGTGCGCCGGAATGCTCGCCGAGGTAGACGTTCATGCTCACGTCCTGCTCGATGATGGCGCGATGGCAGGCGTCGGTCGCGGCGTTCAGCTTGGTCGCCGGGTCGGCGCCGAGATGGTCAAAGAAGCCGGCCCACGGCGCCCGCAGCCGGCCGGCGGCGTCCACGCACTCGTCGTAGCGGTTCGCCTTGCCCGTGTAACCGAGCGGCGCGGGTCGAGCGGGGTGGGTGGACGTGGGCATGGCGGCGAGGCGCGAATCCTTGTAACGGACGGCGGGGCTGCAAGCGAGGAGTGAGGGTGGGGGCGGGTCGATCCGACAAGCCGCGGGGGACGGAAGGCGGCTCGTCCGGCGGCCTCGCCCTGCCCGGGGATCACGGCGCGCGCAGGTCGAGGGTGTACGGGTGTTCCCCGGCGGCGGCGGACGGCGGCAGGACGTATTTGCCGCCGGGTGTGTGGCCGAAGGTGAAGAAGCGCGAGAGCCGGCGGCTCTCGGCCTCGTAGGAGTTGACCGGGAAGGTCTCGTGGCTGCGGCCGCCGGGGTGGGCGACGTGGTAGGTGCAGCCGCCGAGCGCGCGCTGGTTCCAGGTGTCGACGAGGTCGATGGTGAGCGGCGCGTGCACGCCGATGGTGGGCTGCAGGCAGTTCGGCGGCTGCCACGCGCGAAAGCGCACGCCGGCCACGCCCTCGCCGTTGACGCCGGTCGGATGGAGCGGCAGACGGTGGCCGTTGACGGCCAGGGCGAACCGGTCGCCGGCCAGCCCGCGGGCCTTGACCTGCAGGCGCTCGAGCGAGCTGTCGACGTAGCGCACGGTGCCGCCCGCCGCGCCCTCCTCGCCGAGCACGTGCCACGGCTCCAGCGCGGTGCGCAGCTCCACCTCGACGTCGCGCTGGGCGAATTCGCCGATGCGCGGGAAGCGGAACTCGAAGTGCGGCGCGAACCACTCCGCCTCGAACGGATAGCCGGCCGCGCGCAGGTCCGCGATGACGTCCTTGAAGTCCGTCGCGCAGAAATGCGGCAGCATCCAGCGGTCGTGGATGTCGGTGCCCCAGCGGACGAGCCCGTTCTGGTACGGCTCCTGCCAGAACTTGCTGACGAGCCCGCGCAACAGGAGGTGCTGGGCGAGGCTCATCCGGGCGTGCGGCGGCATCTCGAACGCGCGCATCTCCACCAGGCCGAGCCGGCCGGCGGGGCCGTCGGGCGAATACAGCTTGTCGATGCTGAACTCGGCGCGGTGGGTGTTGCCGCTCGCGTCGGTGAGCAGGTTGCGGAACAGCCGGTCGACCAGCCACGGCGGCACGGCGCCGGCGCCGGCCACCTTGCGGTCCATCTCCTTGAACGCGACCTCGAGCTCGTAGAGCGAGTCGTTGCGGGCCTCGTCGAGGCGCGGCGCCTGCGAGGTCGGGCCGATGAACAGGCCGGAGAACAGGTAGCTGAGCGACGGGTGGTTCTGCCAGTAGGCCAGCAGCGAGCGCAGCAGGTCCGGCCGGCGCAGGACCGGCGAGTCGGACGGCGTCTCGCCGCCGATGATGATGTGGTTGCCGCCGCCGGTGCCGGTGTGCCGGCCGTCGACCATGAACTTCTCCGTGCCGAGCCGCGTCAGCCGCGCCTCCTCGTAGAGCGTGGTCGTGCGCGCGACGAGCTCGTCCCACGTCTTGCTCGGGTGCATGTTGACCTCGATGACGCCGGGGTCCGGGGTGACCGCGAGCTTGTTGAGGCGCGGGTCCTTCGGCGGGGTCTCGCCCTCGATGATGACGGGCACGCCCATCTCGGCGACGGTCGTCTCGATGCCGGCGATGAGATCGAGGTAATCCTCGGTGGTCGACACCGGCGGCATGAAGAGGTGGAGCCGGCCGTTGCGCGGCTGGACGCAGAGCGCGGTGCGGATGATCCAGGGCGCGCTTTCGCCCGGCTGCGGCCGGCGGTTGGGGTCGCTCTCCGGCGGCAGGTCGGGGAGCTTCGGCCCGGGGCGTGGATCATCGAGCTGCTGTGCGCGCTGGCCGGGGCCGTGGCCGGCGGGCAGCGGGGCGCCGGCCCCGCGCTGGAAGCGCTGGCCGCTCAGCTCGGGCCGCGGGCGGTACGGGAAATCCTTCGGGAGCTCGGGCAGCCGCTGCGAGGGATCCTGCTGCCAGCCCCACGGATATTCCTTGTCCGCCACCCAGGGGATGGAATCGAGGGGCAGCCGCAGGCCCATCGGCGAGTCGCCGGGGATCAGCCAGAGCGTGTCGTCGTCGCGCAGGAACCACGAGCCGGACATCCAGCCCGGCCGGTTGCCGTAGGTGGCGCGCTTGATCGGCAGCGCGTAGCCGGCGGCGACGCCGAGGCCCTGCTGGAACAGGCGCGCGATGCGCTCGCGCTCCTGCCGGTCCTTCAGGTTGGCCTTCTCGGGCGTGACATTCGACGGCAGCCGGCGTTCCTTCCAGGTGTAATAGAAGACGTCCTCGTAGCCGGGGATGAGGTGCTGCGGGTTGACGCCGAGGACCTGCGCGAGGCGGGTGGCGAGTTCCTTCGCCTCCTTCGGGCCGTGGCCGTAGTCGCGCGACTCGTCGGCGATGAGGTCCTCGTCCTGCCAGATGGGCACGCCGTCCTTGCGCCAGTAGGCGGCGAGGGCGTAGCGCGGGAGCGGCTCGCCCGGGTACCACTTGCCCTGGCCGTAGTGCAGCAGCGCGCCGGGGGCGAATTTGTCCCGCAGGCGCTTGATGAGCCGGCCGGAGAGTTCGCGCTTCTTTTGCGAGACGGCGGTGAAATTCCACTCGGGGCCGTCGGGGTCGTCGACCGAGACGAACGTCGGCTCGCCGCCCATGGTCAGGCGGACGTCGTGCTGCCGCAGGTCGTCGTCGATGGCGTGGCCGAGGGTGGCGATGTGGGTCCACTGTTCCTCGGTGTAGGGCTGGGTGACGCGTGGGGACTCGTAGATGCGGCTGACCTCCATCTCGAAGCCGAACTCGACCTCGGCGTCGTCCACCGCGCCCGAGATGGGGGCGGCGCCGGAAGGCTCGGGCGAGCAGGCGAGGGGGATGTGGCCCTCGCCGGCGAGCAGGCCCGAGGTCGGGTCGAGCCCGACCCAGCCCGCGCCGGGCAGGTAGACCTCGCACCACGCGTGGAGGTCGGTGAAATCCTTCTCCGTGCCCGAGGGGCCGTCGAGGGACTTCACGTCGGCCTTGAGTTGGATGAGGTAGCCGGAGACGAAGCGGGCGGCGAGGCCGGCGTGGCGCAGGGTGTTGACGAGCAGCCAGGCGGAGTCGCGGCAGGAACCGCTGCCGAGCGTGAGCGTCTGCTCCGGCGTCTGCACACCCGGCTCGAGGCGGATGACGTACTTGACCAGCTGGTTGATCCGGCTGTTGAGCGCGACGAGGAAATCGATCGAGCGCTGCGGCTGGAGGTCGAGGGAGGCGACGAGGGCGGCGAACCTGGGCTTGCGCGGATGCTTGCGGAGGAACGGCGCGACCTCGACGGCCAGCTTCTTCTCGTAGGTGAAGGGAAATTTTTCCGCGTAGGGCTCGAGGAAGAAGTCGAAGGGGTTGTAGACGGCCATCTCGGCCACGAGGTCGACGGTGACGGAGAAATGGCTGACTTTTTCCGGGAAGACGAGGCGGGCGAGGTAGTTGGCGTGGGGATCCTGCTGCCAGTTGAGGAAGTGGCCGGCCGGCTCGACCTTGAGCGAGTAGCTGAGGATGGGCGTGCGGCAGTGCGGCGCCGGTCGCAGGCGGACGACCTGGGCGCCGAGCGTCACGAGCCGGTCGTAGGTGTAGGAGGTCTTGTGGTGGAGGGCGGCGTGTATGGCCATGGCAGGGGCGACGGGTAACTAGCAGGACACGGGCCGCAACCCGCATTTTCGCAGCCTGGACCGCAGGAACTTAAACCGCACGTTCAGGCGGAGTTAGGTCCGGAGAAATCGCGGCATGGTGCCGGCATTGCTCCCGGCTCCGACTGCCTCGTCAATCGCCTTGCATACACCAACTGCGTGGGTTTTATGTGTATGCCATGAAGAGAACCAACATCGTCCTGAACCAGAAACTGGTGCGCGAGGGGCTGAAAAGCACGGGACTCAAGACCCGGCGGGCGCTGGTGGAGCACGCGCTGCAGGAATTGGTCCGGCGGGAGCGGCAGACCGGTTTGCTGGCGCTCAAGGGCCGGGTCCAGTGGAGCGGCGACCTGGCCGCCATGCGGAAGACCCGGACGACATGAGGGTCCTGGTCGACACCTCGGTCTGGATCGATTTCTTCCGCGGGGTGGCGTCCGACAAGGTTGCCCGGCTGGAAGCGTGCATCGCGCAAAGGGACGATCTCTGTTGCTGCGGGTTCATCCTCACTGAAGTGCTGCAAGGGATCCGAGACGAACAGGAGTTCGGAGCCACCAAGCGTCTGTTTGGGAACCTGGTCTGGCTGGCGGATGACCGGACAACCTTCGAGCTTGGCGCCGGCATCTACCGGGAGCTTCGCCGGAAAGGAGCGACCATCCGGAGTCCGATCGACTGTTTGATCGCCGCTATCGTAGTGCAGCACGGGGTCAGCCTCCTGGAGAACGACCGGGATTTCCAGTTCATCGACCAGTGCTATCCGCTCAACCGGCTTTGAGTGAACCCTGCGGCGAATTTCACCGGAATCACTCGTATGTCGTCAGACCCGTGGTCACCAAGCTAACTTAGCTTCCGCACCATGCTCCGTGCCAGCATCTCGTTGATTTCAGCATGGCGCGGAATTGGCTGGGCGATCTTCGTCCGGGGATTCTGATACCAATCGTGTTTACCGCCGTGGCGGATGAAGATCGCGCCTACCTCCTCAATCTTGCGGATCAGGTCGCGCCGTTTCACGCCAACTCTAGTTCGGCATGCCGGCGGACATTGGGGATTACCCCGGAGGTCAGGTCCTTGTGCAAATCCGCCAGATGGGCCTTGAGGTCCTCCAGGCTGCTTCCCTGCGTCGGGTAGTCGGGAAATTCATCGAGATAGCCGACCCAGTCATTGCCATCCTGCCAGTAGGTGAACCCGGATTTTTTCATGACAGCAGTCAGGATGGGTGATTGGGGCGCACAGTCAAATCTTCACCGGATTCACCCGCATGCCGTCGGCCACGCGGTCGCCGGGGTAGAGGATGACCTCGTCGCCTGCCTGCAGGCCGGCGGTCACCTGGGTCTCGGTGCCGCTGGAGCGTCCGGCCTCGACCGGCACCAGCACGGCGCGGCCGCCGCGCACGACGTACGCCGCCCAGGTGGAGCCGCGGCGAAAAAGGGCGGACACGGGCACCTTGAGCACGCGGTCGCTTTCCCAGACGATCACGCGGGCCTCGACGCGGAAGTTGTCGCCCAGGGTCGGGCGCTCGGCGAGCGGCGTGGTGATGTCGGCCACGACGTTGACGCGCTGCTCCTCGACGCCGAGGGCGGAGATCTTGGTGAAGGCCGCCGGCTCGACCAGCCGCACGCGGGCCGCGAGCGGCTGCGGGCCGCCCCATTGGTCGAGCTCGACCCGCGTGCCGGGCGCGAGGGCGGCGCCGTCGCGCGAGAGCAGCTCGATCACGACCTCCAGGTCGGCGGGATCGCCGAGGTCAAGCAACGGTGTTCCGGCGGTGACCGGGCGTTCACTCTCCTGGAAGACATGCAGCACGCGGCCGGCCACCGGCGCGCGGACCTCGACGAGCTTGCCCGCCTCCGCGGCGGGGTCGGCCTCGGCCAGCTCGGCCTCGGCGGCGCGCAGGGCGCCCTCGGCGGCGATCACGTCGCGCGCCGCGGCCGTCTCGCGCATCTGCGTGCCCTCCAGGTCCTGGGGCGAGACGGTTTTCTCGGCGAACATGAGTTCCATGCGGTGCAGCTCGTTCTGCGCGAGCACATGGGCGGTGCGGCTCTTTTCCAGCGCGGCGGTGGCGGCGGCGCGGCGGGCCTCGGCCAGGGCGCGGCTGCGCGGGTCGAGCGGCGAGGCGGCCATGGGCTCGATCGTGGCCACGACGCGGCCGGCGGCGATCGCCGCGCCCGGCTTGAAGGGCACGCGGTGCAGCTGGCCGGTGACGGGGGACGAGACGGTGTAGCGCTGGCGGATGCGGGTCTTGCCCTCCTCGCTCACGGTGGCACGCAGCGGGCCGAACGCGGCGCGGGCGGTCTCGACGGTCGCAGGCCGCGGCCGCAGGCCGAACGCGAGCAGGACCACCAGCCCGGCGGCGCCGGCGTAGGGCAGCCAGCGGAAGGGCCGGTTCTTTTTCGGAGCGAGGGACGAGGAGTTCATGGAAAAAGGGGGAAGCGGAGCTAACCGCTAATTGACGCTAATCGGCGCTAATCTGGAAAGGTGAGGTTATCGAATTGTAGGAGCCTGCTTGCAGGCAATTCGAATCACCCGTTGACAAGAGACGCGTTGTATCGCCTGCAAGCAGGCGCCGACAAATCAGATGAATATTAGCGATCATTAGCGTCAATGAGCGGCTTGCAGGATGGTGGTCTTACTCCGGGGCCTTGAGCGTGGCGATGAGGTCGAGCTGGCGCAGCTGGCGGAGCACGAACAGGGCCGAGAGGGTGGAGGCGGTGATGACCGTGACCACGGCGAAGGAGTAGGTGTAGGTCGTGAACACGAGCGGCAGGCGGATTGTCTCGGTGTTGACCGAGCTGACGATCACGGTCGTCAGGCCGGTGCCGAGCAGCAGCCCGAGCGGCACGGCCAGCACGGCCAGGATGACCAGCTCGACGACGAGGATGGCGCCGACCTCGTGCTGCGTCATGCCGATGACGCGCAGGGTGGCCAGCTCGCGGGCGCGCTCGGCGAGGGAGATGCGGGCGTTGTTGTAGATGACGCCGAAGGCCACGATGACGGCGAAGGTGAGGTAGATGCTCTGGATGAGCCCCATGCTCTGGGCGGTGGTCTCGCGGAAGGCCTGGCGCATGGAATCCTTGATGGCGACCGTGCTGACGCGCGGGATCTCCTTCAGGGCGGCGAGAAACGCGGCGCGCTGCGACCGGTCGAGGCCGATGCTCGCGCCGGTGATGACGTCGCCCTCGCCGAGGAAGCGGTTGATGGCGTGGAGGTCCATGTAGGCGGCGATCCCGGTGAAATCCTCGGCGGTCGCCACCAGCGGCACGGCCAGCACCGGCCGGCGGCCCTCGAGGGCCTCGAGCACGAGGGTGTCGCCCACCTTCGCCCCGAGCACGCTGGCGAGCTTGGCGGAGAGGATGACGCCGGTGTCCGGCGGGGCGATCTCGCGGCCGGCGGCGTCGACGGCGCGGCTGTGGATGCCGCCCGGCAGGAGGCTGCGCAGGCCGATCTGGCGGCTGCGGCCCTGGAAGTGGATGCGCACGGCGGCGGAGCGCGTGGGCTCGAGGCTGGTGACGCCCGGCAGGCGGGCCAGCTCGTGGGCGAGGCGGCCGGACGACGGCTCGACGAGGCCGAGGTTGACGTCCTGGCGCTGGACGACATCCCACTGGAAGTCGAGAACCTCGCGGATGCCGGCCTTGAAGGTGTTGGGCAGGATCAGCAGCCCGGTGGCGAGCGCGAGCCCGGCGACGGTGAAGGCCGCCTGCATCGGGCGGCGCTCGAGGTTGCGCAGGGCGATGCGGAACGAGTGGGACAGCAGCGGCGCGAGGCCGGTGCGTTCGATGAGGGCCGGCCGGAAATTCGCCGGCGGCTCGGGGCGCATGGCCTCCGCCGGCGGCAGGGCCGCGGCCCGGCGCACCGCGCCGAGCACGCCGAGCGTGACGGCGCCGAGGCCGACGGCGAGGGCGAGGGCGACGGCGCGACCGTCGAGCCGGAAATAAAGATCGGGAAAGCGGAAGAAGAGTTCGTACATGGCGACGAGCTTGTGGCCGAGGGCGACGCCCCCGAGCAGGCCGAGGACGACGCCCGCCGCGACCAGCACGAAGGCGAACTTCAGGTAGTGGACGACGATCTGCCGGTTGGTGAAGCCGAAGGCCTTGAGGATGGCGATCTGCTCGCGCTGGAGGGAGAGGAGGCGGGTGAGCACGGCGTTGGTCATGAACGCCGCCACGCCCAGGAACACGGTCGGGAAGCCGACGGCCAGGATGGTGAGCACGCGGATCTCGTCGGTCACGCGGATGTGCGACGGGTGGTCCTTGCGGCCGAAGGCGCCCAGCCCGCCGTAGGGCCGGAGCAGGCGGTCGGCCGCGGCGATGACGGATTTCTCATCCGCGCCCGGGGCGAGGGTGAGGGCGAAGTGGTTGAACGCACCGTAGAGGTCCCAGGCGGTGGCGACCTCCTTGTAGGGCAGCCAGAAAATGCCGAAGGTGCGGCTGTCGGGCAGGGCCGCGCCGGGGCGGGACTCGAAGATGTATTCGGGCGAGAGCACGATGCCGGCGATGAGGAAGGCCTGGCGCCGGCCGTTGAGCAGCATCGTCAGGGTGTCGCCGGGGGAGAGCTGGTTGGCCTTGGCGAAGGCCTCGCCGACGAGCACCTCCCCGCGCGAGCCCGGCGCGAGCCAGCGGCCGCGGCGCAGGAACAGGCGGTCGAGCTCGGGCTCGCCAAAGTCCGGCAGCGAGCGCACCAGGCCGCTGCACGGTTCGGCGATGCCGGGCAGGTCGAGCGTGACCGGCACGGAGAGGTCGGTCTGCGCCGTGGCGACGCCGGGGAGGGCGCGCAGGCGGTCGAGGAGGAAGTTGGGCGCCCGCTTGAGCGCCCCGAAGACGTCGGCGAAATGGTTGGTCTGGTAGTACTCGGCGCGCGTGGCCTCGAGGGAATGGATGAGGCTGCGCGCCATGATGAGCATGGCGAGGCCGCAGGCCATGACGAGCGAGACCGCGGCGGCCTGGCCCTTGAGGCGCGCCAGGTCGCGGAGCAGCTTGCGGTCGAGGTGGGGGAGCATGGGCTGGAAAAATCTCAAAGGCCAAAACGCCAAACGCCAGACCGGGCGTGAATCATCATATGGCGGCGTTGGGGGGATCTGATCTGGCCTTTGGCGGCAGGCATTTGGATTGTGCGCGGCGTTGTTCACCAACGCAGCGTGGATGGCGCCGCGCGCACGGCGTTGCGGTGCTCGGTCAGCACGCGGCCGTCGGAGAAGTGGATGACGCGGTCGGCCATGCCGGCCATGACGGCGTTGTGGGTGATGATGACGGTGAGCGTGCCGAGCTCGCGGTTGGCGCGCTCGATGGCCTCGAGCACGACGATGCCGGTGCGCACGTCGAGCGCGCCGGTGGGCTCGTCGCACAGGAGCACCGCGGGGCGCTTGGCGATGGCGCGGGCGATGGCCACGCGCTGCTGCTCGCCGCCCGACAGCTGGGCGGGGAAGTGGTCGAGGCGCGGCGTGAGGCCGACCAGGGCCAGCGCGGCCTCGGCCGGCAGCGGGTCGCGGGCGATCTCGGTGATGAGGCCGACGTTCTCGCGGGCGGTGAGGCTGGGGATGAGGTTGTAGAACTGGAAGATGAAGCCCACGGAGTGGCGCCGGTAGGTGGTGAGCTGCTCCTCGCCGGCGCGGGTCAGATCGAGGTCGCGGTAGCGGATCTCGCCGTCCGTCGGGTGGTCGAGCCCGCCGAGCAGGTTGAGCAGGGTGGTCTTGCCGCTGCCGGAGGGGCCGAGCAGCACAATGAGCTCGCCGGCCTGGAGGTCGAGGTCGACGCCCGCCAGCGCGCGCACCTGCGTCGGGCCCTCGCCATAGGTCTTGGTCAGGCCGCGCACCCGGAAAACCGGCGGCGTCCGGGCGGCGGGGCCGGCGGCGGGGGACGGCGGGGGTGAGGTCTGGTGCAAGCGCAACGAGGATTGATCCGGGCGCGCCCACGCTAACCCGGGCCATCCGCGGTGCAACCCGTCTTTGGCGGCCACCGGTCAGTCGTTTCCGCCGTTCCGCTGGATCCGCGCCATCTCGTCCTCGCCGAGCGGTGCGGTGCGCCGGAGGGTGAGGCTGGCGTCGAACTCGCGGGCGAAGTCGCGCTTGTAGTGCCAGGTGATCAGGGCGATGCCGGTCATGGCGATGAGTGCGCCGAGCGAGGCCGTGGCCATGTCCTTCTGCGAGTCCCAGATGTCGCCCTGCGTGCCGAGGAAGTCGTTGCCGGCGTTGCTGCCGACGGCCGAGGCCGCGCCCCATTCGATGAGCTCGTAGATCATCGAGGTGCTCATGGTGAAGTCGAGCGGGAGGAAGTAGCCCCAGAAGCCGCGGACGTTGGCGACGCGCAGGAAGACCTCGCGGATGGGGTAGACGAGCAGCAGCCCGTAGGAGAAATGCACCAGCCGGTCGTAGTTGTTGCGGGTGAAGCCGAGCTGGGAGTTGAGCGTGACGCCGAAGAGCGACCGCCACCAGTCGTCGTAGGGCACCTTGGCGTAGGTCCAGTGCGCGCCGACCTCATGGAGGCAGACGAAGATGAAGATCAGCGTGTAGCTCACGCGCGAGAGCGGCATGCGCCGGTAGGTGAGGATCAGCGGGATCCCGACCAGCCCCACGAGCGCGTTCTCCATGTACCAGTCGAACGGCACGTGCGCCCCGGCGAAGGAGCGCAGGATCACGAGGCCCAGCAGCCCGACCAGGATCGCGACATAGCGGCCGCGCGGGACGGCGCGCAGCGCGGTCACCAGGGCATTGACGCGCTGGCGGGCCGCGCGGAGACGCCGACGTGGTTTCACCCCAGCAATGACCGGCCGGCGCCGGCGGGGTTGCGGATTTCGGGAGGAAATCTTGCCGCGCCCCCGCCGCGGCCCTGTACTGCCGGCATGAATCGGACCGACCGGCTTGTCGCGATGGTGCTGCACCTGCAGGGCCGGCGCGTCGTGCGCGCGGAGCAGCTGGCGGCGCATTTCTCGGTGAACATCCGCACGGTCTATCGCGACATCGCCGCGCTCGGCGAGGCGGGGGTGCCGATCTCGGGCGAGGCCGGGGTGGGCTACTGCCTGATGAAGGGCTACCAGCTGCCGCCGGTCATGTTCTCGGCCGAGGAGGCGGTGTCGCTCTTTGTCGGCGGCGAACTGGTCAAGCAGTACACCGACGCCTCGCTCCACGCCCCGATGGTCTCGGCGCTGGACAAGCTCCGCGCGGTGCTGCCGCGGGACCGCCAGGACCACGTCGAGCGGCTGACGCAGCGCACGCTGGTGCTCGGCCGGGGGGCGGGCGGGGCCGCGCCCGGGGCGGCGGCGCAGCACTGGCTGCTGCCGGTGCAGCAGGGCGTGGTGCTGCGCCGCGTGCTGCGCCTGGACTACCGCGGGCGCGGCCAGGAGCATGACACGGCGCGCGCGGTCGAGCCGCTGGGCGTCGTCTTCTACGGCGGCGCCTGGTACCTGGTCGCGTGGTGCCGGCTGCGGCAGGACTACCGGCATTTCCGGGTCGACCGCATCCGCCGGCTCGAGCTCGCCGGGGAGGTGTTCCCGCCCCGGCCGGAATTTTCCCTGGCGCAACACATGGCGCAGGCGGTGGCGCGCGAGGACACCATCCCGGTGCGGGTCTGGTTCGCGCGGCGGGCGCAGGAACGGGCGCTGCGGGACAGCGTGGCCACGCTGATCGAGGGACCCGCGCGCGCCGGCGGCGCGGAGTATTCCTTTTTTGCCTGGTCGCTCGAATGGACGGCGGCCTGGCTGCTGTCGTTCGGTGGCGACGCCGAGGCGCTGGCGCCGGCGCGGCTGCGCCAGCTGGTGCGAAAACTCGCGGCCCAGGCTGCACGGCGGCACGCGGGCCGTCCCTCCTGACATAGGGTTGTCAGGGGCCCGTGGTAGACTGCGGACTGCTTCAACCAACATTAATCCTCCAACACCCCCCGACGCCATGCCCGCAATCCAAGGTCTCCGCACCGTCATCTACCCGACATCCGATCTCGGCCGCGCCAAGGCCTGGTATGCCCGGGCCTTCGCCGTCACGCCCTATTTCGACGAGCCGTTCTATGTCGGGTTCAACATCGGCGGCTTCGAGCTCGGGCTGGTCCCCGACGGACCCGCCAGCGCGGGGCCCGCGGGCGTGGTGGCCTACTGGGGCGTGGCGGAGGTGGGCGCCGCGTTTGCGGACCTGCTCGGACTCGGGGCCGCCGCGCACGAGGCCCCGAAGGACGTGGGCGGCGGCATCACCGTGGCCTCGGTGCTCGATCCCTTCGGCAATCTCATCGGCCTGATCCACAACCCGAACTTCGATCCGCGCGCGGTGAGTTGAGCCGACCCCCGGTGCCGGCGAAATCGCCGGTGCACGCATCCCGGTCATGACCATCCGCACCGTCCATCTCACCCTGGCCGCGCCGCGCGAGCCCGTGTTCAATTTTCTCGCCGACATCGAGAACCTGCCGTTGTGGGCCGGGGAATTCTGCGCCCGGCCCGAGCTGCGCCAGGGCCGCTGGTGGGCCTACACGGCGGCGGGCGAGATGGTGGTCGACCTGGAGTCGAGCGCCGGCACCGGGGTCATCGACCTGCGTGCCGGCCCGGCACCCGACCGGCTGGGGCTGCGGCCGATCCGCGTGCTGGCGCTGGCGGCGTGCCGGACCCTCGTGAGCGTCACCCTGCTGCCGGCGCCCGGGATGTCCGCGGAGCAGGCGGAGCGGCGGTACCGGTCGTTGCTCGCGGACCTGCGGGGCCTGCGCCTTCGTTTCGGCGGCGGGGAGCTGCCCGGCCTGGAGCCGGACCTGCTACTGGCGGCGCCGGGGCTCAACTGAGCCCGCGGCGGGGGTCGCCGCGGCCCCCGTTGCCGGAGCGCGGGCGAACCGCCCGCGGCCTCTCACGCGTCCCGCGATTCCTCCGGCAGCCACCAGGCCCAGACGGCCGCGCCGAGGGCGAGTCCGCTGGAGGCGAGCAGGGCCACGCGGAAGTCGCCGACCGGCGCCAGCCAGCCGAAGACCACCGAGGCGAAGGCCGCGGCCAGGCGGCCGATGTTGTAGCAGAAGCCCGCGCCCGTCGTGCGCAGAAGCACGGGAAAGAGCGGCGGCAGGTACATGGTGAAGAGGCCGAACACGCCGGAGAAGAACCCGACCAGCGGCACCCAGAACCACGCCAGCTCGGCGAAGCCCCGCGGCACGATGAACGCGCCCGCCATGCTCGCGAAGAGCGCCCAGAACAGGAGCGCGATGGCGCGGCGGCAGCCGAGCCGCAGGGCGAGCCAGCCGGCGAAATAATTGCCGGCAATCGACACGGCGATCATCACGAAAAAGGCGCTGGGGATGAGGTGGCTGATCTCGGCGGCCGGCGTGCCGGCCGCCTCCAGGATTTTCCGCAGGTGCTGCGACTGCCAGAAGATGAACAGCCACCACGCCGAGAGGCTGAGCGCGCACACCGCCATGGTGTGCGCGGTGGTGCGCGCGAGGGCGCCGCGGAACAGCTCGCGCACGCCGGGGTTGCGGTGGTGCGCGGAGTCCTCGGCCCGCTGCCAGACGGCGGGCTCCGGCACCTGGCGGCGGATCCAGAACACCAGCAGCGCGGGCAGCACGCCGACGAGGAACACGTAGCGCTCCGCCGGCGGGTGGGGCAGCTGCGAGAGCAGCCAGACCACGGCGGCGGCGACGAGGATGCCGAGGTTGACGCCGCTCTGCAGCACGGCGGCCAGCCACGGCCGCCAGGCGCGCGGCCAGGTCTCCGCCAGCAGCGAGGAGCCCACGGCCCATTCGCCGCCGATGCCGAGCGCCGCGATGAAGCGGAAGAGCATCAGCTGCCACCAGGTCTGCGCGAACGCGCACAGCCCGGTGCACAGCGCGTAGGTCAGGACGGTCAGGGCAAGGGCGCGGCTGCGGCCGAGCAGGTCACCCAGCCGGCCGAAGAAGGCGCCGCCCACGGCCCAGCCGACGAGGAAGGCGGCCTGGATGTAAGCGCTCTTCTCCTTCACCGCGGGGTCGGCGGCGCTGGCCACGCCGAGCAGGTGGACCACCAGCGGTGCGGCCACGAGCGTGTAGAGGTGCAGCTCCAGGCCGTCGAACATCCAGCCGAGCCACGCGGCGATGCCGGATTTCCATTGCTGGGGGGAGACTTCGCCGAGACGCGTGGCCTCCCGGGCCGGGGTGGGGTCCATGGGCCGCGAGCGTGGCGGCCGCGGGCCCGGGCGCCAGCCCGGAATTGCGGCCGGGAAGGGGGTGGCGCACGGCGGATTCAGCATGCTTGCCTCGCCCGTGATTGTCCGATTAATCCGGGCCTGCGGTTTCGATCCAGGCTTGGCACCCGTATCACGACGCCCGGATCGTCTTCAGCCCCGTTCTCCCTTCTCTCCGGGCGTGACCGATGCACTTGAACCTGAAACTTTCCTGGAAGCTGGCCCTCATCGGCATCTGTTCGACCGTGCCCCTGTTGTGCGGCACGTTCTATCTGATCAACAAATACACGAACAAGGACATCCGGTTCGCGGTGCGGGAGGAGCAGGGCAACCGCTTCCTCCGGCCCCTGGTCGCCCTGCTCGATCACCTGCCGCGGCATGAGGCCCTGGAGGCGGACGGCGACCCGGCCGCGCTGGCCGCCGAGCAGGGTCAGGTGGACCAGGCCTTCGCCGCGCTGCAGGCCGTGACGGCCGAGCTGGGTCCGGCCCTCCAGTATGATCCCGGTGACCCGGCCCAGCAAAAATCAACGGGCGCCCCGCTCGCCCGCCTGCGGCAGGAATGGAGGGAACTCGCCCACCCGGCCGCGCCGCTCGCGCCGGCGGACCGCTCGGCCCGCCATGCCCGCCTGGTGGCCGAGGTGCGCGGGCTGATCACCTACATCGGCAACACGTCCAACCTCATCCTCGACCCGGAGCTGGACAGTTATTACCTGATGGATGCGACGCTGGTCGCCCTGCCGCAGACCCAGGTCCGGCTCGCCACAATCCTGGCCGAGGGCGGGGCCATGCTCCGTCCGCCCGGTCTCACCCCCGGCCAGCGGCTCGCCCTGGCCGGGCAGGCCCTGCAGCTCAGGGAATCCGACCAGGGTCGTATCACGCAGGACGTGCAGACGGCGCTCGCGGTCGATCCCCGCACCCGCGGCGTGAGCGCCAGCCTGCAGCGCAACCTGCCGTCGGCGTTCCAGCACTATGCCGCCGCCAACGCCGCCTTTCTCACCCTGATCGACCAGGTAACGGCAGCCGGCGGGCCGGCCGTCACCGCCACCGAGTTCGCCGCGGCGGGCAACCGCGCGCGCGAACTCAGCCGCGAGCTGTGGGCCGCCGGCAGCCGGGAACTGGACGTGCTCCTGCAGAAGCGCATCAACGACCTGAGCGCGGCCCGCGTCTGGGGGCTGGGCCTCGTCGCCCTGTCCCTGGCCCTGACGGCCGGGGTGACCGTGGTCGTCGCCCGCAGCATCAACCGCGTGGAGCAGCAGATCCGCGAGTTGAATGCCACCCTGGAGCTGCGCGTGGCGCAGCGCACGGCGGAATTGGAGGCGGCGAACAAGGAGCTGGAAACGTTCAGCTATTCCGTCTCGCACGATTTGCGCGCGCCGCTGCGGGGCATCGCGGGCTTCACCGAGGCGCTGGTCCGGGGCTACCGGAGCCGGCTGGATGACGCGGGCGTCAAGTACCTGGAGCGAGTGCTGGCGGGGGCGGAACGGATGGGGCACTTGATCGACGACCTGCTCAATCTCTCCCGCGTGGGCCGCGCGGAGCTCGTCCGCCGGCCGGTGGACCTCAGCGCCCTGGCCCGCAGCATCGCGGAGAACCTGCAGCAGGCCGCCCCGCCGCGGCCGGTGGCATGGGTCATCGCCCACGGCGTGACGGTGGAGGGCGACGCGCGGCTGCTGCGGGTCGTCCTCGAAAACCTGCTGGGCAACGCGTGGAAATTCACGGGCAGGAAACCCTTGCCGCGGATCGAGTTCGGCTCCGCCCCGGGACCGGACGGCCGTCCCGCCTGCTTTGTCCGCGACAACGGGGCCGGTTTCAACATGAACTACGCGGCCAAGTTGTTTGACCCGTTCCAACGCATGCACAGCCTGAGCGAGTTCCCCGGCACCGGCATCGGCCTGGCCACGGTGAAGCGCATCATCCAGCGCCATGGCGGCCAGGTCTGGGCCGAGGCCCGGATTGACGCGGGGACCACCATCCATTTTTCCCTCTGAGCAACCCGAAGGATCCCCATGCAAAACAAAATCATCCTCCTCGTGGAGGACAATCCGGACGACGAGGAGCTCACCATCATGGCGCTGCGGGAAAACCGCATGAGCAACGAGGTGGTCGTGGCCCATGACGGGATCGAGGCCCTCGACTATCTTTTCGGCCAGGGGGCGCACGCGGGCCGCGACCTCTCCATCATGCCGGCGCTGACGCTGCTGGACCTGAAGCTGCCGAAGATCGGCGGCCTGGAAGTCCTGCGCCGAATCCGGGCGGATGAGCGGACCAGGCTGCTGCCGGTCGTCATCCTGACCTCCTCCAAGGAGGACGTGGACCTGGTCGCCGGCTACCGCCATGGCTGCAATGGCTACGTGCGGAAACCGGTCAGCTTTCCCGAGTTCGTCGAGGCGACCCGGCAGCTGGGGCTGTACTGGCTGCTCCTGAACGAGACCCCGCCGACGAAGGCGTCCTGACATGAGCCGGACTTTGCGCACTCTCCTGGTGGAGGACACGGCAGATGACGCCCTGCTGCTGCTCGAGGCGCTGCGCCGGGACGGCTATGATCCGGAATTCGAGCGGGTGCAGACCGCGGACACAATGCGCGCCGCCCTCGCGGCGAAGCCGTGGGACATCATCCTGTGCGATTATTTCATGCCCGGCTTCGACGCCCCGGCGGCCCTGCGGATCGCCCGGGAGTCGGGGCGGGATGTGCCGGTCATCGTGGTCTCCGGCACGGTCGGCGAGGAGATCGCGGTGGCGACGATCAAGCTGGGCGCAGCGGATTACCTGATGAAGGACCGGCTGGTCCGGCTCGGCCAGGCCGTGGGCCAGGTCCTCGAGCAGAAACGGCTGCGGGGCGAGGCCAGCCTGAAGGACGCGGCCCTGCAGGAAAGCGTCACCAAGCTCCACAGCATCCTCAGCGTCGCTCCCGTGGGCATCTGCTGGGTGGCCAACCGCGTCCTGCTCGAAGTTAACGAGGCGATGGTGCAGCTGCTCGGTTACAGCCGGGAGGAGCTGACCGGCCAGGCGATCCGGATGATCTATGCCTCGGACGAGGACCATGCCGCCGCGGGCCAGAGGTATCTCCAACTGGCGGAGCAGAACAAGGTCTCGTTCGAAACCCGCTTCCGGGCCCGGGACGGCCGGATCATCGATGTTTCCCTCACCGCGGTCTGGTTCGACCCGGCCCACCCGGCGGCCGGGGTGGTGGCCGCCGCCCTGGACATCAGCGAGCGGAAACGGGGGGAGCAGGCGCTGCGCGTCTCGGAGGAGAAATTCGCCAAGGCCTTCCGGGCGAGTCCCGATGCGATCTCGGTGCATGAAATGGAGAGCGGGCGCTATGTGGACGTCAACCCCGGGGTGCTCCGTTTCTTCGGTTGCCCCCGCGAGGAGATCATCGGCCGGAGTCCGAGCGAGCTCGGCTTCTGGGTTGATCCCGATGAACGCCGCCGGTTCCTCGAATGCCTGCATCGCGACCGTTCAGTGCGCGACTTCGTGGCCCGGTTCCAGCCCCGCGCGGGGCCGGTCCGCATGGCCGAGCTGTCGGCGGAGCTGGTGGTGCTCGACGGCCGGCCGCACAATGTCACCATCCTGCGGGACATCACGCTGCGCCTCCAGGCCGAGCAGGCCCTGCGCGCGTCGGAGGAGAAGTTCGCCAAGGCCTTCCGGGCGAGCCCGGATGCGATTGCCATCACGGACCTGGAATCGGGCCGCTATATCGAAGCCAACGACGGGCATGAAAGGGTGTTCGGTTTCACCCGCGAGGAAGTCATCGGCCGGACCACCCTGGAACTGGGTTATTACCGCCAGCCGGAGGATCGCGCGCGGATTGTCGCGGAGATCCGCGCCCACGGCTCCGTGCGCGACCTCGAGCTGGAATGCCACAACCGGCGGCGCGAGCCGATCACCGTGCTTTATAGCGGCGAGTACGTCGAGATCAACGGCCGGCCCTGCCTCCTGTCGGTGGTGCACGACATGACCGACCGCAAGCGGGCGGAGACGGCGCTGCGCGAGTCGGAGGAGAAGTTCGCCAAGGCCTTCCGCGCGAGCCCGGACGCCATCTCCCTTTCCGAGCGGGCCTCGGGGCTGATCCTCGATGTCAACGAGGGCTTTGAACGGCTGTCGGGCTTCGCCCGGGCGGAGCTCGTCGGCCGCACGGCGGAGGAGGTGGGCCTCTGGGTCGCCCCGGGCGACCGGGCGCGGATGCTGGACGAGCTGGCGCAGACGGGCCGGGTGCGGAACCTGCAGGTACAGGCGCGGAGCCGCGACGGGAAGCTGCTGGACTGCCTGATGTCCGCCGAGACCGTCGAGATCGGCGGCCGCAACTGCCTGGTCATCCTGAGCCGTGACATCACGGCGGCCCGGCTGGCGGAGAAGGCGCTGCGGGAATCGGAGGAGAAATTCGCCAAGGCCTTCCAGGGCAGCCCGTATTCGCTCACGATCTCCGACCTCGGGACCGGCCGCTACATCGACTGCAACGCGGGCTTCGAGCGCATCTCCGGCTACGCCCGCTCGGAGATCATCGGCCGCACTTCCCTGGAACTGAATCTCTGGCAGAACCCGGCCGACCGCGACGAGCTCGTCGCCCGGCTGCGGCGCGACGGCGTGGTGCGGGATTTCGAGCTGAACTTCGTCGGCCGCGACGGCGGCGTCCGCGTCACCCGGTGCAATTGCGAGCTCATGGAGCTGGAGGGCCGCACCTGCCTGCTGAACGTCATCGAGGACATCACGGGCGAGCGCCAGGCGGCGCAGGAGAAGGCGCTGCTCGAGGCGCAGCTGAAGCAGAGCCAGAAGCTGGAGGCACTCGGCACGCTCGCCGGCGGCATCGCCCATGACTTCAACAACATCCTGAGCGCCATGATCGTCTACCGCGAGCTGGCGGTGATGGACATCGACCGCCCCGTCGAGCTGCGCCAGCACCTCGCGGAAATCGGGACGGCCAGCAACCGGGCCAAGGAGCTGGTGCGGCAGATCCTCACCTTCAGCCGGCAGCAGCAGCAGGAACGCCGCGCCGTGCAGCTGCACGGGGTGGTGCGCGAGGCGCTGCAGCTGCTGCGCGCGTCGCTGCCGGCCACGATCGAGATCGTGCCCGTCATCGACGAGCAGGCCCCGCAGGTGCTGGCGGACACCAGCCAGGTGCACCAGATCATGATGAACCTGGGCACCAACGCCGCGCACGCGATGCGCGGGCGGCCGGGCCGGCTGATGGTGACGCTGGGCGGCTGGCAGGTCGACGAGGCGCAGGCCCGGCTCCACCCCGGCCTCCGGCCGGGAACCTACGTGCGCCTGGCCGTGGCCGACACCGGCCACGGCATGGACGAGCACACGCGCGCCCGGGTGTTCGAGCCGTTTTTCACCACCAAGGGCCCGGGCGAGGGCACCGGGCTCGGGCTCTCCGTGGTGCACGGCATCATGGAGGACCACGACGGCGCCATCGTGCTGGACAGCCGGCCGGGCGAGGGCACCGCCTTCGAGCTGTATTTCCCGCAGTACGCCGGCGTGGCCGGGGTGACGCTGGTCCCGGACGCGAGCATCCCCCGCGGCGCCGGCGAATCCGTGCTGCTGGTCGACGACGAGGGGCCGCTGTGCGAGGCCATGCGGACGACGCTGCAGAGGCTCGGCTACCGGGTGACGGCCTGCACCGACCCCGTCGAGGCCGTCGCGCGCTTCCGCGCCGGACCGCAAGAGTTTGACCTCCTCGTGACCGACCACACCATGCCCCGCATGACGGGACTGGATGTGATCCACGAGGTGCACCGCGTGCGGCCGGAGCTGCCCGTGCTGCTGGTCAGCGGACTCAGCGGCACGTGGACACCGGACAAGCTGCGCGGCTTCAGCATCCGGGAGCTGGTGGCGAAGCCGATCGACTTCACCGGCCTGGCCCAGGCGGTGCACCGGGCGCTGGCCCGCCCGCGGAAACCCGGAGCGTGACATGGATGCCGTCAATCCGGAATCCCGCGGGCGCGTGCTCCTGGCCGATGACGAACGCGCCATCCGCGACGGTCTCGCCATCGTGCTGGGGCGCTACGGCTTTGAGTGCGACCGCGTGGCCACGGGGGCCGAGGCGGTGGAGCGGCTCCAGTCGCGGGAATACGACGTGCTGCTTTCCGACATCAACATGCCCGGGAACTCCGGGCTGGAACTCATCGAGGCGCTGCCGCAGCTCGCCGCGGGCCTGCCCGTCATCCTGCTGACCGGCCGGCCGTCGGTGGCCACCGCATCGCGATCCGTGCGGCTGCCGGTCGTGGCCTACCTGACCAAGCCGCCGGAAATCGACGAGTTGTGCCGGGTGCTCGACGCGGCCGTGGCCGACCACCGGGGCTTCCGCGCGATGCACGGGGGCCGGGCACGGCTGCGGGCGTGGGAGCAGGAACTCGGGCAGATCGAGCAGGTGCTGCGGAAGTCGCCGGGCGCACAGCCGGGTGGCCCGATGGGCAGCTACCTGCGGGTGTCGCTCCGGCAGGTGATCCTCATGCTGGCGGACCTCGAGCGGGCCACGCAGGCCCTCGAGCGCCGGGCCGCCGGCTCGCTGGACCACGTGGACCACGTCGCCGCGCTGCGGCGCACCGTCGAGGTGCTCGAGCGGACGAAGCAGAATTTCAAGAGCAAGGACCTGGCCGACCTGCGCCGCCAGCTGGAGCAGCTGCTCGGGCGCGACGAAGAGCCCCCCGGGCCGGCCAGCTGAGCGAGCCCGGCGACATTTTGGGCTAAAGGTTCCGGCCGGCCGGCCGATTGAACTGCTGGAAGGCCCTCAACCCGGTTGGGGGCAGCTTTCTCCGGCAGGACATCACGGGCCTGTCAGTCGAAGGCACAGTTACGTCAATTCCCTCCCTGGGGGCGTCGGCGCACCTGTGCCTTTTTTCGTGCCCGTATGCCTGCCGGCGAGACCTTCCTCCGCCTAATTCAAAACCACGCTTCGCCCATGAAACTTACATTCCTCCGCGGTCTCAACGGCCGCATGCTGCTCTCCATCGGCCTGGCCGTGCTGCTCGGCCTTGGCTCCCTCACCACCGTGGTCACCATCCAGGCCGTGCGCTCGGCCCGGGCCGACGCCCTGGCCCTCAGCCGCAAGGACGCCGAGGCGCTCGACGGGGAGATGGAAACCCGGCTCGGCTCGGCCATCGGCACCGCCCGTGACCTGGCCCAGGTGTTCGAGGGCATGGTGGCCAGCGGCGTGACCTCGCGCGCCCAGGCCGATGCCGTGCTCCGGCAGACCCTGGTCCGCACGCCGGACCTCATCGGGGTCTGGACGGTCTGGGAACCAAACGCCTTTGACGGTCACGACGCTGATTTTGTCAACAAGCCCGGCCACGACGCCACCGGCCGCTATGTGCCGTATTGGAACCGCGCGGGCGGCGAGATCGCGGTCGAGCCCAACAAGGACTACACGGTCGACGGCGCGGGCGACTATTACCAGATTCCGAAGCGCACCAACCAGGAGACCGCCGTGGAACCCTATCTCTACAAGGCCGCGGGCAAGGACGTGCTCATGACCAGCCTCGTCGTGCCGCTGCACAATGCCGCCGGCGCCTTCCTCGGCGTCGTCGGCGTGGACCTGCCGCTCAGCACCCTGGCGGCCGTGATCGCGGAGGTGAAGGTCGGCGAGCGGGGTTATGCGGCGCTGATTTCCAACCGCGGTTTATATGTGGCCCATCCCACGGCCGAGCGCTGTGGCAAGCCGATGTTGAATACCGATCCATGGGTCGAGCCGTTCCTCGGCCACATCCGGAACGGGCAGCCTTTCATCACCGAGAGCTTCTCCCACACCCTGAACGACAACACATACCGGATCGCCTCCCCCGTGACCATCGGACGCACCGTCACCCCCTGGTCGGCCATCATCACCATCCCGGAACGTGAGGTCCTTGCCCCCGCGGTGCGGATGCGCGACATCATCCTGGCCATCGGGACCGCGGTCCTGCTCGCGGTGCTGGCGGTCGTCTGGTGGATCGCCCGCGGCATCACCCGCCCGATCCGCGGCATCGCGGTCGAGCTCGTGCAGGGGGCCGACCAGGTGGCGTCCGCCTCGACCCAGGTGTCCGCCTCCGGCCAGTCGCTGGCCGAGGGCGCCAGCGAGCAGGCCGCCTCCCTCGAGGAGACCAGCTCCTCGCTCGAGGAACTCGCCAGCATGACCCGGCGCAACGCCGGGCACGCCGACTCGGCCAAGACGCTGGCCGCCGACACGCGCCGGGCCGCCGAGACCGGCGCCGCCGACATGCAGCAGATGTCGACCGCCATGACCGACCTGCAGCGCGCCAGCGCCAGCGTCGCCAAGATCGTCAAGACCATCGACGAGATCGCCTTCCAGACCAACATCCTCGCGCTCAACGCCGCGGTCGAGGCCGCGCGGGCCGGCGAGGCCGGCGCCGGCTTCGCGGTGGTGGCCGAGGAGGTCCGCAGCCTCGCCCAGCGCAGCGCCAGCGCGGCCAAGGAGACCGCCTCGACCATCGAGGAGGCGGTGCACATGAGCGAGCGCGGCGTCACCCTCAGCGGCAAGGTGGTCACCGGCTTTGCCGAGATCCTCGCCAAGGCCCGCCGGGTCGACGAGATCGTGGCGGAGATCGCCACCGCCTCGCGCGAGCAGAGCGAGGGCATCCAGCAGATCAACACCGCCGTCAGCCAGATGGACAAGGTCACGCAGACCAACGCCGCCGGCGCCGAGGAAAGCGCCGCCGCCGCCGAGGAGATGAACGCCCAGGCCGCCACCCTCAAGGGCTGCGTGGACGAGCTGCTCACCCTGGTGAACGGCAGCGCCGACGGGTCGCCGGCCGCCACCCGGTCGGTCCCCGCCGACCCGGCCGTTCCCGTGAAATCCTTGCTCGCCGCCACCCATGCCACCCGTTAACCTGGCGGCCAATCCACGCATGACCGCGACAACTCCCCCCGGGTTGCCGGCCGCTCCCGCCGGCGCGAACATCCTCATTGTCGATGACAATGAGCAGATCGGCGAGATGCTCGTCGACCTCTTCCAGCACCACGGTTTCAACGTGCGCGTCGCCCACAACGGGCGCAGGGCCCTGGCGCACCTGGCCCTGCTGCCCGCCGACCTGGTGATCACGGACATCTTCATGCCCGACTGCGACGGCCTGGAGCTGCTGCGCCAGCTGCAGCGGCTCAAGCCGCGGCCACGGGTGGTGGCGATGTCCGGCGGCAAGGACACGCTCATGCCCGACATCCTGAAAATCGCCCGGCTGATGGGGGCGGAAGGCGCGATCAAGAAGCCCTTTGAGACCGCCCAGCTGCTCCAGCTGGTGCGCGGGCTGCTGGGCGACCCGGCCTCGGTCAGGCTGCCCCGGCCAGCAGCGAGTTCAGGTCCAGACGCTCCGTGACCATCGCGAGGCCGCCGGCGGCGTCCCGCGGCCACTGCTCCCGCGGGCGGTCCCAGTAGAGCTCGACGCCGTTCTGGTCCGGGTCGTGCAGGTAAAGCGCCTCGCTCACGCCGTGATCCGACGCGCCGTCGAGGGGGATCTTCGCCTTTACCAGCCGGCGCAACGCATCGGCCAGCGCGGCGCGGGTGGGGTAGAGGATGGCCGTGTGATACAGCCCGGTGGTGCCGGGCGGCGGCGGTGTTCCTCCCAGGCTCTCCCACGTGTTCAGCCCGATATGATGGTGGTAGCCGCCCGCCGAGATGAACGCCGCCTGCGTGCCATAGCGCTGGATCAGCTCGAAGCCGAGCACGCCGACATAGAAGTCGAGCGCGCGCTGCAGGTTCGCGACCTTCAGGTGGACGTGGCCGATGCGGACCCCGGCGTCGATGGGCGGATTCTTGGCGGGCATGCCGCCAAGCTGGCACAGCCAAGCGCAAAGCGCAATTCCCCGCCGAGGCTTCAGCCCGTGCAGGGTTGAGCCGATAATAAGGTGTCAACATCCCCATGGCCCAGCTCGACCCCGTCATTTTCCGCCAGCTCCCGGTGATCCAAAAGATCTTCGCGGACGAGCAGTGGTATGAGGGCGAGCGCCGCGGCTGCCCCGTGCCGGCGGATGATCCCGTGGTGCGTGCGCAGGTCTGCGCCATTGTCCTCCGCATCGGCCGGGACCTGCGCGAGACCATCGTCGCCCAGCTGGCCGCCCATCCCGGCCCGGCCATGCGTCCGGCCCACTTCTCCGGGCAAAACGAGGCGGCTTAAGCCGGCCGCGCCGGTCCTGTCCGGCGGTCCCGTCCCGTCATTCGTTCCGCAGCGCCGTCATCGGGTCGACGCGCGTGGCGCGCCATGCCGGCACCAGGCAGGCCAGCAGGCCGGTCAGGGCCAGCACCGCCGCCGCGAGCGCCAGCACCGTCGGGTCGAGGTCCGCCACGCCGGAGAGCACCGCGGCCAGCAGGCGGGTGACGGCCAGGGTGAGCCCGAGGCCGGCGCCGATGCCCGCGGCCACGGCGGCGCCCCCGTAACGGAGCATCCAGCGCAGGATGGCCGCCGGGTCGGCGCCGAGCGCCATCCGCACGCCGATCTCCCGGGTGCGCTGCGTCACGGTGTAGGTCATGACCCCGAAGATGCCGAGCGCCGCCAGCAGGATCGCGGTGGCGGCGAACGTGCCCGTGAGCAGGAGGGTCACGCGGCGCGGCGCGGTCTGCCGTGCGATCTGCTCCGCCAGGGTCGACGGGCTGTCGGGCGCGAGGTCGGCGTCGAGCCGATGCGTGGCGACGGTCACGGCGCGGCCCAGCGCGGCGGCGTCGCCCTCGAACCGGAGCACGGCGGAGAGCCGGCCGCGCGGCTGCTGGTCGAGCGGAAAATAGGCCAGCGGCTGCGCGGTGCTGTCAAAGCCGCGGGGCCGGATGTCGGCGGCGATCCCGATGATGGCGGGCGGGGCGGCACCCTCGGGCTGCGGCGCCTCGAGCGGCGTGCCGAGCGTCAGGCCCTGCGGGTAATATTGCTTTACGAACGCCTCGTTCACCACGGCGACCCGCGGGGCGCCGCCGGCGTCAGCCGCGGTGAAGAACCGGCCGGAACGGAGCGCGATCCCGGCGGCGGAGAAATATTCCGGCGTGGTGCTGGCGATGGACATCACGGGCGGCGGGGCGGCTCCGGTGGCGTCACGGCCCCGGCCGTGACCGGCCATGACGACCGTGTTGTAGGGCGAGAGGGGCGGAAAGTCGGTGAGCGCGGCGGTCTTCACCCCCGGCAGCGCCGCCAGGGTGGCCCGCCAGCGCGTGGCAAAGTCGCGCTGCTGCGCGGGGCTGCCATAGCGGCGCGGGAGCAGGAGGTTGGCGGTGAGCACGTCGCGGGTGCGGTAGCCGAGTTCCTGGGCGTACAGCTGGTAGATGCTCTTCGCCAGCAGGCCGGTGTTGGCCGCCAGCACCAGGGCGAGGGCGACCTCGAGCGCCACGAGGGCCTGGCGCCCGCGGGCGCCGGGGGTGCTCTGGTGGTTGCCTTCCTTGAGGGTGGCGAGCAGGTCGGTCCGGCCGGCCTGCCAGGCGGGGGCGAGTCCGAAGCCGAGCCCCGTGACGACGGCCAGCAGCGCGGCGAAGCCGGCCACCGCCGGGTTGAGGCCGATGGGATTGAGGTGCGGCAGGTAGTCGGCGAGCCACTGGGACAGGAGGCGGGTGCTCCCCCAGGCGAGCAGCAGGCCGAGCGCCCCGCCGGCGAGGGCGAGCAGCAGGTTTTCCGCGAGCAACTCGGCGGCGAGCCGGGCCGGCGAGGCCCCGAGGGCGGCGCGGACCGCGGCGTCGCGCCGGCGGCCGGCGGCGCGCGCCAGCTGGAGATTGGCAAGGTTGGCGCAGGCGATGAGCAGCACGAAGCCGACGGCGCCCAGCAGCAGCCAGAGCGTGGCGCGCGACTGCTTCGCCAGCTGTTCCTGCAGCGGCACCAGCGAGGCCGACGCGTCGGCGAAGGGCAGGCGGAAGCCGGGTCCGCCGGGCCCGGGCCGGTGTTCCCCGCCGGCGGGGGCGCCCGCCGCGCGCGGTTCGCCGCGGCCGGGCGCGGGACCGGCGAAGCCGCCGGACAGGTTCTGCCAGAAGGCGGTGGCGAGGGCGTCGAGCTCGCGCCGGGCGACCGCCGCCGGGGTGCCGGGCAGCAGCCGGCCGAAGACGCGGATCATGCGGATGCGGAGCTGGCCCGGGGCGTTCGGCACCAGGGCCAGCGGCCGCCAGAATTGCACCGGGTCGCTGAACGCGAACGCCGGCGGCAGCACGCCGATCACGGTGTACGCCGTGTCGTCGAGCTGCACGATCGCGCCAAGCACGGATTCCGCGCCATTGAACCGCGCCTGCCAGGCGGTGTAGCTGAGGACCGTGACCGGCGCGGCCCCGGGCTTCAGGTCGGCGGCGGCGAACAGCCGGCCGCGCCAGGGCGAGACCCCCAGCATCGGGAAGAAACCGCCGGTGACCTCGGCCGAGGGCACGCGGATGGCCCCGTCGCCGCGCTGCAGGGTGGCGTCGTTGCTGCGGTAGCCCGCCAGCTCCCGGAAGGACTTCGGCTCCGCCTCCAGCCAGGACAGAAATTCATTGTCGGGCATCAGGTCGCCGTCGCCGGGGACCTGGGCGGCGGGATCGTGCGGGATTTTGCGCACCAGCACCAGGTCGCCGGGCGCGGGATAGGGCAGCGGCTGGAGCAGGACCGCGTGGACGACGCTGAAGATGGCTGTGTTGGCGCCGAGGCCGAGGGCCAGCAGCAGGATGACCAGGGAGTTGAAACCCGGATGGGCCCGCAGCGAGCGGAGGGCGGAATGGAGCAACGCGGGCATGGGCGGGTGGAGGGGCGATTGGTGAGAGCGTCGCGGCCGCGCCCATTTGTCTGCCCAACCGCGGGCCGGTTCAGCCGGCCAGGCCCGGATGCGAGGGCAGGGCGCCGGCGGCGGGCTGCGGGACGGGGGTGCGGCGCGCGCGCAGCCACGCCTTGAACTGTTCCATGTAGAGGTAGATCACCGGCGTGAGATACAGGGTGAGGAGCTGCGACATCAGCAGGCCACCCACGACGGTGAGCCCGAGGGGCCGGCGGGATTCCGCCCCGGCGCCGAGGCCGAGCGCGATGGGCACGGCGCCGGCGAGGGCGGCGAACGTGGTCATCATGATCGGGCGGAAACGGGTGAGACAGGCGTCGTAGATGGCCTTTTCGGCCGAGAAAACCGCGCCCTGCTCGCGCTCGAGGGCAAGGGCGAAATCGACCATCATGATGGCGTTTTTCTTCACGATGCCGATGAGGAGGACGAGGCCGACGTAGCCCATGATGTTGAGTTCCTGCCGGAAGAGCCAGAGGGTGAGCAGGGCGCCGAAGCCGGCGGCGGGCAGGCCCGACAGGATGGTGAGCGGGTGGACAAAATCCTCGTAGAGGATGCCGAGGACGACGTAGATCACGAACACGGCGAGGATGAGCAGGAGGCCGATGTTACTGAGCGACTGCTGGAAGGCCTGGGCGGTGCCGAGCAGCGAGTAGGTGATGTCCGGGGGCAGGCTGGCGGCGGCGCGGGCGACGGCGACCGTGGCGTCGCCGAGCGAGACGCCCGGCTTGAGGTTGAAGGAGAAGGTGACGGCGGTCGACTGGCCGATGTGGCCGACGCTGAGCGGACCGACCGTGTTGAGCAGCGTGACCACGGTGTCGAGGGTGACGAGATCGCCCGCCGAGGTGCGGACATGGATGTCATGCAGCGCCGAGGGATCGCTGGCGAAGTCGGGCGCGACCTGGAGGATGACGTAATACTGCGCGGTGGCGGTGTAGATGGTGGAGACCTGCTCCGTGCCGAATGCGCTGTAGAGGGCGTTCTCGATCGCGCTGGGCGAGATGCCGAGCATGGCGGCGCGCTCGCGCTGGATCTCGACCTTGAGCTGGGGACTGGTGATCTGGAGGTCGGAGTTGAGGTCGGTGAGCTCGGGGAGGGCCCGGAGCTTCTGCTCGAGGTCGCCCGCGGCCGCGTAGAGGCGGGGGAGGTCGGAGCCGGAGATCGCGACCTGGTAGAGGGACTTGGAGGCGATGCCGCCGATGCGGACGCTCGCCGGCACCTGCGGGTAGGCGCGGATGCCCACGACCCGGGCGAGGGCGCCGCGCAGCTGGTTGACGATGTCGAAGGCCGAGGGCCGGTGCCGGCGGTCCTTGAGCCGGACGGTGAGGGAGCCGGTGTTGGTGCCGGAATTGCCGCCCCCGCCGATGCTCGCGGCGACGGCATCGACCGAGGGGTTGGCCGCGGCGACGCGCGCGGCCTCGTCGAGGTAGTGGCGCATGGCGTTGATCGAGGTGCTCTGGGCGGCCTCGAGGTTGACGGCGATGAGGCCCTGGTCGTCGGTCGGGATGAAGCCCTGGGGCAGCTGGAAGAACACGAGCACCGTGAGCAGCAGGGAGAGGACGGCGGTGCCCAGCGTGGCGAGGCGGTGCCGCAGGCAGAATTGCAGGGTGCGGTCGTAGAGCCGCAGCATGCCTTCAAACACCCGCTCGCTGGCCCGGTAGAACCGGCCGTGCTGCGCCTCGTGCGCGCGCAGGAACTGGTCGCAGAGCATCGGCGTCAGGGTGAGCGACACGAGACCGGAGACCAGGATCGAGGCCGTGATGGTGATCGCGAACTCGTGCAGCAGCAGGCCGAGCACGCCGCGCATGAACATCAGCGGGATGAACACCGCGACCAGCGAGAGCGTCATCGACAGGATGGTGAACCCGATCTCCGCGGAACCCTTCAGGGCCGCCGCGGGCACGCTGAGCCCGAGCTCGATGTGGCGGACGATGTTCTCGAGCATGACGATGGCGTCGTCGACCACGAACCCGACGGAGAGGGTGAGGGCGAGCAGGGAGAAGTTGTCGACGGTGAAGTGGAAGAAGTACATCACGACGAACGTGCCCAGCAGGGCGAGGGGGATGGCCACGCTGGGGATGATGGTCGCGGTGGCCGAGCGGAGGAACAGGAAGATGACGAGCACGACCAGCGCAATGGAGAGCATCAGGGTGAACTCGACGTCGTGCACGGACTCGCGCACGGCGGCGGACCCGTCGCGCAGGATCTCCAGCTGGATCGCGGACGGCAGCTCGGCGCGGAAGCCGGGCAGGGCCTCCTTGATGAGATCGACCACGGCGACGGTATTGGCGTCCGCCTGCTTCAGGACGGCGAGCATGATGGTCCGCCGGCTCTGCCCCCCGGTGTAGAGGGTGCTGGCGACGCGGTTGTTCTGCACGCTGTCGATGACGGTGGCGAGGTCGCCGAGGTGCACGGGCGTGCCGTTGCGCCACGCGACGACGACCTGGGCGAACTCCTTCGCCTTGGCCAGCTGGCCGGTGGCGGTGATGGTGAAGGTCTTGTCCGGCCCGTCGATCTGGCCGGTGGGCTGGTTGACGTTCTGGGCGGCGAGGGCCGCCTGCAGCTCGGCGACGGTGATGCCGCGCGCGGCGAGCCGGCGCGGGTCGAACTGGACGCGCACGGCGTATTTCTGCGAGCCGTAGACGTTCACATCCGCCACGCCCGAGATCATGGAGATGCGCTCGGCCAGGATGTTTTCCGCGTAGTCGTCCACCTGGGCGAGGGGCAGCGTGGGCGAGCTGAGGGTGAGGTAGAGGATGGGGCTGGCGGCGGGGTTGGACTTGCGGAAGGACGGCGGGGTGGTCATCTGCGTCGGCAGCGAGCGCAGGGCGCTGGAGAGCGCGGTCTGCACGTCCTGGGCGGCGTCGTCGATGTTGCGGTCGAGCGAGAACTGCAGCGTGATGCGCGTGTTGCCGAGCGTGCTGACCGAGCTCATCGAGTCGATGCCGGCGATGGTGGTGAGCTGGCCCTCGATGGGGGTGGCGACGGCGGCGGCCATGGTCTCGGGCGAGGCGCCCGGGAGCGAGGCGGAGATGCTGATGGTCGGGAACTCGACGTCCGGCAGGTCGCTCACCGCCAGGGTGCGGAAGGCGATGATCCCGAAGACGAGCAGCGAGATGGTGAGGAGCGTCGTCATCACCGGCCGGCGGATGCAGAGTTCGGGCAGGTTCATGGGCGCGGGGGCGGCCGGGTTCCGGCCGGGGCGGCGCCGGCCTTGCCATCGCGGGTGTTCACGGTGACGGGGGTGCCGGGCAGCAGCCGGAGCTGGCCGTCGGTCACGACCGTCTCCCCCGCGTGGACGGCGTCGAGCACCACGATGTCGGCGCCGTCGGTCACGCCGGTCCGGACCAGGCGGACATCGACGGTGCCGTCGGGCTTGACGACGAAGATCTGGTTGCCCAGCTGGCCGGGGACGATGGCGGTGCCGGGGACGACGAGGGCGTTCGGCAGGCGGCCGAGGGCGACGACGACATCGACGAACTGGCCGGGCCACAGGGCGCCGTCCTGGTTGTCGAACGCGGCGCGGAGGGCGATGGTGCCGGTGGTGGGGCCGACGGTGTTGTCGAGGTAGTCGAGCCGGCCCGACACCGGCTGCTGGCCCTCGCCCTGGGCCAGGGCGCTGACGGCGACGGGGCCGGCGGCCAGGGCGGCGCGCACGGCGGCGAGGTCGGATTCGGGCAGGGCGAAAGCCACGCCGATGGGCGCCATCTGGTTGAGGATGAGCAGGGGCTGGGCGGAGTCGTTGGCCTTGACGAGCGCGCCCTCGCGCTGGGCCAGCCGGCTGGTGCGGCCGTCGATCGGGGCGCGGATCTCCGTGTAATCGAGGTTGAGCTGCGCGGTGACGACCGCGGCCTCCTGCACGGCGACCGCGGCCCGGGCGCCGGTCGCGGCGGTGGCGTACTGGGTGAAGTCCGAGTCGGAGACGGCCTTCTGGTCATGCAGCGTCACATAGCGCTGGTAGTCGGCCTCGGCCTTGTCCGCGTTGGCGCGGGCCTGCGCCAGCAGGGCCTTGGCGGAGGACAGGGCGGTCTGAAAGGGGCGCTGGTCGAGGGTGACAAGCAGCGCGCCCGCCTTGACGAAGTCGCCCTCCCGGAAATGGACCTTGGCGATCACGCCGTCCACCTGGCTTTGCAGGGCGACGGTGTGCAGCGGCTGGACGAGGCCGACGGCGGTGCGGGTGAGGGGGACGGCCCGCTGGACAACCGCCGCCGTGTAGACCGGCACGGCCGTGACCGGGGCCGGCGGCCGCGGCTTGCAGCTCGCGGCCAGCAGGCACACGAGCAAAAGAGGGCAGGTGCTGAGCAAGGAGCGGAGCGGAGATTTCATGGGCGGACCGCGGCCGGAGGCGGACGCAGTGTTCGGTAGGGCAAAGACGCCAAAGACAGGTCGGAAGTTAAATAAACCTGCACAGATTAAAGCCATATTAAGCCCCGGGCAACGTTACATTAGCGTAATGGGTCCGGCCCGCCGGACGGCCCAGTGACCGGCGGCCGGCGGGGGGCCGGCGGCCCGATCTCAGGTCTTGGCGCTGTTGTCGCACTTGAGGTGCGCGCGGCGGCGCTGGGCCGTGTAGTTGCGGATCTGGGCGTTGAAGGTCGGATTGAACGGGATCTTCAGGTTCACCGGGTTTTTCACCGCCAGGTCCTCGTCGGCCGCCGCCGTGGCGATGAGCAGGAGCAGCTCCGCCTTGTCCGGGAGCCGCCGCGCCGGGAAACCGGCGTGGTCGGCCAGCCACCGGAGGGTCTGCTGCAGGGGAGTCTGGGCGGGGTCGCTCACCGGCGCATGTTGCGGGGAGAGGGCCGGCCAAGTCAACCAAGGCAGAGGATTTTTGCGCCCCGGACGAGCCGGGACGGCCGGCTGGCGGCTTTTTCTGGCGCTTTGGGTTGCGCCCGGATCGGACGGATTCAATGGTGGCCGCCGCTTAATGATGAGAATACTGCTGCTCCTACCCCTGCTGACGGCCGCCCTGGCGGCCGCCGCCCCGCCCCGCGAATTCAATGTGCGTGAATTCGGCGCGGCCGGCGACGGCACCACGCTCGACACCGCCGCCATCAACCGGGCGATCGACGCGGCCGCGGCGGCGGGCGGCGGCACGGTGCGGCTGCCCGCGGGCACCTACCTGAGTTTTTCCATCCGGCTGCGGAGCAACCTGACCCTCGTGCTCGAGCCGGGGGCGACGCTCCTCGCCGCCACCCCCGCACCCGGCTTCGGCGCCTACGATCCGCCCGAACCCAACGCGTGGGGCGACAAATTCCAATACCAGGACTTCGGCCACAGCCACTGGCACAACAGCCTGATCTGGGGGGAGGACCTCGATAACGTCGCGATCCTCGGCCCCGGCCTCATCAACGGCAAGGGCCTCGTCCGCAACGCTGGTTACGGCGGCGGGCGCGGGGGCGCCACCGGGCCCAACGGCACGGCCGCCCCGGGCGCGCCCGGCAGCCCGCCCGCCGTCCTCGATGCCAACGGCGCGCCGGCGGCCGCGGGCCCGCCGCGCCCGTCCGGCAACGTCATCGGCGCCGGCGACAAGGCCATCGGCCTGAAGAACTGCCGCCACGTCATGCTGCGGGATTTCTCCGTGCTGCTGGGGGGACACTTCGCCGTGCTCGTCACCGGCGTCGACCACCTGACGCTCGATCACCTCACCATCGACACCAACCGGGACGGCTTTGACATCGACGCCTGCCGCGACGTCACCGTCTCGCGCTGCGTGGTCAACGCGCCGAAGGACGACGCCATCGTGCTGAAGAGCTCCTACGCGCTCGGGAGTTTCCGCGACACGGAGGATGTCGCCATCACGCAATGCACGGTCACGGGCTACGACGAGGGCACCGTGCTCGACGGCACGCGGCAGCGCACGATGGACCGCGCGCCGGACCGGGACGGCCCGACCGGCCGCATCAAGATCGGCACCGAGTCCAGCGGCGGCTTCCGGCGCGTCACCATCGCGGACTGCACGTTTGAACGGAGCCGCGGACTCGCGCTCGAGACGGTGGACGGCGGCGTGATCGAGGACATCACCGTCCGCGACCTCGTCATGCGCGACCTGGCCAGCTCGCCCATCTTCATCCGCCTGGGCAACCGCGGGCGGAGTCCGGCCGGGACGCCCGTCGGCGCGATCCGCCGCGTCACGATCAGCCGGGTGACGGTCACCAACGCCGACGCGCGCTACCCCTCGATCATCGCCGGCCTGCCCGGCCATCCGGTCGAGGGGGTCGTGCTGCGCGACATCAGCCTCCAGTACCGGGGCGGCCTCACGCTGGAGCAGGTGGCCGCGCAGCCCACCGAGCTGGTCAATCCCTTCTTTCTCCGCGGCCGGGAGCCCGGGCTCACCGGGCCGCGCGACCCGTTCGCCCCGCCGGAGCAGGCGGTGGGGTATCCGGAGCCGAGCATGTTTGGGCTCCTGCCGGCGTACGGGCTGTTCATCCGCCACGCGCAGGACATCACGGTGGAGAATGTCACGGTCGGCTACGCGGCGGAGGACCGGCGTCCGCCCGTGGTCCTGCAGGATGTGGCTGGGATCAGCTTCCGGAAGTTCAACGCCCAGCGCGCGGCGGGCGTCCCCGGCTTTGTGCTGAAGGACGTCACGGGATTCGCGGTCAAGGACAGCCCCGGGACGGCCGACACCACGCGCGCGGCCGTCGCCGCCGGGTCGTTCTGAGCGGAGTCCGGGCCGTGGGTCAGCCCGCTGGCGGGCGCCTGAAGAGCGCGAGCATCTGTCGTCCGAAGCCTTGGCGAAGGATGAAGCTCGCTGACCCACGGGCGGCGCACAGCCCCGGCGCGGTGGAAATTCCCAGCTTTGGGTTGCACGCGACGGGGCGCCGCCTACGTTCGCCCCTCCCATGGCGCTCCTCAGCCTCCTCGATGTCTCCCATGCCTTCGGCGGCCCTCCCGTCCTTGACCACGTCAATTTCCAGGTCAACGCGGGGGAACGCCTCTGCCTGCTCGGGCGCAACGGCTCGGGCAAGTCGACGCTGATGAAGCTCATCGTCGGCGAGATCAAGCCCGACGCCGGCCAGATCTTCCGCCAGCCGGGCGCCCATTTCGCGCGGCTGGTGCAGGAGGTGCCGGCGGACCTCGCCGGCAGCGTGCACGACATCGTCGCCGCCGGCCTGCGCTCCGCCAGCGCCCACGAGGAGGACTGGGAGCGCGAGGTGCGCCTCGAGGACCTCATGGCCCACGTCGGGCTCGACGCGCGCGCGGAGTTCTCCGCCCTGTCCGGCGGCCTGAAGCGGCGCGTGCTGCTCGCGCAGGCGCTGGCCAGCCAGCCCGACCTGCTGCTGCTCGACGAGCCGACCAACCACCTCGACCTCGCCGCCATCCTCTGGCTCGAGGAGTTCCTCCTGCAGGAGAAGGTCGGCCTGTTCTTCGTCACCCACGACCGCGCCTTCCTGAAGCGGCTCGCCACCCGCATCGTCGAGCTCGACCGCGGGATCATCACGAACTGGGACTGTGACTACGACACCTTCCTCGTGCGCCGGCAGGACCGGCTGGAGGCCGAGGAGCGCATGCAGGCGCTCGCCGACAAGAAGCTCGCGCAGGAGGAGGAATGGATCCGCCGCGGCGTCCGCGCCCAGCGCTCCCGCGCGACCGCCCGCATCAACCAGCTGCACGTCCTCCGGGCCGAGCGCCGCGCCCGCCGCGCCACCGTCGGCAACGTCAAGATGAGCGTCAACGAGTCCGCCATCCCGAGCGGCCTGAAGGTCGTCGACGTCGAGCACATGTCCTTCGCCTACCCGGACGGGCAGGTGCTGGTGAAGGATTTCACCACGACCATCATCCGCGGCGACAAGATCGGCCTCATCGGACCCAACGGCGCGGGCAAGACGACGCTGATCAAGCTGCTGCTCGGCCAGCTCGCGCCGACCGGCGGCGTGATCAAGCACGGCACGAACCTGGAGGTCGTGTATTACGACCAGCTCCGGGCGCAGATCGACGACGACAAGACGGTCGCGGACAACATCGCCAACGGCAACACGCACATCACGGTCGACGGCCGCACCCGGCATGTCATCAGCTACCTGCAGGATTTCCTCTTTGCGCCCGACCGCGCCCGCACGCCGGCACGCGTGCTCTCGGGCGGCGAGCGCAACCGGCTGCTGCTGGCGCGGCTCTTCACCAAGCCGGCCAATGTGCTCGTGCTGGACGAGCCGACCAATGACCTCGACGTCGAGACGCTCGACCTGCTCGAGGACCTGCTGGTGGAGTTTCCCGGCACGGTGCTGATCGTGAGCCATGACCGGGAATTTCTGGACGAGGTCGTCACCAGCTCGCTCGTCTTCGAGGGTGATGGCGTGATCAACGAATACATTGGGGGCTACACCGACTGGCAGCACGACAAGACCAAGCAGGCGGCGGCGGCGAAGGCTGGCGCCGGCCTCGCCATGGCCGGTCCGGGGTCGGCGACCCCAGCGGCAAGGAAATCATCCGCCAAACCTAATAAGCTTTCCAACAAGGAGCAGAAGGAGCGCGAGACGCTGCCGGCGAAGATCGAGGCGCTGGAGCAGGAGCAGGCGCAGCTGACGGCGAAGCTGGCCGATCCATCTTTCTACAAGAAGGAGCCGCAGAAATTCACGGAGGTGAAGGGCCGGCTCGACGCCCTGGAGCGCGAGCACGCGGTGTCGTTCGCGCGCTGGGCGGAGCTGGAGGCCAGGAGCGCGGCGCAGGGTGCGTAGGGCCGGACCTCGGTCCGGCCGCGAACAGGCGGTGGCGGCACGGCCGGCGGAACGGCTGCACCAAGGTGCAGCCCTGCGGGCGGGGACGGGTTGCGGCCGCCCTCAACGCATCCGCGCGAAGGTGTTCGAGAGGAGCTGCAGGTCGGTCGCGTTCTTGGTCTTCTCGCGGGTCCGGGCGATGAGGTCGCGCTCGAGCTTGTTCTTCGTCGCGCGGGCCTTGTTCTCGTAGAAGACGCCGAACTTGCCGGGCCAGGGCTCGAGCGCGAGCTTGAAGGCCGCGAGCTCGTCGGTGGGGTCGTGCCGGGCGGCGTCCTCGGGCGAGCCGTCGTGCTTCTTCAGGTCGATGGTCGACCACGCGCCGCCCTTGCGCGGGATGGCCCCGTCGAAGGCGCCCTCGAAGAACTCGACGCACTCGGACAAAATCTCGACGACGGAGAAGCCGTCGTGCTGCGCGGCCCGGTGCATCATGTCGACCATGTGGTTGACCTGGGTGGCGTGGCTGCGGGCGACGAAGGTGGCGCCGCTGTTGATGAGCGTGCGCATCGGGTTGATCGGCTGGTCGAAGGCGCCCCAGGGGTCGGTCTTGGACTTGAAGCCGACCGGCGACGTGGGCGAGGTCTGCTTCTTGGTCAGGCCGTAGACCGAGTTGTCCATGATGACGTAGGTCATGCGCGGGTTCTTGCGCGCGGTGTGGACGAGGTGGTTGCCGCCGATGGAGAAGCCGTCGCCGTCGCCGCCGAAGACGAAGACATGGAGGTCGTCGCGGCCGAGGCTGATGCCGGCGGCGAAGGGCAGGGAGCGGCCGTGGATGAAGTGGCCGCCGTGGGTGTTGACGAAATAGGGGAAGCGCGAGGAGCAGCCGATGCCGGCGAAGGTGACGATCTTCTCCTGCGGGTAGTTGAGCTTCTCGAGGACCTTGTAGAAGGAGGCCAGCACGGCGAAGTCGCCGCAGCCGGGGCACCACGTCGGGTGGTCGGCGACCAGCTGTTTCTTGGCGAGCGGCGCGCGCGGGGCGGCGACGGCGGGGGCGAGGGGGGCGGCGAGGGGGGCGGCGGGGGCGGACATGAGCGGAGTGATGGGTGAAAGGTGACGAGTGAAGGGTTGAATGACCGGATCAGCGGGCGGGGACGGCGAGGACGCTCTGCTTGCGCATGCCGAAGGAGGTGTCGGCGAGCTCGAGGTGGTGGGCGACGCGCTCGAAGATCTCGCTCACCTTGTAGGTGAGGCCGTCGGTCTTCGTGATGCTGGCGATGGCGGGGTTGGCGTAGCGCGCGCGCAGCAGGGTGGCGAGCTGGCCGTAGCCGTAGAGGCCCTCGTCGTTGATCTCCACCACGAGGATCTTCCGGTAGCGGGCGAAGATCTCCTCGAGGCCGTTGTCGAGCGGGTGGATGTGGCGGAGCTGGAGATGGCCGACCTTGACGCCGGCGCCGCGCAGGCGGCCCGCGGCCTCGCGGATCGGGCCGTAGGTGCAGCCCCAGCCGATGAGGAGGGCGTCGCCCGACTCGTCACCGAACAGTTCGGGGGCGGCGAAGTTCTCCGCGACGGCCTTGATCTTGTCGCGGCGCTTGGCGGTCATCTTCATGTGCAGCGCGGGGCTGGCGGTCGGGTGGCCGAGCTCGTCGTGCTCGAGGCCGGAGACGGTCGGGTACTTGCCGGAACCGATCACCGAGCCCGGGGGCGCGTGGCGCTGGAGCTGGTCGAGCGGGTAGGGCTTGAAGGTCGTCTCGCGCGGGCTGAGATCGGGCGGGGCGGAGACCATGAGCTTCGGCAGGTCGGGCTCGTCGAACGCCTCGATGCGGGTCGCGAGGGCCTGGTCGGTGAGGATGATGACGGGGGTGCTGAACTGGCGGGCGATCTGGCAGGCCTCGATCGCGATGTAGAAGCAGTCCTCGACGTTCTTCGGTGCGAGCACGACGCGCGGGCAGTCGCCGTGGCTGCCGTAGATCGCCTGGAGGAGGTCGCTCTGCTCGATGTTGGTCGGCATGCCGGTGGACGGGCCGCCGCGCTGGACGTTGACGATGATGAGCGGCATCTCGGCCATGGTGGCCCAGCCGAGGGCCTCCATCTTGAGCGAGAGGCCCGGGCCGGAGCTGCCGGTGATGGCGAGGTTGCCGCCGTAGGAAAAGCCCAGGGCGGTGGAGATCGCGGCGATCTCGTCCTCGGTCTGCACGAAGATGCCGCCGTATTTTGGCAGCTCGGTGCGCAGGGTCTCCATGATGGAGGACCAGGGGGTGATGGGGTAGCCGGCGCCGTAGCGCACGCCGGCGGCGATCAGGCCGTAGCTGAGGGCGGTGTTGCCGTCGGTCGTCACCTGCGGCCGGCCGCCGGCCGGGACGACGGGTTTCTCCAGGCGGTAAAGGCATTGCCGCAGGTGCTCCGCGGGATAGGCGTAGCCGGCATCGAAGGCGAGGAGGGCGTTGCGGACGATGTCCTCGTTCTTGCCGCCGAAGCGCTCCCGGATGAGCTGGGTGAGCTTCGGCACATCGAGGTCGAACATGCGGGCCAGCAGGCCGAGCACATAGATGTTCTTGCCCTTTTCCTTGCTCGAGCCGCCGACGGCCTCGACGGTCGCGCTGGTCATCGGGACGCCGACGGCGGTGATCCCCTTGTCGTCGGGGTCGGGGTTCACGTGGTCGGAGTCGTAGAGGAGCACGCCGCCCGGGCGGAGGGAGGCGCGGTGGCTCTCGTAGCTGTGCTGGTAGAAGGCCACGAGCACGTCGGCGCGGTCGCCGGCGGACAGGATTTCGCCGGAGCCCATGCGAACCTGGAAGATGGACGGCCCGCCGGAGATGGTCGAGGGGATGGTCATGTAGGTCATGACCTCCTGGTCGGAGCGGCCGGCCAGGCGGGCGAGGAAGCCGCCGACGGCCTGGATGCCGTCCTGCGAGTTGCCGGCGAGCCGGATGACGACGTCGTTGAGGGAGCGGAGGGCGCCGGAGGCGGCGGTGCCGGCACCCGTGAATTCAGGGGTAGTGGGACTGACCATGGGGTAGGGAGGTGAAACCATACAGTGCTCACGACGACGGCAGCGTCAATGCGCGAGCAGGTTTCGCCGGACCGGCCGGAGGCCGGAGCGTGGGAATCTGCGCGGGGAAAAACAAGAAATGCACAACCGGCTCCGGACCCGACCCCATCCCATTTTGACCGGCTCACTCTGGCCGGGAAGGGTGGCATTAATCAGGCTTATGCTGGGCCGGCGCGATTGAACCTTGGCAAATAGATCGATTCCGGCGGGCCGGCGCGGGAGCATGGCGGGGCGGCTGCGATGTCATGGCGGGGTCGCCGTGGCTCCAGCCGACCGCTTACGGCTTCTGCGGCGTCAGGGCGGCGGCGATGGCGGGTTCGGCGCCGATGGTGCCGGTGAGTTTTTCCAGGTAATCAGGCGCCTGGGCGGCGCGGCTGGCGGCGATGGAGGCCGCGAGCCGGCTCCTGATGTCGAGGCGCGCGGCGACATCGGCATAGTTGGCGCGGGTGAGGAATTTTTCCAGGTAGCGCGCCTGGTTGTCGGCCAGCCAGCCGTCGATTTTGCGCTGGGCCTCGAGGCGGGCGCGGTACCAGTCGCTCGCGAGCAGCGACTCGCGGGTGAAAAGCGCACGGAACGCCGGGTCGTCGGGGCCGCGGCCCTCCCAAGTGCCGTCGCGCATGATGTGCAGGAGCGCGCGAAGCGGCGGGCAGGCGGTGTCGATCGAGCCGTCGGCGAAATAGTGGCCGGCGGCGGCGCGCATGGCGGCGACGATGTTGTCGACGCCGTCGGCGAAGACGGCCGGGTCCTGCTTCTCGGGCTGGAGGAACTCCTCGTCGAACACGCTGCTCGGGTTGCCGAGCACCCGGCCGCAGTAGGTCTGGACGAAGCGCGCGGTCACGCGCCAGCCGAGCCGGCTGGCGAGCACGCGCTGGCCGTCGTGGTCGAAATCCGTGCACCGCTCGAGGTGGCCGCCGGCGATGAGGGCGGCGGGTTCGCGCTCGGCGGGCGTCATGCGGCACCAGATCTCGGGGACGAGCAGGCTGATGTCGTGGTCGACGCGGTGGTGCGGGCCGACCCAGCCGGCGGCGGTCGAGAAGACCGGCAGGCCGGTGATGATGAAGGAGGTGAGGGCGGCGTTGAGGTCGTAGACCGGCGGCAGGGCGTTGAACGGGCCCTTGGTCAGCGCGCCCTCCGAGCCGGCGCCGGTGGTCGAGGGGGACTTGCCGGTGAGGCTGGCGATGAGGTCCATGAACGCCTCGGGCACCTCCTGGTAGTGGATCGGGCCGAAGACGCAGAGCGGGCGGACCCCCGACTCGGGCGGGTTGAGCCGGCGGCCCATCAGCACGGAGCCGACGGGGAAGGGGGCGGGCGAGTCGGCGCCGAGCCGGCGGTAGAGCCGGGCGCCGGTCTGGGCGAGGTAGGTCGCGCGCGGCTCCTCGAGGTCGGGCCGGTTCTGCAGGTAGCGGGGGTTCTTCGAGGGCTTGCCGTCGACGATGCGCGGGAAGGCCGGCGAGACCATGTAGGCCGGCCGGGCGGCGGCGACGAACTCGCGGAAGGTCCGTTGCATCGGCTCGGTGAAGGCCTCGAAGCCGAGGGCGTCCTCGACGACGGTGCGGGCGGTCTCACGCGTGAGCGGCTCGTAGTTCGAGAAGAAGTGGCCGCCGCGGCTGAAATCCTGCTCGGTGCGCACGTCGTAGCCGCGCACGACGGCGTCGTCGGGCCGCTGGAAGAGCCGGAGCTCGCAGTTGTGGACGAACTTGAGCGACGGCTGGGTGACCCACGCCGGCAGGCCGGGCACCTGGTCGCGCGGGGCGACGGTCGAGGCGGTGATGTCGTCCTCCGCCTGGATCTTCTCCGCCGGCGCGAAGTCGGAGCGCAGCGTGAAGGTGCGCCAGCCGCCCTCGCGGGTGTAGCCGACGCGCAGGTAGTGCGTGAGCAGCTTCTCGGCATTGTACTTCAGCTCGTTGCCCGGGCGGGCGTTGATGGTGTCGACGCTGAAATGCCGGCGCCAGTCGGCGCCCCACTCGGGCTTGTAAAGCCGCTTGAGGTGCAGCACGAGGTCGCGGATGGAGCGGGGGATGGTCGCGAGCCAGGCGTTGTATTCGTCGGTGAAGTCCGGGCTGCGGCTGAGCAGCTTGATGACGGAGCCGAGGGAGCGCTCGGGGCTGAGGATGGGCCGGGCGCGGACGGCGGCGCCCGCGGGCGTGCGGAAGCGCTGCGTGTAATTCTTCTGTAGGATCGCCTCGACGGCGTCGAGATCGTGCGCAAGGTCGCTGACGAACACCGGGCCGGTGAACATCGCGTCGGAGATCGGCTTGGAGATTTCGGACTTGCCGCCGCCGGAGACGGTGCAGGGCTTGTGGCAGAGGAGGCCCTCGGCCGCGGTGCCGCGCAGGCGCCAGCGGCGGTTGGCGTGCGGCTTGACCATCTCGACCTTGTAGCCGGAGGGCAGGACGTAGGTGAAGCCGGGCAGGAGCTTGAGGACCTGCGCCGCGCCGGTGGCGTCGCGCCAGGCGATGCGCTGCGTGCGGAGGTCGAAGCGCGCGTCGGCGGGCACATACTGCACGCTGGGGAACACCGTGTCGCGCGCCCAGCCGCCGGGCTGGAGCTCCGCGCGGTCGCCGAGCAGGGCGAGCGCCCCGGCGAAGGTGTGCTTCACGTCGGGCAGGTTCGGGTTGAGCTGGAAGTCCTCGCCGTGGTCGTAGCTCGGGAAGACGATGGCGCCGCCCGCGTGCTCCTCCTCGGCGCGGCCGAGCAGGTTGGCGGCGAAGCTGATCTGGGTCTTCACCTCCTTCTTGCAGTAGCCGAAATAATTGTCGGAGATGAACGTCACGATCACGCCGGCGGCCGTGCGGGCGGTGAGCTTGAAGGGCGTGCCGTCGTTGTAGGGTTCCTCGGGCGATTTCCAGCACATGCCGTCGCGGCGCTGGCGCGGCGTGGCGTCGGCGAAGGCCGGCAGGCCGACCGCGCGCTTGGTCAGGGTGTTGAGGTGCGGGGCGAGGATGATGCAGCCGGTGTGGCCGGTCCAGTGCGCGGGATCGAGGCCGGCGTCGTTCTCCGGCAGGTGCGGGTCGCCGGCGTTGCCGAAGATGCTTTCGACGAAGTCGAGGTTGGCGACGAGCGCGCCGGGGACGAAGAGTCGCGTCTCCATGGCGCGCATCGGGCTGAAGCCCGGAACCTCCGGCACGACGACCGGGCGGAGGTGGAGCGAGACGAAGCACTCGGCCGGCTGGGCGGCGACGGCGGTGAAGGGCAGGCGGAGCAGCTCGGCGGGCGGGTTGAGCGCGGCGGCGAGCAGCCGGCCGAACACCGCGGCGGGCACGGCCTTCTTGTCGTCGGGGATGGGCAGCCCGCCCTCGGCGACGTGGAAGATCCCCTGGGTGGTGCGGCGGTCGCTGCGCGGGTTGTGCAAAACGCCCTGGCGGACGCGGAGCGAGGCGAGGATGCTGCTGTGGTGTTCGTCGCGGTCCGGCGGGAGCGAGAGGGCGCGGGCCAGGCCGGGCCGGTCCAGCACGAGGGTCGACGCGGGGAGGCGCGGGGCCTCTCCGGTGCCGTCGAGGTAATCGTAAATGAAGTTCTGGATGCGCTGGTCGACCGGGCAGAGGTGGCTGGCCAGCACGCGGTCCTTTTCCCGGCTGAGGGTGAGGAAATGGTCGACGAAGCCGGAGAGGCCCTCGTTGCCGGCCAGCTGGACGCCTGGCTGGCCGATCTCATGCAGCTTGAGATTCAGATAGGCCAGCAGCTGCGGGTCGGCGGGATCGGGAACAGGTGGGAGGGTCTGGGTGCGCGTGGGCATGGAAAGAGGGACTGCCGCAGGAAAAGAAGCCGGCGCGTCCTTGGCAACCGAGTAAGCCGTTTTTGGACCAGCCGCGATGGAAAATTATGTCACAAGGGCCGGGCCGCGGCGGCGAAGGTTCAAACCTGCGGGGTGAGGGCACTCCGCCCACATTATTTGCCACGCCGCCCGGCTAAATGCCCGACCCGATCTCGACTTCGGCGGCGGGCAGCGGCGGCAGGCTCTGCCAACCGGGCCGGGCCGCGGTGATGGTCCTGAAGGCGCTGATCGTCCGCTCGAAAACCTCCTCCGGCGAGCCGGCGGCTTGGACGGTCACGAGCAGGCCGCGCTGTTGGTAATAGGCGACCAGCGGCCGCGGGCTCAGCGCATAGGTTCCCTGCAGCAGCCGGATGGAATCGATGCGGTCTTCGCGGCGCTGCACGAGCTTGGTCTGGCAGTCGTCGCAGATCCCGGGAGTCCGGGGCGGCAGGGTCTTGACGTGATAGGTGCGCTGGCACGTGGTGCAGATGCGGCGGCCGAGCAGCCGCGGGACGATCCGGGAGGCGGGCAGTTCGTAGAGGACCACGGCGTCGAGCGCGAGGCCGTTGGTCGCGAGCAGCCGGTCGAGGGCCTCGGCCTGCAGCAGGGTGTGCGGGAAGCCGTCGAGGACGAAACCGCCGGGGCAGGTCAGGCAGTGGCAGCGTTCATTGATGATCTCCAGCAGCGTGTCGTTGGGCACGGTGTCGCCGCGGCGCGCGTAATTGAGCGCCGTGCGCAGGCCCGGGGCGATGGCGAAGGGGGTGCCGGTCCGGGTGGTGCGGAGGATTTCACCGGTGGAGAGGTAGCAGGCGCCGAGGGCGGCGCAGAGCAGCCCGGCCTGGGTGCCCTTGCCGATGCCCGGCGGGCCGAGCAGGACGATGCGGCGGGGCTGGGCGGGCCGGAGAGGCGGTTGCCGGCAGACAGCGGCGCCACCTTGCAGCCAAGCGGTGCGATCACGCGAAACATTCATGGAGGGGCGGTTGGCCACCACTATGCGCCCGGAGCCTCCCGGGGGCGCGGCGCGCTTTGTCATAAACTGCGCATGCCTTGCGGGCGGTCCCGCGTCGCGCGCGATTGTCTCTCATAGTCGCTTGACCCTCCTGCTATAGTGCCTCTCCCAACCGGTGAATCCCGTCCCAGCTGTCCGGCTCCCATCCCCGGCATGATTGAAGAGAGATCCGCCCCTGCCTCGTTCGAGTCCCAGTACCAATAAAAACAGCTTCGCTTCATCGGACGTCCGGGCCTGGCGTCCAGCTCCAATCACCCACGCTTCGCGGCTGAGAGCCGCGCCAGCAGCCAGCAGCAGCCAAGGCAGATCCGTCCCACCGGCGGTGCTGTCGGCCACTGCGGCCGGTCCCGTTCCGCCCATGCCCGCCACGCCCGCCACCGAGACCTCCGGGGAGTTTCACGTCGTGATCCTTTACGACCGCCTGGCCTTCGTGGGCCGGGCGATGGCCACCTACCTGCACCTGCGGCGGGACCTGATGGACGACTTCACCCCCGACTACCGGCTCTGGCGCATCGAGTCCGTGCTCGCGCCGGAGTTTGCCGCGGAAGCGGAGCGGGACATCGCGGCCGCCGAGGTGATCATCGTGGCGGTCAACGGCGGCGGGCCCTGCCCCCTGGCGTTCCACCGGTGGCGGCGCGGTGCGGGCCATGATGGCGGCCAGCCCCCGCATGCGATCATCGCCCTCATGGACGCCTCCGGGGAATCCGCGGCGGGGGCGAGGGGGAGCTGGAGCAGCGTGCTGCGCGGCAGCGCCACGCAGATCCACTCGGAGGTTTTTGTCTGCGATCTCCCCGGCCGTGGCGTGGTCATCGTGCCGCCGCCCGGGACTTTCGCCCGACACGCCATCCCGGCCGCCCGCCGGGCACGGCCGGATCCATTGCCCGGGGCCAGACCACCCGTCGTCCGGCGGGAACCACCACCGCCGTCCACGACCACGCCATGAAAAGCCCCCGCGTAGAAATTACTCCCCCGGCCTCTCCCCTTGCGCCGCCACCCGTCCCCGGGCCGGCACCCGGTGCCCATCCGGGCCGGCCCCCACTGCCCGCCGGCTGGCGCGCCCTCGCCACCGGCCGGCGCGGCACGCGGCTGTTCCACGTGACACCGCAGGCGGGTGGCGGCGCCTATTGGGAGGCGGAGGTGACACTCCACGACGTGCTCGTGCGCCGGCGGTTCGCCAGCGAACTCCACGGGCGCGCGTGGCTCAGCCTCGCGACCGAGCTGCGCCCGTCCGCGGTCCCCTTTGACCTGGAGGAGCGCAACGGACCCTTCCGCGTGGCTGGTGTCATCGCCGCCGGTCATCACCCGTCGTCCGGCGCGGCGGTCTGAACGCGCCGCCGGGCCGGGGAGGGTGGGACCGGATCAGCGATCCCGCCTACAGCTTGCCCGGCGCCGCGGGTCGCTGGTGCACGGTGATGGTGCCGTTGTTTTCCAGGATGGCGCAGTGCACGTCCGCCACCGACAGGCAGCCCTCCTGGCGCAGCGCGGCGTTCAACTCGTGGTGCGTCAGCTGCGCCCGCGCCATCACGTCCTCGAACAGCCGGCCGTTGTGGATCAGCACCTCCGGCTGGCCCTCGATCAGGACCTCCAGCCGCTTGCTGCGGAAGGTCAGCCAGCCGGTGAGGAAATTCAGGCTGATGAGCGTGACGGCCGAGATGATGCCGCCGGTCACGGAATTGTCGCCGCCGTTCATGGCGTTCTGGACGGCGTTCGACAGCACCAGCAGCAGCACGAGGTCGAACGGCGCGAGCTGGCCGACCTGCCGCTTGCCGGTGATCCGGAGCAGCACGATCAGGACGGCGTAGACGATGATCGAACGGACGATGAGATCCCACCACGCGACGGATAAGGTCCACATGCCGACCGATGTAGCCGGTGGCCGGGAAATGTCCATCCCGCCGTGGCGGGGCCGGCCCGCTTCGGGGTTGCGTGGCCGGTGAGCGGCGTGCACTGTCCGGACGAGAACCGCCATGCACCGCCCGTCAGACCGCCGCCTTTTCGCCCTGGCCCTGGGGCTCGCCCTCCTCCTGCCGTTGCGCGCGGCGGCGGATGAACGGCTGGCGGGTTACTGGACCTCCGTGCCCGGCGAGGCCGAACCGGCCGCGTTTTCCTTCGGCATCCTGGGCAAGTGGACCATCGTGGCCCAGCGCTGGCAGGACGGCTCGCCCGAGATAAAGGTCCGCTACCTCACGGTCACCACGGGGAACACCGGGACGCTGGCCGCCGACGAGAAGCTGGACAAGCTGCCCGCCGCCCCGCGCACGATCAATTACGAGCTCAAGGGCGAGGAGCTGATCCTCTCGTTCGAAGGCTCGTGGCACCTGGGCACCTACCACCTGAAAAAGTCCGTGCCGCCGGCCGCGCCGGCCCGCGCCCCGGCCATGGTGGACCTGACCAAAGCGGCGGCCCCCGGCCCGGCCCGGCCCCCGGGAGAACCCGCGCGGCCGGCGGCACCGGCGCCCACGCTCCTCGGTACCTGGGCCACGGAGCCGGGATCGCCGGCAACGGTCACCCTGACCATCAGCCGTTCGCGCACGGGGGACATCAAGATCAACCAGGAATGGATCAAGGGGAGCGACAACCCCGTCGTCGCCAAGGGCGGCACCTACACCGTCCACGGCACCCCGGCCCACGGCAAGCTGGTCAAGGATAAGCAGGACTACGAGGGCTCGCCGATTCCGCTCGTGCTCAACTTCGCCTTTGCCGGCGAGGCGCTGGTCGTCACGGTGGACGACGGCAATTTCGCCGGGCAGTACCGGCTGGTGCGGAAAGACCCGCGCGAAAAGCCGCCCGACGCGGGTTGAGGCGGCCGGCGCAAGGGATTGCCTTGGCCCGGGGCGCGCCTCAGGTTCGGGGCCGCTTTTCCCCCGTGAACCTCCGCCCCGTTCCGTTTCTGGCCGCTGCCTGCGTGCTGTTCGTCCGGCTCACCGCCGCCGAGCCGGCCTTTGCCCTGCATTCGCCCGACGGCATCATCACCGTCGCCATCCGCCTCGGCGACCGCATCCGCTACGATGTGACGGTGGCCGGGACCCCGGTCCTCAAGGACTCGACGCTGGCGCTGAAGATCGACGCCGCCACGCCGGGCCTCGGGCCGCGGCTCGTGGCGGCGGTGACGGGCGCGCACGACGGCGTGCTGCATCCGGTCGTGCGCCAGAAGGCGGCGGAGCTGCGCGACCATTACAACGAGCTGCGGCTGGAGCTGGCGGGCGGCTACGCGGTCGTCTTTCGCGTCTACGACGAGGGCGTGGCCTACCGCTGGGAGACCGCGCTGCCGGCCGCCGAGGTGAAGGTGTTCGCCGAGGAGGTGGCGCTGAACTTCACGGGCAACTATTTCGCCTGGTATGCCGAGGAGGAGGGCTTCTTCTCGCACCAGGAACGGCTGTTCCTCCCGCGGGCGCTGGGCGACCTCGCGCCGAAGAACCTCGCCAGCCTCCCGGCCGTCGTGGACGCGCACGGCATCAAGCTCGCCGTGGCCGAGTCGGATGTCGTCGATTATCCGGGCCTCTGGCTGCGCGGCACCGGCGGCAACGGGCTCGCCGGGACCTTCCCGCCGTACCCGCTTGAGGAAAAGCTCGACCGCGACCGCGATTACCGCGTGACGCGGGCCGCCGATTACCTCGCCATCACCGCGGGCACGCGCACCTACCCGTGGCGCCTGCTCGGCGTGGCGCGGAAGGACGGCGACCTCATCACCAACCCGCTGGTCTACCTGCTGGCCCGCCCCACGACCCTGGCCGACACGAGCTGGATCCGCCCCGGCAAGGTCGCGTGGGACTGGTGGAACGCGAACAACCTCGGGGGCGTGGACTTCAAGGCCGGCGTGAACACCGCCACCTACAAGTACTACATCGATTTCGCGGCGGCGCACGGGCTCGAGTATGTCGTGCTGGACGAGGGCTGGTACGTCCTCGGCCACGTGCTGTCGGTGGCGCCGGGCATGGACGTGGCGGAGATCATCGCCTACGGGAAGCAGAAGCACGTCGGCGTCATCCTCTGGGTGGTGTGGAAGACCCTCGACGACCAGCTCATCCCCGCGCTCGACCAGTTTGCGCGGTGGGGCGCGGCGGGCATCAAGGTCGATTTCATGCAGCGCGACGACCAGCCCGTGATGCGCTTTTATGAACGGGTGTGCCGCGAGGCCGCGGCGCGCCACCTGCTGGTGGACTTCCACGGCTCGAACCGGCCGGCGCTGCTGACGCGCACCTGGCCCAACCTGATCTCCACCGAGGGCGTGCGCGGCAACGAGTGGAACAAGTGGAGCGCGCACATCACGCCGCAGCACACGGTCACGCTGCCGTTCACCCGGATGTTCCTCGGGCCGATGGATTTCACGCCCGGGGCCATGCTGAACGCCACCCAGGCCGGTTTTGCGCCGAACTTCGACCTGCCCATGAGCCAGGGCACGCGCTGCCACCAGCTGGCGATGTACGCCATCTACGAGAGCCCGCTGCAGATGCTGTGCGACTCGCCGACCAACTACCTGCGCGAGCCCGGCTGCCTCGAATTTCTCGCGGCCGTCCCGACAGTCTGGGATGAGACCCGCGTGCTCGACGCGCGGCTGGGCGAATACGTCGCCGTGGCCCGGCGCAGCGGCCGGGAGTGGTACGGCGGCGCGATGACGGACTGGACGCCGCGCGAGCTGGCGGTCGACCTGTCGTTCCTGCCCGCGGGAAATTTCACGCTGGAGGAATGGAGCGACGGCCGCAACGCCGACCGCCGGGCCGACGACTACCGGAAGACCGTCCGGACGGTGACGAACGCCACGAAGCTCACGCTCCGGCTCGCCGCGGGCGGCGGCTGGGCGGCGCGGATCCGGCCGCAGTGACCGGCGCGGGGAGCCGGGAGCGAAGCCCGGCGGGCCAAACCGCTTCGCCCTGGTCACCGGGCCTTGCACCCGGGCCGTTCCGGGCCTTGGCTGGGGGCATGGATGATGATTTCACTCCCACCGAACGAATGCCCGCGCCGCTCTCGGCGCTGGAGGCGCGGGTGCTGGGCTGCCTGATCGAGAAGGAACTCGCCACGCCGGACCTCTACCCGCTGACGCTCAACGCGCTGGTCAACGCCTGCAACCAGCGGAGCAACCGCGACCCGGTCATGGCGGTGGTGGCGCGCGAGGTCGAGGCGGCGCTCGAGCTGCTGCGGCAGAAGCGCCTGGTGGCGCTGTTTTCCGGCGCCGAGGCCCGCGTGCCCAAGTTCAAGCAGAAACTCGACAGCGTCCACCCGGTGACGCCGGCGGCGCGCGCCGTGCTCGGGGAGCTGCTGCTCCGCGGGCCGCAGACTTCCGCCGGGCTGCGGACCAACGCGGGACGGATGCAGCCGATGCCGGCCGCGGAGGAATTTGAAGCGCTGCTGGCCGGGCTGGCGCAGCGGCCCGCCGGCGCCCTGGTGCGGCTGTTGCCGCGCCAGCCCGGGCAGAAGGAGACCCGCTGGGTGCAGTTGCTGACAGGCGAGCCGGTCGCGGCCGCCGGGTCCGCGGCCGGGCCGCTGCCGGAGACCGTGACGGTGCCGTCCGACGTGGAGTCGCGGCTCGCGGCGCTGGAGGCCGAGGTCGCGGAACTCCGCGCGGAGCTGGCCCGATGGCGCGGCGCGACCGAGCACCGCGCCTAGGGCATATCATCAATAATATCAGAGCCATTCGCTCTTCCTAGGTGGGGCTGGACCTTGGTCCAGCCCTGCCGCGGACGGTGGAATGGCGGCAGGGTTCGTGACATTGCTTCCGCCGCTCCGACCGGTCACGACCGGACGGTCAGCGCCGGAGACGCGGCGGATTGATGTAGATGTCCCCGCGGATCCCGCCGTGCGGCTCGTCGTCGCGATACCAGCGGCGGCCGCTGTCCATCCACGGATCGTCGCGGAACCACGGGTCGCGGTGCGGGCCATAATAGACGCTTTCGCCGACATAGCCGTCGGCGACACAGCCGCTCGAGGCGAACTGCACGCCGGCCAGGAGGAGAAAACCAAGGAGGATGCTTGCGCGATGTTTCATGGGCGGGAGGCGGTTTGGACCGGGTCCACGTACTCGACGAGACCGATGACGCCGCCGGTGGAATCGGCGATGATGGCGAAACGGCTTTCGTAGGCGGCGGCGCGCGGGGCCACGAGGATCTCGCCGCCGAGGGCGGTCACCCGCTTGAGCGCCTCGTCCATGCCGGCCACGCGGACGACGCCGAGCCAGCCGGGCGTGGCGTCCGCGCGGGACGGGAGCGGGGCGACGCCCCCGCGGGGGCGGTTTTCGCTGGTGAGGAGGAAATCGTTTTTCCGCTCGGTGCGGGTGTCGGGCGCCACCCCATAGTGGAAAACCCGGGCATAAAAGGCGGCCGCCGTCGCCGGGGCGTGGCCGTAAAGCTCAAACCAATGCCAGTCGCCGGGCTGTGGCTCGTCCTCGGCGGAGTCGCCCGAGCCCGACTGGAGCAGGCCGACCGGCGAGCCCTCGTTGTCGGTGATGATCGCCTGGCTGCCGCGGTCCGGAAATTCCCGGGCGGGGGCGCGGACCTGGCCGCCGGCCGGCGCCACAAGGGCCAGGGTGGACTTGAGGTCGGGGACGGCGATGTAGTTGATCCAGCGGGCAGGGCGCTGGTGGTTGGCAGTATTGCGCGGCACGAGCCCGGCCACGGGGTGGCGGCCGTTGCTGAACACCGTGTAGGCCTTGCCGTCCTGCTTGATGATGTTGGCGGTCCAGCCGAACAGGCCGGTGTAGAATTTGGTCGCGGCCGCAGGATCGGACGTGAACAGGTCGGCCCAGACAAACTTGCCCGGATGCTGCTCCCCGGTTGCGGGTTCATGCAGCGGTTGGAAATACGGGGTGCTGGCGCCCGCAGGCAGGCCGAGGCCCAGCAGGATGAAGGCGGCGAGCGCGCCGGCCAGGTGGGAACGGGAGGTTGCAGGCATGGGCGCAAGATAGCGCGCCCGCCGCGGCCGGAGAATGGGGTCTTACCCGCCCCGCGGACCGGCCGGGGTCCGGCGCCGGAACCGGCGTCAGTCCGCCTTCAGCTGGATGTCGGCGATGAAGGCGTGGCCGTCGCACTGCAGCTCGAACACGTGCCGGTGGGCCGACTTGATGGCGGCGACCGCGAGATTTTTCCCGCGCACGATGGTCGGGAGCGTGAGCTTGCAGGGAAAGCCGATGTCACAGAGCTGGTTCTTGAAGCCGCCCGCGGTCATGTTGGTGATCTCGCCGATGGCGTCCTTCAGCACGTCGGGGCCGTGCATCTCGATCTCGCCGGGGCTCATCCCGAGCATCCGGCAGGCGGCATGCACGGCGAAGGCTTCCGAAAAACAGAGGTACACGATGCCGTTGGCCTCGCCGGCAAACCCGACGTTGCCGATGACCTCAAAAAATGTCCCGGCGGCCGTCTCGGCGTCCCGGCCCGTCAGGCTGGTCGTGCTGCGCAGCATCGTCTGCGTGACGTTGCCGATGGCCTGGAAGAATGATTCCTGGATGAGTTGGTCGGTGATCTGCGGGATGACGGCCATGCGTGGAGGAGGGGTGAACACAATCAAATCGGCCGGTACCGGGCGGCCTTGAGCGAAATGGGGCGCCGGGTGCGGGGCAACGGCTGCGGCCCCGCGACAACGGAGGCTTGATGGCGGGGACCGCGGCCGTTACCCCACCAGCATGACCTGCCCCGCCGGACGGAGGATGCTTTCCGTCATCGCCCTGCTTGCCTGCCTGTTGCCGGCCGGTCCCCGCGCCTTCGCCGCCGGGTCGCCGGTTGGCGCCGCGGACGGGCGCTTCCGTTACGAGGGGCGGATTGATTTCTCCGCCCCGGCCGCACCGGTGCTCATCTGGGCCGGCACCCGGGTCAGCCTCGACTTCGACGGCGCGGCGCTGGCCCTGCGGTTCACGGGCGCCACCGGGCAGAATTATTTCAACGCCGAGATGGATGGCATGAACACCGTCGTGGCCGCGAATCCGGACACGGCCGGGCGCATCGCGCTGCCGGTCGCGGGCGCGGGCCGGCATCATCTCGTGCTCCTCAAGCGCACGGAGGGGGCGAAGGGTACCGTGCGTTTCCTCGGGGTGGAACTCGCCGCCGGGGCGCAGGCGTGGGCCCCGGCGGTCCCCGCCTACCGCCTGAGGATGGAATTCATCGGCGACTCGATCACCGTCGGCGCCTGCGACGAGGACGGGGCCGAGGACCAATGGTCGGACTTCCGCACGCACAACCACGCGCTGAGCTACGATTGGCTCACCTCGCAGGCGTTGCACGCGGACCACCGGGCCATGGCCGTCAGCGGCATGGGCATCTCCGCCGGCTGGGTGGACGTGCGGGCCGGGCAGGTCTGGGACCGGGTCTACCCCGCGGCGGACGCGCCGCGCGCCGACCTGGCGGCGTGGCAGCCCGACGTGGTGCTGGTCAACCTCGGCGAGAATGATTTCAGCTTCACGCGGCATGACCAGCAGCCATTGCCCGCCGGCTACACGCCCGGCTATGTGGCGCTGGTGCAAAGCATCCGCGCCGCCTATCCGCACGCCCATGTCGTCCTCCTGCGCGGCGGCATGTTCGGCGGGGCCCGGGACCCCGGCCTGCGCGCGGCCTGGGAGGCTGCGGTGCGTGAGCTCGAGGCGGACGGCGCCCCGGTGAGCCATTTTGTTTTCACCCACTGGTCGACGACGCATCCGCGGGTGGCCGACCACCGGGCGATGGCGGACGAGCTCCTCGCCTGGCTGCGGCAGCAGCCGTTCATGCAGAAATTCCTGTGAGCGGGTGCCGGGAAAAGCAGCCCCGGCCTACCCCCCCAGCACCCGCGCGGCCAGCGCGTCGAGCGTGCGGGCGAAGGCCTCCTCCGGCCGGCCGGCCGGGTCGATGACGCAGAGCAGGCCGCGGGCGCGATAATGGTCGGTGAGAGGCGTGGCTTCCGCGGCCACGGTGTCCGGCGTGGCGTAGCTGATCACGGCGTCGAGCTGCAGGAATTCGCTGCCGAGCAGTTCCTCAATCGCCTCCGCCTCCCGCAGGGTGCGGGGGAAACCGTCGAGCACGAAACCGCCGGGGCAGCGGATGCAGCCGGCGCGCTCGCGGAGCAGCGCCAGCCGGGTGTCGTCGGAGACGAGGTCGCCCTCCCGCAGGCACCATTGGGCCCGGGCCACGGCCGAGTCCGGCGCCGCCGGCCGCGCGCGCGCCGTCAGAAAAATTTCGCAGACCGACAGGATGCAGGCGCCGAGGGCGCGCGAAAGGAGCATCGCCTGTGTTTCCTTGCCGATGCCGGGCGGGCCGAGCAGCACCACCCGCCAGGCCCGGTGCACGACCGGCGTCACCCGGGGGCAGGCGGCGCCGCCCCCCAACAACCAAGCCGTGCTTTCACGCACCGGGGTCATGCGCGTACTATGCGCGCAACCGGGACCGGCGGCGCCGCCGATCTTGCCGAAGGCTGGGCGGATCTTGCCCGGCCCGGTGTTCAATCGCCGGTCGCCGGCGCGCCCAGGTGCGCCCGCAGCCATGCCACCATCCGGCCCTCGTAACCCGGGTCGAGTTTGCTCCAGTTTTGCAGGGCATGCGGCGCGCCCGGGATCGTGATGAGGTCACAGACGCCGCCCGCGGCGCGCAGCGCCGCCTGGAAGTCGAGCGACTGCCGGTACGGCACGGTCTTGTCCGCATCGCCGTGGATCAGCAGGAACGGCGGCAGCCCGCCATGGATGTGATCGAGCGGGGAGAGCTCGCGCAGCAGGGCGCGGGACTCGGGCGTGATTTCCCTGGGCCGGTCGAGGAGCGCTTGCAACGAGGTGCTCAGGCCGCCGCGCTGGGGAAGGTCCTGCTCGTGGTTGGTCACCGCCGCACAGCCGACGACGGCCGACACGCGCGTATCCTCGCCGGCGAGCACGGCGGCCATGCAGACGAGCTGGCCGCCGGCGGAATGGCCGAAGAGCGCGATGCGCCGCGGGTCGCCCTTGAACTCGGCGGCGTGCGCCTTGACCCAGCGGATGGCGGTCTGGACGTCGTCGAGACACGCGGGCCAGCGGTGGGCCGGCGCGAGCCGGTAGTTGATCGAGAACCAGGTGAAGTGGGCCGCGGTGAGCGGCGCGAACCAGGGCGTGATGTCGGCCGAGTCGCCCGGATTGCCGCCCTTGTCGCCGCGGCTCCAGCCGCCGCCGTGCACCAGGATGGCGACCGGATACGGCCCCGGGCCGTCGGGCACGCTCACGTCGAGCCGGAGCGGGATGTCACCGGCCCGGCCATACTCGATGTCTTTCTTCAATTCCGCGGCGGCGGCGAGTGCCGGCAGCAGCACGAGCGCGGGGAGGAGGGAAATCTTCATGGGGCGGGCGGAACCATATCCCGCGCCCGGGGCCGAAGCCAACCGAATATGCCGCCACCGGGCCGGGCTTTACCCGTCCCGGTTTAACCGCATGATTTCCTGTCACACCGGGCCATCCTTGGACCACTTCAAGGGTGAACATGAACACACTCTTGAATTACACCGCCCTCACCAACCGCCAGCTCGTCGAGCGCCACCTGGACGGGGACCGGGAGGCGTTCCGGCAGATCGTCGAGCGCCACCAGGCGATGGTCTGCGCGCTGGGCCTGAGCGCCTGCGGTGACATCGGGCGCAGCGAGGATCTCGCGCAGGAGGTTTTTGTCGCGGCCTGGAAACAGCTCCCGGCCCTGCGCGAGCCGGAAAAGCTGCGCGGCTGGCTCGCCGGCATCGCGCGCAACCGGATCAACAACGCCTTCCGCCGCGAGGCGCGCATCCCCACGGCGCGGGCCGAGCCGCTGCCGGCGGAGGCCGCGGCGGACGAGGCCGGGCCGCGCGAGGCCGCGATCCGCGCGGACGAGTCGGCGCTGATGTGGGGCGCGCTGGAGGGCATCCCGGAGGCCTACCGCGAGCCCATGGTGCTGTTTTACCGCGAGCAGCGTTCCGTGCCGGCGGTGGCGGCGGCGCTGGAGATTTCCGAGGAGCTCGTGCGGCAGCGGCTGGTGCGCGGCCGGGCGATGCTGACCGAGCGCATGGCGCGGCTGGTCGAGGAGACGCTCGAGCGCAGCGCGCCGACGCCGGCCTTCGCGGGCCTGGTGTTGCTGGCCCTGCCGGTCGGGGTGGGCCCCGCGGCGATTGTGGCGGAGACTGGGGCCGTGGGTGGCAAGGCGGCCGCGGGCGGATTGACATCGAAGACTGCTGGCACGGCCGGGGCGATCGGCGTGGCCGCGGCCAAGGGTGGGTTGTTCGTGAAGGCCGTTTCCTTCCTAGTGCTGCTGCCGGCGCTGTTGGGTGGCTTTGAGGATTTCCTGAGATTTCACCGCCGGCACGAAGCGGTCGCTGATCGCATCGAGCGTCGTCGCGCGGCATGGGCGTATTTCATCATGCAGGCTGGTTTCGGCGCGGCGATTCTGGGCTTTTTCGTGATGCCGGATGTGCTGCATGGGAAGAACACGCCGGTGGCTGCCTATGTGCTACTGGGGCTAGGAATCATCGCGGCGCTTTGGACGTTCATGCTTGCAAGACGCCGGGTGGACCGGCTCGTGCCGAAGGCAGGGGAGATGTTCCTTGGCGAAGTGTGGAACGAGACTCCAGTTGCACTTGAGCGGCGGAGTGAGCGGATTTTCCTGGGACTCCCGCTGTTCCATGTGCGCTTGGGGAGCAAGTGCGGTTGGCGCCGGCCGGTGGTGAAGGCATGGTTCGTGGTGAGCGACGGGCGGGCAATCGGCGGCCTGTTCGCGCTGGGCAACGGGGCGCTGGCACCAATCAGCATGGGGATCGGCGCCGTCGGGGTTTTCACGCTCGGGGCACTGTCGCTCGGCTATTGCGCGATGGGCGCATTCGCGGCGGGCTGGATGGCCGCGGGCGTGGGCGCGGCCGGCGGATTTGCCGCAAAGGGGATCTGGGTGGTGGCAGGCCAGCTGGCGGCCGGTCAAGTGGCGCTCGCCCCGCACGTCAACGACGCGGTCGCGAAGGCCTATTTCGCCGACCACGGCCTGTTTCAAATTATCGGCTACGCTGGGCGCTTCGCGGTCCTCGCCGGGCTGCTTGGCTGGGTGATGCCGCTGATCCTCACCGGCTGGCACCTGTGGCGGACGCGGCCGGCGCGGTGACTATCGCGCTCCGGTCGCGTCGATCTCGCGCTGCAGCCGGGCGGCCACTTTCTCGGCGGCCGTGACGGAGGCGGACTTGAACGTGTCGCCCCGCGTATAACCGACGAAGGGCAGCCAGGCCTCGGAGCGCAGCTCGCGGCGCTCGCGGATGAGCCCGAAGACGGGATCGGCCGAGAGCCGGGCCAGCTCGGCGTCCGGAGCCGCCGGCGCCGTCAGACCCAGCCCGGCGGTGATCACCTCCGCCATCACCAGATGACCCAGGTCGCCCGGGTGGACGCCGTCCTTGGCGAAGGCGAACGCCGGATCTTGCGCCCGGCGCGCGGCCAGCGCCGCCGCCATCGGGGTGTGCAGGTCGATGACGGTCACGCCCGGCTCGTGCAGCGCGAGCTCGGTGCGGGCAAATTCCCCGAGGACCTCGTCATAGCCCGCGTAGGGGTGGCTGTAGCCGAATTGCGCGGCGGTCACGGGCACCGTCTTCGCCGCGATCGGCGCCGGCTCAAACACGGACGGGGTGATGAGCACCAGCGTCGCCCCCGCGGCACGGACGTGGTCAATGAGCTGATGCAGGCCGGCGGTGAACGCGGCCAGGATTTCCGGGGTCAGGGGCCGGTAGGTGCCGTCGTTCATGCCGTAGCAGGCGAGGACGACCGTCGGCTTCACGGCCTTGAGCGCGCGGTCGAGCCGCTGCAACACCCACGGGCGGCGCACCGCTTCGCTGGCCTCGGACAGGCCGGAGACGGTCTCGCTGGACAGGCCGATGCTGATGAGGTCGACCGGGAGGCCGGCCGCGTGGAGGTAATATTCCAGGTCAGTCACATAGCGTCCGTCCTGCGTGATGCTGTCGCCCAGGACGAGGACACGGGCGTGGGCGGGGAGCAGGGAGTCAGGAGCCGGGAGCTCGGAGCGGGGAGCGGGGAGCAGGACCGCGGCGGCGGGCGGGGGATTGCCGGTCGTGGTGCAGGCGGTCAGCAGGAGTGAGAGCAGGGCGGCCAGCAGGAAACGGGACAGGGGCATGGCTTGATTTAACACGAAGCTGGCGGTGGACACGAAAAAACGGCCCGGCCGCGCAAAAAGCTCGGCGAGCGGCCCGGTCCGCGCAGACTTGGCCCATGGCTTTCGCGCGCTGGCTCGGTCTGGTCCTTGGGTTGCTCACCGTGTCCGGCCGGGCGGCGGAGATCCTCGTGACGATCAATCCCGAACTGAGGGGCGCCTGGGTGACGCCGGACCAGCAGTGGGACGGGCGCGCCGTGCTGCTCTGCCACGGTTTTGCCGCGGACATGGATGATGCCGGCGGGCTGCTCAAGCGGCTGGCCGGCGACCTCGCCGCGCGGGGCATCGCGAGCCTGCGGATCAATTTCCGCGGCGAGGGCGATGCCCGGCGCACGGACATCGCCTCGACCTTCACCACGCGGCTGGAGGATGCGGCGGCGGCCTATGCCTTCCTCGTGAAACAACCGGGCGTGCGCGCGGACCGCGTCGGGGTGCTCGGCTGGAGTCTCGGGGCCTCCACCGCCATCGAGACGGGCGCGCGGCACCCGGCGTGGTTCCGGTCGATGGTGCTGTGGTCGAGCCCGGGGGGCGACCAGTACGCCGCGTTCACCGGCGGCGAATACCGCGAGGCGCGCGCGCAGGCCGAGCGCACGGGCACCGGCACGGTGGACTATTCCGGCTGGAAGACGGTGACGCTGCACCGGGAGTTTTTTGAGAGCTTCCGCGGCATCGACCTGGACCGGTCGCTGGCGAAATATCCCGGGGCGTTCCTGTCGGTGCGCGGCGCGGATGATTACCTGCCCCAGCATGAGGCGGAGTTCATGAAGATCGCTGCCGGCCGCCTTGCCGCGGCGCAGCCGGAGGCGAAGATCGGGCCGGCCGAGGCGGTGATCATCGGCGGCGCGGACCACATCTTCCACGTCTTCGACGGGGAGAAGGGCCAGGCCGCGCGCGTGCTCGAGGTGACGGTGGCATGGTTCGGCCGGACGCTGTGAGGGTGCCGGGCCTTTTCAGTGAGCAGAGGCAGAGGCTGGGTGACAGGCAGAATGCCTGCGGGTTATGTCCCGAGGTGGCGAAGCAGTCGCCGAATGAGCCTGGGCCCATCCTTCCGTTTCAACTCATGCTCCCAGATGCGGAGCACCGTCCAGCCCTTGGCTCGGAGGCGGCGGCTTACCAACCGGTCCCTGGTCCTGTTTCCCTCGATCTTGCGTCGCCAAAATGCAGCCCGAGTTCTCGGCCAGGTTGCGTGCCGGGGACAGCCGTGCCAGAAACAGCCGTCCACGAACACGGCGAACCGTTGCCGAGAAAAAACAAAGTCCGGTTTACCCGGCAGCTTGGAGCCCCGTCGCCAGCCGGTGATCGAGTTGGCCAGAAAAATCCGGATCAGCCGCAGCTCGGTGGCCTTGTTGCCGCGGGAACTTATGGCCGCCATGACGGCGGAGCGTTTGCGCCGGGTGAAGATGTCGGCCATGGCCCAGCCGCGCCGGTCAGGCTTTCGCGGCCAGCCGCACGAAATCCTCCGGGGTCACGGCCTTCACGGGAGACCGGCGGAAATCGGCGGTGTTGCGGGTGACGATGTGGGTGGCTCCCGTGCTCTCGGCCAAGGCCGCAATCATGGCGTCCTCGAAATCCGGCACCGGCAGCTCGATGGCCCGCAGCAGTTCCCGGTCGGAACCGCCGGTGATATCGAGGCGGGCGACCAGTTCGCCGACCAGCGGGCGCACCCGGTCACGCCCGCCGTGCTTGGTGATGAAATAGGCCAGGGTCGCGACCGAGTGCCAGGCGAGGCAGGCTTTGCCGGGATGCTCAAATCCCCAGGTCAGGGCGGAGCGGCTGGACGCCGCCAGCCGGGGACGGTCCAGGGCCACATCCAGCAGGATATTGGTGTCGAACAGGGCTTTCACCGCACGTGCTTGGCCATGATGGCGGCGACGCGTTCGTCCTTGAGCGCGGCCGGATCAAGCTTGAAGGCACCCTGCCAGCGGCGGAAAAATTCGGCGCTGTCGTGCTTCCCGCCGGCGGGGGCCAACCGGTCGAAATGCTCCTCCACGAGCTGGGACAAGGGCACGCCCCGGCGGCGGGCGGCGGCCTTGGCCCGCTGCACGGATTTGGCGCTGACCGAAAGGGTGAGCTTGGTCTTCATACGTGGGAAACAAAGGCCTACGTAAGCGGAGTCAAGCCGCGCTTTCCGGCCGTCCTGTCCGCCATGGGCCCGGCGACGGCGGAACGCTTGGCGAAGGCTGGGCATGCCGTGCGTCCGGAAAACCTGAATCAGCCGCCCTGTCAGCCGTGGCCTCGTGCGAAGACCGAAGCCCGGTGGCCTTGTTGCCCGCTCTCGGTCATCTCAATGCAAGTTGGCATTGCGTTGGGTTAAATCGGCGGGCATCTCGTCATGCGAACGCTATGTCTGACGATTGGTCACAGCAGGAAGTCGAAATCATCGTTGAGGATTACCTGGCAATGTGGGCCTTGGAATATGGTGGGAGTGAATACAACAAGGCGGAGCGGAATCGGGACCTGCAAAAGCTCCTTCCCGCGCGTAGTCGTGGAGCCATCGAGTTCAAGCATCAGAACATCAGTGCGGTGCTGATCGAAATGGGTTACCCGTATGTGAAGGGCTATAAGCCGCGCAGTAACTTCCAGGGGCTCCTACATGAGGTAGTTGAGCGCCGGGTGTATGCGAGGCCTGAACTGGCTGCGATGGCAGCCAAGCTGATAGATCAGCCGGTGGTGAAGCCGGCGAACCTTGATGATATTCTAGCGATACTGGTTGATCCACCGACACCGGCGAAAAAGAAGGAGGCGCTTTATGAGAGACGTTCAGCGCCTAGGGTGTTGCCGCAACGAAACTATCTGGAGCTGGAGTCGCGCAATCAGTCGCTCGGTCGGGCAGGGGAAGAGTTGGTGCTCGAATTCGAACAGAAGCGGCTCTGGCGAGCGGGGCATAAGACACTGGCGGAGCGCATTCAGCATGTCTCGATCAAAGGCGATGGTCACGGATTCGACATCCTTTCATTCGAGTCGGACGGTCGCGAGCGATTGGTGGAGGTGAAGACCACGCGCTTCGGCCAAATGACACCGTTCTTCGCCTCCTGCAACGAAGTGGAAGTGTCCGACGAACGGAGTACCGAATATCACGTCTATCGGCTGTTCGACTTCAGCAAGAGCCCCCGGCTGTTCCAGCTGAATGGCTCAATGCGAAGTACGTGTAGCCTTGAGGCAGTCCAGTTCCGAGCGATACCTGGAGCAAACGACGAGTAATATTGCGGAATAACGTCTCGCAGGATGAGATTCGTCACTTCAGCCAAGTAATCTTAATTTCGCCTTCCACGGATCTGAACTCCCGGTCGGAAGTCACGAGTTCGGCTTTGAGGTTCTTGGCCAGCGCGGCGGCGAAGGCGTCAGCCAAGCCGAGCCGGTCGGCCGCCTTGTAGGCGGCGGCGGCCTCTGCCAGGGCAATGTCCACGGGAACGACGCCGAGGGCTCCGTTGGCGGGGAGGAGCCGGGCGGCGGCCAGGCCGGCTGCTCCCTGCCGCCGGGTGATGCGATTGAGCGTCTCGGCCCAGTTGACGGCGGTCATGAGCAACGGCTTGTCCGCGGCGGATGCCTTGTGGAAGAGGGCGCGCATTTCCTCCATGCCGGGCTCCCCGAACAGCATCGCCAGCAGGGCGGAGGCATCGAGCACCGTCGGCTTCACTTGCGGCGGTCCTCCGCCGACTCACGGTCCTCCCGGGCGCGCTCGGCGGCGCGGTCCGCCAGCAGTTCCTGCACGGCGGATTTCTCGCCGGGCTTCGATTTGAAGATGCCGCAGAAGGAGTCGATGAACTCCTTGGTGACCGGCTGGACGACAAAGCGGCCCTCCTCCTCCACAAAATTGAGCCGGGTGCCTTCCTTCAGGCCGTATTTCCGGCGGAGGCGGGCCGGGATGACGACCTGCCCTTTGGATGTCATGTAGGCGGATTCGGTGTTCATGGTGACCATGGATAAAACAGGGGAATATTTGTCCAAGTAAGACAAGTCTTAATATGTAGGATAATAACAGAAACAGGAGAAACCAGAAGCGGTGTCCAGATGGGTGGTCGTGGCGAGGATATGGCTGACGGGGCGGGCAAACCCGCCGTCGCCCTTTGGGCTATGGCGCGGTTCGTCCAGTGGCTGAAGCCACAGGACGAAAAAGCCCCGGACCTTGCGGGCCGGGGCTGGAAAGAATCGGGGCATTAAGCCCCTCCTACAGCTGTTACTTCTTCAGATCGGCGATCGCGGCTTGGGCTGCGGCCAACCGGGCGACGGGCACCCGATAGGGAGAGCAGCTGACATACGACAGGCCGAGCTTGTGGCAGAATTTCACCGAGTCCGGGTCGCCGCCGTGCTCGCCGCAGATGCCGAGCTTGATGTCGGGGCGGGTCTGCCGGCCCTTGGTGATCGCGATCTGCATCAGCTGGCCGACGCCGGTCTGGTCGATCGAGGCGAAGGGATTCTTCTTCATGATCTCGGACTCCTGGTAGGCGCCGAGGAAGGAGCCGGAGTCGTCGCGCGACATGCCGAGGCAGGTCTGCGTGAGATCGTTCGTGCCGAAGCTGAAGAACTCGGCGGTGTGCGCGATCTCGTCGGCGGTGAGCGCGCCGCGCGGGATCTCGATCATGGTGCCGACGGCGTAGCTGATCTTCACCTTCTTCTCGGCCTGGACCAGGGCGGCGACCTCGTGGACGATGGCGACCTGGAGATCGAGCTCCTTCTTGAAGCCGACGAGCGGGATCATGATCTCGGGCCGGGCCTTGAAGCCGGCCTTGGTGGCGTCGGCCGCGGCCTCGAGGACGGCGCGGGCCTGCATGCGGGTGATCTCGGGGAACTTGATGCCGAGCCGGCAGCCGCGGAAGCCCAGCATGGGGTTGAACTCATGCAGCTCGTGCACGCGGTGCATGATCCGCTCGACCGGGATGTTCAGTTTCCGGGCGAGGTCCATCTGCGACTCCTTCGAGTTCGGCAGGAACTCGTGCAGCGGGGGATCGAGGAAGCGGATCGTGGCCGGGTAGCCCTGCAGCGCCTTGAAGATGCCGAAGAAGTCGTCACGCTGGTAGGGCAGGAGCTTGGCGAGCGCGACCTCGCGGGCCGCGACGGAGTCGGCGAGGATCATCTCGCGCATGGCGTCGATGCGGTCGCCCTCGAAGAACATGTGCTCGGTGCGGGTGAGGCCGATGCCCACGGCGCCGAAGGCGATGGCGTTGCGCGCCTGCTCGGGGGTGTCGGCGTTGGTGCGGACCGACAGTTTCGTCGCGGCGGCGCACCACTTCATCAGCTGGACGTAGCTCTTGAACTTCTCCGTGGCCCGGGCGGCCGGGTCGTTGTGCAGCAGGCCGGAGATGATCTCGGACGGGGCGGTCTTGATCTGGCCGGCGTAGACCGCGCCGATCGTGCCGTCGATGGAGAGAAAGTCGCCCTCATGGTAGGTCGCGCCGGAGACGGTGACGGTCTTCTTGTCGTAGTCGATCTGGAGGGCGGCGGCGCCGCAGACGCAGACCTTGCCCATCTGACGGGCGACGAGCGCGGCGTGCGAGGACACCCCGCCGCGGGCGGTGAGGATGCCCTCGGCGGCGATCATGCCGCGGAGATCCTCGGGGGAGGTCTCGATGCGGACGAGGAGGACCTTTTCGCCCTTCTCGGCGGCGGCGACGGCGCGGTCGGCGTTGAAGTAGATCCGGCCGGTGGCGGCGCCGGGGCCGGCGGGGAGGCCGGAGGCGATGACCGCGGCCTTCTTCACCTCCGCGAGGTCGAAGATCGGGGCGAGGAGCTGCTCGAGCTGGTCGGCCGGGTTGCGCAGCACGGCGGTCCGCCAGTCGATGAGCTTCTGTTTCACCATGTCGATGGAGAACTTGAGCGCGGCGGCGGCGGTGCGCTTGCCGTTGCGCGTCTGGAGCATGAACAGCTTGCCGTCCTGGATGGTGAACTCGATGTCCTGGACGTCCTTGAAATGCTTCTCAAGCGTCGCGCGGACCTTCAGCAGTTCGGCGTAGGACCTGGGCATCTGGTCCTTCAGCTTGAGGACGGGCTCGGGCGTGCGGACGCCGGCGACGACGTCCTCGCCCTGGGCGTTGATGAGGAACTCGCCGTAGAACTCATTGGTGCCGTTGGCGGGGTTGCGGGTGAAGGCGACGCCGGAGCCGGAGGTGTCGCCGGTGTTGCCGAACACCATGGCCTGGACGTTGACGGCGGTGCCCCACTCGGAGGGGATGCCGTACTTGGCGCGGTAGACCTTGGCGCGGTCGTTCATCCACGAGCCGAAGACGGCGCCGGCGGCGCCGCGCAGCTGCTCCCACGGGTCGTCGGGGAAGCCGTGGCCGGTGCGCTCGAGCACGAGGGCCTTGAAGCGCTTCACGAGCTCCCGCTGGTCGGCGGCGGTGAGGTCGGAGTCGGCGATGTCGCGGTGGTAGGTCTCGTGCTTGAAGCCGTGGATGACGGTCTCGAAGGGATCGTGGTCCTCGCCTTCGCGCTTCTGGACGCCGAGGACGACGTCGCCGTACATCTGGATGAAGCGGCGGTAGCAGTCCCAGGCGAAGCGCTCGTTGCGGGTGGCGTTGGCGAGGGCGACGACGGCCTGGTCATTGAGGCCGAGGTTGAGGATGGTGTCCATCATGCCCGGCATGGAATCGCGCGCGCCGGAGCGGACGGCGACGAGGAGCGGCATGCCGGCGGTGGCGCCGAACTTCGTCCCCATGATCCGCTCCATGTTGGCGACCCCGGCCACCATCTGGGCCTGGAGTTCCGGCGGGTAGGTCTTCTTGTGGGCGTAGAAATAGGTGCAGACCTCCGTGGTGATGGTGAAGCCCGGGGGCACGGGGAGGCCGATGCGGGTCATCTCCGCGAGGTTGGCGCCCTTGCCGCCGAGGAGGTTTTTCATCGTGCCGTTGCCATCGGCCTTGCCGGCGCCCCAGGAGTAGACGCATTTGAGGGCCTTGACGGCGGGTTTCTTGGAGGTAACCGCCTTGCGGGCGGGCTTCTTGGCGGTGGATTTCTTGGCCATGGGTGTAGGAAGGTAACGAACGATAGGAGCGTTGAGCGCACATCAGGCGCGATTCTGTGTCAACGGCGGAGGCCGTCACGGCGTGCATTTTTTTCTCCGGCCGTGTCCGGCCGCCGGCACCCCGGGAAGGAAGACGGGATTACGGGCGGCGGGGGAAAGTTGTTTCTACGCCGGGGCTTGAGCGACCAGACGCCGGCGGATGCCCGGCGGAAGGCGCCGGCTCCGGCGCCGGGGCACCGAACCAGTCAGCCCCGGCTTCGGGCCATGGAAGCCGGCCATGCGCCCCCCGGCCCAAGCATGGGGTTGGTTTCCATCCCGGGCATGCCCTTGATGTAAACCAATAGTATACCAAGGCCGGATCAGCGCCCCGGGGGGCGGGCCGCGGCCATGGCCTTGGCGGCGATGACGGGGTGCTTCTCGAGGTGGCGCGTGAGCGCCTCGATGGCGCGGAAGGTCTCGGGGCTGATGTGGTGCTCCATGCCCTCGACGTCGTCGTAGATGATCTGCTCGTCGGTCACGCCGAGCACGCGGAGGAAGTCGGTCAGCAGCTGGTGGCGGTGGGCGATGTGCCGGGCCACCTCGAGGCCGCTGCGGGTGAGCACCATGCCGCGGTACTTCTCGTAGTTGATGAAGCCCTCGGCGTCGAGGCGCTGCACCATGGCGGTGACGCTCGCCTGGGAGATCTGCAGCGCGGCGGCGATGTCGACGACGCGGGCGTAGCCCTTGCGGGCGATCAGCTGCTCGATCTTCTCCAGGTAGTCCTCGACCGCGACGGTGGTGCGGGGGCGGGAGGCGCCCTGGGGGGCGCGGGCGGGGCGGGAGGCGGCCATGGGGGGCGGGGCGCGGGGCGGCCCGGGCGCGGTTACTTGCGGGAATCGCGCTGGAAACGGAAGACGGTCTTCAGCATCTGCAGGGCGAGCCAGAACACGCCGGTCATGCAGCCGGCGGCGAGGCCGCCCCAGATCCGGATCATCGCCGGGTCGCTCGAGGGCACGTGGGAGTTCACCAGCGAGTAGAAGATGACGAACGCCAGCGCGGTGAGCACCAGGTCGAGGACGAGAACGACGGGGGAAAACGGCTTTTTCTCGGGCGAGGCCATGACGGGAAAAGAAGGAGCCCGGCCGGGTTTGTCGAACAGAAACTGGCCCGGCGGCGCCCGCGCCAAAAGAATTGCGCATAAGGCGCATTAAATAACGCGCTATCCATGTCCCGGAGAGGGCCGCGGGCCCGCGCGGGAACTTTATCCATTGCGCCGCGCGCCGGAGCATGACAAAGGTGCGGGATGATGAACAGCGCCGGCAGCCACGCCACGCCGTCCCGCAAGCTGGTCGACCACTTGCGGCGGTCGGACATATTCCGTGACTACCAGAAGGCGTTCAACGAGACGACCGGGCTGCCGCTGGCCCTGCGGGCGCTCGAGACGCTGGACCTGCCCCTGCACGGGGTGAAGAACGAGAACCCCTTCTGCGCGCTCATGGCCACCACCAACAAGTCCTGCGCCGCATGCCTGGAGCTGCAGAAGCGGGTGGAGGTGGAGGCGGCGCTGGAGCCGAAGACCCTCAAGTGCTTCGCCGGCCTGTGCGATTCCGCCGTGCCCGTCCGCGTGGGCGAGAACGTCATCGCCTTCCTCCAGACCGGCCAGATCCTGCTCCATCAGCCGACGAAGGAGCAGTTCACCCGCACCACCACCCAGCTGCTGAAATACGGCGCGGAGATCGACGTGAAGCAGCTGGAGGAGGCCTTTTTCCAGACGCGCGTGCTCGAGCGCCGGCAGTACGAGGCGGTCCTGCGGCTGCTGACGATCTTTGCGCAGCACCTGTCGACGCTCAGCAACCAGCTGGTGGTCTCCGGCGGCAAGGTCGACTCGCCGATGGTGGCGAAGGCGAAGATTTTCATCACCGAGCACCAGGGGGAGGAGATCTCGCTGCGGCTGGTCTCGTCCGCGGTGAACACGAGCGCGTTTTATTTCTGCAAGATCTTCAAGCAGGCCACCGGCCTGACCTTCACCGACTACCTCGCGCGGGTGCGGATCGAGAAGGTGAAAAACCTCCTCCAGAACCCGCACAAGCGGATCAGCGAGGCGGCGTTCGAGGCGGGGTTCCAGTCGCTGTCCCAGTTCAACCGCGTCTTCCGGAAGATCGAGGGCGAGTCGCCCACCACCTGGCGCGACAAGCGCATGGGCCGGGTCGGCGCCGCCTGACCGGCGGGGGGCTGCGAGCCTACGCCTGCAGCACGTGGCTGGCGTCGTACGTGGCGCACTGCTCGGTGTCCCGCTGGCAGCAGGCCCCGCACAGCGCCTCGATCTCGCGCTGGGCGAGGCCGTGGTAGAGCAGCAGGGTCTCGGGCAGCGCCGGCCCCAGCGCGGCGGCGGTGACCGCGCGCAGCGCCGTGTCCCCGGAGGCGTAATAGGCGAGGAGCGGATTGATCCGGCACGAGCGGTTGTCGCGGCGCGGCATGTACAGCACCGGATGGTGCTTGAGCCAGATCCGGAAGGAGCGCGTGCCGAGCGCGGAGACCAGCTGGTCGATCGTCTGGTCCATGCGGTACACCAGCGTGTCCGGATTGGCGAGCGGGGAGACCACCGGCTCGGCGCGCAGCAGCGTTTCCCACCGTTGCTTGATGAGGGGACGCAGTTGCTGCAGCACACGGATCGCGCGATCTTCCACGGACGCACTATGCGCCCGCGGGTGCGTCCCCGCTCGGCATGCCTTGCCGAAGGTTGGGCATATCTTGCAGGACAAGATGTGCGGAGGGATGGCCAAGGGGCGTGAAGCCGGTGGCGGGTCCGGCTGGTAGGGTGGGGCGGTACCCACCTGCCCGCCATGATCCCCGCCGCCATCCCCCGCCCCCCGCCCGCCCGCCAAGAAGTGCGCACAGCTGGCCAAAATGCGCGGAGCAGCGCGGCCGTCGCCCGGCTATGCTGGGCCCAGTTCAATCCACGCACATGTCCGTCATCCCTCTAACGGTATCCCTCAGCCTTGGGCTGGTCTTCATCTTCGTCGCGCTCTTCTGGCGCGAGCAACGCGGCCGCCACCGGGCCAGTCCCGAGCGCGACTCCCTCCTGCCCCTGGCCGAGGAGCAGCCGCGGGCCGCCGGTCACGCCCCGGCTGCCGCCGGCTGCGGCTGCGAACGGGGCGAGCATCCGCCCTGCGCCGGGTGCCGCCGCGAGCGGCCGGACGCCGTGACCACCCTCTGAGCTTCCACGCCATGAACCCCCCGGGACAGAAAACCACCATTGAGTTCAACGACCGCATCGTGCGCCAGTTCATGCTCGCGTCCATCCTCTGGGGTGCCGTCGGCATGCTGGTCGGAGTCCTCATCGCGACGCAGCTCAATTTCTGGCAGGCGAACTTTGCCACGTCCTTCCTGACCTTCGGCCGGCTGCGGCCGCTGCACACCAACGCCGTCATCTTCGCCTTCGTGGGCAACATGATGTTCGCGGGCGTCTATTACAGCACGCAGCGGCTGGTGAAGGCGCGGCTGGCGAGCGACTTTCTCTCGAACCTCCATTTCTGGGGCTGGCAGCTCATCATCGTCGCGGCGGCCATCACGCTCCCGCTCGGCCTCACCCGGGGCAAGGAATACGCGGAGCTCATCTGGCCCATCGACATCGCCGTGGCCTTCATCTGGGTGGTCTTTGCCGTCAACTTCTTCTGGACGCTGGCGCGGCGCAACGAGAAGTCCCTCTACGTCGCCATCTGGTTCTACATCGCGACGATCATCACCGTGGCGATGCTCTACATCGTCAACCACCTGTCGGTCCCGACCAGCCTGCTGCACAGCTACCCGGTGTTCGGCGGCGTGCAGGACGCGCTCGTGCAATGGTGGTACGGGCACAACGCCGTGGCGTTCTTCCTCACCACGCCGATCCTGGGCATCATGTATTACTTCCTGCCGAAGGCGGCGGAACGGCCCGTCTACTCCTACCGGCTCTCGGTCATCCATTTCTGGTCGCTGGTGTTCGTCTACATCTGGGCCGGCCCCCATCACCTGCTGAACACCGCGCTGCCCAACTGGCTCCAGCAGCTCGGCATGACCTTCTCCCTTATGCTCTGGGCCCCGTCCTGGGGCGGCATGCTCAACGGCCTGCTCACCCTCCGCGGCGCGTGGGGCAAGCTCCGCACCGACCCCGTGCTCAAGTTCTTCGTCGCCGGCGTGACCTTCTACGGCATGTCGACCTTCGAGGGCCCGCTGCTCGCCATCAAGTCGGTCAACGCCCTCGCGCACTACACCGACTGGATCATCGCCCACGTGCACGGCGGCACGCTCGGCTGGAACGGCTTCATGGCGGCCGGCATGTTCTACTGGCTGGCGCCGCGCCTCTGGAACAAGCCCCTGTACTCCACCGGCCTCGCCAACCTCCATTTCTGGATCGGGATGACCGGCATCCTGCTCTACATCGGCGCGATGTGGGCCTCGGGCATCACGCAGGGCCTGATGCTGAACGCCACCTCCGAGGGGGGCACGCTCCTGACCTATCCCAACTTCCTCGACACGCTCAACGCCATCCGGCCGCTCATGCTGCTGCGGGTCGTCGGCGGCGCGCTCTACCTCGCCGGCTTCCTGATCATGATCTACAACCTCGGGCGCACGATCCGGGGCGCCGCGCCCGTCAACGGCACGATGGAGGTCTACGTCGAGCCGCCGGCCGCCGCGGACCGCCTCGGGGTCACCGGCACCTTCCTCAACGCCCCGGTCTTGTTTTCCGTGCTCGGCCTGGCCATCACCTGCCTCTGGCTCTTCACCAGCGGCTGGGTCAATCTCCTCGGCTTTTTCGGCCTCGCCCTCTGCGTGCTGCTCGCCATCGGGCACTTTGAGTCCCGCGGCACCGCCTGGGGCGATTGGTATGACAAGCTCCTGATCAACGCGCTGCCGTTCACGGTGCTCGTCTTCCTCGCCGTGGCCGCCGGCGGCCTCATCCAGATCATCCCGATGATCACCATCGACCGCCGCCTGCAGACCGAGGACCGCGTCGCCACGGTCTACACCCCGCTCGAGCTGGCCGGCCGCGACCTCTATGTCCGCGAGGGCTGCTACCTCTGCCACTCCCAGATGATCCGCACCCTGGTGCCGGACGTCATGCGCTACGGCGACTATTCGCGCCTCGGCGAATCCATCTGGGACCACCCCTTCCAGTGGGGCTCGAAGCGCAACGGCCCGGACCTTGCGCGCGTGGGCGGCAAATACAACGACGCCTGGCATTTCGACCACCTGCAGAACCCGCGGCAGATCTCCGTCGGCTCCAACATGCCGACCTACCCCTGGCTCTTCACCGGCACCATCGATTTCGGCGCCCTGCCCGCGAAGATCCGCGTGCAGAAAATGCTCGGCGTGCCGTTCCCGAACTGGTCGCCCGCCCTGATCGACACCCTCGCGCGCGGGCAGGCCAGGGACATCGCCAAGGACCTCCAGGCCCAGGGCCGCTACGTCGCCCCTGACCGGGAGATCGTCGCGCTCATCGCCTACCTCCAGAGCCTCGGCAAGAAATGGGAGCCCGCGACCGGGACCACCGCCGCTTCGCCCTGACCTTCCCCGCATTTTCCTCCCCGCAACCACGAACCTCCCTCCCCCCATGTTCTACCGCATCGTTTATCAAGACTGGCAGCTGATCTTCCCCGTCGTCGCCCTTGTCGTCGCCGGCCTCGTCTATGCCTGCGCCGCGTGGCGCACGGCCGCGATGAAGCCCGACCAGGCCGACCGACTCGCCCGCCTGCCCCTCGACCACGAGTGATCCGCCGCCGCCCCCGGTCCGGGGTTTGTCCCCGGCCCCCGCCCGCCCCATGAATCCATCGCAACCCTCCCTGCCCGGCGATCCCCAGCTCAAGGCGCACAGCTACGACGGCATCCAGGAATTCGACCAGCGGCTGCCCAACTGGTGGCTCAACACGCTCTACGGCGCCATCGCCTTCTCCCTCGTCTACTGGTTCGTCTACCAGATCGCGCACGTGCTGCCGACCGACGGCCAGCAGGTGGACGCGGCCATGGCCCGCATCGAGGCGGCGAAGATGGCCTCCACCCTCGAGATCACCGACGCCAGCCTCTGGCAGATGAGCCGCAACCCGGTGTTCGTCGAGGCGGGCCGGCAGACCTTCACCTCGCTTTGCATCGCCTGCCACCAGGCCAACCTCCAGGGCGGCGTCGGACCCAACCTCGCCGACCACCTCTGGCTCCACGGCGGCCGGCCGACCGAGATCATCCACACCGTCACCAACGGCGTTCCGGCCAAGGGCATGCCGACCTGGGGCCCCGTCATCGGCCAGAAAAAGGCCGCCGAGGTCGTGGCCTATGTCCTGAGCCACCACACGGAGGGCGAACCCATCGAGGTCCAGACCAGCTTCACTCCCGCCGCCCCCGCGATGCCCGCCAACTGAACCGGCCTCGCGTCCCAACGCCGCCCGCATGGATGACCGATCCGAAAAATATCCTTCCCTTTGCCCCGCCCCGGCCCCCGCGATCCGCGGGCCCGGCCCGGCACGCGCCGAACCTCGATTCCGTCACCACCATCAATGAGGACGGTTCCCGCTATTTCCTGCACCCGGCCGACGTCACCGGCCGCTTCAACCGCTGGCGCCGCCTCAGCGCGTACGCGCTGATCGTCGTTTATTTCCTCCTTCCCTGGGTGCCGGTCAACGGCAACCCGGCGGTCTTCCTCGACGTCGCCCAGCGCCGCTTCCACCTCTTCGGCTGGACCCTCGCGGCGCAGGACATGTGGCTGCTCTTCTTCCTCGTGACCGGGGTGGGCTTCTCGCTGTTCTTCGTCACCGCCCTGCTCGGGCGCATCTGGTGCGGCTGGGCCTGCCCTCAGACCGTGTTCCTCGAGCACGTCTACCGCCGGATCGAGCGCTGGATCGAGGGCGACGCCCCCGCCCGCCGCGCCCTGGATGCGGCGCCCTGGACCGCGGCCAAGACCCTCCGCCGCGGACTGAAACAGGTGCTCTTCCTGGTTGTTTCGCTGGCCATCACGCACCTCTTCCTGGCCTATTTCGTTTCGATCCCCGAATTGTGGGGCTTCATGCACGACGCGCCGGGCGAACACTGGGCCGCCTTCCTCTTCGTCTTCGCCGCCGCCGCCGTGCTCTACTTCAACTTCGCCTGGTTCCGCGAGCAGCTCTGCATCGTGATCTGTCCCTACGGCCGGCTGCAGTCCGCGCTGACCGACGACCACACCCTGGCCGTCGGCTACGATGTCCGGCGCGGCGAGCCGCGCGGCAAGCTCGGCACGCCGGCGGCCGGCGCCTGCGTCGCGTGCAACCGCTGCGTCCAGGTCTGCCCGACCGGCATCGACATCCGCCACGGCCTCCAGCTGGAGTGCATCGGCTGCGCCGCGTGCATCGACGCCTGCGACGAGGTCATGACCCGCGTGAAGCGCCCGACCGGCCTCATCCGCTACGACTCGCTGGCGGCCTTCGGCGGCGGTGTCACCCGCTGGGTGCGGCCCCGCACGGTCGTCTACGGCATCCTGCTCGGCATCGGCGCGGCGGTCGCGACCTTCGCCCTGTCCACCGTCCGGCCCGCCAGCTTCAGCGTGGTCCGGCTCGGCGGCGCGGCCTATTTCGTGGATCGCGACTCGGTCCGGAACCAGTTTATGGTGCGCGTCGTCAACAAGCGCCCGACCCCCGTCCGGTTCACCGTGACGGCGGAGAATCTCGCGCCGGGCGTGGCCCTCGCCGGCGCGGACGCCCCGCTGGTGGTCGATCCCATGGGCGAGCAGGTGCATCCGCTGGTGCTCACCGCCAGCCGGGCGCATTATCCCGGGTCGTTCCGTTTCAAGGTGCGGGTGCGCGACAGCACCGGCCGGTTTGATGCCAGTCGCGATGTCGAGTTTCTCGGCCCCGACGCGCAGCTGCTGGAGGAGGAAGACCATGACCATGGCATCAAACGATAAAACCACCGCCCGCCGCCTCGCCCTGGCCGTCGCCGCCGCCTTCCTCCTGGCCGGCCTGGCCTGGAGCGCGCTGTTCCTGGCCGCCCGGCACGCCCGGATCGAGACCGTGCCGCTCGCGGGCCAGCCCGGGAGATCCTGACCATGGAACTCGCAGGCATCACCGGTCCCGGCACGGCGTTCTTCGCCGGCCTCGTCACCAGCCTCCACTGCGCGGGCATGTGCGGGCCGCTGGCGTGCGCCATCCTGCCCGCGCCGCACGAGCGCACGGATGTGCAGACAGCCAGTACGGTCTACCATCTCTGCCGGCTCGCCGGCTACAGCCTGCTCGGCGCGCTCGCCGGCGGGGCGGGGCGGCTGCCGCTGGCCTGGCTGGGCGGGAGTGCGCTGCGCTACCTGCCCTGGCTGCTGGTGCTTTTCTTTCTCGCCGTGGCCGTGCGCTTCGACCAGCGGCTGCCGCGCCTGCCGGTGCTCGGCCGCGCCTACCACTGGCTGGCGGGGCGGCTCCGCGGCCGCTCGCGGCTGCAGGCCGCCGCCACCCTCGGCCTCGCGACCCCGCTGCTGCCGTGCGGCCCGCTGTATTTCCTGCTCAGCCTCGCGCTGCTGTCCGGCTCCGCCGTCCGCGGCGCCGAGACGCTGCTGGCCTTCGGGCTCGGCACCGTCCCGCTGCTCTGGTTCGCGCAGACCCACTACCACTGGCTCCGGCTCCGGCTCGGCCCGGTCTGGCTCGGGCGCGTGCAGACCTTCCTGGCGGTCGCCGCGGCGCTGATCATCTCCTGGCGCCTGCGCGGCACGCTGGGCCTCGGCGGCCCTACCGCCACGGACTATGTGTGCTTCTGACATGAAACTTTTGCCCAGAAACAATTTGGTGAACGGGGGTGTGAACCCCGGCGGTGCGAGTGCGTGGACTGCGTGCTGCCACCTCCGCTTCCGTTCACCATTATCCTTACCCGGACTGGACGCGGACCCGGGTCCGCGGCGGCCGGATCCTTTGGTGAACGGGAGCGAGGGCCGGACGGAGCGAGTGCGTGGACTGCGCGCCGCCGGTTCCGCTCCCGTCCACCATTGTCTTGCC
>CAYRDN010000001.1:5418-275987 GCA_964423065.1 uncultured Oleiharenicola sp. | reverse complement strand
CGACGACCGCGGTGCCGATGAGCACGGGCTTGGCGGTGGCCTTGAAGGTGTTGCCCGCGCCGTCGCCCTTTTCGAGCTGGTATTTGCCGTTTTCGAAGTCGGGCTTGAAGCCGAAGTCCCGCTCGATCTCGGCGGCGATGCCGGGCCGGCCCTCGATCTGCGAGAGCTCGTAGACCGACTGGGCGTTGTCGGTGACCGGGCCGTAGCTGTCGACCGCGATGGTGACCGGGCCCATGCCGAGGAACCCGAAGGCCACGAGGCCGAAGGCGAAGATGGGCGCGGCGAAGAGGAACTTGGCCGGCATCAGGGCCAGCAGGGCGGGGTTCTGGGAAAAATAGTAGGACGCGGCCATGAGGAGCATGATCACGAGGCCCATCCAGAAGGCGGAGAAGTTGCCGGCGACCAGGCCCGACAGGATGTTGAGCGAGGCGCCGCCGTGCCTGGAGCAGTTGGTGACCTCCTTCACGTGGCGGGAATTCGTGCTGACGAAGACCTTGGTGAACTCCGGGATCAGCGCGCCGGCGATTGTGCCGCAGCTGATGATGACGGACAGCACCCACCACAGCGACGGATCGATCCCGGTCTGGTGCGCGAGGAGGAAGTACGAGGCGAGGAAGGTGATGCCGATGGACACCGCCGAGGTGATCCACACGAGGTGGGTGAGCGGAGCCTCGAAATCAAAATCCTTCAGGCTGCCGTATTTGGCCCGCGAGAGGATCTGGTTGAGGAAGTACGAGACCAGCGACGTGACGATCATCAGCGCGCGCATCGTGAAGAGCCAGACGATGAGCATCGCGCAGAGTTCCTGGCTGTTGGAGAGGGCGAGGGCGAGGAAGGCGATGAGCGCGACGCCGGTCACGCCATAGGTCTCGAAGCCGTCGGCCGTCGGCCCGACGGAGTCGCCGGCGTTGTCGCCGGTGCAGTCGGCGATGACGCCCGGGTTCTTGGGGTCGTCCTCGGGCAGCTTGAAGACGATCTTCATCAGGTCGGAGCCGATGTCGGCGATCTTGGTGAAGATGCCGCCGCAGATGCGGAGGACGGAGGCGCCGAGGGACTCGCCGATGGCGAAGCCGATGAAGCAGGGGCCGACGAGTTCCCGCGGGAGGAACACGAGGATGCAGATCATGAAGAACAGCTCGACGCAGACCAGGAGCAGGCCGACGCTCATGCCGGAGCGGAGCGGGATGAAGAGGGTGTTGAGCGGGTTGCCCTTGAGGGCGGAGAAGGCGGTGCGCGAGTTGGCGACGGTGTTGATGCGGATGCCGAACCAGGCGACGCCATAGGAGCCGAGGATGCCGAGGATGGAGGCGAGGAGGATGACGACGACGTGGGCCGCGGAATTGTGCGAGAGGACGCCGAAGTAGTAGACCATGCAGGCGCCGATGAGCACCCAGAGGATGGCGAGGAACTTGCCCTGGGTGAAGAGGTAGGTCTTGCACGTTTCCCAGATCATGTGGGAGACGTTCGCCATGGACGAGTGCACCTGGAGGGCCTTGGTCTGCGTGTATTGGGAGAGGCCGAAGGCCGCGCCGATGGCGCACATCGCGATGCCGAGGTACATCAGCGTCAGGCCGCTGATGCCGCCCAGCCCGTCGAAATGCACGTGCGTGAGATCGGGGATCTTGATGTCGGCTTCGCCGGCAAAGGCGGGGGTTGCGAACGCGGCCAGCGCCAGGAGCAGCGCGCCTTTTTGTTTCCAGGTGGTCGATGGATTCATAGCAGGGTTGAGGGGGTAGAAGCCAACAACTGCCAAACGCCCGGGGGCGAGGCCAGTTTAATCTCGTTCTTCCCGTCCGAACCATTGACGTGTTAGGGGGCTTAATCCTCCATATTAAGCGGCTCCCGCTCCCGTCATGCCCCTGCTCGAAATCAGCCAGCTCACCAAGTCCTACGCCCGGCCCGGCGGCGGCCGGCACCGCGTGCTGGACGTGGCGGCGTTTACGCTGGCGGCGGGCGGGCAGATCGCGCTGCGCGGCGAGAGCGGCTCGGGCAAGACGACCTTCCTCCACCTCATCGCCGGCATCCTGGCGGCGGACGGCGGCTCGATCCGGCTCGATGGTGACAATCTCGTGACGCTCGGCGAGGCGGCGCGCGACCGGCGGCGGGCCGAGACCATCGGCTACATTTTCCAGACCTTCAACCTGCTGCAGGGCCACACGGTGCTCGAGAACGTCGAGCTCGGCATGGCCTTCGGCCGCGGCGTGGACCGGGCGCGGGCGGCCGCGCTGCTGCGGCGCGTCGGGCTGGGCGACAAGCACCGGCACTATCCCGCCCAGCTTTCCACCGGCCAGCAGCAGCGCGTGGCCGTGGCCCGGGCGCTGGCCAACGAGCCCCGGCTCGTGCTCGCGGACGAGCCCACCGGCAACCTCGACCGGCGCAACGCCCGCGAGGCCCTCGCGCTCATCCGCGAGGCCTGCCACGAGTCCGGCGCGGCCCTGCTGCTGGTCAGCCACGACGAGCGGGTGCTCGCGTCGTTCGAGCACATGCAGGATTTCATGACCCTCAACCGGGCCCTCGCGGCGCCGGCGTCTTGAAACGCCAAATGCCAAACCAAGCACCCCATTCCCCCGTTTTGGAACATGCTTTGGGATTTGGCGTTTTCCCAAAATGATATTGAACCTCATCTACCGCAGCCTGCGCCAGCACCTCCTCTCGACGGTGGTGACCGCGGGCAGCATCGCGCTCGCGAGCGGGCTGCTGCTGACGGTCTGGGTGGTGAAGACGCAGACCTCGGCGGTGTTCGCGGGGACCAACTCCGGCTTCGACGCCGTGCTCGGCGCGCGCGGCTCCCGGCTGCAGCTCGTGCTCAACGCCATCTTCCACCTCGAGGCCTCGCCGGGCAACATCACCGCCGCCGATTACGAGATGATCCGGCGGCACCCGGCGGTGAAGGCCGCCATCCCGCTCGCCGTGGGCGACAATTTCCGGGGCTGGCGGATCGTCGGCACGGTGGAACAGCTGTTCACGGACATCGCGTACGCCCCGGGCCGGCACTACGCCGTCGTCCCCGGCGGGCGGCTATTCCGGCTGGGAAAACTCGAGGCGGTCGCGGGCAGTTACGCCGCGGCTCGGCTCGGCTGGACGACCGGCACGACGTTCCGGCCCTACCACGGGATCGCCTTCGACCCGAACGGCGAGCAGCACGAGGAGGTCTACACGGTGGTCGGCGTGCTTGAACCGACGAACACGCCGGCGGACCGCGTGATCTGGATTCCGCTTGAGGGCGTGCAGACGATGAAGGGCCACAACCCGCTCGCCGCCACCGAGCTCAGCGCCGTGCTGATCCAGCTGCGGGCGCCGACCGCCGGGCTGATGCTCAACAACCAGCTGAACGCGGCCGGCGGCCGCCTGACCTTCGCCTATCCCATCGGCACGATCGTGGCCGAGCTGTTCAACAAGGTCGCCTGGCTCGACCAGGTGCTGACGCTGATCGCGTGGCTGGTCGCCGTCGTGGCCGCGGGTTCCGTGCTGGTGAGCATCTACAATTCCATGAGCGCCCGGCAGCGCGACCTCGCCATCCTCCGCGCGCTCGGGGCCCGGCGGCGGACGGTCTTCGGCGCGGTGGTGGGGGAGGCCGCGGTCATCGGCCTTCTCGGCTCCGTGGCCGGCTTCGCGGTCTTCGTCGTGCTCGGCGGGGCCGTGGCCGCGATCATCCGGGGGCAGACGGGGGTGGTGCTCGAGCCGCTGCGGTGGAACCCGGTCTTCGGCTGGGGCCCGGCGGTGTTCACCGGCCTGTGCGTGCTTGGCGGCATTGTGCCCGCGCTCAAGGCCTACCGCGTGCCCGTGGCGGAGACGATCGCGCCGGTGTCGTAGGGCCGTGACAATATGACTGCAGCCGTTCGCTGGCCAGGGGTAGGGCCGGACACTGGTCCAGCCGTGCCTGGGCTGGCTGGGCGAAGATGCGGCTGCACCGATATCAAGTTGCTCCGGTCTGTTTTGCAGGCCCGCCGTCCATATCAAACCCTTTGACGATTCAGGTCCCGTGGCTAGCTTGCGCCCGATGAAACTTCCCTCCGGACTGCTCGCCCTGCTGCTCGGCGGCACGCTCGCGCTGCACGCGGCGGACGCGGCGGCGGGGTCCGACGGGTACGAAAAGGTCGGGTTCGACCGGCTGGCTTCCTACACCTACAACGCGCCGGAGGTCGATCCGGCCAAGCCGGACGTCCCGCCGCCCTCGGGCGAGGCCCAGATCCCCGACAAGATCAAGGCCCTCAACCGGCAGAAGGTGGCGGTCACCGGCTTCATGCTGCCGGTGAAGATGGACGGCGGGCTGGTGAAGGAATTCCTGCTGGTGAAGGACCCGATGCTGTGCTGCTACGGCGTGATGCCGAAGCTGAACGAATGGGTCGTGGTCAAGATGGTCGGCGCGGGGGTGAAGCCGCTGATGGACGTCCCGATCACCTTCGAGGGCCGGCTGAAGGTGGGCGAGATGTACGAGAACGGCTACCTCACGGGCCTCTACCTGCTCGAGGGCGACCGGATGGCGGAGACGAAGGGCTGACGCGCCGCCCCGGGGCCGGTCAGGCCTCGGCGGTCGTCGGGTCGATCATGCGGCGGATCGCGGAGACCCGGTTGGCCGGAAAGCCGCCCTGCTTCGCGTGTTCCCGCACCATCGCCTCGTCCGGGGCGATGTAGACGCAGTAGACCTTGTCGTCGGTGACGTAGCTTTCGAGCCACTGGATCTGCGGGCCGAGACCCTTGAGCACGCCGCAGGATTTCTGCGAGATGGCATTCAACTGCTGGGCGGTGAGCGAGCCGGCACCGGGGATTTCCCGTTCGATGATGAATTTGGGCATGGCGTGGAGGGGTTGGACGGACTGGGCGGGTGGGGCCCGTGAAACTGGCCGGGGCCTCCGCAAAGACGAGGATTTTTCGCCGCGTCAGCGCGAAATATCCCGCTGGCTGAGCACCTTGAAGCCGCGGGTGTTGAGCGCGCTTGCCGCCAGGTCGTTGTCCTCGACGCTCAGCGCGAGGGCGGACCGGCCCTCGGGCCGCAGCAGGAAGGAGTAGAGGTAGTGGAGGTTGATCTCGACCGTGAGCAGCGCGCTCAGCACGCCCTTGAGCTGGGCCTCCGCGCTGATCTCCACCACGAGCACATCGCATTCGGTGAAGGCGAAATTGTTCGCGGCCATCAGCTCGCGGGCGCGTTCCGGATCGTCGACGATCAGCCGGTCGATGGCACAGTCGGTGGTGTCCAGGATGGTCATGCCCATGATGTGCACGTTGTGCTTGGCGAGCAGCGCGGTGAGGTCGAACAGCTGGCCCACGCGGTTCGGGATGAAAACCGAGAATTGTTTGACGGGATCGGCGGCGAGCGGTGCAGCGGTGTCTGACATGGCGAAGCGGCAAGGTAGTCGGGCGGGGCGAGGCGGTCAATGCCGGCGTGCAACGTGCGGGCTTGTGTGCGTCCGGCGCGCGGCTAGGTTGCGGGGCCGTGTCCCCCCGCGACCCCCACCTGCAGGCTTCCCAGCGCGCCCGCGACAGCGCCCGGCTGGTGCTGCGCGGCATCGCGCTGAACGCGCTGCTGGCGGCCGTGAAATTCGCGGCCGGTGTCTTCGGGCACACTTACGCGCTCATCGCCGACGCGGCGGAATCGATGCTCGACATCCTCTCGTCGACCCTCGTGTGGGCGGGCTTCCGCGTGGCGGCGCAGCCGCCGGATGCGAATCATCCCTACGGCCACGGCAAGGCCGAGCCGCTCGCCGGGCTGGCGGTGTCCCTGATCATCTTCGGGCTGGCCGGCTGGGTGGCGTCGCAGGCGGTGCACGAGATCGTCACCCCGCACCAGGGGCCGGCCTGGTGGACGCTGGTGGTGCTGGCGGGCGTGATCGTGGCCAAGACCTGGTTCTCGCGCCGGATGGGCATGGCCGGGGAGGAGGTGGGCAGCACCGCGCTCGGCATCGAGGCGCTGCACCACTGGTCGGACGCGATGACCTCGGGCGCGGCGTTTGTCGGCATCTGCATCGCGCTCTGGGGCGGCCCGGGCTGGGAGACGGCCGATGACTGGGCGGCGCTGTTCGCCTGCGGGATCATCGCGTTCAACGGCTTCGGGATGTTCACGCAGGCGCTGGGCGACGTGATGGACACGGCGGTGTCCAAGAATTTCGAAAACGAGCTGCGTTCGGTCGCCCTGGCGGTGCCGGGCGTGCAGGCGCTCGACAAGCTCCGCGCCCGCAAGAGCGGGCTCAGCCACCTGGTCGACATCCAGGTGCGCGTCGACGGCCGCCTGACGGTGCGCGAGGGCCATGCCATCGCCCATGCGGTGAAGGACGCCCTCATCGGCTCCAGCGTGCACGGCATCAGCGACGTGACGGTGCACATCGAGCCGGCCCAGGAGTGAGGCCGGTCACTTGAAATACTGGGCGGCCTTCCAGCCGACCCAGACCCCCAGCACGCTGCCGATGCCGCTCAGGATGAAGGACCACAGGAAGTCGCAACCCAGCAGATCCGCGCCGTAACCGAACGCCGTGCCGACGACCGTGGTGCCCACGAAGATGCAGAGCTTCACCATGAACCGGCATGCTGGCGGCCACCGGCGGGCTGGCGAGCCGGAATTCCGCAGCAAAAAACAGCGCTTAATTGGCAACTGATGACCAGCCTTTCCCTTTTACTCGCCGGAGGCCCGATTGTAGACTATGGGGTGATGAAAAAATCCGCCCTCCCCCTGCCCAACGAACCTCAACTCATCTACGGAGTGAAAAAAGATCCCACCCGGCCGCTGTCGAGCAACCCGCACCTGATCCAGTGGGTGAAGAAAATGGAAGCGCTCTGCCAGCCCGCTGCCGTCCACTGGGTGGACGGATCCCAGCAGGAGTACGACGCGCTCTGCGGCCAGCTGGTGGCGAACGGCACCTTCATCAAGCTCAACCAGAAGACCTGGCCGGGCTGCTATTATGCGCGCTCGGACGCCAGCGACGTGGCCCGGGTCGAGGACCGCACCTACATCTGCAGCCAGTCCAAGGACGCCGCCGGCCCGACCAACAACTGGGTCAACCCCTATGAGATGAAGAAGACCCTGCGCGGCCTCTTCGACGGCTGCATGAAGGGCCGGACGATGTACGTGCTGGCCTTCAGCATGGGCCCGATCGGCTCGCCCATGTCGCAGATCGGGGTGCAGCTGACCGATTCGGCCTACGTGGTGGTCAACATGCGCATCATGGCCCGCATCGGCCAGAAGGTCTTCGACCTGATCGACAAGGATTTCAAGCGTGTCGTCCCCTGCATGCATTCCGTCGGCGCCCCGCTGGCGAAGGGGCAGAAGGATGTCGCCTGGCCGTGCAACAAGGAGAAGTACATCGTGCACTTCCCGGAGACGCGCGAGATCTGGAGCTACGGCTCCGGCTACGGCGGCAACGCGCTGCTGGGCAAGAAGTGCTTCGCCCTGCGCATCGCCAGCGCGATGGCGCGCGACGAGGGCTGGATGGCCGAGCACATGCTCATCCTCGGCGTGGAGAACCCCGAGGGCGGGAAGACGTACGTCGCCGCCGCCTTCCCCAGCGCCTGCGGCAAGACCAACTTCGCCATGCTCATCCCGCCGGCGAACTTCGTGAAGAAGGGCTGGAAGGTCTGGACCGTCGGCGACGACATCGCGTGGATCAAGCCCGGCGCCGACGGCCGGCTGCACGCGATCAACCCCGAGGCCGGCTTCTTCGGCGTGGCCCCCGGCACCAGCGTCAAGACCAACCCGAACGCCATGGCCTCGCTGGCGAAGAACACCATCTTCACCAACGTGGCGCTGACCGACGACGGCGGCGTCTGGTGGGAGGGCATGACGGACGTCCCGCCCGCGCACGCCATGGACTGGCAGGGCCACGACTGGACCCCCGCCCTCGCCAAGGAAAAAGGCGTCAAGGCCGCGCACGCCAACTCCCGCTTCACCGCCCCCGCCGCGCAGTGCCCGACGATCGACCCCGACTGGGAGAACCCCGCCGGCGTGCCGATCAGCGCCATCATCTTCGGCGGCCGGCGCGCCACCACCATGCCGCTGATCTACCAGGCCTTCAACTGGTCGAGCGGCGTCTACGTGGGCGCCACCATGGGCTCCGAGATGACCGCGGCCGCCGCGGGCACCATCGGCAAGGTCCGCCGCGACCCGTTCGCCATGCTGCCGTTCTGCGGCTACCACATGGGCGACTACTTCCGCCACTGGATCAACATGCAGCGCAACCTCACCGAGACGCCGCGCATCTTCCACGTGAACTGGTTCCGCAAGGACAAGGACGGCAGGTTCATCTGGCCGGGCTTCTCCGACAACATGCGCGTGCTGAAATGGATCGTCGACCGCGCCAAGGGCGGCAGCCGCGCCAAGGAGACCCCCATCGGCTGGCAGCCGCGCTACGACGACCTCGACTGGGAGGGCATGGACTTCCCGCGCGAGAAGTTCGAGGAGCTGCAGGCCTTCGACCGCGCCGCCTGGCGCGCCGAGGTCCTCGGCCACGAGGAGCTGTTCATCGAGCTGCACGCCCACATGCCCAAGGAGCTGCTGTTCGAGCGCGAGCTGCTCATCTGCCGCATGTGAGGCCGGCCGCTTAAAAAAATTGCCGCGACCAAATTCCGGCGCATGGTGCCAGCCACCATGCGCCGTTTTCTTTCCGCCCTGATCCTCCTGGGTGCGTCCGCCGGTCTGCGGGCCGGGGAGGCGCCGCGGCCCGCGTCCGCCGACGAAGCCGCCCTGCTCCGGGAGGCGATCAAGCACAACCACCAGGACACGGAGCACTGGGCCTACACCGAGACCACGCAGATCGTGGCCAGCAAGGGCAGTCCGCAGGGTGCCACCGTGGTGCGCTTCGACCCCTCGAAGCCGTACGCCGAGCAATTCACGCCCCTGAAGGTCGACGGCCAGCCCCCGACGGAACGCCAGCTGCGGAAATACCGCGAGCGCGGCGAAAAACGGGGCGAAAAGCTGGCCCGCGACGCCGCGGCGGCCAGCGACCGGCCGGCCGGCGCGCCGCCGGCGTTGAATTTCAACGGCAGCAAGGCGAACCTCGACCTTGATCACTCCCGGGTGACCGAGGACGGACCGGAGCGGATCAGCTTCGAGATCCCGCTGGTGGGCCGCCGCCAGGACATTCCGATGAACAAGTTCGAGCTCCGGATGCAGGTGCAGAAAAAATCGCGGCAGGTCGAGACGGTCACACTCCGGCTCCGCGAGCCGTTCCGGGTGAAGCTGATCGCCAAGCTCAAGGCCGGCGAGGCCCGGCTGGATTTCACGGTCGTGGACCCGGCGTATCCCCCGGTGATCTCATCGATCACGGGCAACCTGGGCCTGTCCATCCTGTTCATCCCGGTGGACGCGACGTTCGCCAACACCCGCACGGAATGGAAGCGGGTGAAGGCTTACGACGAGCGTTTCTCGGTGAAACTCGGACCGATGCAGTTCCTGGACATCTAGGCCCGCGACGGCAGCACGGCCAGGACGTAGATGCCCGTCATCAGCAGGGCGCAACCCAGCCGGGCGACCATGCCGAGCAGGAAACCCGCGGCGACACCCGCCCCGGAGCGCACGGCCTCGTCGGGGGAGCGCCGGGCGCCGGGCTTTTCCGCGGCCATGGCGCCCAGGATCGAACCCAGGACCAGGCCGGGCAGGGAGAAGAACATCCCGGCGAGGGCCCCGCCCGTCGCGCCGGCCACGCCCCACTTGCTGCCGCCGAACCATTTTGCGCCCAGCAGCGCGCAGCCGAGGTCGGCGAGGATGGACACCAGCCAGAAGGCCGCGATCCAGCCGGCGGCGGCCCGGGAGAGTGTGGCCGGCAGCAGCCATTTCTGGAGCAGGACCCCGAGCAGGATGAGCGTCGTGCCCGGCAGCAGCGGCACCACCGAGCCGACCAGCCCGGCCAGGAGGAGGAGGACGATGACGATCCAGATGACGACGGTCATGGCCCAAAGCAACCCTGTCGGGCGTCCGGGGCAACTTCGCACGGGCGACGATCTTTCCGCCGGTCCTTCATCAGGGGCGCTACCGTCTCGGATCAGGCGCTCAGGTCGTTGTCCTTGGTCTCGGGCAGGGCAATCCAGCCGACGAGCAGCGACATCAGCGCGATGCCGATGGGATACCAGAGGCCGGCGTAAATGTCGCCGGTGAAGACCACGATGGACGACGCGATGAGCGGAAGGAATCCGCCGAACCAGCCGTTGCCGATGTGATAGGGGAGGGACATGGACGTGTAGCGGATGCGCGTGGGGAACAGCTCCACCAGGAACGCCGCGATCGGGCCGTAGACCATGGTGACGTAGAGCACGAGGATGGTCAGCAGGCCCACGACGACCGGCTTGTTGATCGCGGCCGGATCAGCGGCCTTCGGGTAATTCGCCGGGGCCAGGGCGGCGTCAAACTGCTTCGCGTCAAATCCGGTCACCATGTCGCGGCCGCCGAGGTCGAGCACCAGGGGGGCATCGGGCCGGGTGGGCGACAGCGTGAAGGGGATGCCGAGCTTGTTGAGGTAGTTGCGCGCCAGATCCGTTTGCGTCGGCGTCTTCCTGGCCGTGAGCAGGGTGACCTTTCCGAACGCATCGACCACCGCCTCGATCGTGAGCTCGACGGAGCTGCGGTACTCCGTCGTGTGGAGGATAACGGGGGACTGGTGCATGGCCTCGGCCAGGGCGGGATTGGCCGCCCGCGTCAGCCCGTGGAAGATGGGCAGGTAGGTCAGGACCGCCAGGGCGAACCCGGTCAGCATGATCGGCTTGCGGCCGATGCGGTCGGACAGCCGGCCGCACACGATGAAGAACGGCGTGGCGATGACGAGGGAGATGGCCACGAGCACGTAGGCGTTCACGTAGTCCATCTTGAGCGTCGAGGTGAGGAAGAAGAGCGCGTAGAACTGGCCGCCATACCAGACGACGCCCTGGCCGGCGGTGGCGCCGAACAGCGCGCGCAGCACGAGATGGCCGTTCTTCCAGTTGCCGAAGCTGTCGGTCAGCGGCGCCTTCGAGGCCTTGCCCTGGGACTTCATCTCGGCGAACACGGGCGACTCCTGCAGCTTCAGGCGGATGTAGACCGAGATGCCGAGCAGGATGACGGAGATCAGGAACGGGATCCGCCAGCCCCAGGCGGCGAAGCTTTCCGGCGACATCGTCTGGCGCAGGCCGAGGATGACGCCGAGCGACAGCAGCAGGCCGACGGTGGCGGTGGTCTGGATCCAGGCGGTGAAGCCGCCGCGCTTGCCCGCGGGCGCGTGCTCCGCCACGTAGGTGGCCGCGCCGCCATATTCGCCGCCGAGCGCGAGGCCCTGGGCCAGGCGGAGGAACACGAGGATGATCGGCGCGAGGAAGCCGATCTGACGGTAGGTCGGCAGCACGCCGACCAGCGCGGTCGACAGGCCCATCACCGTGATGGTGATGAGGAAGGTGTATTTGCGTCCGACGATGTCGCCGAGCCGGCCGAAGACCAGCGCGCCGAACGGCCGCACGGAGAAGCCCACGCCGAACAGGGCCAGGCTGGAGAGAAACCCCGTGGTCGGGTTGTCGACGGGGAAGAACAGCTTGCCGAAAAAGGCAGCCAGGGTGCCGTAGATGTAGAAGTCATACCACTCGAAGATCGTGCCGAGGGATGAGGCGAAGATGACCAGCTTGTGTTTGCGATCCAGCAGTTCCGACGGGCTCGGCTCGTTCATGATGGGCGTGGGCTAGGCGGGCAGGGTTGAAGAAAGCCCGAGACCGATAACGGGCCGGCCCGGCGCGGGCAATCCTTCGTTATAAAATTTTCCGGCCGGCCCGGCCGTTTTTTTATTTCACCCGGGGCCAGCCGTCGGCGCCGCCCGGAAGCCGGCAACCAAGCCCCGGCCGGCTTGTCTGTAGGGAACGGCCCTGCGGCCGGACCATGCGTTTAATCCTCATCCTGCTTTTGGCGCTGGCGGCGCCGGCCGCGGCCCGCGCCGCGACCCCGGCGCTGCTGGAACGGGCCGTGGCCAAGTGGATCGGGGGGCGCGACGAGTGGGCGTTCACCCAGTCCGTGCGCGAGTTTGCCGACGGCCAGGTCCGGGAGGAGCGCCTTGAGCTCTACGATCCCTCGCAGCCGGGGGACCGGATCTGGCGGCTGCTGGCGGTCAACGGCCGGCCGGCCACGGCCGAACGGCGGGAGGCGTGGGCGCAGGCCAAACTGAAGAAACGGCTGAATCCCGGGAAACCGCTCGGGGATTTCTTCGATTTTGAGCGCGCCACCGCGCTGGAGGAGACGGACACGGCGGTGCGTTACCACGTGCCGCTCCGCAACGACCACGCGTGGCTGTTTCCCACCGACCGGGTCAACCTGCGGGTGACGGTCGACAAGGCCACGCACGCCATCAGCCAGATCGAGGCCGGGATCGACGAGCCCTTCCGCGTGGCCCTCGGCCTGGGGCGGGTGATGGACCTCGACTTCGACGTGCAGATGAACCCCTCCGCGGCGCGCGGCGCGGCGGACGACCCCCGCGCCGCCCGGCCGGGCGGCACCGCGCGCGCCGTCGTGAACAAACTCGGCCAACGGGTTGAGTATGCGTGGAGCGGTTTCCGGCGGGTCGTGCCGCATCCCGACCACGTGATCGCGGTCAGGCCTCCTCCGGCGGGGTGAAGCCCCGGCGCAACACGTTTTCCGCAATCAGGCGCGGGAACAGGAAATTTTCCAGGTATTCGCGCCCGCCGGCCTTGGTGCCGCCGCCGGACATCTTGAAGCCGCCGAACGGATGCCGCTCGACGACCGCTCCGGTGCAGCCGCGGTTGAGATAGAGGTTGCCGACCAGCATCTCCTGCCGCGCGCGCTCGAGGTTCCGCGGGCTGCGCGAGAAAAAGCCGGCGGTGAGCGCGTAGTCGGAGGCGTTCACCATCGCAAAGGCCTCGTCGAGGTCCCGGGCCTTCAGGATGGCGAGCACGGGGCCGAAGATTTCCTCGCGGACGATGGTATGCTCCACCGTGCAGCCCGTGAACACGGTCGGCGGCACGTAGTAGCCGCCGCTGGCCACGGCCGCGGGTGAGAGGGTGGCCTGCCAGGCGAGCTGGCACTCCTTCCTGCCCGCCTCGATGTAGCCGAGGATGGATTGCCGGGCGGCCTCATCGATGACGGGATTGACGACGGTGCCGGGCAGTGACGGATCGCCGACGGGGATGGTGGGGCAGGCGGCGAGGAAGCGTTCGACGAAACGGTCATAGACGCCCTCGAGCACGATGAGCCGCGAGAGGGCGGAGCATTTCTGGCCGGCGTAGCCGAAGGCGCTGTAGAGCGCGGCGGGGATGGCCTCGTCGAGGTCGGCGTCGTTGTCGATGACCAGGGCGTTCTTGCCGCCCATCTCGCAGACGACCTGCTTGAGGTTGCGCTGGCCGGGACGGGTCTTGCCGGCCTCCTCCCAGATGCCGCAGCCGACGGCGCGCGAGCCGGTGAAGGCGATGAAGTCGACCTGCGGGTGCGCGACGAGGTGCGCGCCGGCGTCGGCGCCCGAGCAGGGCAGGTAATGGAGCGCGCCGGCGGGCACGCCGGCCTCCCCCATGATCTCCATCAGCAACGCGCCGATGATCGAGGTCTGGCGCGCGGGCTTGATGATGATGCAGTTGCCGGCGACGAGCGGCGCGACGGTCAGGCCGGTGAGGATCGCGAGCGGGAAATTCCACGGCGCAACGGCGACGCCGACGCCGCGGGGCGTCCAGGTCTGCGTGCACTTTTCGCCGGGAACGGCCTGCGTGACGACGGGCCGGGCGAGTTTGACCATCTCGATCGCATAAAAACGCAGGAAGTCGATCGCCTCGGAGAGGTCGCCGTCGGCCTCGACCCAGGGCTTGCCGGCCTCGAGGATGAGCAGCGAGTTGATCTCCGGGCGGCGCGCTTCCATCAGGTCGGCGGCGCGGAGGAGGATGGCGGCACGGTCGGCGACGGGCGTCGCGCGCCATTGCGGGAAGTAGGCGACGGCGGCGGCGACGGCGGCCTCGGCGTCCGGCACCGTGCCTTTGGCCCAGTAGCCGACGATCTGCGCCGGGTGCGCGGGGTTGACCGAGGGCAGGTAGGGGCGGTCGGTGATTTTTTTGCCGTTGATGATGCACGGCCATTTCCGGCCGAGCTTGTTCGCCGCATAGTCCTGGAGCGCGGCGCGCTGCCGCTCGCGGTTGGCGGCGAGGGTGAAGTCGGTGTTGGCGGCATTGACGAACGCGCCCGGGGCGAGCGGCGGGCGGGCGAGCGGCTCGGCGGCGGCCGCGATGGCGTTGACCGGGTTGCCGAGGAGCTGCTCCTTGGTGGCCTCGCCCATGTTCTTGATGCGGAGGAAACCCTCGTTGGACGTGTTCTCGAGCAGGCGGCGGACGAGGTAGGCCATGCCGGGGAGCAGTTCGCCGATGGCGCAGTATTCGCGGACGCGGTGGCCCAGTTGCAGCAGCGCGGCCTTCAGCTCGTCGGCCATGCCGTAGAGCGCCTGGAACTCATAGGCGCGCGGATCGAGGCCGAGGCGCTCGGCCTGCGCGATGGCGTGGGCGACCGAACGGACGTTGTGCGAGGCGAAATTCGGCGTGACGATGTCACTGTTCTCGAGGAGGAATACGGTGAGCTTCTCGTAGTTGGCGTCGGACTCGGGCTTTTTCTGCCAGACCGGGACGGGCCAGTCGCGCTGCTGGGCGATGATGGTCTCGTAATCCCAGTAGGCGCCCTTCACGAGGCGGATGTTGAGCGGGCGTTGGTGCTTCCGCGCCCACGCGACGAGATCGCGCAGGTCGGCCTCGCAGTCGCGCAGGTAGGCCTGCAGGGCGATGCCGATGGCGGGCTGCCGGGCGAACTCGGGTTCCTCGAAGATGGACTTGAAGAGCGCGAGGGTGAGGTCCTTCAGCTTGTAGCTCTCCATGTCGAAGTTGATCAGGGCGCCGACCCCGGCCGCGCGGCGGAGGATGGGGCGGAAGCGCTCCTTCAGGGCGGTGAGGGAGTTCTCCGGGTCGGCCGGGTGGACGTCGGGCGTGAGCGCGGAGATCTTGACGGAGAGGTTGAGGCGCGGGAGCGGACCCCGCGGGCCGAGGTCGCTGAAGCAGGGCGCCGGTTCCTTCGCGAAGAACTGCGAGACGGAGTCGAGGATCTCGAGGTTGCGCTGCAGGAAGACCCCGGCCTCGGCGTCGTTGACGACGGTCTCGCCCAGCAGGTCGATGGTGGTGGCCAGGCCGAGCTGCGCGTTTTTCCGGATCTGTTTGATGAGGTCGGCGCCGGTCTCACCGGCGACGAACTGGCCGGCCATGTCGACGATCTGGGCCTTGACCGGGGCGGCGACGAGGGCGGGGGCGAAGGACGAGGCGGCGAGCCCGGCCTTGAGGGCGGGGTTGAGCGCGACGGCCTGGTCGCCGAGGTATTCCTGGAGGTGGCGGACGATCTCGGCGGACGAATTGAGGGAGGGGAGGACGTCGACGAAGCGGAAGAGCTGGGTCTTGAAGACGGGGTCCTTCATGGACCATTCCATGAGGCGGGCGTAGGCGCCCTTTTTGGAAAAGAGCGCCGGGGGCGGCTGCTGGTCCATGAGGGCGAAGAGCCGTTCGCCCTTGGCGCGGATGGCGGATTCGATTTGCGGGTCGGGAGCGAGGAAGGATGACATGGGGGAGGCGCGGGCTGAGCCGTGCGTTTGTTTTGCCGCAGGGTGCGGCCGGGGCCCGATTTTGGCAAGGGCGGCGGGCGCGCGCGGGCGGGGCAATACCCCGGCTAATCCCGTCCGTTAGGACACTTTGCCACGGCCGGCCGGGCGCCTCCGCGAAACGGCCGGCCGGCCGGCTTATGGACTTGGCGCTTCGCGCTTTGCGTGGCAGGAGGTTTCTGCAACTATGTTACGCGGCGCGGTGTTCTGAGCGTGAATGACAATCCCACAGTGCAAGCAACTACCCAGGGAATAACGGCCCCGCTCGAATTCACTACGTTCATGCGCAATTACCAGGACATGGTCTACTCCACCGCGGTGCGGCTCATCGGCAACGAGACGCAGGCGGAGGATATTGCGCAGGAAGTGTTCATCAAGGCACACCACCATTTCGACAACCTGCGCGCCAGCCCCACGGCCGGCGGCTGGCTGAAGACCGTGGCGACCAACCTCTCGATCAACCATATCCAGCGCTACAAGAAGCGCTGGACGTTTTTCTCCGACATCGTCCACCGGGACGACGAGGGCGGGGAGAAGGAGGTCGAGTTCGCCGCGCCCGACACGTTCTTCGCCGGCGTCGACTCCAGCGAGCGCCGCGCGTGGGTCGAACGGGCCCTGGAAAAACTGCCCGACCACCAGCGCGTGCCGCTGATCCTCTATCATTTCGAGGACCTGCCCTACGAGGACATCGCCAAAAAGACCGGTGTGTCGCTGAGCAAGGTCAAGACCGACATCCTGCGCGGGCGCGAGGCCCTCGCGAAGATCCTCGCCCGCAGCGGGGCCAGCCATGAACAATTTCCCACCTGAACCGGAGGCCGCCATGAAAAAGCTCAACGAACGCGAACTCGAACAATTCATCCACGCGACGCTCCGGTCGCTGCCCGACCGCCGGGCCCCTGGCACCCTGGAGGCCCGCGTGCTGGCCGAGGTCGAGCGCCGCGCGACCATCGCCTGGTATCACAAGAGCTGGAGCTACTGGCCCGCGGCGGTGCGCACGGGCTTCCTCGCGGCGGGCACCGGGCTCGCCGGCCTCGCCCTTGTCGCCTTCCAGCGGCTGAGCCAGGGCGCCACCGCCAGCGCGGTCGCCCAGGAAGTCGGCCATGGCTTCGACTGGATCACGCGGCTCGCGGGCGCGGCCGGCTGGGTCCTGAATTTCACCGAACAGATGATCGCCCACATCCCCGCGCTGTGGCTCTACGGCGGCCTCGCGTTCATCGCGGCCATGTACGCCACCTTTGTCGGCCTTGGCACCGCCGCCTACCGCTACCTCTATCGCAACAATTGAGTCCCCTTTCCATGAATACCGTCCGTTACCCCCGTTTTCTCGTACTCCTCCTGGCACTCGGCGTGGCCTTCGGCCCCGCCCTGCGAGCGCAGGATAAACCCTCCGCTCCGGCCGAGCCGGCCGCCGCACCGGCCCAACCGGCCCAGCCGGACAAGCCGCAGCCCGTGGCGACCGCCGCGGAACCGGCGGCGAAGTCCGAGGGCAAGGCGGCCGAGGACAAGATCGCGGCGGCCGACGACAGCAAGACCGAAACCACCGCCGAACCCCAACAGGGGCCGGAAACGGGACAGGATAAGTCATCGACCGAGGGTAAGCCCGAGAAGGGCCACCGCATCCACCATGGTGCCAACGGCAACAACGGGCGGGTCAGTTTCGGCAGTGGCAGCACCCTCGCGGAGGGCGAGCACGCCGACGCGGTGGTGTCGATCGGCGGCTCGTCCACCTCCGCGGGCGAGGTCGGCGACGCGGTGGTGTCGGTCATCGGCAGCAGCCGGGTCACGGGCGGCACGGTGGGCGACAGCGTTGTGTCGGTGCTCGGCAGCACCTACGTCAACGGCCATGTGAAGGGCGAGGTGGTCGCCGTGCTCGGCAACGTGGAACTCGGGCCGAAGGCCGTCGTCGACGGCGAGCTGGTCTGCATCGGCGGCAAGGTCACGCGCGACCCCGGTGCGGTGGTGAACGGCGCGACCCAGAACATCGCGATCGCCGGGCACTATTTCAATTTCGACGGGCTGACCGCCTGGATTGGCTCGTGCCTCCTCTACGCCCGGCCGCTGGCCTTTGACCCGCGCGTCGCCTGGGCGTGGTGCATCGCGCTTGGTTTTCTGGCCTTCTACAGCCTGATCGCCCTGGTCGCGCCGCGCGGCGTGATCAAGTGCGCCGAGACCCTCGAGCAGCGGCCCGGCTACTCGCTGCTCGCGGCGCTCCTGACGCTGCTGCTCACGCCGGTGGCCTACATCCTCCTCGTGCTCACCCTGTTCATCGCGGTCGGGTTCGTGCTCATCCCGCTGTTCTCGCTTGGGCTCTTTTTCGCGGCGATCTTCGGCAAGGTTGTGATGCTGACCTGGCTGGGCCGGCGCTTCACGAGCATCTTCGGGAAGGGAACCCAGGCCTACCCGGTGCTTGGCGTGCTGATCGGCGGCGTGATCGTGCTCCTGCTCTATACCATCCCGATCGTCGGGTTCATCGTCTACAAGCTGATGGGCATCCTCGGGCTGGGGGTGGTGGTTTACACCCTGCTCCTGCAGTTCAAGGCCAGCCGTCCGCCGAAGCCGGTGAAGCCGGTCGCCGCCGGCGCGGCCGCGGTCACGGCGACCGCCACCGCCCCTGGCGCCGAGCCGGTGCCGCCGGTCTTTCCGGTCGCGGGGACGGACACCGTGCCGCCGGTGATCTCGGCGGCCACGCTCCCCCGGGCCGGCTTCTGGATCAGGCTGGCCGCCGCCCTGCTGGACTTGGTCATGGTCGTCATCGTCACGGGCCTGCTCTCGGGCCTGATCCGGGCCTTTAACTTTCATCCCGGCAGTTTCCCCCTCTGGTTGACCGTGTACAGCGTGGTCATGTGGGCGACCAAGGGCACGACGATTGGCGGCATCATCTGCGGCCTGAAGGTGGTGCGGCTGGATGACCGGCCGGTGGACTGGGGCGTGGCGTTCGTGCGCGGTCTGGGCGCGTTCCTGTCGCTGGCCGTGTTCGGCATTGGCTTCATCTGGGTCGCCTTCGACGACGAGAAGCAGAGCTGGCACGACAAGATCGCCGGCACCACGATCGTCAGGGTTCCGAAGGGCACGGCGCTGCTTTGACGGGTCATGGGTTTGGGCGATAGGTTATGGGTTGCGGCTGGCCGCCCGACCCATCACCAATGACCCATCACCTATGGCTTCACCTTTGGTCGGGATCATCATGGGCAGCGCCTCGGACTGGGAGACGATGCAGCACACGGCCGCGACGTTGACGGCCCTCGGCGTGCCCTTTGAGAAGCGCATCGTCAGCGCGCACCGCACACCCAAGCTGATGGTCAGCTACGCGGAGAACGCGGAGCGCCGCGGGCTGAAGCTGATCATCGCCGGCGCCGGCGGGGCCGCGCACCTGCCGGGCATGACCGCCTCGCTCACGACGCTGCCCGTGCTGGGCGTGCCCGTGGAGTCGCAGGCCCTGAGCGGCCTCGATGCCCTCCTCTCCATCGCCCAGATGCCCGGCGGCGTGCCCGTGGCCACCTTTGCCATCGGCCGGCCGGGGGCGATCAACGCCGCGCTCTTCGCCGCGTCCCTCCTGGCCCAGGGCGATGCCGCGACCCGGCGGGCGTGGAAGAAATACCGGGCGGCGCAGACGGCGAAGGTCCTGAAGGCGAAACTGCCGTGAGCGGACCGGCGCAGACCGTCCTGCCCGGCGGCACCCTCGGCGTGCTCGGCGGCGGCCAGCTCGGCCGCATGCTGGCGCAGGCCGCGACGAGGCTGGGCTATCGCGTGCACATCTATGAACCGCAGGCCGGCTGCCCGGCGGGCGCGGTGGCGCACCGGGAGGTCAACGCCGCCTACGACGACCTCACCGCGCTCTCGGCCTTCGCGCGGGAATGCGATGTCGTGACCTATGAGTTTGAAAACGTGCCGGCGGGGCCGCTGCGCCACATCGAGGCCCTGACCCGGCTGCGGCCGCACGGGAGCATCCTGGAGATCTGCCAGAACCGGTCGCGCGAAAAAAACTGGCTGCGGCGGAACGGGTTTCCGCACGCCCGTTTCGCCGAGATCGCCGCCGGCGGGGAGGTCGCCGCGGGCGTGCACGAGGTCGGGCTGCCGTGCGTGTTGAAGACCGCGGATTTCGGCTACGACGGCAAGGGGCAGGTCAAGGTGCGCACCGCGGCGGATCTCGCGCCCGCCCAGCGGGCGTTCGCCCACCAGGCCTGCGTGATCGAGCCATGGGTGGATTTCGCGTGCGAGCTCTCGGTGGTCGTGGCCCGGGCGGCGGGCGGGGAGGTCCGTGCGTTCCCGGCGGCGGAGAACATCCACACGGACCACATCCTGGATTTCTCGATCGTGCCGGCCCGGGTGGCGCCGGCGGTGGCGGCCGCCGCGGAGGCCATGGCCCGGCGGATCGCGGAGCAGATCGGGCTCGTCGGGGTGATGGGGGTGGAATTTTTTGTCACGCGCGACGGCGGGCTGCTGGTCAACGAGCTGGCGCCGCGCACGCACAACAGCGGGCATTACACGATCGACGCCTGCGCCACATCGCAGTTCGAGCAGCAGGTGCGCGCGATCTGCGGCCTGCCGCTGGGCGACCCGCGCCTGCTGTCCCCCGTGGTGATGGTCAACATTCTCGGCGGGGCGTGGGCGAACGGGGAGCCGGACTGGGCGGCACTGCTGGCGGAACCGGCGGTGCGGCTGCACCTTTACGGCAAGGGCGAGCCCCGGCCCGGCCGCAAGATGGGGCATTTTACGGTGATGGCACCGGACGTCGAACAGGCGCTCGCCCGCGCCCGGGCGATCCAGGCGCGGCTCCAGCAGGCGCGGCCTGTTTTGTAGGACCGGCCTTGGTCCAGCCGCGAACGGGTAGGGATGGGCGATGATGCGGCGGCGGCAAGGTGCCGCCCTAAGGTGCCACATGGTTCCATCAGCTGCCGCCGGGCTTCGGGGCCGGTCGGTCGGGCGTGCCATTGTCCATGACGTATTTCCAGGAACCGTCGGGCTGGCGTTTCCAGATGGTGAGGAACCAGCCCGTGTGAAGCAACTCGTGGCCGTCGGCGCCCGGGCTGCGGTATTCGTAGCGCCCATAGTTGTAGGCCAGCGTGCCGTCGTCCGACACGTCGGTGAAATGGGCGGACCAGGTGAGCGAAACGCCGGGCTTGTCCGGGCCCAGGCGCTCCCGCACGGCCGCCGGGCCGCGGAACTTGCGCGGATCGGGGTCGAGGAAGGCGACATCGGGCGCGGCGAAATGGGAGAAGGCGGCGAGCAGGCCCTGCTCCCGGGCCATGCCGCAGAACGAATCCTCCATGGCCGCGACCTCCGCCTTGAGTTTCGCCTTGTCGGGATTTGCCCGGGCCGCGCCCGTGAGGGTCAGGCCGAGCAAGAATGAGAGAATGAAGCGTGTGATCATGGAGACTCTTAGTTAAGGGTTGAATCCGGGCATGAAGGGGTTGCAGCAGATCGGGAATATGAACCCGGCCTGCAAACATCCGGCGCGGAAAATTCCTGCGGGCCGGCATGGCCGGGAACTTGCCCGCGTATGATCAACCGCAGAGTCAATTCAACCGCGGCAGCATCGGCAGGAACGCGATTGAGTGTCATACAAGGTGTCATAACCCGGAGGGCCGGCAGAGGAAATTCATTTGGGACCGGTTTGTAAATCCTTGGGATTTTGACCGGTGGCCGGCCTCGTTCCCGAGGGAGCGAGGCGATTATCGGGGTGCATTTCGCGGTTCATGGGGAGAGATGAGCTATAACTTATTGTGCTTATGCGCAGGTTATTAACTTATGGGGCCAACTGCCGTTCATCAGATATTTATTGTATCTCGGCGCGGAAAATGCACCATCCGGCGCAAGAAATTAGCCTGTAACGGGTGGTTTCCTACCAACACACACCAACTAGAACTATGAACAAACGTCCTGATCGTAAGGCGTGGAGTTTGCACGCCTTGATTCCTAACTTCGGTTTTGCGGGTTTTCTCGCCAACCGTTTTGTCCAGACCCTCGCTCTGGTTATCATTGCCTTGGTGGCGACCAACACACCGGTCTTCGCCCAGTCGAACGTCCAAGGCTATATCTATGGCACCGTGAGCGGGGCGGGCTCCGGAAGCGTCGTCACCGCCGTCAACAATGATACCGGTCTGAAGCGTACGGCAATCCCGAGTGCGTCCGGCGCCTTCAATCTGGCATCCCTCCCGACCGGCAGTTACACCGTCACCCTGACGACCCCGGGCCAGCCCGACCAAGTCAGCAAGGAACTTCTCGTCAACCTGGGCTCGGGTACGGCGGTCAGCTTCGGCGCCACCGCGGATCAAACGCTCAAACTGGACAAGTTCGTCGTCAGTGGCTCAAGCATCTCCCCGATCGACTCCTCGAGCGCCGAATCGGTGACGATCCTGATGGCCCAGCAAATCCAGCAGGTCCCCGTTGAACGCAACAGCACGGCGGTCGCACTGCTCGCCCCCGGCACCTCGCTGGGCATCGCAGCCTTCGGCAATCTGGCCACCTTCGGCGGTTCCTCGGTGGCGGAAAACGCCTACTATGTGAACGGCTTCAACCTGACGAATTTCCGCAACGGGCTCGGCGGCGGCAGCGTCCCGTTTGAGTTCTACGACCAGTTTGAAGTCAAGACCGGCGGTTATTCGGCCGAATTCGGCCGTTCCACCGGTGGTGTCATCAACGCCACGACCAAGAGCGGTTCGAACACCTTCAAGGCGGGCGTGAATGTCTACTATGAACCCGACCATCTCCGGTTGAAGTCCCCGAACTCCGTCGAGTCGAACGGGTCGCTCTATGCCGACAACAGCAAGAACTATGACGTCAGCACGGTCGGAAACGTCTGGGCCAGCGGACCAATCATCCCCAACAAGGTGTTCTTTTATGGCTTGTATAACTACAATAATGCCAGCCACCGGGATGCCGAGGGTGTCTCCACCTACTACACGCAGAAAACCAACAATCCTTTCTACGGCGGCAAGCTGGATTGGAACATCACCGACGACCATACGATCTCGATCACCGGGATCAAAGACAAGCGCCGCTTCGATACGAACACGTCCGACTACAATGATACCACGGGTGTCATCGGCGCTTCGCACGGCCTGACCTATTCCGACCGCGGTGGTCACGACGTCATCGCCAACTACGTCGGTCACTTCAGCCCTGACCTGACGGTCACGGCCCTGTACGGTGACGGTACCGCGAGCGAGAGCGATTTTACCGGCAACAATTACATCGTGGACTCCCGCGTCTCGCCCGCCCAGATCCTCTCCGGCAGCTCGTCATTGATGGCGAACCTGCTGGATACGCGCAAATCCTTGCGTGTGGACCTGTCTTATCATTACAATTTGATGGGTTCGCACGAGTTGCGGTTTGGCTATGACTTGGAGAAGACGACGGTGACATCCGTGACGACTTACGGTGGCTCCGGCATTTACTACCGCTACTACAACACCGCCCCGGGTAAAACGGTCAACGGGGTCATCGTCCCGGCCGGCGTCACCCAGTATGTGCGTGAGCAGATCTACGGCAACAACGGCAACTTCACGACGGACTCCGGTGCTTATTATATCGAGGACAACTGGAAGCTGATGGACGACCACCTCCTGCTAAGCCTCGGGCTCCGCGATGACGATTACAATAACAAGAACAAAAGCGGCCAAAGCTTCATTCACATGAAGGACCAGTTCTCGCCCCGCCTCGCCATCAGCTATGATATCAACAAGGACGGTCGCTCGAAGCTCTTCGCCAACTTCGGCCGTTACTCGGTTCCGGTGGCCACCAACACCAACGTCCGGTTCGCCGGCGGCGAGACCTACACGCAGGATTACTTCGCCCTGAACGGGGTCGATCCGGTCACGAAACTCCCGACGGTCGGAGCCCAGCTGGGCGCCCACTATGTGCTCCCGGGTGAGGACGGCACGGTGCATGATCCGAAAACCATCGTGAACCAGGACCTCAAGCCAATGTACCAGGATGAATACATCATCGGCTACCAGAAGGCTGTAAACAAGGATTGGACGGTCGGGGTTCGCGGCATCTACCGCGAGATGACCCACTTCATCGAGGACGTGGACGTTGACCTCGTTCCCGGCGACGACAGCACCTTGGTTGACGTGCTCACCAACCCCGGTCGGACGATGGTCATCTGGGGTGATCCGTATGGTACCGGCACGCTCAAACAATACACCCTCTCGCCCAGCCAGCAGGGCTATGCTGGTCAGAACTACCCGTTGGCGACCCGCAAATATTATGCCGCCGAATTTTTCTGGGAAAAGATCAACCGCGACAATTGGTGGCTGCAAGGCTCCTACACCTGGTCGCACAGCTACGGCAATGATGAAGGCTCCGTCCTCTCCGACATCGCGCAGACCGACGCCGGGATCACGGAACTGTTCGACTGGCCGCAGATCATGAATGGCCGCTATGGCAATCTGTCCAACGACCGCCGCCATCGGTTCAAGCTGTTCGGCGCCTACTCGCTCAGCGATGAGTGGCAGGTGGCCGCCAACTTCCTCCTCCAGAGCGGGGCCCCGAAGATCGCGATCGGCTATTGGCCCGGTCCCGACGCCAACCTGTCCTCCTACGGCGCGGCCTTCTTCTACGTGAATGGCGTGGTGGTCCCGCGCGGTTCGCTCGGCGAGCAGCCGCAGATGTGGCAGTTGGACCTGTCCACGCACTACACCCCGAAATGGGGCAAGAAGAAATTGGTCTTCGGTTTGGACGTGTTCAACGTCTTCAACAATCATACCGTCATGGAGACCTACGTTTATGCGGAAAGCGGCGGCTCGGGGGTTGTGAACCCGGCGTACAACGCGACGACGGTTTACCAGAATCCGCTGTATGTGCGTCTCAGTGCTTCCTACAAGTACTGATCCGACAGATTGAATTGATTGGCGAAGCGGCCGGCATTTGCCGGCCGCTTTTTTTTCGGAGTCCGGCCGGATCGTTGCACTTGGGGCACGGTCTTGACCCGACGGCCATGACGGTCATTTCATGGATCTGCGTCACTCCTGAACCGGGCCTTTGACCATCCCTCCCATGAAGCTGTCCCGTTGCTGCAACCTGTTGAGTCGAACTGCGACCGTGGCTTTTTTATCCGCCACGATCCTGCGGGCTGACGCCGCCAAACCGGCCCCGCCGGCGGACATGGAGAAGCTGATCGACGTGCTGTTCCAGGCGCCGGTCGTGGAGCAGGTCTCGCTCTCGCCTGATGGGAAACACCTGGCCTTCACCTGTGAAATCAAGGACCACAAGGTGATGGGGGTGTACGATCTCCAGAAATTCACCCAGCGGCTGGCCGGGCTGGCAAACATGGCCGATGTGCAATCATTCCGCTGGGTCGGCTCGGAGCAATTGCTGCTGGGCATGCGCGGGATCTATGTCTCCAACCTCAACCTCGACGATGTCCGCTCCCTGCCGTTGGACCACGATTTAAATTGGAAATTTCAGGAGGGGCAGCTCCAGGACGCCAGCCGCATCTTCCTCCTCGCCTATCCCCATGGTGATCTTTACCCCGATCTCCATGTCGCATTACTTCCCAGCAAGCGGGTCAATCTGCTCGAGAAAAACCCCGGGGATGTCTCCGCGTGGCTCCTGGATGACGCCGGGGTGGCGCGGGTTGCCGTTATCCCCGGGCGAAACTTGGGCGCAACTTTCCGGTTTCGGGAGAATGCCGGCGCGGCGTGGCACGCGGAGGCTTTGCCCGGGAGCGCCAACCCCCTCTTTTTTGCCCCGGATGGCCAGTCCATCCTGATTTCCCACCGCAATCAACAGGGGCGCCTGGTTGTCCAGGATTATGACCTGCGGAAACACCAGGTGGACGGGGAGCCGCTGCTCGCGGATTCCTTTTGCGACATCGATCCGGTCGTGATCCGGGACAATCAAACCGGCCATCCGATCGGCCTCGCTTACCCCACGGAAAAACCGCAGGTCCTTTGGTTTGATCCCCAGTACGGGAAGCTTCAGGCGCTGATCCAGCGCAGTTTTCCCGGGCAGACCGTCACCATCCTGGGGCCCATGCCGGACAAGCGGGTGCTTTTCCGCACCCACGCGGATGCCATTCCTCCCGCCTTGTATGTCCTCGATCTCGCGCAGGGGAAGATTTCCCTCCTGCTGGAATCCATGCCGGCGGCGGCCCGTTACGCCTGGGCGCCGATGCAGCCCATCACCTTTCCGGCCCGCGACGGCTACAACCTGCATGGTTATCTCACGCTCCCCCTGCATCGCCTCGCCGGCCAGGCCGTGCCCCTGGTCGCGCTGTCCCACGGCGGTCCCCGCGCCCGCGATCAATGGGGGTTTGAGCCGGAGGTCCAGTATCTCGCGGCGCTGGGCTATGCGGTTTTGCAGGTCAACTACCGCGGCTCCACCGGTTATGGCCAGGCGCACGAGTTGAAAAACACAATCGAGGTTTGCGAGCGATCCGTCGACGACGTCGTCGACGGCATCAATTGGGCCGTGCAATATGGCTACGCCAATCCCAAGAAAATCGTGGTCTATGGGGCCAGCTACGGGGGCTATATCTCCCTCGCGATCGCCACCCGTTATCCCTCCCTGGCCGTGGCCTGCATCGGCTTCGCCGGAGTCTATGATTGGCTGGATCAGTACAAGCACGAGAGCTCGAAATCATACGACACCCTGAAGTTTTTGATCAAAAGCACGGACTACTATCTGGATCCGTCCGTCGCCGCGGATCGCTACCGGGCATTTTCCCCGGTTAACTTTGCCGAGAAGGTCACCTGTCCCGTCCTCCTGTTGCACGGCGGGGCCGATCAGGTGGTCGACATCGCCCAGACCAAATTGATGGCCAATGCGCTGCAGCAGGCCGGCAAATCGGTCGAGGTGGTCAGGGACGCCCAGGTGATCCACGGCCTGCCCAACGAACTCGAGCGCCGCACCTTTTATCGCAAGATGGGCGAATTCGTGCTCAAGTATGCTCCTCCCGGCCCCTGAGGGGCCGGGTCCGTTGGACTCAGGTCATCCCGACCGGTGCCCCCGGATCATATGCCCCGTCCGGCACTGGCGGCAAAAACCAGCGGCAGGCAGTTGGCCGGCGAGATTTCGTTCTGGTTCAGGTCGGGCAATCCCTGCTTCGGTGCCGGCCGGCCGAGGGTGCGCCGGCGCTTCCAGCCCCGGATCCGGTGCCCGCTGACGCCGTCCGTGAGCACCGTGTGGCTGATGCCCACCTGGCCCACGCCGCGCACCACGATGCGCAGCGCCGTGTCGGGTGAAGCCACGGGCACCGTGAACTCCCGCCTGATCTTGGTCCGCGGCCGCGCGGCGTGGGCGCGGAACTCGATCGTATAACGGGCGGCCAGTTCCGACCAGGCACCGTCCGCCTTCTGCTGTTCCACGACGACCTTTTGCCCCGCGGGGGCGAAATTGTGCACCATGAACTGCAGCTGCCAGATACCGCAGACCGGCGTGGCTTCTCCCGCCAGCGCCGGCTGCCGGGTGGCACGTTTCAGCCACACGCGCCACTCCCGCAGTCGCTGCTCGTCGGCGTCCAGCATGAGCTCATTCGGTCCGCGCACCCGCGGGTCGCGGCTGCGCGTCCACATGGCGCGTGCCGCCTGCCGCCCGGCCTGCAGGGCGCGGACAAACCCGGCGGCGGCCCCGGCCGCCTTGGTCATATGCTGGATGACAAGCTCCGGCTCACCCTTGGCGAGCAGCCGACGCCAGTGGAACACCGACCGCGCCGCCTCCCGTACGAACCCATCCCGCCGGGCGAGGTAGAGCCGGAAGGCCAGGCTGGCGGCGAAGGCCCTGGGCCAGGCGAGGGTTTCCAACCGGGCGAAGAACCGCTCCTCGGCCTGATAGGGTTTCAGGCTCTCGTTGCCGGCCAATACGTCCCAGCGGTGATTGATCTGCCAGCGGGCATAGCCGGCAAAGGCATGTTCATCGGCGGCGAGGAGTGCGCGCGCCAGGACCCGGGCCGGTTTGCCGGGAAAAACCCGCTCCAGCCCCCGGGCCAGCAGTGTGGTTGCATCATCCGGCCCGGGCTCGAGCCAGAGCGTGGCCGCGGCGGCGTCGACCACGGTCGTCGTCTCCAGCGCGAGGCGGCTGGCCTCCCACGAGGTGACCAGAAAGCCCGCGGCCTTGACCGCCGCGCAGCGCTGCCACCACGACCGCAGGTTGCCGATCCGGTCGCCGAACACGGGCAGCGGCTCATGCCGGAAGGCCCCGTTCATCGGGCAACCGTAGTAGGCGATGCCCTGTTTCTTCAACGCCGGCCGGAGGTCGCGTTCGGCGAAGTTGAATAATTCCACCCGCGGCTTCCGGGCGAAAGGATAGTAATACCAGTCATAGGCCGTGATGCCGGCTGGCAGCAGCGGGATGGCCTCGGGGGTGAAATAGAGCATGTCGGCCCACAGGCCCAGCTGCAGGCCGAGCCGCCCGCCGAGGGCGTGCAGCCGCTGCACGTGACCCGCGAAATGCCCGCCCAGCCCGAGGCGCGCCACCTCCTCGCGACAGCGCGGGCATTGGCCGAGGTGAAAGGATTCGTCGAGCCCGACATGCACCTTGCCGGCGGTGCAATAAGTCGCGAGGTCGCGCAGCAGCCGCTCCGCGACCTCGGCGGTCCGCGGATGCAGCGGACAGATCTGGCCGTATTCAAGGGGCCGGTCCCGCGCGTCGCGCCGTTCGTTCAAATCGCGCCACTCGGGATGCTTGATGAGGTACTGGGTGTGGCCGAGGAGATTGGCGATGGGCACGACCCGGATGCCATGCCGCGCGGCGTGCAGCACCAGTTCGCCCAGCTCCTGCCAGGACCAGGCGTCGTCGCGCCCGACGCCGGGCAGGCTGGGGTAGTGCACGGCGTCCTCGAGGTGCAGGTAAAGCTCCTGGTAGCCCCAGGCGGCGTAGCGGGGCAGCAGTTTTTTCAGGAAGTCCGGCCGCTCCACCTGGCGCGCGAGATCCCATTGGAAAGCTTTGATCGGCGCGTGTGTCATGGTAGGGGCCTGCTGGCAGGCGATTCCGGGCGATGAATCGCCTGCCCGTTCGACGAGGGCAAATGAAATAATGGGCCGCCGATTTCCGTCGGGCTGCACCTTGGTGCAGCCGCTGGCTCGCGGCTGGACCGGGGTCCAGCCCGGCCCGGGTCTCACCCGCGCTTTTGCTTGATCAGCTGTTCCAGCTTTATGATGTCGGCGGAAAACACGCGGATGCCCTCGGCGGTCTTCTCCGTGGCCATGGCGTCGTCGTTGAACGCGAACCGGAAGCCCTTCTCGTCGAAACTCACCCGTGGCAGTGTCGCGGCCTGCGCCCGGGCCGGGTCGAGCTTGCGCGCCAGCGGCTCGGTGCCGGCCTTCAGCTCGCCGAGCAGGGCCGGGCTGATGGTGAGCAGGTCGCAGCCGGCCAGCTCGGTGATCTCGCCCTTGTTGCGAAAGGAGGCGCCCATGATCTCGGTCGCGTAGCCGAATTTCTTGTAGTAGGCGTAGATCTCCGTGACGGATTTGACGCCCGGATCCTCGGCCGGGGCGTAATCCTTGCCGGTGTTTTTCTTGTACCAGTCGAGGATGCGGCCGACAAAGGGCGAGATGAGCCGGACCTTCGCCTCGGCGCACGCGACCGCCTGGGCGAAGGAAAAGAGCAGCGTGAGGTTGCAGTTGATCTTTTCCTTTTGCAGCAGCTCGGCGGCCTTGATCCCCTCCCAGGTGGAGGCGAGCTTGATCAGGATGCGCTCGCGCGGGATGCCGGCCTTTTCGTAGAGGCCGATGATCTCGCGGGCCTTGGCGATGGAGCCGTCGCGGTCGAACGACAGCCGCGCGTCCACCTCGGTCGAGACACGGCCGGGCACGATTTTCAAAATCTCCCGGCCGAAGAGGACCAGCAGCCGGTCGATGACCTGCGGCGTGCCGGCCGTGGCGCCGGCCTCCGCCACGGCCTGGTCCACCAGATGGGCGTAGCCCGGCATCGCGGCCGCCTTCAGGATCAGGCTGGGGTTCGTCGTGGCGTCCTGCGGCGCGTACTCCTTCATGCTGGCGAAATCGCCCGTGTCCGCCACGACCTTGGTAAACTGCTTGAGTTGCTCGAGTTGGTTGGGATTGCTCATGTGCCGGTGGATGCAGGTGAGTTTAAGGCGCCCGGGTGTGCCCGCAAATAGTTTTTCATCCAGGCGACGCCGCCCGCCTCGTCATTGAACGCCCCGTCGAGCTGCGACTCGAACGCGGCGTGGAGGGCGGTCCCGAACTGCGGGCCGGGCGTGAGGCCGAGCCCGAGCAGGTGCCGGCCGAGCACGATGGGCCGGGGCGCCCCGTGCTCCAGTTCCAGCCGCCGGGCGGCGAGGCGGAGAAACTCGATGCGCGACACCGTTTCCTGGGGGATCAGCGGCGGCCGGCCGAGGTGGTCGGACAGCATCACCGCGATGAGGTCGTCGATCGTGGCCGGGGCGAGCTTCCGCGCCAGCCGCCGCACCGTGGTGTCGCGGAACTCCGCCGGACCGTGGTGGTGCAGCAGGTGGTTCATGACCAGCGGGCGGACGGATTCGATCAGGTCCAGCGGGGCCCCGATGCGCCGGAGGAAGCTCTCGGCCAGCGGCCCGCCGGCGGCCTCGTGCTCCGGGCTGACCCAGCGCAGCCGGCCGCGCTTCTCCGCCTGCTTGGTGGTGGAAGGCTTGCCGAAATCATGGCCGAGCACGCTCAGGGAGAGGATGCGTCGCGTCCGGGGCGGGCCGTCGCGCCACGCGGCCAGCCCCACGAGGGCGTCCAGGCAATGGCAGGTGTGGACCAGGACATCACCCTCCGGATGCCACTCGGGCTCCTGCGGCACGCCGTCGAGGGCCGCGATCTCGGGAAAATGCCGCAACCAGTCCGTCTGTTTCAACACGGCGAGGCCCCGCGAAGGTTGGACGGACTGGGTCGCCCACTTGTCCCACTCGCCCCAGACGCGCTCGACCGGCAGCTCGGCGTAGCTGTCGCTGATCGACCGGCAGAGCGAAGCGGTCTCCGGCGCGAGCGTGAACTGGAACCGCGCCGCCAGCTGGAAGGCCCGCAGCACGCGCAGCGGATCCTCGGTGAAGGCCGGCCCGGTGTGCCGCAGGATCCTGTTTTTCAGGTCCGCGATCCCGCCGTGAAAATCGAGGAGGCGGCCGGCGAACGGGTCGTAGGCGAGGGCGTTGACGGTGAAATCGCGCCGGGCCGCCGCCTCGGCTTCCGTCAGGTTCGGATCGGGCGCGACGGCAAAGCCGCGGTGGCCGGCGCCGGTCTTGGATTCGCGGCGGGGCAGGCTGAAATCGTACTCTGAGCCCTCGAGGCGGAGCTTCAGCACCCCGAAGCTGCGGCCCACGAGGTCCGTCGGGCCGATGGGCGCCAGCGCCCGGCCCATGGCCTCGTAATCGAGCCCGTGAACCTCGACGTCGAAATCCTTGGGCTCGAGCCCGAGCTGCCAGTCGCGCACACAGCCGCCAACCAGGCGCGGCCGCCCGCCCGCGGTGCGGAGGGCGGAAAGGGCGGCGAGGAGGGGTGGGGGCAGCTTCATGCCTTGGGAGCCTGGAGGGCGTTCCAAGCGAGGAGTCCCCAGCCAGCCAGGAAGGCGAGGCCGCCCAAGGGGGTGATGGGGCCGAGGAACCTGGGTCCGCCCAGGGCCAGCCAGTAGAGCGAGCCGGAAAACAGGACAACCCCGGCGCTCCAGCAGGCTCCGATCCAACGGGCGTTGGCCCAGCCGCCGGCCGGGCCCGCGCCCGCCGCTTGGGCCAGCGCGGCGAGGGCGAGGAGCGCGACTGCGTGGAGGAGATGATAGAGCACCGCGGTCTGCCAGGTGGCGACGGAACCGCGGGCGACCAGCGTCTCCTTGAGGGCATGGGCGCCGAACGCCCCCAGTGCGACCCCGGTGAAGCCGAGAAGGCCGGCGGCGAGCACGAACAGGCGGGCGGAGGGATTCATGTCAAAATCAGTGTATGGACATCAGGGTCTAAAACAAACACATCCATAGCCAGCGGTTTCATGTCCCCCTTCAAAACACTCTCCGGCTTCGGTCTGGTGGCGCTGCTGGCGCTGCCGCTGGCCGCGCAGGTTGATGAGGAGGTGCCGGCCGTGCGCGCGGACTTCGGCTATGCCTCGCGCTATGTATTCCGGGGCGTCGAACGCGCCGGCCAGTCGGCGCAGGCCGGGGTGGAACTCGTGCACGGGAATTTCCGCGGCGGCCTGTGGACGAACCAGCCTTTCGATCGCGGCGAGACAAGCGAGACGAAGCTCAGCGCCGCCTATGCTTGGCAACCGGTCAGCGGCCTCGGCTTGGAGGCCTCGGTGGCGTACAGCGGGTTCGGCGAGGTCCCGGGTGGCGGCGTGAAACGTTCCCTCGAGGCCGGCCTGGCCGGGACGCTGGCGGCGGTCGCGGGCTTCACGCCGGGCCTGGCTTATTACCATGACTTCCGCTTCCGGGCCGACACCGCGCAGGCCTCGGTGGCGCGGAGCATCGCGCTCACCCGCCTCGGGGCGTTCCTGGAGCTGGATTTTTTCGCGGGCTGGGCCCGGGGCTCCGACTGGCGGCCGGACGCGCCCGGACCGCCGCGGGCGGACAGCTATGCCTATTGGGGCGGGGCGGCGCGGGTGCCATACCGCATCGGTCCGCATGCGACGATCACGGCCGGGCTGCACTACGCCGACGCCGCGGGACGTTCGCCGGCCAACGGTCCCTTTGGCCTGGCCGCCGGCGGCCAGTGGTGGGCGACCCTCGGTGTAAACCTCGACTTTTGAGGGGTTAAGCCGCCTCGCCGGCGGTTTCTCAGAATGTGAAAGGTTCGGGGTTGACAGCCCATGGCGAAATCCTTCCCTTTGGCCCCTTTCCGCAAATGAAAACCTATCTGGCCAAGAAAGAGACGCAGCAACCCCCCAAGTGGCATTTGATCGATGCCGAAGGCAAGGTCCTGGGCCGTCTCGCCGTCAAAGCCGCCAATATCCTGCGCGGCCGTCACAAACCCACCTACACGCCCCACGTCGACACCGGTGATTTTGTGGTCGTGATCAACGCGAGCAAGGTCGTCCTCACCGGCAAGAAGGAAGAGCACACCGAATACATGTCGTTCTCCGGCTACGTCGGCGGCGAAAAGTACCGCAAGCTCACCGATGTCCGCCGCCAGAAGCCCGAGTTCATCATCATGCAGGCCGTGAAGGGCATGCTCCCGCGCAACCGGCTCGCGGCCCGGATGCTGACCAAGCTCCGGGTCTTCCCGGGTGCCACGCATGACCATGCGGCCCAGAACCCCGTAGCCCTAAAGTAACCCATGAGCGCTGAAACCTCCGTTTTCCTCGGCACCGGCCGCCGCAAGTCGTCCACCGCCCGCGTGCGCATCGTGGCCGGCACGGGCCTGACCACGGTCAACGACCGCAAGTTCGAGACCTATTTCACGCACGACAACTTCGTGCGCCGCGCCCTCGCCCCGCTGGTCACCGCGGACAGCAAGGACAAGTTCGACGTCATGGTGAACGTCGCCGGCGGCGGCATCAGCAGCCAGTCCGGCGCCGTGGCTCACGGCATCGCCCGCGCCCTGCTGAAGTTCAATCCCGAGCTCCGCGTCACCCTCAAGAAGGCCGGCCACCTCACCCGCGACCCCCGCGAGAAAGAGCGCAAGAAGCCCGGCCAGCCGGGCGCCCGCAAGCGCTTCCAGTTCTCCAAGCGTTAATCGCCCCCGACTGGAACAGGTTTTACCCGAAGCGGAGCGCCCCACGGCCTCCGCTTCCTTTTTACGGGATACGAAACTTCTCGATTCCCCCGGTGGATTTCTTAATTCTGCATCTCCCTTAAATGAATGTCGGCGTAGTCGGCGCGTCGGGTTATTCCGGCGAAGTTCTGGTCAAGCTCCTCCTCGGCCATCCGCAGGTCAAACTGACGGCGGTCACCTCGCGCCAGCACGCGGGCAAGACCGTGGCCTCCGTCATCCCGGCCCTGCGCGGCACCGCCGCCGACACCCTGAGGTTCTGCGACTCGGACCCCGCGGCCCTCGCCGCCCGGCGGGACATCGGCCTGTGGTTCCTCGCCCTGCCGCACGGCGCCGCGGCGGATTTCGCCCGGACCCTCGCCCCCACCGGGGTCAAGGTCATCGACCTGAGCGCCGACTTCCGGATCGCGGACCTCGCCACCTTTGAGCATTACTACGGCCACCACCATGCGCCTGAGCTGCTGCCGTCCGCCCGTTTTGTCCTGCCCGAGCTGACCGACCCGAAATGGCAGGCGGAGATCAAGATTGCCGCCGCCCCCGGCTGCTACCCGACCAGCACGCTCGTGCCGCTGGTGCCGCTGCTCAAGGCGGGCCTCGTCACGCCCGGGCACATCGTCGTCAACTCCTTCAGCGGCGTCAGCGGCGCCGGCAAGAAGGTCGAGGAGCAGTTCCTTTTCGTCGAGCGCGCCGAGAGTGCCAAGGCCTATCAACTCACCAAGCACCGGCATCTCGCCGAGATCGAGGAACAGCTGTCCGCCGCCGCCGGGACGAAGGTCATCGTCCAGTTCAACCCGCATCTCGCGCCCATGCGGCGCGGCATCGCCACGACGATCACGGTGCCCGCGGCGCCGGGCGCGACGATCGAGTCCCTCTACGCCGCATGGCGGGCCGCCTATGCGGGGCGGCCTTTTGTCTCCCTCCTGCCGGCCGGCGAGACGCCGGACACGGCGCACGTCACGGGCACCAACCGGGTGGACCTCTCCGCCGTGCACGACGCCCGCACCGGCAACTTCGTCCTCACCTCCGCCCTCGACAATCTCGTCAAGGGCGCCAGCGGCCAGGCGGTGCAGATCATGAACCTGTGGCTCGGCTACCCCGAGACGGCCGGGCTGGGCTGAGCCCGCCCGGCGCGCGGCGAATGAATCGTTTTTACCCCTAATGACCCAACTGACTGTTACCCTGGATAGCGCCGGCATCACCGATGTCCCCGGCTTTGAGGCCTCGGGCGTGCCCTGCGACATCCGGGAAAAGCACGACCTCAAGCGGCTCGACCTCGCCCTGCTGTTTTCCCTGCGGCCCTGCACCGCCGCCGGCACGTTCACCAAGAACGCGGTCAAGGCCGCCCCGGTGCTGCTCTGCCAGAAGCACCTCGCCGAGGGCGGGCCGTTCCACGGCATCGTGGCCAATGCCGGCAACGCCAACGCCTGCACCGGCCCCGCGGGCCTGCGCGACGCCCAGCTGACCGCCCAGCGCGCCGCTGCTTCGCTGAACCTGAAGCCCGCGGCATTCTTCGTCTGCTCGACCGGCCGCATCGGCCAGCCGCTGCCGATGCCCCGCCTGCTCAAGGGCCTCGAGCGCGCCGTCAGCGAGAAGGGCCGCACCCCCGACCATGGGAACCGGGCCGCGAGCGCCATCCTCACCTCCGACACCCGGCCGAAGACGGTGACCGTCAGCTTCACCTACGACGGCAAGAAGCACTTTGTCGCCGGCATCGCCAAGGGCGCCGGCATGATCCAGCCCAACATGGCGACCATGCTGGCCTTCCTCGCGACGGACTTCTCCGTGCCGCGCAGCTTCCTGCAGAAGACCCTGTCCGAGGCGGTCACCGGCACCTTCAACTGCATCACGGTCGACGGCGACATGAGCACCAACGACACCGTGCTCATGCTGGCCAACGGCCATTCCGGCGTCAGCGTCGGCGACAAGAGCCCGCGCGAGCTGCGGGTGCTGTTCGCCGAGGCGGTCTGGCAGGCCTGCGAGGCCCTGGCGGGCAAGATCGTCGCCGACGGCGAGAAGATCACCAAGGTCGTCGAGGTGAAGGTCCTGGGCGCCGCCTCCGGCGAGGACGCCGAGAAGGTCGCCCGGGCGATCGGCAACTCGCTGCTCGTCAAATCCTCCTGGTACGGCGAGGACCCCAACTGGGGCCGGCTGGCCGACGCCGCCGGCTATGCCGGGGCCAAGCTGGTCGAGGCCAAGCTCGACATCCTCTACAACGACACCCCGGCGATGACCGCGGGCGCGCCGCACGCCGAGCTGAAGCCGAAGTGGAAGGAGATCGTGAAGGGCCGCCGCTTCACCATCACGCTCAACCTGCATCTCGGCAAGGCCGCCTTCCGGCTGCTCGCCACCGACCTGACCGAGGGCTACGTGAACTACAACAAGAGCGAGTGAGCCGCCGCGGGCTTGGTCGCGGGTTCGTCACTCAATAATCGCTTGCGCTGCCGCCCGCTTCGCCACCACATTTCGTGACCAATTCCCTCCGGCCGGCCGCCCGAACCTGCGGCCGGCCCGCCGGAAGACCAACGCTCCGAATTCATGCTCCCCTTCAATAACAAGATCCTGTTCGTCGGCTATGGCGCCGTCGCCGAGTGCACGCTGCCCATTCTCTTCAAGCACATCAAGGTGCCGGCGAAGAACGTCACCGTGATGGATTTCGCGGACCGCCAGGCCAAGCTCGCGCCCTGGATCAGGCAGGGCGTCCGCTTCGTGCGCGACCGCGTCACCGAGCGGAACATGACCACGCTGCTGGCGAAATATGTCGGCGCGGGTGACATTCTCATCGACCTCGCCTGGAACATCGACGCCTGCGAGATCCTCCAGTGGTGCCACGACCACGGCGTGCGCTACATCAACACCTCGACCGAGCTCTGGGATCCCTACGCCACCGGCGCCAACTCGCATCCGACCACCAAGACACTCTACCACCGCCACATGAACCTGCGGCGGATGCTGGCCAGATGGAAGACCAAGGGCCCGACCGCCGTCATCGAGCACGGTGCCAACCCCGGCCTCATCTCGCACTTCGTCAAGCAGGGCCTCATCGACATCGGCACCCGGCTCATCAAGGACAGTAAGGCCACCGGCGCCAAGGCCGAGAAGATCGCCGGGCTGATCGCGACCCGCCAGTTCAACCACCTCGCCCACATCCTCGGGGTGAAGGTCATCCACTGCTCCGAGCGCGACACCCAGATCACCAACGTGCCCAAGCAGGTCGACGAGTTCGTCAACACCTGGAGCATCGAGGGCTTCCGCGAGGAGGGCACCACGACTTCCGAAATGGGCTGGGGCACGCACGAGAAGACGCTCCCCAAGCACGCCTTCCAGCACAAGCAGGGGCCGAAGAACCAGATCTGCCTTGCGCGGATGGGCATCAACGTCTGGGTCCGCTCCTTCGTACCGAACTGGAACATCCTCGGCATGGTCGTCCGCCACGGCGAGGCCTTCACCATCTCCGACAAGCTCACGGTCTGGCAGAACGGCAAAGCCGTCTACCGCCCGACGATGCACTACGCCTACTGCCCGTGCGACGAGGCCATCGCCTCGCTCAACGAGATGCGCGGCTACCATTACAAGCTGAACGAGAACCAGCGCATCATGAACGACGAGATCACGGCCGGTGCCGACGTCCTCGGCGCGCTCATCATGGGCCACGACTACAACGCGTGGTGGGTCGGCTCCGACCTCAGCATCGGGGAATCCCGCCGCCTGGTGCCGCACCAGAACGCCACCACCATGCAGGTCGCCATCTCCGTGGTCGCCGCCTCCATGTGGATGATCGAGCACTCCGCGGAGGGCGTCGTCGTCCCCGACGAGCTGCCGCACGACTACATCCTGAAGATTTCCAAGCCGTATCTCGGCAAGTGGATCTCGAAGCCCTACGACTGGACCCCGCTCAAGCACCGCGACACGACCTTCGACGCGCACAATCCGCCGGACCTCGACCGGAAGGACCCGTGGCAGTTCAAGAACTTCCTCGTGACGGACGCCGGTTGACGGCCCCTCGATGATCTCGAAAGCCCGGCTCCAGCAGCTCGCGAAAAAACACGGCACCCCGCTGTTCGTCATCGACCATGACGAGCTGCGGAAGAACTACCGGGACTTCCGGCAGCACCTCCCGCGCGTCCAGGTTTACTTCGCGGTCAAGGCCAACTCCGACCCCGCCATCGTCCGCACGCTGTTCAAGGAGGGCTCCAGCTTCGACGTCGCTTCGATGCCGGAGTTCATGATCGTCCACGAGAACATCAAGCACTGGCCCGCGAAGAAGCGGCAGGACTGGATCTGGGACAAGATCATCTACGCCAACCCGACCAAGCCGACCGAGACGCTCGAGAAGCTCAACCGCTACAAGCCGCTCGTCACCTTCGACAACCGCGAGGAGATCTTCAAGATCAAGCAACACGCCCCGGACGCGGGCCTGGCGCTGCGGCTCAAGGTGCCGAACACGGGCGCGATGGTGGAGCTCTCGTCGAAGTTCGGCGCCACCCCCGGCGAGGCGGTGGACCTGATCCTCGAGGCCGACCGGCAGGGGCTGGTGGTCGAGGGCATCAGCTTCCATGTCGGCAGCCAGACGACGAATTTCGAGAACTACGTCCAGGCCCTCAGCCTGACCGCGGGCATCTTCAAGGAGGCGCAGGACCGCGGCTACCACAAGATGAACCTGCTCGACATCGGCGGCGGCTTTCCCGCGCCCTACGACGCCACGGTCAAGCCGCTGAAGGAGCTGGCCAGGATCATCAACACCGAGATCGACCGCCTGTTTCCGAAAAACATCCAGGTGCTCGCCGAGCCCGGCCGGTTCCTCGTCGCCTCCGCCGGCTACGCCGTCTCCAAGATCATCGGCAAGGCCGTGCGCGACGGGAAGACCAGCTACTACATCAACGACGGCGTCTACCACACCTACTCGGGCGTCATCTTCGACCACTGCAAGTATCCGATCAAGTCCTTCAAGCAGGGCCCGACGTCGCTCTGCTCCGTCTTCGGGCCGACGTGCGACGCGCTCGACGTCGTGTCGATGGCGGAGAACCTGCCCGATCTCCAGCGCGACGATTTCGTCTACAGCGTGAACATCGGCGCCTACAGCCACGCGTCGGCGACCTACTTCAACGGGTTTCCCCCGGCCAAGGTGGTCCACGAGAACCAATAGGCGGCCCGCGGCTGCCGGGTCGGATCCAATCGCCAATGGAAATCGCTGACATCATCGCCAAGGCCAAGGTGCTGCTCGAGGCCCTGCCGTACATCCAGGATTTCCACGGCGCGATCTTCGTCGTGAAATACGGCGGCAGCTTCATGGACGACCCGGATCCGACCGTGCGGCTGAGCGTGGCGACGGACATCGCCTTCCTCGCCGCGGTCGGCATCAACGTCGTCGTCGTGCACGGCGGCGGCAAGGCGATCAACCGCGCGATGGACGCCGCCGGTTTGAAGGCCGGTTTCGTCAACGGCCTCCGCGTCACCGACGCGGCGACCATCGCCATCGTCAAGAAAACGCTCGACGAGGTCGTGAACAAGGATGTCTGCGACACGCTGACCGCGGTCAAGGCCCGTCCAAAGGGCCTGCCCGGCGACAGCGTGATCGTGTGCGACAAGCTGCGGGTCGACGACGACGGCAACCCCTGCGACCTCGGCTACGTGGGGAACGTGACCGAGGTGAAGGTGAAGCTGATCCGGAAGGAGATCGCGGACGGCTTCATGCCCGTGATCTCGCCCGTGGCGGAGGGCCTGGACGGCAAACCCTACAACGTGAACGCCGACACCGTGGCCGGCCGTGTGGCCAGCGCCCTGCGCGCGCGCCGGCTGGTCTACATGAGCGACGTGCCCGGCCTGCTGGCGGACCCGAAAAACCCGGCCACCTTGATTTCCTCGGTCAAGGCCGGCGAGGTCGAGGGCATGAAGAAGAAGGGGATCATCGACAAGGGCATGCGCCCGAAGGTGCAGAGCGCCGTGCGCGCCCTCGCGGAAGGCGTGCAGCGGGTCCACTTCGTGGACGGCCGCATGCCGCACAGCCTCCTGCTGGAGATTTTCACCGACAAAGGTGTGGGGACCGAAATTGTGCACGGCTGATACGAGGGAGAATGAAAGTGGGCGGGAAAAGGCTTTAAGTTCACCCTCACTCCCCCTTTCACTCTCACTGCCATGACCCCCGCCATCATCCGCACCAACACCGCCGAGCTTTATGACGCCTACGTCATGAAGAACTACGGCCGGCCGCCGCTGACGCTGGTGCGCGGGCTGGGGGTCTCCGTCTGGGACGACACCGGCCGGGAGTACCTCGACTTCACCTCCGGCGTCGCGGTCGCGGCGCTCGGGCACTGCCACCCGGTGTGGGTCGAGGCGGTCCGCCGGCAGGCCGGCGAGCTGATCCATGTCAGCAATCTTTTCCGCCACCCCAACCAGGGCGAGCTGGCCCGCCGCCTCGTGCAGCAGGCCGGGCCCGGCCGGGTCTTCTTCTGCAACAGCGGCACCGAGGCCAACGAGGGCCTGATCAAGCTCGCGCGCCTGCACGGCGTCCGGAAATCCGGCGAGGAGGCCAAGAGCTACAAGATCATCTGCGCGAAGCACGCGTTCCACGGCCGGACCTATGGCGGCATGAGCGCCACGCCGCAGGAGAAGATCCAGAAGGGCTTCCGCCCGCTCGTGCCCGGCTTCGCCTTCGGGGAGCTGAACAACCTGCAGAGCTTCGTCGACCTGGTCGACGACCAGACCGCCGCCATCTTCCTCGAGACCGTGCAGGGCGAGGGCGGGGTGGTGGCGTGCACGGACGAGTTTCTCTGGGGCCTGCGGCGGCTGTGCGACCGGCACAACCTGCTGCTCATGCTCGACGAGGTGCAGTGCGGCATCGGCCGCACCGGCACCTTCTACGCCTTCCAGCAATCCGGCGTCCGCGCCGACGCCATCGGCATGGCGAAGGGGCTCGGCGGCGGCTACCCCATGGGCGCCGTCTGGGCGGGGGAAAAGCACGCCGAGCTGTTCCAGCCCGGCTCGCACGGCTCGACCTTCGGCGGCACGCCGCTGGCCTGCGCGGCGGCGCTGGCCGTGCTCGACGTCATGGAACGCGATAACCTGCTGGAGAAGGTCCGGACCAACGGCGCCGCGTGGCGGATCGGGCTGGAGAAACTGGTCGTGGATTTCCCCCGGCACGTGAAGGCCGTCGCCGGCCGCGGCTACATGGTCGGCCTGGCGCTGCAGGGCGAACCGCCGTCCTATGTCACGGCCCTCCGCGAAGCCGGCCTGCTGGCCGTGGTGGCCGGCGGCAACAGCATCCGGCTCCTGCCGCCGCTCATCGCGACGCCGGCGCACCTCGACCGCGCCACGGCCATCATCCGGTCCGTGCTGGCCAAGAAATCCTGACCCCCCGCCACCATGAGGCACTTCTTGAAGGAAACCGATTTCTCGCCCGCCGAGGCCGCGGCGATCTTCGCGCTGGCCCGCCGGCTGAAGCGGGAGCGCGGCCGGCATGAAAAGCCCCTGGCCGGCCAGACCTGGGCGATGATCTTCGCCAAGTCGAGCACGCGCACGCGCGTGTCGTTCGAGGTGGGCCTCCACGAGCTCGGCGGGAATCCGCTTTTTCTCAACAAGAACGACATCCAGATCGGCCGGGGCGAGACCATCGCCGACACGGCGCGGGTGCTGGCGCGCTTCGTGCACGGCCTGATCGTGCGCACGCATGCGCACGGCGACCTCGTCGAGCTGGCGGCGCAGGGCGGCCTGCCGGTCGTGAACGCGCTGACGGATTTCCTCCATCCCTGCCAGGTCTACGCGGATGCCTTCACCGCGGCGGAGCGCTGGGCCGGCCCGGCGGGCGACCTGTTCGCGTCGTTGCGCGGCCGCAAGGTGGCCTTCCTGGGCGACACCGGTTTCAACATGGCGAATTCCTGGATTCTCGGCGCCAGCCTGTTCGGCATGAAAGTCGCGCTCGGCGGTCCGGCGGGCGATGGGCCCGGGCCGGAAATCACCGCGCTGGCGGCGGCGGCGGGCGGGAGCCATCAGTTCACCCGGGACCCGTTCGAGGCGGTGGCCGGCGCCGACATCGTGTACACCGATGTCTGGACCAGCATGGGGCAGGAGAGCGAGGCCGCCGAGCGGGAGGCCCGCATGCTGCCCTACCAGGTGAACGGGAAGCTTTTTGCGGCGGCCAAGCCCGACGCCCTCTTCATGCACTGTCTGCCCGCGCACGCCGGGATGGAGGTCACGCAGGAGGTGCTCGACCACCCGCGGTGCGTGATCTTCGACCAGGCGGAAAACCGCCTGCATGTGCAGAAGGCGATCCTGGCCATGCTCGCGCGCGAACGGGCCTGAGCCGGCAGCCGGCGCCGGCGGCTACTCTTCCATGACCAGCGTAACCCGCGTGGACTGGGATTTCCGGAAACGCCCCGTCGTCAGGTCGCCATCGTCGATCTTGGCGTCGATCTCCATCAGCTGCGCGTCGGTGCAGGTAAAGTTGCTGATGGAGATGCCCGCGGAGATGCCCGCAATGTTCCGGTCCCAGTTCCACTGCCCGCCGATCGCCGTGGTGGTCTGCCAGGCCGCCGCGCGAAAGTCCCCGGCCATGGGTACCGGCGAGGTCGGGATCACGCCCGGGCCCACATTGGCCGGCCAGGTGCCGTTCTGCGTGTCGTAGATTTCAAAGGCCTGCGCAAAGATCCGAAAATCATTCACGATGCGGCTGTTTTGCGAGGCACGCTGGATGCGCTGAAAGGCCGGGATGGCCATGGCCGCGAGGAGGCCGATGATGACCACGACGATCATGATTTCCACGAGCGTGAATCCGCGCGGGGAGGAGGAGCCGATCCGTGGTAGGGCTGGCCTCATGATCTTGGGGCGGATGTTTGCGTTTCCCGCGGCGAAGGCAAATCCCGAGGGGTGAATTGCATGTAAATGGCTGATTTTTACTTTGCGCGGCGCGGGCGAACCGCAACACTCCCGCCTCACCATGAAGATCGTGCTCGCGTACTCGGGAGGCCTAGACACCTCCGTCATCGTCAAGTGGCTGAAGGAAACCCACGACGCCGAGATCATCACCTTTGCCGCCGATATCGGCCAGGAGGAGGAGCTTAAGGGTCTGGCCGCCAAGGCGAAGAAGACCGGGGCGACGCGGCACTACACCCTCGACCTGGTGGAGGAATTCGCCCGCGACTTCATCTACCCGATGATCCGGGCCAATGCCATTTACGAGGGCCAGTATTACCTCGGCACCTCCATCGCGCGGCCGCTGATCGCCCAGGCGCAAATCGCCATCGCCCGCCGGGAGAAAGCCGACACCGTCGCCCACGGCGCCACGGGCAAGGGCAACGACCAGTGCCGGTTCGAGCTGACGTACATGGCGCTCGCGCCGGACCTCGCGATCATCGCCCCGTGGAAAATCGACGCGTTCCGCGCGGAGTTCCCGGGCCGCGCGGAGATGATCGCGTATTGCCGCCGGCACCGGATCCCCGTCGAGGCGTCGCTCAAGAAGCCCTATTCGATGGACCGGAACCTCCTGCACATCTCCTACGAGGCGGGCATCCTCGAGGATCCGTGGTTCGACCCGACGACGAAGGCCAACAAGGGCATGTTCAAGCTCTCGGTCTCGCCCGAGGATGCGCCGGACAAGGCGGAGTACGTCGAGCTCGATTTCGTCAAGGGCGACTGCGTGGCGGTGAACGGCCGCAAGCTTTCACCCGCCGGCGTGCTGCAGGCGCTCAATAAATTGGGCGGCAAGCATGGCATCGGCCGCGTGGATCTGGTCGAGAACCGCTTTGTCGGCATGAAGTCGCGCGGCGTCTACGAGACCCCCGGCGGCACCATCCTGATGCAGGCGCACCGGCAGGTCGAATCGCTCACGATGGACCGCGAGGTCATGCATCTGCGCGACTCGCTCATCCCGAAATACGCCGAGCTCGTCTACTACGGCTTCTGGTTCGCTCCCGAGCGCGAGGCGCTGCAGGCGCTCGTCGACGAGTCGCAGAAGCACGTGACCGGCACGGTGCGCCTCAAGCTTTACAAGGGCAACATCATCACCTGCGGCCGCAGGTCGAAGTATTCGCTTTACGACATGAAGATCGCGTCCATGGAAGGGGTGAAGAGCTGGTACAACCAGAGTGACGCCACCGGCTTCATCCGGCTTAACGGGCTGCGGCTGCGCGCCCGCTACTACGCACAGGGCGGGCCCAAGGCCTGATCACCGGACCCGGGGGACCGCTACCGCCCCGCCGGGCGGCGGGGAGCCCGCCGCGGATTCCTGGCGTTTCGCCGCGCCCGAAGGGAACCGGGCGCGAGGGGATTGTGCCGCGGTCGTGCATTGTGTTCGCTCGGGGTGTTGGTTAACTGCGCCACAACACCATGACTGCGCGTCCACGCTTCCACGGGTGGATCACCCTGGCCTTGCTCGGGCTGACCGCGCTGCTGGCGGCGGCCTTCGGCGGCCGCCGGGAGGGACTGGCGGTGCGGCCGCGACCGCCGGAGGATGGCAACGTGCTGCGCGTGGCCTGCACCCAGCTGATGGCACCCGATCCGCACCAGCGGCACATGCCCCTGGCGCAATACAACCAGCTCATCCTGGGCCTGTGGGAGCCGCTGGTGGAATGTGACCCGGCCACCGGCCAGCCGCAGCCGGCCGCCGCGCGGAGCTGGGCCTGGTCGGCCGACCGGTTGACCCTGACGCTGGCGCTCCGCCCGGATGCCCGGTGGAGCAACGGGGAACGCGTGACCGCCGCCGACTTCGTGCGCGGCTGGCAGCGGCTCCTCCGGCAGATGACGGCGGAGGCCGAGACCCTTTTCCCCCTGAAGAATGCCGCGGCCTATCATCGCGGCCAGCTCAAGGACGCCGGGGCGGTGGGGGTGCACGCCCTGGATGACTTCACGCTGCAGCTGGAGCTGGCCGCCCCGCGGCCCACCCTGGTGATGGAGCTGGCCGACCCGCTTTTGTCCCCGCTGTACCGGACGGATGAAAAGGTGCTCGCCGGCCGGGAATATTTCCAGACGGCTTCCGCGCTGGTGACGAACGGACCGTTCCACCTCGTGCAAGCGTCGGCCGACGGCTACCGGCTCGCGGCCAGCCCGTGGTATCATGATTTCGCCGCGGTCCACCTGGCGGGGGTGCAGTTTGTCCGGGCGGACAACCTGGCCATCGCGCAGCTCCAGCTGGCGGCCGGCGTGGTGGACCTGCTCTCACCCACGCCCTTCGGCCGCAGCCGGACGATGCCGACGGTGCGGCCGTTCACGGTGGAAACCGAGCTGGAGCCGATGGTCACTTCGCTCGATTTCAACGTGACCCGCGGGCCGCTGCAGGATGTCCGGGTGCGCCAGGCGCTGGCCCTGGCGCTGGACCGGTCGGGCCCGATCCAAAGATATGATCCCGGGCACATGGTCGCGGCATGGGCCTGGGTGCCCGACATGCCCGGCCGCCCCAGTCTGACGCTGCTCAAGGAGGATGCGAGGGAGGCCCGGCGGCTGCTCGCGGCCGCCGGCTATCCCGGGGGCCGCGGGTTTCCGGTGCTGGCCATGGATTTGCCGCTCGCGTCGCGGGGTGATCCCTTCCCGCAGGCCTGGACCGAGTGCTGGTACCGGGAACTCGGGATCAAGACTTACATCAGGTACGGCACCTCCACGCAACAGGCCGCACACCTCCGGGCCGGCGACTTCGACGTGCTTTACAACGGATTGATCGCCACCGTGCCGGATGCCGGTGATCTGCTCGGCGCGTTCCTGGGCCCCGCGGAATTCAACGGCAGCCGGTGGCATGACGAGGATGTGACCGCCCTGCTCACGCGCGCCAGCAGCCGGTCGGGCCGCGAGCACCTCGACCTGCTGGCTCAGGCCGAGCGCAGGGTCATGGCCGCGGTGCCGAGCGTCCCGGTGATGTTCCAGCGCCGGCAGACCCTGCGCGCGGACGAGGTGCAGGGGTGGTATGCCGATCCGCTCGCCCGCCAGTCCCTGAAGCGGCTGCAACTGGCGGCGGGGATCTCGGCCCGGCCGATCAGGGCGCTGGAATGATGGACCCGGACACGGCACCTTCGGCCTTTCCCCTCTGGCGCAGCGGGCGGTTCTGGCTCGGAATGTGGCTGGCGGTCACGCTCGTCCTGGCCGCCCTCCTGCTCTGGGACGCCGCCCCATGGCTGCGGGGCGAGCCCGACGCGGCGTTCCGCTACACCAGGCTGAACCAGTGGCCCCTCGGGCTCCTCTGGTGGCTGCTGGTGCCGGCGGCGCTGTGGATGCAGCAAAACCTGACCATGGTCGACTGGCGCTGGCCCTGGACCCTCGCGTTGCACGCACTCGCCGCCGCGCTGGTCACGGCGCTCTTCATCTTCCTCGCCGCGTTCCGGCTGGTGGTGGCCAACCACCTGCCGGTCTCGTTCCTCCCCGTCGTGATCGGCGACCTGCGGGAAATGGGCGGGTGGAACTATCTCCCGGCGCTGGTCTACCTGCTGCTGATCTTCGCGCTCTATGCCGTCAGCTTCTACCGCGAATGGCGCGCCGGGCTGCGGCTGACCCAGGAGCTCAAGGTGGCCAACGCGCAGCTGGAAACCCGGCTGGTGCGCGCCAGCCTCGACGCCCTGAAGATGCAGCTGCACCCGCATTTCCTGTTCAACACCCTGAACTCGATCACGGCCCTGATCCGGAAGGACCGCACCCGCGAGGCGGAGGATGTGGTCGCCGGCCTGGGCGAGCTGCTGCGCCGCTCGCTGGATCACCGGCAGGAGGCGATGGAGACGATGGCAGACGCCCTCGTGTTCCTGCGCCGGTATTTCGACATCGAGTGCATCCGTTTCCAGGACCGGCTGCAGGTCGAGTACGACATCGCGCCCGGCTGCCGGTCCGCCCTCGTGCCCAGCCTCATGCTGCAGCCGTTGGTGGAAAACGCCATGAAACACGGCATCGCCCAGGATCCCGCGGCCCGGCTCCTGCGCATCAGCGCGGTCCGCGACGGCACGCGACTGATCCTGACCGTCTACAACGACGGGCCGCCGCTGCCGCGGGACGACGCCGTGCTCCGTAACGGCATCGGGATCCAGAACACCGTCAGCCGGCTGCAGATGCTCTACGGCGACGAGGCCCGCCTGCGCCTGCGCGACCAGCCGCCGCACGGGGTCCGCGCCGAGGTCATCCTGCCCTTTCAAACCCACACCCCATGAAAATCAGCCCCCCCACCGGCACCGTGCGCACCCTGATCGTCGACGATGAGGTGCTGGCGCGGGAAAACATCGAGGTCCTGCTGCGCGACGACCCGGAGATCCGGATCGTCGCCCAGTGCAGCGACGGCCTGCAGGCCGCGGAAGCCATCCGGCAGCACCGGCCCGACCTGCTGTTCCTCGACGTGCAGATGCCCGGCATGACCGGCTTCGAGGTGCTGGCCAAGCTGCCCGCCGCCCTGCTGCCGCAGGTGGTCTTTGTGACGGCGTACGATCATTTCGCCCTGCAGGCCTTCGAGGTGCACGCGGTCGACTACGTGCTCAAGCCATTCAACCGCGCGCGCTTTGCCGAGGCGCTCCTGCGGGCCAAGACCGCGGTGCGCGCGCGCGACCGGCAGAGCCTGGCCCGCCGGCTCGAGGAGGTCATGGCGGCGCTGCAGCAGATGCGCGAGGGGGCCGCCCTGCTCCCGGCCGCCAAGGCCCGGGAGGGCGACGGCCGGCTGTTCATCCGGTGCGACGGCGAGATCCACGTGATGGCGCCCGCGGACATCCAATGGATCGAGTCGGACGGCGACTACGTGCGCCTGCATCTCACCGACAAGTCCCGCTTCGTGCGCATGTCCCTGCACCGGATGCTGGCGAAGCTCGATCCGGTGCATTTCGTCCGCATCCACCGCTCCACAATCGTCAACCTGCAGCACATGCGCAAGACCAGCCCCGCGCTCTACGGCGAGTACACCGTGGAGCTGACCAACGGGACCCGGCTCAAGGTCAGCCGCACCTTTGTGCACGACCTCAAGTCGCACCTCTGAAGTTTTTGCCGGCCGGACGCGGCAAGTTGGCGGCTGGGCCGCGGCCGAGACCGGGGGACATTGGCCGGATGTAGGCCCGTCGCACGGCCATTGTGCGCCCCGCCCAGGCGCGCGTCTACTCGCCGCCCAAGAGGGGGCGACGACCCGCCCAGCTCGCACCACACCCGCAAACGCATGAACTCAGCACACGCCTCCGTCGCGTGGTCCCGCCTCCTGGCGGCGGCCGCGCTGTCCCTGTTCGCGGCCCACGCCGCTTTCGCCCAGCAATCGGCCGCCGCGGACAGTGCCGGCGAGACCGTGAAACTCGAGAAGTTTGTCGTCACCGGCTCGAACATCCCGGCCGCCTCGGCCGCGCTGGCGGTGCCGGTGTCCGTGATCGGCACCCAGCAGATGGAGCAGACGGGCGTCAGCACCGACCTGCTGGACATCCTGCGGAAGAGCGGGACGAACATCAGCGGCATCGGCCAGGAAAACGCGACGATCTCCAACGGCAACACCTTCGGCGGCGCGACCGTGACGATCAAGGGCCTCGGCACCCTCGTCCTGATCAACGGCCGCCGGGTGGCGTTCTCCCCGGCGGAAAGCACCGGGGGCTACCAGTTCGTCGACCTGAACCTGATCCCCCCGGCCGCCATCGAGCAGGTCGAGGTGCTGTCCGACGGCGCCTCGGCGATCTACGGCTCGGACGCCGTGGGCGGCGTCATCAATGTCATCCTGAAGAAAAACTACAACGGCTGGGAAACCGGCGGGCACTACGGGTTTTCCCGCAACGACGGCCACTACACCGAGCGCACGGGCTACCTCGTGGGCGGTTCCAGCAACGACCGGACTTCCATCATGGTCGGGCTGGATTACACCGAGCACGATGCGATCCTGATGAAGGACCGGCCGCTGACCAACCCGATCTACGGCACGCGCACCTACCCGGGCATCATCGACATCACCGACCTGGCCACGGGCAACGACCAGTTCTACCAGCTGAATCCCACGCTCAACGCCCCGCCCGGCGGCGGCACCCACACCATCGCCGACCTGGTGGCGGCCAACGTCTATGCCCCGGTGTCCGACGACACCGCCCTGCATGTGTTCAATCTCGCCAGCGGCCAGACCCTGGCGGGCTACCTCAAGCGCTACAGCACCGTGATCAACCTCACGCACCAGATCTTCGGCGGGAGCCTCGAGGGATTCGCCGACATCCTGGCGGCCAACACCAAGACGTGGAGCTCGCTCAATGCGCAGCCCGTGGTGCCTTACCTGCAGGACGCGTACATTGACACCGACGTGCTGTTCGGCTTCACGCCGCCGCCGGCCGGCACCACCTACGTGCCGACGACGGCCCCGACCAACCCGTTCTCCCCGGCGTACGTGGACCAGACGGCGCCCGCCGACGGCAGCGCGGGCAACCTGATGTTCGTGCGCAACCGCTTCATCACCTATCCGCGCATCTACAACAATGACACGACCCTCTTCCGCGTGGTCGGCGGCCTGAAGGGCCGGATCAACGAGAATTACTCGTGGGAGGCCGCCGCCAACCTCAACCGCATCGAGCTGAACTACACGAACTCGGGCCTGATCGACACCAACGCCCTGCAGAACGCGCTCAACGACGGGCAGATCAACCCCTGGGCGCGGGTCCAGGCGCCCGGGGCCTTCGACGGGGTGACGGGCGAGGCCTTTGTCAACATGCTGAGCACGCTTCACACCTTCGACTTCACCCTGCGGGGCACGCCCTACGAGCTGCCGGGCGGCAAAGCCGGGTTCGCCCTCGGCGCGGTCTTCCTGCGCGAGGGGTTGGGCGCGGTCCCCGACGTCAACAGCCTGCCCAATGCCGCCGGCACGACCCAGGGCTGGTCCAACGCCACCACCTACAAGGATTTCAACGCCACGCGCTCGGTCACCTCCTACTTCGCCGAGGTCGAGCTGCCGCTCGTCGGCGGCAGCCAGCACCTGGCAGCCGTGCACGCGCTCAACGCGGACATCGCGGTCCGCTACGACAACTACGGAACGAGCGTGGGCGCGTCCACCGTCCCCAAGTACAGCGTGAGCTGGCAGCCGGTCGACGACCACCTCAAGTTCCGCGCCTCCGCCGGCAAGTCGTTCGTGGCGCCGCAGCTCTACAGCCTCCTCGGCCCCGTCACCTCGGGTTCATCCGACAGCATCAACTACACCACGGTGGGCGGCGTGAAGAAGACCAACATCCAGTTCAACGCCACCGGCGGCGCCAACCCCCTGCTGAAGCCCTCGACCGCCACGACCTGGTCGGCGGGATTCGTCTGGACGCCGCCGGCGGTCAAGGACCTCAGCGTCACGTTGGATTACTCGATCATCAAGCAGTCGGGCATCGTGGGCCGGATTCCCCAGGGCACGATCATCCAGGATGTGGAGAACCGCGGCACGGCGTCGCCGTACATCGGCCTCGTGCACCTCAACACGCCCACCGGGGCGCTGCTGACCGGTCCCGGCCAGATCAGCTCGCACTCGCCCCAGGCGATCTGGATCATCAACAACCAGCTCAACCTGGCCGGCACGGACGTGAAAAGCTCCGATCTCGCGGTCGACTATGTCGTCCACCTGCCCGGCGCCAGCCGCCTCGACCTGTCCAGCTCCCTCACCTGGTACGAGAGCTACAAGATCCAGAACGTCACGTCGGAGCCGTTCTACGAGTACGCCGGCTTCGCGACCAAGCTCATCGGCGGCGCGGGCACGGTCCCGAAGTACCGCACGTACACGATCCTGGACTGGAAGCGCAAGAGCTGGGACGCGTTCGTCGGCCACACCTTCGTCGCGAGCGTGGCGGACATCGGGACGGGCGGCTCGACCGCCTCGACGCCGGCCCCGGTGGCGTCCTACACCCAGTTCGACCTGGGGCTGACCTACGACTTCAAGGCCCTGCACCTCGGGCACGGGCTGGACGGGCTGAAGGTCACCGTCGGCGTGAACAATGTCTTCGACCGGATACCACCGCTGGCCCCGGATGCTTTTTCCGACACCAACGCGGATGTCGCCACCTACAACGGCTCCATCGGCCGCATGTTTTATGTCAACGCCAAGTACAGCTTCTGAGGCCGTATCCGGGCATCCGGACAGGGAGGACCCGGCCACTGCCCCGGCCGGGTCCGTTCCTTTCCCGATGAAAATCCTGCCCCTTCTCGCGCTGCTCGGCCTGATGAGCCCCCTGTCCGCCCAACCGGCCCGGCCACCGGCGCTGCCGTCCGAGGCCCGCCAGTTTGATTTCTGGCTGGGCGACTGGGAGGTGACCTCGCCGGATGGAAAAACCGCCGGGACCAGCCGGATTGAACGGGTCGCCGGCGGCGCGGGCCTGCTGGAAAACTGGTCCGGCGCCGGCGGCTTCATGGGCAAGAGCCTCAACACCTACCAGGCGGAGAAAAAGGCGTGGCGGCAATTCTGGGTGGGCAGCGACGGCGGCGTGCTTGAACTGGCCGGCGGGATCGTCCAGGGCCGCATGGTGCTCGCCGGCGAACAGGCCGGACCCGGCGGGCGCATCGCCCAGCGGATCACGTGGACGCCGAACGCCGGCGGCACCGTGCGCCAGCTCTGGGAGCAATCTTCCGATGGCGGCAAGACCTGGACGACCGTGTTCGACGGCCTTTACCGCCCAAGGAAAACCGGCTGAGCGGCGCGCCCGGCCGCGGCCCGGATGCGCGGAAGGCACCCAGGGCGGCCGCCCGCCGTTCAGAACAGCTTGCTGGCCACGACGCCGACCGCGGTGATCGGGCCCTCGTCGCCCAGGCCCTCGAGGGCGCGGTCGGCCTTCTTCATCGTGGACTGCACGCTCAGGTAAAGGCCGTCGTCGGAGATCAGCTTGCCCAGCGTGCCCTTGCCGCTGTTGAGCTTGTCGGAGACCTCGCGGAGGTTGTTGACCGAGACCTTGAGGCTGCTGGCGGTCGGCTCGTCGTAGAGCAGCACGCCGAGGGCGCCCCGGCCGCCCTTGACGTCGGCGACGATGCCCTTGGTGTCGCTGAGGAAGGTGCGGGCGTCGGCCGCGGCGGCCTTGATCTCGCCCACGGTGGCGACCAGGTCGTCGTGGAGCTTCGGGTCGTTGACGAGCTTGCCGATCGTGCCGTCGCCGTTCTTGATCTTGGCGGTGATGTCCTGGAGGTTGCTGAGGGTCTCGGTGAGCTTGGGGCCGTTGTCGGTGACGAGCTTGTCGAGGCGCTCGAAGATGCTGCCCTTGTCGCCGCCGGTGCCCATGGACTTGCCGATGTCGCCGATGACCGACTCGAGCTTGGAGCCGAGGTTGCCGAGCTGGCTGATGACCTCGTTCATGTCGATCGTGTTCCGGGTCTTGATCTCGTCGCCGTCGCGCAGCGAGGGGGCGCCGGTGGTGCCGAAGCTGACGCCGAGGTAATTGGCGCCGAGCAAACTGGAGACCTCGACGCTGGCCACGGCGTCGGTGGGGATCTTCACGCCGGGCTGGATGGTGAGGACGGCCTCGACGCGCTGGTTGCCGAGCCGGGTGTTGCCGACGGAGCCGATCTTGACGCCGGCCATCAGCACGTCGTCGCCGACCTTGAGTCCCTTCAGGTTGCTGAAGCCGGCGATGATGGTGTAGCCGCTCTGCTTGAAGAGGTGGCCGCCGTTGAGCGACTCAAAGGTGATCCAGGCGAGCGCCAGGCCGAGCACGAAGAAGAGCCCGACGCGGATGGTTTGTTGCGAGTTATTCATGGTGGTTCTCCAGTTGTTTGAAGCGGGGATTCTTGAGGTCGATGACCGGATTGAGAAAATTGCTGATGGCCGGGTCCGTCGTGTGCTTGAACTCGTCCGGCCGGCCGGTGGCGAGGATGCGGCCGTCCATGATGATGGCGACGCGGTCGGCGATGGTGAGGGCGAGCGAGCGGTCGTGGGTGACGACGATGCTGGTGACGGCCATCTGCTCGCGGAGGGTGGCGATGATCTCGCTGATGGTCGCGGCCATCACCGGGTCGAGTTCCGAGGTCGGCTCGTCGTAGAGCAGCAGCTGCGGCTCCATGACGAGGGCGCGGGCGATGGCGACGCGTTTTTTCATGCCGCCGGAGAGCTCGGACGGGAATTTCTGCGCGGCCTTCTCGAGGGAGAGGATCGACAGCGCGTGCATCACGCGCTCGCGGATGCCCGACTCGGGGCACAGCCGGTGTTCGCGGGGGTAGAGGGCGAGGTTGTCATAGACCGAGAGCGAGTTGAACAGCGCGCCGGCCTGGAAGACGAGGGCCAGGTGCACCTTGTCGCGGGTGGCGGGATCGGCCGCGTCGAACTCGCCGATCCGGACCTCCCCGCTGGTGGGGACCTCGAGGGCGGCGATGCAGCGCAGGAGGACGCTCTTGCCGGAGCCGCTGGGGCCCATGATGGCGAAGATCTCGCCGGGTTTCACCTCGAAGCTGATGTCGCGCAGCACGGGGGTCCGGCCGAACTGCTTGTTCAGCTTGGTGACGGTGACGCCGAACGTCTGGCCGACAAAGGGGGAGGCGGTGAAGGCGGGGTTCATGTGGTGAAGAGGAGCGCCTTGGTCACGAAGTAATCGAGCACGAGGATGAGGATGAGGGAGGCGACCACGGCCTTGGTGACGGCGGCGCCGATCTCGCGCGGGCCGCCGCGGGTGCTGAGGCCGGTGTAGCAGCAGACCAGCACGATGACGAAGCCGAACACCTCGGCCTTGAGCAGGCCGTCGACGATGTCCTTCGGCTCCATGAAGCGCTTGAGGGCGGCGAAGTAGGCCTGGCTGTCGACGGAGATGAAGTGGGTGTACTGGCAGACGAGCGCCCCGCCGTACCAGCCGCAGAGGTTGGCGATGATGGCCAGGATGGGCATCATGACGAGGATGGCCGCCAGCCGCGGCAGGACCAGCATGCGCTCGGGCGGGATGTTCATGGTGACGAGGGCGTCGACCTCCTGGTAGACCTTCATCGAGGCGAGCTCGGCGGTGATGGCGGAGCCCACGCGGCCGGTCACGAGGATGGCGACCATCATGGGCCCGAGCTCGCGGGCCATGGTCAGGCCGACGAGCGTGCCGATGAACTGCTTGGCGCCGAAGTTCTCCATGCTGTAGCCGCTCTGGAGCGCGAGGACGCTGCCGATGAAGAAGCTGAGGATGGTGACGATCGGCAGCGTGGTGTAGCCGATGAGATAGCACTGCTCGATGAAGCGCGGGAACTGGCGCGGGAGGGTGGGCGCATACTTCAGGGCGCGCACCATCAGCAGCAGCGTGCCGCCGATGTTTTCAAGGACGAGGGACAGGTATTTCATGGCGACTTGGCCGCAAGGGCCTTGTTATCCGCTTTCGGGGAAAAATCGAACAGGGAAAATCTCCAGGCCGGCCGGTCCGGCGCCCGCCGCCAGACGAAAAGGCCGAGGCCCAGGGACACCCGCGCCTGCCGGGGCGTGGTGCTCGAGTGGAACAGCGGGCCGAAATGGAATTCCTTTTCCGCGGGTGACTCGCTCCAGCCCACCAGGTCGAAGAGCACGGCATGGCGGGTGTCGCCGGGTGCGCGCTGGTCGAAGCGGTACACGGCCAGCAGCGGCGAATAGAGGTGGCGGACGGGCACATTGTTCGGGAAGAAGACCTCAAACGGGCTGAGCAGTTGCAGCTGCCGGCGGCCGGCCCCGTTGTCCCACCAGCTCAGGAGCGGCCAGACATGGGTCTTGCGGGCCGGGGCGGCGGCGGGATTGGTCGTGCTGCGCTGGGTCAGCGACCAGTAGAGGAACATCAGCAGCTGGTTTTTCTCCTGGGCGATGCCGGCATCCGCCCAGACGGCGTGCCGGTAAACCGGCCAGGCCAGCCAGGTCTTGTCGTAGCCCTTGACCACGGAATGCGTGTAGAAGGGGGCCCAGCGGTTGACATAGTGCTGGTCGCCGCGGCCCTGCACGAAAAACGGCCAGCCGTAGCGCTGCTCATCGTAGCGGACCGGATCGGTGCGGTGCGTGTAGCCGAAGAACGGCCACGCGTAGGTCACGCTGACGAAACCCGGGGCCGTGTCGCGGGCGTATAAGGGCAGGACGCCCAGGCTGACCGTCGGCTGGGGGTCATCGAGGTGGCGCACGGACTTGTAGATGAACGGCCAGAGATAGAACCGGCTGTCGTAGTCCCCCGCCCGTCCCTGATGGCCGAACAAGGGCCAGAATTCAAAACCATGGGCCCCAGCCCCGTCGATGAAACGCAGGAAGGGCCACGGGATGTGCCGGGTCCGCGTGCCGCTGTTCTCGATCTCGGCATAAAGCGGAAAGAGGACAAAATGGATGCGGTCCTTGCCCAGGCGGTGCTTGAGCGTGCCGCCGAGCGGGAAGAGCGCCCGGTAGTCTTCCGCCGGATCACCCGACTCCCGCGAAAAATAAAACGGCCACACATCGAAATTGCGGACCGTGCCCTCCCCGGGATCGGTGAGCCGGCCGAAGTTGACGAGCTGGAAAAAGCTGAAGGAGCGGTCGTCGCCGTCCCGCTGCCACATGAACAGCGGATAAAACAGGTACGTCGTCTCCCGCGGGCCGGCCCGGACATGCCCGTACACCGGCCGGATTCCCGTCCACCGCGTGCCATCCGCGCCGTTCGCCACGAACCCAAACGGGACGGCATATTCGCCGGAGGCGAGAGTGCCGTCGGGGTTCATCTGCTCCACGTAAAACGGCCAGCCGTTCTTCTCCCTGCCCGGCAGCGGAACCAGCGCGACGAGCGCAGCAAGAACGAGCCAGACGATGAGTCGGGAAAACATGCTTGGTGAATGGTAAGGCATTGCCTTTGCCCGCCACGAGAGCCAGTTAGGTGGATGGCTCAAGGACGGCGAAGATTAGCCTAAGAGTCTCCCCATAGCGTGCAAATGATATGTTACAACCGCTTCCAACCGCAAGTGTTCCATCCGAAAGCGCCCTTGGTTTGGGCCAGCCGGCGGTGATGCCCTGCCGGCGATGAGAATCACCGGCGGACTCGCACGCGGCATCCCGTTGCAATTGCCCAGGGGCGATGCGGTCCGGCCGGCGACGGACGCCCTGCGGCAGGCGGTTTTTTCCAGCCTGGCCGCGCGGGTGCCGGGCGCGAGTTTCCTCGATTTGTTCGCCGGCAGCGGAGCCTATGGGCTGGAGGCCTTCAGCCGCGGCGCCACCGGCGGCGTCTTTGTGGAGCAGGATGCCCGGACCGCGGACTTCATCCGCCGCAACCTCACCGCGGTGGCCAAAAGCCTGGGGCGCGAGGCGGGCGCCCTGCAGGTCATCACCGCCGATGCCACCACGGTGGCCTGGGGTGCGCCGGCGGATCTGGTGTTCATCGACCCGCCCTATGAGCGCATTCCCGAGGTAGCCCCGGGGTTGTTCGTCCGCCTGACCGCGTGGCTCGCCGGACACCCCGATCCGATCGTCGTCTTTGAAATGCCCGGCGGGACCGAGCTCGCGCCCGGGGGCTGGACCTGCGTGAGACGCCTGGGCAAGGGCGTGCGCCAGCCGACGGCCTGCGTGTTCAGAGCCAGCCGAGCCTTGCCTTGAGCAGGGTGAGGGCCGCGATGCAGGCCGTTTCGGTGCGCAGCACGCGCGGTCCAAGGTGGACCAAGGCAAAGCCCCGGCTTCGCAACCACCCGCGCTCCGCGTCCGACCAGCCGCGTTCCGCGCCCAGCGCCAGCGCGGCCGACGGGCGGCCGGACAAATTGATCTCACTCAACGCGGCGGTGCCTTCATAGTTGTCGAGGGCGAGCCGGGCGGCCGCGGCCGGCACGCGCGTGACGGCCTCGGCGAGCGTGAGACCGTGGGTGACTTCCGGCAACCGCGTGCAACAGGCCTGGGCCGCTCCTCTTATGACGCACTCCTGCCACTCGCCGGAGCTCCACAGCGTGCTGTCCGCATAGCTGGCCTCGCCCTTGTCTGTCCGGACAAAATGCAGCGCGGCCACACCCAGAGTCGTGGCGTCGCGCAGGATGTCACGAGCTGTCTGGGGTCTTGGTAGACCAACAAGTAGTTGAAATGAATATACAGCAGGAGGGTATTCACCCCAGTTAAATGACAGGGTCAGAAAATTCTCCTTGATCGCCACCAGGGTGCCGCGACCGCGCGGCCCGTTGATCAGGCCGGCGTCGAAGGTATCGCCCTCGCGCCGGCGCAAAACGGCGAGCAGATGCACGGCGCGGGCATCGCGTCGGGGCAAGGGAAGCTCGACTTCTGCGGAGTGAAAAAGAATGATGTTCACATGGAAAAAGGGGAGCAGCCAGACCGTGACCCGGGGCGCGGGCCGGGAACCGCATCAGCGCGATCCCCGGCGGGCGGCGTGCATCCGGAACAGATTCCATGAGCAAAGTGAACACCATTGATTCAGCCCCGGCCGGCAGCGCCGGAAAAAATTCCGGCGGAGGGCGGGTGATCATTGTCGAGGACCAGCGCCTGGTCGCGGAATTTTTCACCTTCCACTGCCGGGATCTCGGGCTGGATGTGCTGATGCGCTGCGGCACCTGCCGGGAGGGGCTGGCGGCGATCCGGGCCCAGCGTCCCACCCTGGTGCTGATGGACATCTCCCTGCCGGATGGCGACGGCCTGACACTGGCCAAGACCGTCCTCGACGAAATGCCGCACGTCAAGATCCTCGCCATTTCCTCGCACCGCGACCCGTGGACCATGCTCCAGGTCCAGCGCATCGGGCTGCACGGCTTCGTGGACAAGAACGAACAGCGGCCGGAAGTGCTGACCGACGCGATCAACGCCGTGCTCGGGGGCCGCGTTTACTACACCCCGATCGTGAACGAATCGAGCGCCAGCATCCGGCGCGACCCGAAGGCCTTCATCCGCGTGCTGTCCGACTACGAGACCCGCATCCTCTCGATGATCGGCGAGTCGAAGACCGACGAGGAGATCTCCGCCGTGCTGAACATCAGCCCGGCCACGGTGCAGTCGCGCCGCCGCGACGTCATGCGCAAGCTCGACATCCACACGACGCCGAAGCTGATCCACTACGCCATCGTCAACGGGCTGACCCGGGCGGAACAACTGGGGCAGCACAAGCCAGCCTGACGCGCAGCCGGTCGAGCCCCGCGGCCACGGCCGCGCCCAGGGCGCGGGCCTCGTCCCACTGGCCGTTGGCGCTGACCTCCTCGATCCGGCGCAGGAGCTGCTCGAGTTCGCGTTCGGCGATGAACGCGCAGCGGCCGTAGAGCAGGTGCGCGTAATGGCCGGCATTGGCGGCGTCTTCCTGCCGCAGGGCGGCCTGCAGCTGGTCCAGCTCGACCCCGAACTCGGAAAGATAAAGGGCCAGTTCGTCCGCAAAGGCGGTGCCCTTCCGCGACGCGATCAGCCGCAGGTTGGCGAGGCCGTCCGGCGGCGGGGCGGGGCGCGCGGGCGGCGGCGCGGCGTCCGGGCCGGTGGCGGTGGCGAGCGCCTGGCGCAGCCGCTCCATCGTCACGGGCTTGCCCAGGAAGGCGTTCATCCCGGCGGCGACGCACTGCGCGCGCTTTTCCGGCGTGGTGAAGGCGGTCGTGGCGAGGATCAGGGCGCGGGCGGACCCGTCCGGCAGCGCGCGGATGCCGCGCGCGACGTCGAGTCCGCTCAGCCCGGGCAGGTCGTAGTCGAGGAACACCACGTCGCAGTTCCGGCCCGCGGCCAGGGCGAGGGCCGCCTCGCCCTCGGCCGCGGTGAGCACGGTGAAGCCCAGCTGCTCGAGGAGATCGGCCAGCACGATGCGGTTGTATTCCTCGTCGTCCACCACGAGGGCCAGCTGATCCCGGCCGCGGGGGGCCGGATCGGCGGCCGGCGCGGGCCCGGCGTCCTCCGCCACGCTCTCGAGCGGGGCGCTGAAATAAAAGCACGAGCCCTCGCCGGGCTGGCTTTCCAGCCAGATGCGCCCGCCCATTTTTTCGGCGAGGCCCTTGCACAACGCCAGCCCGAGGCCCGTGCCGGGCACGCGGCCCTGCTGCGCGGCGGCGCCGCGCTCGAAACGGGTGAACAGGCGCTTCTGCTCCTCGGCCGAGATGCCGGGCCCCTCGTCGGACACGGCGAAGATCACCTCGGTGTGCCGCGGGCCGGCGGCCTTGCACCAGACGGTCACGCTGATCTGCCCGCGGCCGGAAAATTTCAGCGCGTTGCTGACGAAGTTCAGCAGGATCTGCCGGATGCGCCGCGGATCGCCGGTCAGCCGGGTGGGCACGGCGGGCGAGATGGCGATCTCGACGGGGATGCCGCGCTTCTCGCTGTCCGCGGCGGTCATGGCGGCGACCGACTGCACCAGCTCGGGGAGGTCGAAGGCGCGCGACTCCAGCTCGACCGCGCCGGCCTGCACGCGCGAGAAGTCGAGGATGTCCTCCAGCAGCGACGAGAGGTGGGTGGCGCACTGGCGGAGCAGGCCGAACTTGCGCCGGCTCTCCGGGTCGAGTGCGTCGGTCCGCATGGTCTCGGCGATGCCGATGACGCCGTTCATGGGGTTGCGGATCTCGTGGCTGACGCCGGCGAGGAACTCGTCCTTGGCCGCGCTCGCCTTCACCAGCTCCTCGGTGCGGATCCGCACCTGGGTTTCCAGTTCCTGGTTGCGCTGGCGGATGCGGCGCTCGCGGAACCGGATGAAAGCGAAGATCGCGAGCCCCAAGCCCGCCACATAGCCGGCGAGCGCCCCGCTCGAGCGGTACCACGGCGGCAGGATGCGGAAGGCGAAGACCGCCGGCTCGCTCGCGCGCCCGGCGCCGTTGACCGTGCGCACCTCGAAGCGGTAGCTGCCCTCGGACAGGTTGGTGAACTCATACAGCCGGCGCTGGCTGGCCGCGGACCATTCGCCGGCGCCGCCGCCCAGCCGGGACTGGAACAGCCACTCCTTGCCCCGGCTGTAGTCGTCGGTGAAAACCCGGAAACTCAGGTGATGGTCCTGGAAGGGAAAGGCCAGGCCCCCCGGCGCACTTGCGGGGCTGGAGTGACCCGGGTCCAGCCGGATGAGCGGGGAGTCCGGGTTTTTCATGACCGGGATCGTGTCGTAGTCGAGCCGCAGGAGTCCCTCCGAGCCGCCGAGCCACAGGACCGGCCGGCCGGCCTCGGTGGTGAACACCATCGTGCGGATGAAACCGATGGCGCCCAGCGCCGGCGCCTCGAGCTCCTGCCATTGCGTGGTTCCCGAGCCGTCGACGGTCAGGACCCCCAGGCCTTGCGCGGAGGTGCCGCTCGCGTTCGTGCGCTTGAAGGCGACCAGGTCGCTCCGGCCGCCGGGAATCGATTGCAGGGCGATGAAATCAAGCAGGGGCGGGCCCTCGAGCACGCGGAGGCCGGCCCCGTCCGGGTCCGCCCGCAGCACGCGGCCCTCGTGGAAAAACAGGATCTGGCGGTCGCCGCCCGCAACGGCCACCCCGCCGGCGAACGGCCGGCCCGTCGCCGGATCGTTGATGGGCGCCAGGGCCTGGGTGCGGGGATCGTAGGTGAACGCGCCCTTGCTCGCGGTCCCGATCCACAGCCGTCCGCGGGCGTCCTCGTGCAGATGCGTGCAGCTGTCCGGCAGCTCCAGCAACGGGGCGTGGGTGAACGAGCCGTCCTCATTGGCTTGCAGCCGGCCCAGGCCGGGTGACTCCGCCAGATAAAAGACACCCGGGCTGGCGCGCGAGGGCACGATGAAGAAAACGGCCTTGGCCAGGATCGTGAACAACGGCCGGACGCCAGTGCCGTCAAAAAAATCCATGCCCCCGTGGCGCGCCAACAACAGGCCGCCGCGAAATGGCAGCAGCGAGTTGTAGAGCTCGGTCAGCTGCGGCACAGGCTCGAAGCGCGCGCCGCGGTCGGTCGACGGCATAAGTGTAAAGACGCCATCCCGGGTGAGGGCGTAGAAGTGGCGGTCGCCGGGTTGCAGATCGATCACGGTCTGCCCCTTGAGCCCGTTCGCCGGGCCGAAGAGCGTGGCATGGCCCCCGGCTTCCAGGCGGAAGATCCCGTCGGGCGTGGCGGACCAGAGATAATCCCCGGCTTCGGGGGTGATCGAGAAAATGGCGCGGGAGGGCAGCCCGTCGACCGGGTCCAGGATGCGCAGCAGCCCGCCGGCCGGGTCGAACAAGGCGAGGCCGCCGTTGATCGTGCCGAGGGCATGGTTGCCACCCGGCAGCGCGGCAAAGCTGGTCGGACGGGAATCGGTGATGTATTTGCTCAGCGCCTCGTCGGAGATCCGGACGGGCGGCAGGCCGGGGCGCACAATGCCATTGGCGCAGAAGCATACCAGGCCCTGCGCATCGCGGACCAGGCCCAGGATGGCGCTGTTCGGCAGCCGGGCGGCGGGCACTTCCAGCCTCGGGCCGGTCTCGGTGACACGATAAAGTCCGGTTTCAAGATGATGGTACCATAGCTCGCCCTCAAAATTCAGGGGGAAGAGTCTGGATTCACTGGCGTACGACCAGATGCGGAATGCGTCCCCATCCCAGCGCAGGACCTTGTTGCGCGAAAAGTAATAGACGTACCGGCCGGCGGGGACGCAGGCCCAGATGTCGCCGACGACGCGCTCCCCCTCGGGCAGGAGCGAGATGAGGGAATGAAACTGGAATTTCCCGAGGGTCATCTCCTCGAAGTATCCGATCTCATTGATGGCTCCGGCCCAGAGCCGGCCGGTTTCGCCAAAGGCGAGGGCCCGTAGGGCGTAGGTCTTGGGCACGGGAAAGGATTGCCACGACTGGCCGTCGAAGACCTGCAGCTCATTGCCGCCGACGAAGAGCCGGCCGAGATGGTCCTGCAGGGTGATCCACTTGTAATTGGCGTTGCCCAGGTCCTTGGTGGATAAAATTTCCACCATCGGTCGACCGGCCGTCTCGTCCTGCCACGCGCCGAAGGCGGTGCTGCCGGCCAGGCCCAGGGTCAAAACCAGGGCGGGCAGGGTGATTCTGGTGGGCAAGTGGTTCACGTGGCAGCCGATATCATACGAGGATTGGGGCGGGGGCAGCAATTTTCTATGCCACCTGCTTTTAGGTGAACAGGCTCGGAATAGAGGCGGTGGATGCCCCCCCGAATACAGGCTGTTTTCCTGATATGGATTTCGGCGGATATCTGCGATTCTCTCGCCGATGAACTCAATCAAACAAATCACCTCCGGGCTCTCCTCGAGCCTTTTCCTCGCCGTTGGTCTCACCCGTCTCGCCGAAAAAGCCGATCCGATGCCGGATCACGTGAAAAAAATGGCCGCCCATGGCCGGGATCTCGATGGCTGCGAGCCCTGCATCATGCCCTGTCAGTTCACGCCGAAAACCGGTCAATGACTCTGCCCGCCGGCAACTCTCGGTGCCCGCCCCATGTTAAGCCTGGCCGCATTCCGCTACCGCAACGTGCTGGCTTCCGAGGGCGGCCCGATAGAGCGGCTGGTGATGGCGGACACCACGGTGCTGGGCGAGCGGGCCTTCCTGGCCAATGCTTATCTGCAGAAGGATCTGGCGGCGCACCGGGGTGACCGGGCGGTCTTCAGCCAGGCCAACGGGAGTGGCACCGCCGCCTCGCCGATGGTGGCGCGGTTCATGGCCATCTCGGAAGCCATGGAGCGCTGGGCCCACTGGCAGCTCCACGCCGGCAGCGAACGCCACCGCTACGGCTTTGATGTCGACCCCTCGAGCAACGGCATGGCCGCCTTCCCGGGCCTGCGGCGCCGGCAGGCGCGGGCCGGGGCCCTGATGGAGGCGGCCGAGCGGTTCAACCTCCTGAACTGGTGGGAAGGCCGGCTCTCCGCGCTTGAATCCGCCACACCGTGGGCCGGGGTGCGGGCGGCGACGATCTGCTCCGAGGCGCCCGGCATCACGGTGATCCTCTTCAAGCGCACGGCGGCGGGCCTGGTCGCCTACGGCCATGCGGCGGCGATGGATTTCAATGCCGCCTGCCGCAAGGCGGCAGTCGAGATGCAGCGGCATGAGCAGGTGGTGGCGCATTTCGCCCTCACCCATGCCGGCAAGATCCGCGACCAACTCCCGCCGGACGCGCACCCCATCGAGCGCCGCAGCCTGTTCTTCGCCCTCGAGGAGGGGCATGAGCTGTTTCTCGAGCGGCTGCGCTCCCGCTCGACCAAGGCCCCGCTCGCCCCGCAGCTGGCTTTTGACGGCCCGGTTCCCGGCCCCTGGTCCCGGTATGCCGACGTCTGGCGGGTGGTGTACGCACCGCCGAGCGACCGGTTCCTCACCATGGATGAGAACTACTTCATGTGGTGAGGTGGTAAGCTGAAAAATCCGGGGTGGGTCCGGTGAAGGAAAGCCATTTTCGCCATGGCCATGGCTCATTGAGGTCAATCCCGGCTGGCCTGCCAGCCGTAGCCACTCGAGCCGCATCGCCAGTAAAATGGGCTCCTTTGTCCTCGCTGCGCCGGGCGAAGGCTGGAGCGGCTAGTCGGAATCGAACCGACGACACCTGCTTGGAAGGCAGAGGTTTTACCATTAAACTATAGCCGCGTTCTTCGTCGGCAGAGTGGCTCCGGGCCGCGGCCGTTCAAGCTTTTGTTCTCCCGCCAGGGTCCCCGGAAAGTGGCCGCTAAAAGGGATTGCCGACGTCGGGCGAATGCACATATTTCGCATCCATATGGCGACTCCAGCGGCATCCAAACCTCAGTCCAGTGTGAAGGCGGCCCAGGCGATGGCCAAACAGAAGGCCCTCGAGAAAAAGGCCAAGAACTACAAACTCGACCTCGGGGAGCTGTCGATCTTCACCAGCCAGCTGGCCTCGCTGCTGCAAGCCGGCCTGCCCCTGGTGTCCTGTCTCGAGGCCCTGCAGGACCAGACCGAGGACCAGGTCTTTCGCATCGTGATCCGCGACGTGCGCAACGACATCTCGACCGGCACCTCGTTCTCGGCGGCGGTCAGGAAATTCCCCCGTGCCTTCCCGAATCTTTTCATCTCGATGGTCGAGGCCGGCGAGGCCTCGGGCGGCCTGGCGGAAATCCTCGGCAAGGTGGCCGGCTACTTCGAGTCCACCGTCAAGCTGACCAAGAAGGTCAAGTCCGCCATGACCTACCCGATCGCGGTCATCGGCCTGGCCATCGCCCTCGTCAACGTCCTGCTGATCTTCGTCATCCCGGTGTTCGCCGCGATGTTCGCGGACTTCGGCGCCAAGCTGCCCGCCCCGACGCAGATGCTCATCAACCTCAGCAATTTCATGAAGAAATGGTGGTGGGCGATCGGCGGCGGCGCCTACGGCATCTATTTTCTGACCAGCAAGTACATCGCGACCCCCAACGGCCGGCGCCAGAAGGACCGGTTCCTGATCAGCGCCCCGATCTTCGGCAACCTCGTCCACAAGATCGCGCTGTCCCGCTTCTGCCGCACCTATGCGACCCTCATGCGTTCCGGCGTCCCCATCCTGCGCACGCTGGAAATCGTGGCCTCGGCCAGCGGCAAGGTCCAGGTCGAGGACGCCTGCGCCGAGATCGCCAAACATGTCAGCCAGGGCGGACAGGTGTCCGACATCATGGCGGTCAATCCCTTCTTCCCCCCCATGATGAAGCACATGGTCAAGGCGGGCGAGACCACCGGCAACGTCGACGGCATGATGAACAAGATCGCCGATTTCTATGACACGGAGTGCGACGCCACCGTCGGTGCGCTCACCTCGCTCATCGAGCCGCTGCTCATCGTGTTCCTCGGCGTGGTGGTCGGCGGCATCGTCATGGCCATGTTCCTGCCGATCTTCCAGCTCGGTGCGGTCGCCGGCGGCCTGCAGTAGTTCCGCCCCGGTTGCCGCAAAGTCACTTGCGTGCCCGCCCCCGGGCCTGCAAGTTGGCTGACTTCCCTCCATGCCTTCCATCCTCATCGTCGACGACCTCATCTCCATCCACGAGATGCTGGAGGCCGTGATCCAGCCGACCGGCTACAAGACTGCGTTTGCCACCGACGGCGAGAAAGGCCTCATCCAGTACAAGGCCGAGAAGTTCGACCTCGTGCTGGCCGACATCGACATGAAGCCGATGGACGGCATCACCCTCCTCAAGCAGCTCAAGCTCTACGACCCCGGCGCCGTCATCATCATCATGACGGCCTACGCCAGCACCGAGAGCGCCATCCAGGCGCTGAAATTCGGGGCCTTCGACTACCTGCAGAAACCCTTCAAGGTGGACGAGCTCATGCAGGCGCTGAAGCGCGGCATGGATTTCAAGCGCACGGTCGCCGAACGCGAGGCCAGCGGCGCGTCCCCCGCGGCCAAGGCCGGCGATTTCGAGGCCCGGCTCGTCGGCGAAAGCCCGAAGACCAAGCGGCTCATCTCCCAGCTCAAGAAGCTCGCCGCCGCCCACACCCCCATCCTGATCTCCGGCGAACTCGGCAGCGGCCACGAGATCGCGGCCGAGCTGCTCCACGCCGCGGGCACGCCGCCCGACAGCCCGCTGGTGCGCATCGACTGCCGCCTGAGCTCCATGGAGAGCCTCCGCTCCGGCCTGCTCGGCCAGAACGGCTCTGGCGGCACCTGGGTGCAGGAAGCGAAGGGCGGCACGCTCTTCCTGCTCCACCTCCAGTGCCTGCAGAAGGAGGCGCAGTCCGAGCTGGTGTCCGTGCTCCGCAACAACGCCCACAACTTCCGCCTCGTCTGCGCCACCGAGGAGGACCTCGAGAAACTTTCCGAGGAGGGCGTCTTCAACGAGGAGCTTTTCTACCGCGTCGCGGCCCTGCCGATCCAGCTGCCGCCGCTGCGCGAACGCCTCGAGGACATTCCGCTTCTGCTCAAGGACATCGCGGCCAAGACCTCGAACCCGCAGTTCGACGCCAAGCAGGTCGAGTTCACCGAGGACGCCATCGGCACGCTCCGCGCCTACCGCTGGCCGGGCAACCTGGCCGAGTTCCGGCAGGTCGTCTCCCAGGTCATCACGACCACGGAGACCCGCGTCATCACCTCCGCCCAGCTGCCCCTGCGCATCCATGAGCTGAAGGACTGGCCCCCGCTTTCCGACTACCTCGCCGGCCAGGAAAAGCAGTACACCGCCCGTGTGCTCCACGCCTGCCAGGGCGACAAGGCGCGCGCCGCCAAGACCCTCGGCATCGACGTCAGCCGCCTCGGCTGAGCCGGCGCCCGCCGCGCGGCCGCCGCCGCCCCGGATTTTCCCCAATTCCCGCTTGCGCCGCCTGGGGGGCGACGCAAACCTCCCGGGTCTTCACGCCCATGCCCAAACGCACCGACCTCGAGTCCATCCTGATCATCGGCGCCGGCCCCATTATCATCGGTCAGGCATGCGAATTCGACTACTCCGGCACCCAGGCCTGCAAGGCCCTGCGCGAGGAGGGCTACCGCGTCATCCTGGTGAACTCCAACCCGGCCACCATCATGACCGACCCCGAGTTCGCCGATGTCACCTACATCGAGCCGCTGACCGTAGACATCCTCGAGAAGATCATCGCCAAGGAACGCCCCTCGGCCCTCCTCCCGACCCTCGGCGGCCAGACCGCCCTCAACCTTTCCCTCGAGCTGCACCACGCCGGCATCCTCGACAAATACCAGGTCGAGATGATCGGCGCCCGCCCCGACGCCATCAAGAAGGGCGAGGACCGCGAGCTCTTCAAGCAGTGCATGCTCAAGATCGGCCTCGACGTCGCCAAGTCGATGACCGTCCACACCCTCGACGACGCCCGCCGGGCCGCCGACTACATCGGCACCATGCCGCTCATCATCCGCCCCAGCTTCACCCTCGGCGGCTCGGGCGGCGGCATCGCCTACAACCGCGAGGAGTTCGAGCAGATCGTCAACCACGGCCTCGAGGTTTCCCCCGTCCACGAGGTCCTCGTCGAGGAATGCCTCCTCGGCTGGAAGGAGTTCGAGATGGAGGTCATGCGCGACCACAAGGACCAGTGCGTCGTGATCTGCTCCATCGAGAACTTCGACCCGATGGGCGTGCACACCGGCGACTCCATCACCGTGGCCCCGGCGATGACGCTCACCGACAAGGAATTCCAGGTGATGCGCGACGCCTCCTTCGCCGTCATCCGCGAGATCGGCGTCGCCACCGGCGGCTCCAACATCCAGTTCTCCATCGACCCGGCCACCGGCCGCCAGGTCGTCATCGAGATGAACCCCCGCGTGTCGCGCTCCTCCGCACTCGCGTCCAAGGCCACCGGCTTCCCCATCGCCAAGATCGCCGCCAAGCTCGCCGTCGGCTACACGCTCGACGAGCTGCGCAACGACATCACGCGGCTGACGCCCGCCAGCTTCGAGCCGACCATCGACTACGTCGTCACCAAGATCCCGCGCTTCACCTTCGAGAAGTTCCCCGGCGCCAACACCACGCTCACCTCCGCCATGAAGTCCGTCGGCGAGGCCATGGCCATCGGCCGCACCTTCAAGGAGTCCTTCCAGAAGTGCCTGCGCTCGCTCGAGACCGGCGCCCGCGGCTTCGGCGGCGGCGGCAAGTACGGCGGCGACGAGCCCTGCTCCGACGAGATCATCCGCCAGAAGCTCGGCACGCCCAACGCCGAGCGCGTCTACTACCTCCGCCACGCCTTCCGCGCCGGCTACACCGTCGGGCAGATCTTCGACCTGACGAAGATCGACCCGTGGTTCCTGCACCAGCTGCGCGAGATCTACGAGATGGAGGAGGCGCTGCGCGGGCAGTCGCTCGCCACGCTCGGGGTCGCGGCCCTGCGCCGCGCCAAGCAGTTCGGCTTCTCCGACGCCCAGCTGGCGCACCTCCTCAAGACCGACTTCGACACGATGCGCGCCTTCCGGAAAAAATCCGGCGTCCACACCACCTTCCGGCTGGTCGACACCTGCGCCGCGGAGTTCGAGGCCTTCACGCCGTATTACTACTCGAGCTACGGCGACGAGAACGAGATCCTCCCCGCCGCCGGCAAGCCGAAAATCCTGATCATCGGCGGCGGCCCGAACCGCATCGGCCAGGGCATCGAGTTCGACTACTGCTGCGTGCACGCGTCCTTCGCCCTGCGCGAGATCGGCTTCGAGACGGTCATGATCAACTCGAACCCCGAGACCGTCTCCACCGACTACGACACCAGCGACCGGCTCTACTTCGAGCCGCTCACGCTCGAGGACGTGCTCGAGGTCTACGAGCAGGAGCAGTGCTTCGGCGCCATCGTGCAGTTCGGCGGCCAGACCCCGCTCAACCTCGCCGCCCCGCTCAAGGCGCGCGGCGTGAATGTCATTGGCACCACCCCGGAAAGCATCGAGGTGGCGGAGGACCGCAAGCTGTTCGCGCGCATCCTCGACCAGCTGCAGCTCCGGCAGCCGCCGAACCGCACGGCGCTGAACGAGACCGAGGCGCTCGCCTTCGCCCACGAGATCGGCTTCCCCGTGCTGCTGCGCCCGTCGTTCGTGCTCGGCGGCCGCGGCATGTTCATCGTCTACAGCGAGGAGGAGTTCAAGGCCGTCATCCGCCTGGCTTTCGAGGTCATGCCCGACAAGCCCGTGCTCATCGACAAGTTCCTCGAGGACGCCATCGAGCTCGATGTCGACTGCATCAGCGACGGCGAGACCGCCCTCATCGGCGGCATGCTCGAGCACATCGAGTTCGCCGGCGTGCACTCGGGCGACGCGGCCATGGTGATGCCGCCGCACACGCTCTCGCCCGCGATGCTGCAGACCGTCCGCGAGGCCACCTATGCGCTGGCCAGGGCGCTGCAGGTCGTCGGGCTGATGAACATTCAATTCGCGATCAAGGACAACCAGCTCTTCGTCCTCGAGGTGAACCCGCGCGCCTCGCGCACCGTGCCGTTCGTCGCCAAGGCCATCGGCGTGCCGCTGGCCAAGCTGGCGGCCAAGGTCATGGCGGGCAAAAAGCTCGCCGAGCTCGGCCTCACCCGCGAGGTGAAGCCGCGGCACTGGTGCGTGAAGGAGGCCGTGTTCCCGTTTGCCCGCTTCCCCGGCGCGACGATCGTGATCGGGCCGGAGATGCGCTCGACCGGCGAGGTCATGGGCATGGACGACGACCTCGGCATCGCCTTCGCCAAGACCCAGATGGCGGCCAAGCCCGGCCTGCCGCTTGCGGGCAAGGTGTTCCTGAGCGTGAAGGACGCCGACAAGCCGGAGGCCGTCGGCCTGGCCCGCGGCTTCGCCGAGCTCGGCTTCGCCATCGTCGCCACCGGCGGCACGGCCCGGCTGCTCCAGCAGAACGGCCTGGCGGTGCAGTTCGTCAACAAGCTCCAGGAGGGCCGGCCCAACTGCGTCGACATGATCAAGAACGGCGAGATCCAGATGGTCATCAACACGCCGAAGGGGATGATCCCGCGCCACGATGAGAACGCCATCCGCGCCGCCGCGGTCGCCAACTCCGTCTGCATCATGACCACGCTCACCGGCGCCCAGGCCGCGCTCGGCGGCATCCGCGCGATGAAGCAGAAGCGCGTGGACGTCCGCCCGCTGCAGCAGTACAAGGACAGCGTCGTGCCGATGTGATCCGATGAAGCCGCCCGCCACCCTCGTCGCCCTGCTGCACGGCCCCGACCAGCCCGGCATCGTGGCGAAGACGGCCGGCTGGATCTACGCCCGGCAGGGCAACATCCTCCACGCCGACCAGCACCGCGACATGGAGGCGGGGGAATTTTTTCAGCGCATCGAATGGGTCCCGGCCGGCACCGATGCCGTCGCGGAAACGGAGGAATTCCACGCCTTCGCCGCGTCGCTCGGCATGACGGCGCGCGTGGCGCGCTCGACCCACCGGCCGAAGGGCGCGCTCTTTGTCTCCCACGCCGACCACTGCCTGCACGACCTGCTGCTGCGCGGCCAGGCCGGCGAGTTCGCCGGCGATTTCACCTGCGTGATCTCCAACCACACCGACCTCGCCGGCGCGGCCCGGCACTACGGGCTGGCCTTCCACCACGTGCCGGTCGGCGCGGGGGACAAGGCCGCCGCCGAGGCCCGGCAGCTCGATCTGCTGCGGTCCGCCGGCGTGGAATTCGCCGTGCTCGCGCGCTACATGCAGGTGCTGTCGCCGGAATTCCTGCGGGCCTTCGGCCGTCCGGTGATCAACATCCACCATTCCTTCCTGCCGGCCTTCGCCGGCGGGCGGCCCTACCACCAGGCGCATGCGCGCGGGGTGAAGCTCATCGGCGCCACCGCGCATTACGCGACCGCGGTGCTCGACGACGGCCCCATCATCCAGCAGGACGTGGCGCGGGTGACGCACCGGCACAGCGTCGACGACCTCGTCCGCAAGGGACGCGACCTGGAAAAATCGGTGCTCGCCCAGGCGGTGCGGTGGCACCTGGAGAACCGCATCCTCGTCTACGGCAACAAGACCGTGGTTTTTGACTGACCCGGCCGCCGGGAGGGTGGGGGCGCAGGCTGGCCCGTTCGACCAGCTCCGGGCCTCGAGCGGGTCGAGAGGCTGCGCCCACCATTTCAAACCGGGCGCCAAATTGCCGTTGTTCCGCCCGGTTTTGCCTTGAGGCGGCCCGGGACGCCGCTCAATCTGCGCGGTTCCATGAGTCAACTCACGCCCGCAGACCACCCCTCTCGCAGTGCCACCCCGGCCGACCCGGCCGCCCCCGTCATCGAGCCCGGCTTTGAAGTCGCCCTGCACGCCTACTGGCAAAAAAACCAAAACCTGGTCCTGTTGGCCTGCGCCGTCATCCTGGTGGGCATCATTGGCTGGAAGGGCATGGAGTATTTCGCCGAGCAGCGCGAGCTGGGGGTGCAGGCCGACTACGCCCGGATTTCCGACCAGCCTGCGAAGCTCGGGGCGTTTGCCGAGGACCACGCCGGCCACGCCCTCGCGGGCATCGCCTGGCTGCGGCTGGCCGACGACAAATATACCGCGGGGGACTACGCGGCGGCCGCGGCCAATTACCAGAAGGCGGCGGGCAGCCTGAAGAACGAGGCGCTGCTCGGTCGCGCCCGGCTCGGCGCGGCGGTCAGCCAGCTCAACAACGGCGACCGGGCGGGCAGCCTCGCCGCCCTCAAGGCCCTCGGGGCCGATGCCACCGTGTTGAAGGGCGTCCGCGCCGAGGCCACCTACGACCAGGCCGTGCTCGCCGCCGAGGCGGGCAACGCGGACGAGGTCCGGCAACTCGTGGACCAGGTCAGCCGCATCGACGCCGCAAGCCCGTGGTCGCAGCGCGCCACCGTGCTGCTCACCGCCCTGCCGGCCGACGGCAAGCCCGCGGCCGGCGTCATGTTCAAGCCCGGCAAGTGAGCCGCGGCCGGCCCGGACCCGGCCCACGAGAACATTGACAGGAGCGGCCCGGCCCCCTCCCATCCCCCCCGTCACGGGGTGTAGCTTAGCCTGGTAGAGCGCCTGGTTTGGGACCAGGAGGTCGCAGGTTCGAATCCTGTCGCCCCGACCAATTTCCGACTCCATCCCCCGGCGCGGGCCAGAGTGGCGCAAAAACTGTTAGTAAATGCTTCTTGCGTCACTGGCATGCGCTCCCATATATACTCCCCCTCAATCTCTTAAACAAATGGACACTCTTTCCCGCGACAGTAATAGCTCCGGCAGCATCTTGCCTCTCGTAGGCGTAATCGCTGGCGCCCTCGCCTTGGTTCTCTCGGCCACGGCCCTCTTTAAACTTTCCACGCTCCAAAAGACCGTGAGCGCCCATGACGAGGCGATCAACAGCAAGCTCCCGGCCCTTGAGGCCTCGATCAGCGCCACGGCGGCCAAGACCGAGACCGACATCAAGAATCTGCGCACCGGCATCCAGGGCGCCCTCGACCAGATCGGCGGCTCGATCGGCACGATCAACGCCCAGCTCACCAAGATCGAGGAGGCGATGAAGAAGCCCGCCCCCGCCGCCGGCGGCAAGGGCGGCAAGGGCGTTGTGACCGGCACGGTCGACGCCGACGGCAACTACTCCGTCGCCCCCGGCGACACCCTCGCCAAGATCGCCCGCAAGTTCGCGACGCGCATCGACAGCCTGGAGGCGGAGAATCCCGGCCTCGACCCGACCAAGCTGAAGGTCGGCCAGAAGATCAAGATCCCGAAGAAATAATCTCCCCCGAGATTCATCCCATGCCTCCCAGACCTCGCGTCGCGGAGGCATTTTTATTTTCCCATGCCCGAGCAACCGCCCCCGCCGCAGCGCTGGCAGCGCCTCCGCACCGAGCCGTGCGCCACGACCCGCATCTTCGATGTGGTCCGCGCCATCTACCGCCATCCCGGCCGGAGCCGGGAGCAGGATTTCTTCGTCATCAACGCGCCCGACTGGGTCAACGTGCTCGCCCTGACTCCCGCGGGGCATCTCGTGCTCGTGCGGCAGTTCCGCTTCGGCATCAATGATTTTTCCCTGGAGATCCCCGGCGGCGTGATGGAAGCGGGCGAGGACCCGGTCACGGCCGGGCAGCGCGAGCTGCGCGAGGAATCGGGCTACGTCGGCACCGGCGCCCGGCTGCTCGGCAGCGTGCACCCCAACCCGGCGATGCAGAGCAACCGCTGCCACCTCGTGCTGGTCACGGACGCGCGGCCGGTGGCGAATCTCGACTGGGATCCGGACGAGGAGTTCGAGATCATGACCCGGCCGGTGGACGAGGTCTACGCGCTGGCCTGCCGCGGTGGCATCACCCACGCGATGGTGCTCGACGCGCTGCTGCTCTTCGCGCCGGTATGGGCGGAGCTGCGCCGCCCCGCCGTTTGACTTTGGCCCGCCCCGGAATTTACTCCCCGGACCCGATGGAACCCGCCCTCACCGCCTCCGAATTCGCCAATGCCCCCGCGGCCCTGGGCGAACCCGGCCGGGCCGGCCTCCCGGCCCCGCTGGAACAGGAGATCCGCGCCATCTACCGGCGCAGCCCGCTCTACGGCCGGCGCTTTCCGCTGCACCCCGAGCCGCTGCAATGGTCGTGCTACCGCGACATCCCGGTGCTGACGAAGCAGGAGATCCTGGACCGGGGGCACACCGCTTTCTTCGCCGACTACACGGAGATCGAGCGCGGCCTGCAGGAGAAGAAATACGAGTACGAGCACACCTCCGGCTCCACCGCGCGGCCGATGACGGTGGTGATGGAGGACGGCTGGTGGAACGCCCAGCTGCGCCGCGCCTACCTCGCGCATCCGCTGCTCGCCCCCTATGCGGACCGGCCCTACCGCAAGGCGGTGCTCGCGCCCATCGGCTGCTCGAGCAACCTCTGCCCCTACGAGGACCATCCGTTCCCGCACCGCTATTTCGACGGCACCGTCTACCTGAACCTGTCGAGCGACCCGTTCGTCTTCGCCGAGGCCGAATGGGACCGGATCGTGCTTGAGCTGCAGGCGCTCAAGCCCGAGGTGATCGAGGGCGAGCCGGTCTACCTCTCGCTGCTGGCCCGGGCGGTGGCGAAGCGCCGGGTGAGCGTGCCGAGCGTCCGCACCATCATCCTCACCTACGGCAAGGCCAGCCGGCAGCACAGCCGGCGCCTCGCGGAGGTTTTTCCCGGCGCGGCGCAGCTGGACCTGTACGGCTCGACCGAGGCCGGCTACCTCTTTGTCGGCGACGCCTTCCAGGACAACCTGCGCGCCATCGACGGCAACGCCTTCGTCGAGCTGGTGCCGTGGCGCGCCGGGCTGCCGGACGTCTTCCAGATCAACGTGACCACGCGCGACCGCGAGGCGATGCCGCTGCTGCGCTATTTCACCGGCGACATCGTGCGCCGCACGCCCGCGGGCTACCGGATCCTCGGGCGCGAGCGCGACCTGTTTTTCACCGCGGACGGCCGCGTCGTCTCGGCCTTCGAGATCGATGCGGCGCTGCCGGCGGATTTCGCCTGCTGGCACTGGAGCCTGGTGCAGGGCTCGGAGAACCGCTGGGACTTCCAGTACGTGGCGGACGGGATCGCGCCCCGGGGCATGGAACTCGCAATCGCGGCGGCTTTGGGCGAGGGCACGCGGGTGAACCTCTTCCGCCGGAAATTCATCCAGCCGGCCGCGAGCGGGAAATTTTCCCTGCTCAAGCCGCTGGCGCGCTGAACCCGTTCCGCCCGGCGGTGGGCGCGGCTTCTCGGTTGATTTAGACCCGCTAATTATTCTGTCGCGGGCCCGGGCGCATCCTTTACATTGATTGCCGGCGTTGGTTTATTTCCGCCTCCCGATGCCTTCCCCGTCTGACCGTCCCCCCTCCCAAGGATCCGCGCGATGAATCTCTTCGGTTCGATCTTCTCGTCATCCATCGGCAAGAAATTCCTGATGGCCTTCACCGGGCTCGTCATGTTCGGCTTCGTGACCGGCCATCTGCTGGGCAACCTGCAGATCTTCCTGGCGCCGGAAAAGATCAACGCCTACGGGCACCTGCTGGAATCGCTCGGGGAGGTCCTCTGGGTCGTCCGCGCCTTCCTGCTGGTCTGCGTGGTCGTGCATGTCTGGGTCGCGATCGACCTCACCCTGGAAAACCGGGCGGCCCGGCCGGCGGGCTACGCGGTCGACCACATCAACCGCGCCACGCTCGCCTCGCGCGTCATGGCCCGCTCCGGGGTGGTCGTGCTGGCCTTCCTCATCTACCATCTCCTCGATTTCACGCTGCGCGTGCAGCACCCGGAGTGGGGGCGGCACACCTTCGCCCTCGCCAACGGCATCATGGTCCGCGACGTCCATACCATGGTGGTCCAGGGCTTCAGCCGCCCCCTCGTGTCCGGTTTCTACATCCTCGCCGTCGGCCTGCTGAGCTACCACCTGTCGCACGGGATCGGGAGCATGGTGCAGACCCTCGGCCTCAGGAACGAGAAATGGTCGCGCAACCTCGAGCGCTTCGCCGCCGCCTACTGCTGGCTGTATTTCCTGCTCAACGCCGCCATCCCGCTCGCCATCCTCGGCGGCCTCGTCCAAGCCCACGCCTGATTTCCCGCCATGGCCAAACTCGAATCCAAGATCCCCTCGGGCCCGCTCGCCGACAAATGGCAGCGGCACAAGACCGAGATCAAGCTCGTCAACCCGGCCAACAAGCGGAAATACGAGGTCATCGTCGTCGGCGCCGGCCTTGCCGGCGCCTCGGCCGCCGCCACGCTCGCCGAGCTCGGCTACAAGGTGAAGAACTTCGTCTTCCACGACAGCCCGCGCCGCGCCCACTCCATCGCCGCCCAGGGCGGCATCAACGCCGCCAAGAACTACCAGAACGACGGCGACTCCGTCCACCGCCTCTACTACGACACGCTCAAGGGCGGCGACTACCGCGCCCGCGAGGCCAACGTCCACCGCCTGGCCGAGGTCTCCGTCAACATCATCGACCAGTGCGCCGCGCAGGGCGTGCCCTTCGCCCGCGAATACGGCGGCCTGCTCGCCAACCGCTCCTTCGGCGGCGCCCAGGTCTCGCGCACCTTCTACGCCCGCGGCCAGACCGGCCAGCAGCTGCTCCTCGGCGCCTACTCCGCGCTCTCGCGCATGATCGGACAGGGCGGGGTCGAGATGCACCCGAACGCCGAGATGCTCGACCTCGTCGTCGTCGACGGCCACGCCAAGGGCATCATCGTCCGCGACCTCAACACGGGCGCCATCACCCGCCACAGCGCCGACGCCGTCGTCCTCGCCACCGGCGGTTACGGCAACGTCTTCAACCTCTCCACCTACGCCCGCCAGTCCAACGCCACCGCCATCTGGCGCGCCTACAAGCGCGGCGCCTGCTTCGCCAACCCCTCCTACACGCAGATCCACCCGACCTGCATCCCCGTCAGCGGCGACTACCAGTCCAAGCTCACGCTCATGTCCGAGTCCCTCCGCAACGACGGCCGCATCTGGGTGCCGAAGCGGAAGGAGGACGCGAAGAAGAACCCCGCCGACATCCCCGAGGCCGACCGCGACTACTACCTCGAGCGCATCTACCCGAGCTTCGGCAACCTGGCCCCGCGCGACGTCTCCTCCCGCGCCGCCATGCGCATGTGCGACGAGGGCCGCGGCGTCGGCGAGACCGGCCTCGGCGTCTACCTCGACTTCGCCGACGCCATCCAGCGCCTGGGCGAACCCGCCGTGCGCGAGCGCTACGGCAACCTCTTCGACATCTACCACGAGATCACCGCCGAGAACGCGTACCACACGCCCATGCGCATCTTCCCGGCCGTCCACTACACCATGGGCGGGCTCTGGGTGGACTACAACCTGATGTCGAACCTCCCCGGCCTCTTCGTCCTCGGCGAGGCCAACTTCTCCGACCACGGCGCCAACCGCCTCGGCGCCTCCGCCCTCATGCAGGGCCTGGCCGACGGCTACTTCGTCATCCCCTACACCCTGGGCGACTACCTCGCCGGCCAGAAGCCCGGCTCGCGGCCGAAGACCGATACGCCCGAGTTCCAGCAGGCCGAGGCGAATGTCACGGGCATGACCCAGCGCCTTTTGGCCAACCCGGGCAGGGAGCCCGTCAGCCATTTCCACAAGCGGCTCGGCAAGATCATGTGGGACCACTGCGGCATGGCCCGCACCCAGGCCGGCCTCGAGGCCGCGCTCCGGCTGATCCCCGCCCTGCGCGAGGAGTTCTGGGCCAACGTCAGGGTCCCCGGCTCCGCCGCCACCCTCAACCAGTCGCTCGAGCAGGCCGGCCGCGTCGCCGATTTCCTCGAGCTGGGCGAGCTGCTCTGCCGCGACGCCCTCACCCGCGAGGAGTCGTGCGGCGGCCACTTCCGCGAGGAGTACCAGTACCCCGACGGCGAGTGCAAGCGCGACGACGTCAACTTCGCGCACGTCGCCGCCTGGGAATACCAGGGCGAGGGCCGGGTCCCGCTCCGCAACATCGAGCCGCTCAACTACGAGTTCACCAAGATGAGCGTGCGCTCCTACAAGTAAGCCCCGAGGAATCCATCATGGTCGCAGAAAAATCTTCCAAGAAACTCTTCGCCGTCACCCTGCGCGTCTGGCGCCAGGCCGGCCCGGCCGCGCCGGGCCGGTTCGTCGACTACCCGGCGACGGACGTCAACCCCGACATGTCCTTCCTCGAGCTGCTCGATGTCGTCAACGACGGGCTGACGAAGCAGGGGGACGAGCCGATCGCCTTCGCGCACGACTGCCGCGAGGGCATCTGCGGCACCTGCTCGTGCACCATCAACGGCAAGCCGCACGGCCCGGGCCAGGGCATCGCCACCTGCCAGACCTACATGCGCAGCTTCCGCGAGGGCGACGTGATCGTGGTCGAACCGTTCCGCGCCCGGGCGTTCCCCCTCATCAAGGACCTTGTCACCGACCGCGGCGCCTTCGACAAGATCCAGCAGGCCGGCGGCTTCATCTCCGTCCGCACCGGCGCGGCGCCGGACGCCAATTGCATCCCCGTGCCCAAGGAGGACGCCGACCTCGCGATGGACGCGGCCGCCTGCATCGGCTGCGGCGCGTGCGTGGCCGCCTGCAAGAACGCCTCCGCCATGCTCTTCGTCGCCGCCAAGGTCTCGCACCTCGGGCTCATGCCGCAGGGCCAGCCCGAGCGCGACCAGCGCGTGCTCGCCATGGTAAGGACGATGGACGAGGCCGGCTTCGGCAACTGCACCAACCAGTACGAGTGCAGCGCGGTCTGCCCCAAGCTCATCACGCACGATTTCATCGCGCGGCTGAACCGCGACTACGTGGCGGCGCTGTTCAAGGCCCGGTTCAAGCCGGCGTCCAACACCACCGGCGGCGCGGGCTGAGCCATCCGTTTTCGCCCGGGTGGAGGCGGGACCGGTCGTCCCGCCGCCCGGGGAGGCCTGGCCCGGGCGGCTTGTGCGATTCTGCAACTTTCCGCGCGGGGCGGTGTTCTTCTGGCAACAACCCAATCCTGCCATGAAAACCACGCTGGTCTCCGTTCTCACCGCCACCCTCCTCGGCTTCGCCTCGCTCGCCAGCGGCCGTCCCTTCGACGCCGCCGACTTCACCGCCATCCTCTTCGCCACCGGCCTTGTCGCCTGGACCATCGAGCAGTACAGCCGCGCCCCGCGCGTCCTGCACGTGGCCCGGCCCATCCGCTTTCCGCGCCTCCTGCGGGGCCACGTTCCCGTGGCGCCGGCGGACCGGCGGGCGGCCTGAGGCGCGGCCCTGATCCACCCGTTGGCAGCCGACACCGGGCCGCCGTTTTTGCCTCCCATCCCCGGAGCCCGCGCCGGGGATGATTATTTGGTGCTGACCGCCACCGTGCCCGTGTGGGTCACCGTGCCCGTCTCCGTTTCCTCGCCGTAGATCTGGACGACCAGCAGCGATTCAACCTTGTAGCCGACCGGCCCGTGGCCGGCGGCCTCGCCGAGGATTTTTTCCGCGCCCGCGCCCGCCAGGGTCAGCCGGCCCGTTTGCATGGCTTCACCATGGGGCGGGAGCCCCAGCGGATCATGGCTGGCGGCGGTGCCCACCAGCGTCCCGTTCAGGTAGATCTTGTTGCTGATCTTGGCCAGGAGGTATGCGGTGACATTGGGGTTCACCACCCGCCAGGTGGCCGACACGCCGCCGTCGGCCGCCCGGACCAGCCCGGTGAGCTCGACCCGGAGCCCGGTGGTGACGATGTCGCCGACGCTGGCGCAGCCGCCGGGGAACAGGGCGAGACCGGCCAGCAGGAACAGGGGGGTAAGCAGCTTCTTCATTCCGCCGCATGATGTGGCCGGCCGGACGGGCGGCAAGGTTACTCGCGCTTCTTCTCGGTTTTCTTTTTCCCGGCCGCCTCGCTGAGGCCCAGTTGCACGACGACGCCGACGGCGGCCAGCACCAGGACCGCGGGGAGCAGCCACGCGTGGCTGGCGACGAGGGCGGGGATCTGCTGCGGCTGCTGGTAATAATAAAACCAGTCCAGCTGCTGCGTGAAATACAGCAGCGCGACCAGGGCGCGGAACGAGCCCAGGAGCGCCGTCGAGAGGATCAGCAGCACCCGCTGCAGCTTCACCGCCAGGAATCCGCCGACGAGCCCCAGCACGCAGCCGCTCAGCAGCGCGACCATCTGGTGGAATTCCGCCAGCAACAGCACGCCGAGGGTGGCCCCGAACAGGAAGCCGGCCAGAAACACCGCCACGATGTAGAGCAGGAACGCCAGGCCGGCGCCCAGCAGCCCGCCGGCCAGCAGGACGCCGATGGTGCCGGCCGGACCGAACCCCAGCTTCACGGCCGCCACGTGGCCCAGCACGACCCCGATCAGCCCGCCGAGCACGGCCAGCGTGAACTTGAAAATCCGGTAGCCGAAAACACAGTCCAGCAACCCCCAGGCGATGGCGCCGGCGGTGATCCACGGGTAGAGTTCCGCACTGGGATGCATCACCCGCACTAAAGCGCCTGGCGCGGGACTGGCAACCCGCTTTACGCTGTGCCGCCCGCCGGCCCGGGCACAGTCCGGCGAAAATAGCTCTTCCTTTCAGGGGGATTCTGGCTATCTCGACTGCTCCACGCCCTCCCTCCCGATGCACCATTTCCGCTACCACGGCCAGAAGCTCCATTGCGAATCGGTCGACCTCGCCGCCGTCGCGCAGCTCCACGGCACCCCGACCTACGTCTACAGCGCGCAGACCATCACCGACAATTGCCGCCGGCTGACCGCCAGCCTCGCCGGGCTCGACGCGCAGCTCTGCTTCGCGATGAAGGCCAACTCCAACCTCGCCGTCCTGCGCCTGTTCGCCAACCTCGGGGCGGCCTTCGACCTGGTGAGCGGCGGCGAGCTCCGCCGCGTGCTGGCCGCCGGCGGCAGCGCCGCGCGCAGCGTGTTCGCCGGCGTCGGCAAGACCGAGGCGGAGATCCGGCTCGCCCTCGAGACCGGCGTGTACGGCTTCCACGTCGAGAGCGAGCCCGAGCTGGCGCGCATCAACCACCTCGCCGGCCAGCTGGGCCGCCGGGCCCCCGTCGCCATCCGCATCAACCCCGACGTCGACGCGAAGACGCACGCCAAGATCACCACCGGCAAGAGCGAGAACAAGTTCGGCATCCCGCTCCGCCAGGCCGCCGCCGCCTACGAGGCCGCCGCCGCGTACCCGCACCTCGAGCTCAAGGGCGTGCAGATGCACATCGGTTCCCAGCTCACCTCCGCCGCCCCCTTCGTCGAGGCGGTCGAGAAGGTCATCCCCTTCGTCCTGCAGCTGAAGCAGCGCTACGGCATCACCTATTTCAGCATCGGGGGCGGCATCGGCATCGTCTACGAGGACGCCCTCGCCAGCGGCGCCGCCGCCTGGTGGGACGCCCGGCCCGCGGGCGAGCGCCCGCTCACCCCCGAGGCCTACGGCGCGGCGCTGCGGCCGCTGCTGGCGCCGCTCGGGCTGAAGATCCTCCTCGAACCCGGCCGCTTCCTCGTCGGCAACGCCGGCGTGCTCCTCTCCCGGGTCGAATACCTCAAGCGCGGCGCGGGCCGGAATTTCCTCGTGCTCGACGCGGCCATGAACGACCTCGTCCGCCCCGCGATGTACGAGGCCTACCACGAGCTCGTGCCGCTCCGCCGGGACACGTCGCGCCCCGCGCTGGTGGCCGACCTCGTCGGCCCGATCTGCGAGTCGGGCGACTGCTTCGCCAAGGACCGCACCGTCCAGACCCTGGGCGAGGGCGAGCTGGTCGCCTTCCTCAGCGCCGGCGCCTATGGCTACACCATGGCCAGCCGCTACAACACCCGGCCCATGCCCGCCGAGGTGCTCGTGTCCGGCAGCCGGTTCGAGCTGGTCAATGCCCGCGAAAATTTCGAGGCTATGGTCGCCGGCGAAAGAATCCCCGGTTTCCTCAAAACCTGATGGCTGTCCCCATGCCCGAGCAGCGCCCCCTCAACTTTGCGGTCATCGGCGCGGGCGCGTGGGGCACCGCGATGGCCGTGCACCTCACCCGGCGCGGCCAGCACACGACCCTCGTCACCCGCCGGCCTGAGCACGCCGAGGCGCTGCGCGCCGTCCGCGAGAACCGCGACTACCTGCCCGGCATCGCCCTGCCCGGACCGCTCCTCGTCACCGCCGACCTCCGCTCCGCCCTGGTCGAGGCCGACGTGGCGCTGATCGCCTGCCCGTCCCAGTCCCTGCGCGCCTGGTGCGAGCAGATGCACACCGTCCTGCACGACACCTCGCGCCTGCAGCTTTTCCTCAGCCTCGTGAAGGGCCTCGAGACCGGCACACACCTCCGGCCCAGCGAGATGATGGCCCAGATCCTGCCCGGGTTGAACTGCGGGACGCTGACCGGTCCGACCAACGCCGCCGAGGTGGCCCGCGGCCTGCCCGCCGCGATGGTGCTGGCCGCGCAGCGCGCCGACAGCTTTGTGCCCCTGGTCCAGGCCGCCATGAGCAATTCCGCCCTGCGCATCTACACCAGCGACGACCTCGCCGGCGCGGAATACGGCGCCGGCCTCAAGAACATCTACGCCATCGCCGCCGGCTTCTGCGACGGCCTGAAGCTGGGCGACAATTCCAAGGCCTCCCTCCTCACCCGGTCCCTGGCCGAGATGGTGCGGGTCGGCCAGGCCCTCGGGGCCAAGCAGGAGACCTTCTACGGGCTCAGCGGCTTCGGCGACCTCGTGGCCACGAGCCACGGGGCCTGGAGCCGCAACCGCGAGTTCGGCGAGAAGATCGGCGCCGGCAAGACCGTCGCGGAGCTCCTCGCCGGCCGGAAGACCGTCGTCGAGGGACACCGCACGACCGAGGCGCTGCACGGCCTGTGCCGGGACCGCGGCATCTCCGCCCCGATCCTCGGCGAGGTCTACGCGATCCTCTACCAGCACAAGAAACCCGCCGACGCCCTGACCGCGCTCATGACCCGCGAGCTCAAGCGCGAGACCCTCACCCCCTGGCCCCCCAAGTAGCCTCCGGCGATTGTCGGCCGCGGGCCGGGGCGCCGGCTTGACCTTCCGCCCCGGTCGCGGCCAACTGGGGCATGGATTTACCCGAGGACGAACAAGTTTTCCTGCGCGACCTGGTCAAGGCGTCGCGGCAGAAAATCCACGCCGTGAAGTGGGTCGACCGCGACGGCACCCCGCGCCAGACCGTGCTGACCCCGCCCGAGGCCGTGCGGCTCAACACCATCGCGGGCCGGCTCGGGACTTCGAAGGAGGAAATCCTGCGCCAGGCGGCGTTCATCCCGGTGGCGAAACCGGCGCCCAAACCGCCGGCCTGATCGTTTCCGCTTGGCGGCGGGACCACCGGTCCCGCGGGCCAACGCGGGTGCGACCCATGTCTCGCGGGGCCGGTGGCCCCGCCGCCACCTCTCCGCCTTGAAAATGCGGCCTTTTCCCGCCGCCGGGTTTCAGTTAGGTTCCGCCCATGACGACGCAGCAGGTCCACCTCGAAAACGTCCGCCAGTCGGCCGCCAAGATCAACGCCGCGCTTGGCGACCTGAAACCGAGGATCGCGATCATCCTCGGCTCCGGCCTCGGCGGCCTCGCGCAACAGATCGCGCAACCCGTCACCGTCGCCTACCAGGCTCTCCCCGGCTTTCCGGTGCTGACCGTGCCGGGCCATGTCGGCGAGCTGATCGCGGGCAAACTCAACGGCGTGCCGGTGATCGTGCTGAAGGGCCGCAAGCATTTCTATGAGACGGACGACGCCTATCCGTTGAAGACCATGATCCGCGCGGTGCGCGCGGCGGGCGCCGAGACGCTCTTCCTGTCGAACGCCGCCGGCAGCCTCCGGCCGCACATCCGGGTCAGCGAGCTCATGCTGATCACCGACCACATCAACTTCCTCGGGCTGAACCCGCTGACCGGGCCCAACGACGAGACCTTCGGCCCGCGTTTCTTCCCCGTGACCGACGCCTGGGACCAGGAGCTGTCCGCCCGCATCAGTGAAGTAGCAAAAAAGGAGGGCATCACGCTGCACCAGGGTGTCTACGTGGCCTTCCGCGGGCCGTCGTTCGAGACCCCGGCGGAGATCCGCATGGTGCAGGGCTGGGGCGGCGACGCGGTCGGCATGTCGAGCGTGCCCGACTGCCTCATCGCCCGCCACTGCGGCCTGAAGGTCGTCGGCGTCTCCTGCATCACCAACATGGGCGCGGGCCTCTCCGACGAGCACCTGACCCACGCGCACACGCTGGCGAACGCCGCCCGCGGCGCCGCGGCCTTTGAACGGCTCGTCGCCGGCTCCGTGCCGTTCCTTTGAACCAAGCGGCGCTGTGAAACCCGCGGAAACTGACCAGGTCCGCCGGCTCCTCTGCCGGCTGCAGGATGACATCCGCGACTCGGTCCGCGCGGCCCAGCGGCGGGGCATGAAGCGGATGGCGCGGGTCGCCGCGGTCACCGCGGCCGACACCATCTTCGCCATCGACCGGGTCAGCGAGCGGGCGGTGCTGGCGTGGTTCACCGCCCACTGGCCGCGACGCTGGCCGGTGGAGCTGGTCATGGAGGGACTCGAGGAACGGCCCCGCCCCGTCACCTTCCCGCGCGGCACGCCGGTGGCGGCCACGCGGTTCAAGTGCATCCTCGACCCGATCGACGGCACGCGCGGGCTGATGTACGACAAACGCGCCGCGTGGAGCCTGGCGGCGCTGGCGCCGCAGCGCGGGAAGAAAACGAACCTGCGGGACATCTTCGTCGCGGCGATGACCGAGCTGCCCACCGGCAAACAGGGCCGCGCCGACCAGTTCAGCGCGGGACGCGGGCGGGGCGTGGTCGCGGCCGGGATCGACCTGCGCACGGGCCGGCGGACGAGCTTCAAGCCGCGGCCGTCGACGGCGCGCGACCTGGCCCGGGGATTTGCGTCGTTCGCGAAGTTCTTCCCGCCGGGCAAGGCGTGGCTGGCGGAACGCGAGGAACGGCTCTGGCGCCGGCTGGGCGACGGCGGGGAGATCTTCGACGACCAGTACCTCAGCACCGGGGGCCAGCTCCATGAGCTGCTGGCGGGCCACGACCGTTTCCTCGCCGACCTGCGGCCGCTGGCCTTCGCGCGCCTGGGCGTGCGCGCCGCGCTGGCGTGCCATCCCTACGACATCTGCACGGCGCTGATCGCGCAGGAGGCGGGGTGCATCATCACCGCGCCGGACGGACGGCCGTTGCGGGCGCCGCTCGACACGACCACGCCCGTGGCGTGGGTGGGTTACGCGAACCGGACACTGGCCCGGCGGATCGGGCCGAAGCTGCGGGCGGTGCTGGAACGGTAGGGCGATCCCGCCGGGCCGGCGCCCTCAGCTGCCGTGGCGGTGGTAGGGAATGCCAAAGTACACGACCGTGTCCGCGTCCTTGAGCACGACCACGCCGTCGGCGGTGATCAGGGCGGTGCGGCCGTCCACCAGGGCGCCGCGGGCGGGCTTCCGCCTTTCCTCAAGCACGGTCCGTTGCGGACCGAACTTGGCGAGCCGCAGCACCCCGTCGGGATCGATGACGAGGCGCCGGGCGCCTTCCTGCGTGCCGGTCTCGTACTCGCCCGAGGTCTTGATCATGAGGGCGCGGGATTCGGATTCGGAGAGCAACTCGTGCTTCGGCACCAGCGTGGGCGGCGGGCGCAGCAGCATCCACGCGGTCACGGCATTGAAACCGATGATCAGCACCGCCAGCACCGTGATCTTGGCCCAGCGCGGCACCACGCCCATGTCCACCGGCGGGTTGCTGGCGTGGCTCGGCGTGTAGGGCCGGTCCAGCTTCGGCGACGTCTTCACCGGCTGCTCCTGCGTGCCGGTGACCGTGGACATGATGTACGCCACGGAATGATCCTCGCCCCGCAGGATGGTTTCCCAGCCGACAAAGCACAGCCGGCGGTAGCGGGTGCGGATGATGAAGATCTCCCGGTCGGTCTTCACCCGGATTTCCGGGGTCGACGGCTCGTAAATCGTCAGCTTCGCCGCCACCGCGCTGAGGGCGAAGAGCAGCTCGCGCAATTGCGCGACCGTCACGGTCGGCAGCTGCTCGTCCGGATAGTCCAGCCCGGCCGCGGTCGCGTCGGGCGACAGGTGGTGCAGGGTGACGCTGTAGGTGCTCGCCGGCATCAGGGTTCGAGGATGTAGATGGGGCAGTTGTTGTTGCCCAGGCGGAAGGACCCGGTGTTCAGGTTGCCGTCGTCGAGGGCCTGGTCCATCATCTGATACAGCTCCAGGTCCACGATCAGCGGCGCGTCGGAGGTGTCGGAGATCGCGATGGCGGCGCGCCAGGTGCCGCCCGGACTGGTCCCGCCCGGATGGACCTGCATGTATTCCCAGTCGAACTTGCCCCCGATGGGGGTGGGATTCATCCACACGTCGGACTTCAGGTCCTGGCTGGTGACCCCGGTCGGGATGACCCCGGCGGCCGCCTCCGCGGGCCAGGCGCCATTTTCATGAGCATACGCCAGGTAGACGGCGGAGAACACGCGGAGGTCGTTCACGATGGCGCCGGCCTTGGCCCTTTTCCGCACCCGCTGGTACGAGGGGACCGCGAGCGCCATGAGCATGCTGATGATGAGCACGACGACCATCAGCTCGACGAGGCCCACGCCCGCGGTGGACCGGGGTATGCTCCGGCGACCGAGCAGGCGGCGGGATTCGTGCGGGGCTGGCATGCAGCTATTCCTGCGCAGCCCGGGGCACTAGGCAAGGGGGAATCATGTGAGCGGGGGATGGGGCGCAAGGAGCTGGGCGCCGGCGGCATTGCCACCGGCGACGCCCGCGCGCACCCGCGGTCTTAGATTCGGCTTCCGCTGCCGGGCCGGACCGCCTAGCATGGTGCGGCATGAGCCATTACGCCCGCGCTCCCTTCGTCCTGCCCCGCGCCAGCTGGCGTGAAACCTCGATCCTGCTGGCGGTGGCGTGGCTGGTCCCGGTGCTCGTGCACCTGCTGCCCTGGGCCGGATCCCGCCCGCTGGGCGTCTATCTGCTGCCGGTTTTCTGGACGACATTTCTCGCGGTCTATTTCCACGGGGCGGTGCTCGGCCTGCTGGTCGGGCTTGTCACGCCGCTCATCAACCTGCTGTTCACCGGCCTGCCCGCCCTGAAAAACGCCGGTCCGATGAGCCTGGAAATTTTTTTCTTCGTCCTGGTGGCCGCCCTGCTGCTCGGTCGCCGGCCGGGCGGGCGCTTCACCGCGCCGCTGGCGTGGGTGGCGGGCAAGGCGCTCGCCCTCATGGTCCAGTTTTTCATCCCCGCCCTGGGCGCCGTCGATCAACCGCTGCCGCATCTGGCGCGCTCGGTCCAGAACGGCGTGGCCGGGCTGGCCGTGCTGGCGGTGATCAATGTCCTGCTCGTGACATCCTATCCGCCGGCCGACGCGTGGGAGAAGGAGTAGGCCATACCGCCGGCCGTGTGGGCTCCGACCGGCGCTGCCGGAGCATCAGCCCCAGGGCGGCGGCGCTGAGCAGCGAGCAGGCGACGTAGACCGCCCGGTAGCCCAGGCCGCCGGCGATGGTGCCGAACAGCAGATAGCCGGCGGTCGAGCCGATGCGCAGGGCGTTCACATAGAGGTTGGTCGCGGCGCCCGGCTGCCGCGGAAGCTGGTCCTGGAAAAAAGTGATCGCGACGCCGGAGGTGACCGAGACAAACGCGGCGCTGAGAATCTGCAGCGGGTAAACCTGCCACGGCGCCCGGACCAGCACAAGCGCGGCATAATAGCAGAGCGAGACGATCACGGCGGCCCGGATGAGCCGCGGCTGTTCCAGCCGGGTCGCCAGCAGGCCGACGTAGAACATGAACGGCAGCTCGAAGAGCGGCGCGAGGCTGAAGATGATCCCGACCTGGGTTTCGGTGCCACGCAGCACGTGCAGCACGAGCAGCGACATGTTCATCATCGACATGGTGCCGGCGGTGAAGACGAGGACGAAGGCGGCGAACCAGGCGCCCACCCCCGGCAGCCGCAGGAGATCGCGCAGCGCCACGGCCGGGGATCCCGCCGCGGCCGCGGGCCGGGCCGTGGCCGGCATGAAGCCGGCCACGAGGACAAAAAACACCAGCTGCAGCAACGCCGCCACCAGGAACAGGCCCCGGAAGGAGTACAGGTGCAGGGTCGCCGCCGCCGCGGCCGGGCCGACCGTCCACGCCAGGGCGAAGAACATGCGGAACAGATTCATGTACAGCGGCGCCTCGCCGGGCGGCACGCCGGACCGGCCCAGCGTCTCGCGGGCGTGGGCAAACAGCTGGGCGAAGGTGATCGAGGCCACGCCCAGCGCGAGCGAGCCGATGACGACCAGCCCGGCCGGGTCGCGCACGAAGGCGAAGCCCAGGTAGCCGAGCATCCCGCCGGCCGCGCCGAGCAGGAGCATGCCGCGCCGCGAATGCTGCGTGTCCGAGCGGTGGGCCAGCCAGGTGGCGATCAGGATGCTGCTGACCGCCGTCACCGTCATGAACGCGCCGAAGACCGCCGGGCTCATCCCGACCTCGATCGTCCCGAACATCGAGAGGAAAGGGGTGACGAAGGACGCGCTGAGGCCGAGCACCACACAGGCGGCGAGCACCACGAGGAATTCGCGGTGGTGGAACAGGGTGCGGAGAGGGGTCAGGACGCGCTGCATGAAGGAAACGCGCTTTGTCGCCGCTGGCCGCGGGGCACGCGAGCGGAATCGGGCGGGGCGGCCGCGCCGGCCTCACCAGGCGGGCAGCCCGTCGGCGCGGGTCCAGACCTCGGCGGTTACGCCCAACGCCTGTTTGAGGGCGACATCGCGATCCCAGGGATAGGTGAGGCCGGCGACGGCCTGCATCTGGGAAAACGACAGCTGCCCCGGGAAATGCCACGGGGAAACCAGGGCGCCGATCCCGATCAGCGGATAGTCGGTGCCGTAGAGCAGCCGGTGGCGGAACTCGGGCCGGCGGAGGACCGCGCCGGGATCGCCGGGCTTGTTGAGCTGCGTCAGCGAGGAGAGGTCGGCGCAGAGGTTGGGGTGAAGCGGCAGCAGCTGCGCCAACCGGTCGACGGAGCACTCGCCGTCGAACCGGCCGGTCGTCGCGGCGTGCGCCGCGATCACGGTGACGCCCTGGGACAGCGGCAGGCGGAGGCGGTCGGGATCGCACAGCACGTCGCGGGCCTGCGTGAACGAGTGCCCGTTCCCGGTGTGCGTCAGCAAGGTCAGGCCGAGCTCGACCATTTTCCGGTAGAAGAGAATGAGGCGCGGGCCCATTCCAGCCGGGCGAGGGCGTCGGGCCGGTAGGGGTTGACGCTCGCACCCCAGAGCAGGTTCGGGTGCTTGGGCGCCTCGGTGGCGAGAAACCATCCGGCACGTAGACCTCGGTCCGGGCACGGTCGAGCTCGCCGCGGGCGTCGACCACGCCGTCGAGCGCGTGGATCACGGCGCGGCCGACGTGCCGGCTCGCGGCGAGGCGCGCCGACAGGCGGGTGAGGACGAGGCCGTCGCCCTCCCGGAGGAGCTCCGTCTCGGTGACACCGAAGCTTTCCAGATGGAACCGCAGCTTGAGGCTGTGGCGCATGCGGTCGGAGACGGGGGTGGCGGGCAGGGGCTCGGGCGGCAGGTACGGGGGCGGGCCGCCGACAAGCCGCGGCACGAGCAGGAGCGTGATGAGGAGCAGGGCGCACGCGACGAGCCGGCAGGAATATTTCATGAGGAAGTTCATGGGGGAATGCCGCCACTCTACCCGGTTTCCGCCGCGGGGCGTTAATCGATAAACCCAATGCGCGGGATTGAGCGCCACGAAGCCGGCTAGAGCAGATTAACCGGATCCATGCAGATGATTTCCCGCGAATAACGCGAATTCACCCGGATGAGAGAGGGGAAACAGGAGAAAATGGGATTGCTTGTTCAAACCCACTACCCAGTGGACTGGGATTTCCGGGAATTCTATTCGCGTTTATACGCGTGGTGAGCGGGCAACTGGATTTTTCCGGTTAATATGCTGTAGCCGGTTTGCGGGCTGACGCCGGCGAACGGCTCAGCGCTCGTTGAAGGCGCTGCGGGCGAGCGGGAAGATCGGGCGGCCGAGGCGGCGGGAGCAGAGCCGCTCCATCTGCAGCGCGACGAGGTGGTGGCGGGCCATGAAGCGGATGAACTCGACGCGGTTCACCACCAGGCTGCGCGCCTCGTCCTTGGTCTCGACGTCGGCGGTCGCGACGCTGGTCTGCAGCAGGCTGATTTCCCCGAAGAAGTCGCCGGGGTTGAGCTGCCCGGTGAGCCGGCGGTCTCCGCGGGCACGGGCGTGGCCCTGGTAGAGGACGTAGAGGCTGGGCACTTCCTGGCCGCGGGCGATGATCCGGCCGCCGGCGGCGTGCGAGGCGGTCTCGGCGAGGTCGGCGAAGGACGCGATGGCCGCCGGCCGCCACTCGGCGCAGAGCGGGGAGGAGTTTTGCAGGAAAAGGTGCTTGTGCATGTAGGAGCACACGGCGGCGGTGCCGAGCCGGGCGAGGACCAGCCGCTGGAAATCGGCCTGGCTGAGGGTCAGGGCGACCAACGGGGTGTCCGTGCGGATCTCGAGGTTGGCGTTCACCGGGTCGATGAGGTGGTGGGCGCCGAAGAGGTCGCCTTCCACGACGCGCAGGAAGCGGGCCTTGCGGCCGGACTTGAGCCGCCGGTAGAGGCTGGCCCGGCCGGAGACGATGAGGCTGACAAAGGGCGGCGCCTGGTCGAAGGGCACGAGCGTGCACCAGGCGCCGGACTGGAAGGGCTGGAAGCAGCCCGCCAGTTCCTGCTGCACGGCGGGGTCGAGGCGGCCGAGGAGCGGGTTGCTACTGACCAGGGTGGCGACCAGTTCCAGATCGGTCGCGGGATTGACGGGGCGGTGGCGCAGGCGCCGCCAGGCGAGCGCGCCGCGGAGCCAGAGGGCGACCGTCGTGCCGACGGCGCGACGATGGATCTCGGCGGCGAGCCAGAGGAGGGTGATCAAGGCGAGGGCGGCGGCGAGGACGAGGAGGGCTTTTTCCCAGTACGTCCGGTCGGCCAGCAGGTCGATGACCGGCAGATGGAGCAGGCGGTAGGCGACGCAGCCGAGGCCGAGACCCCAGCCGAGGCTGGCGAATATCTGCGCCGCCGCCACGCCCGGGTCGAAGCGCCGCCGGGCGAGCCGCGCCAGCTCGGCGAGGGACGGCGGCACGTCGAAGAGCGGCCGGCGGTCGGTGGCCAGGAGTGGCGTGCGGCGGAGCAGGGTCAGCAGGCGGCCCAGCGGGCTGGCGCCGATCGGCCGGCAGGTGAGAAACAGCGCGGCGAGCGGGAACAGGCTCCAGGGTGCGCGCAGCCAGAGACCGAGGCCGGCGGCGAGGGCGAGCGGGAGCCAGGCGACGGCCAGGATCGTGGCCTGGCCGAGCCGCCCGCACATGCAGGCGTCGGCCTGACTGACGGCGAAGTGCGGGATGGGCGTCAGCCAGCGGACGTGCGGCCGATACACCTCGCAGCCCGCGCCGCGGAGCGCGGCGGCGGCAAGCGCCTGCCCCAGGCTCAGGGCGAGGCAGACCACCAGCCAGCCGGAAAAAACATCGAGCCCCCGGGACGGCGGCACGGCGCCCCAGTGCCAGAAGGCCAGGACGGTGGCGACCAGGGCTCCGAGGCAGCCTGCGACCGTGAGTTTGCGCGGCGGGATCGCGGCGAACCAACGCACCGGCAGGAGGGCGCCGGCGGCGGGGGCTTCCGGAACCTGCTCCGCGCGGCGGAGGATGCCGGCGGCATGGGCCTTGAGGATCAGGTCATAAAATTCGCGGAGCGGGGGGCACTTGCGTTCGCTGATGCAGTTTTCGAGCGCCGCCGGCACGCTCCTCGGCTCGGCGAACTCGGCGAGCACGCCGGCCTGGAGCGGGTTGATGACGAGGTAGGTCTGGGCGGCGACGTGCTTGAGCGCGTAGGTGTCACCGATGCTTTGGCCGCGGACGAGGCCGGTGTCCCGGCGGAGAATTTCGGTTGAGAGCAGAAGATTCGCATGTTGGTTCATGGCGGGAATTTTTCTGGCGGTGGGGGCGGGCGGGAAAGCGAGCGATGGGCGGGATGAAGCGGAGTGCGGGCAGCGGGGTCGTTCGTGGGTCGGGAACAGGCGGCGGAGACAGGTGTGTGAGGCCGGAAGTGACGGGCGGAAAGTTTCTCAGATTATCTCGGCGAACGGGAGGAGAACTTGACTCCGCAGAACCCGGGAGCGGATTTCGGAACGCTTTTCACAAAGTATTTCGAAATCGGGCGCGACTGGTGCAAATGGTTCGCTTGAATCGCGGCCGGATCGGCACGCAAAAAAAGCCGCCCGGCGCCCAACTGGTCCGGGCGCCGCTCCGGTCTTGGGTCCTCGCGGGTGGCGAGGGTCAGCCGCGCCGTCTCAGCGCACCACGCGCGCGCTGCCGCCCTGCATGAGCTTCTCGATCTCCTTCTGCGTGGCCATCGAGGTGTCGCCGGGCGTCGTGGCGGCGAACGCGCCGTGCGCCGCGCCGTAGTCGACGGCGAGCTGCGGGTCGTTCTGGCTGAGGAAACCGAACTGCAGCCCGCTGGCGAAGCTGTCGCCGCCGCCGACCCGGTCGAGGATCTCGAGGCCGGGATAGGCGCGGCTGTCGTAGAATTTCCCCTCGTGCCAGAGAATCGCGCCCCAGTCGTTCTTCGTCGCGGTGATGACCTTCCGGAGCGTGGTGGCGGCGACCTTGAAGTTGGGGAAGGCGGCGACCGCGGTCTCGATCATCGCCTTGAAGGCGTCCGTCTCGATGTGGCTGAGGTTGGCGTCGGCGCCCTTGACCTCGAAGCCGAGCGAGGCGGTGAAGTCCTCCTCGTTGCCGATCATGACGTCGACATACCGGGCGATCTCGCGGTTGACCTCGCGGGCCTTCTTCTGGCCGCCGATGGTCTTCCACAGCGAGGGACGGTAGTTCAAATCGTAGCTGACGACGGTGCCGTGCCTGTTCGCGGCCTTGACGGCCTCGACGGCGAGGGCGGCGGTCGTCTCGGACAGCGCGGCGAAGATGCCGCCGGTGTGGAACCAGCGCACCCCCTGCTCGCCGAAAATCTGGTCCCAGTCGAAATCGCCCGGCCGGAGTTGCGAGGCGGCGGTATGGCCGCGGTCGGAGACGCCGACGGCGCCGCGCAGGCCGAAGCCGCGTTCGGTGAAGTTGAGGCCGTTGCGGACGGTGCGGCCGATGCCGTCGTCCTCGCGCCACTTGATGAAGTCGGTGGCGACGCCGCCCTGCATGATGAAGTCCTCGACGAGATGGCCGACCTCGTTGTCGACGAAGGCGGTGCAAACCCCGGTTTTCAGGCCGAAGCATTTGCGCAGGCCGCGCGAGGTGTTGTATTCGCCGCCGCCTTCCCAGGCGGTGAACGAGCGGGCGGTGCGGATGCGGCCCTCGCCCGGATCGAGGCGGAGCATGACTTCGCCGAGCGAGAGCTGGTCGAGGCGGCAGGTGGCGGCGGGTTTGATCTTGAGGGGCATGGCGGGATTTATTTGGCGGCGCTGGCGGCGGCGACGAACTGCCGGGCGCGCGCCGTGATGGCCGGCCAGTCGCGGGCCTTGAGGGCGGCCGGGGCGACGAGCGCGCTGCCGGCGGCGGTGGCGAAGGCGCCGGCCCTGAGGAAGTCGCCGACGGTCTCGGGGGTGACGCCGCCGGTGGGCAGGAACTCGATCTTCGGGAACGGCGCCTTGAGCGACTTGATGTAGGCGGGGCCGAAGAATTCGGCGGGGAAGATCTTGATGACGTCGGCGCCGAGCTCCCACGCGGTGTAGGCCTCGGTGGGGGTGAGCGCGCCGGAGAGGATCGGGATGTCCAGCTCCTGGCACACCGCGATGACGGTCGGGCGGACGGCGGGGGTGACGATGAACTTCGCGCCGGCGGCGATGCCGCGGCGGGCGGTGTCCGCGTCGAGCACGGTGCCGAGGCCGAGCAGGATGCCCGGCAGCTCCCGGGCGACCTGGGCGCAGAGCTCGATGGCGCCGGGGGTGGTCATGGTGAGCTCGAGGCAGTTGAGTCCGCCGGCGGAGAGGGCGCGGGCGCAGTCGAGGAGGCTGGCCGGGCTGTCCGCGCGGATGAGCGCGATGACTTTCTCGGCCTTGAGGCGGGAGAGGACTTCGGTCTTGGTCATGGCAGGGGAAAAGTAGTGGGTCGCGGGTAGCGGGTAGCGAGTAGAATCAGCCAACGGTCCCTGGGTAGAAGTGCTGCGAAGGGCGGTGATGACGGAAATTAACCATGCTCGCTCCGCATGCCCGATGCGCGCTCCTTCCCTCATTTCCCGCCGGCCCACTTGGGCTTGTCGCGCAGGTGATAGAGGCGTTCGCCGGCCTTGGGCTCGAGGAAGACGCCCTCCGCCTCGCGGTTGGCGTAGTCGGCCGGGTTGATGGTGCGCCAGTCGCGGTAGCCGAGGTTGATCTTGCGGCAGGTGGCCTCGGGGATGCCGGTGGCGAGCGTCACGCGCACCCGGGGCGTCTCGATGCCGGTCTGCGCGTCGTAGGTGCCGATGCCGTGGACGTGGGTGGAGTGGGCGAGGGTGCCCCACGGCTCGTGCTGGTACTTGTCCCACTGCTTCAGGAAGAACTGCACGCAATGGTAGCCGATGCGCTCGATCGCCTGGCCGTGGACGAGCGAGACCTCGTGGATGTGGGGCGCATAGATGATGAGCTCGCCGCCGTCGGCGACGATGGGCTCGAGCTTGTACATGCATTTGCCGCCGACCCAGAGCTCGTCGTACATCTTCGGGGCGCAGGAAAGGACGGTGTGGAAGGGGTGGTCCTTGTACGTGATGTGCAGCTGCTGCGAGAGCTCGCTGGCGTCGTCCCATGCCTGCTCGGGCGTGCCGGCGAAGAGCCCGGCCAGTTCGCCCTTGCCCTGCACGACCAGGCAGAAGCACAGCTTGGGCACGGTGACCATGGCGCCGGCGCGGTCGACGACCTTGCGGACGGGCGTCCACTTGTTGCCGATGATCATCGGGTTGGTGACGACGGCGCCGAGCCAGTGGAAGAAGTTCAGGATGCCCGGGCCCGACACGCCCGGGAAGAGGTACTTGTTGCCGCCGGAGAAACCCACGACCTCGTGGGGGAAGACCGGGCCGCAGATGATGATCCGGTCGTAGTCGAAGAGGCGGCGGTTGACGTGGACGGGCACATCCATCGCGAAGAGTCCGCCGGAGAGGGCCTTGATTTCCCCGGCCGGAATGTCGCCGAGGTGGCGGAGCGCCGCGGGATTGTCCCACTCGTGGTTGATGAAGGCGACATCCCGGTAGGTGGTGGCGCGCTCGGCGGCGGTGATCTCGACGCGCTCGTTGATGGCGTCCTCCGTCATCGCGGGGTGCGTGCCGAGGGCGAGCAGGACGTCGAATTTCGCCGCGACGCCGCCGAGCTGGGCGAACAGGGTCTTGAACATCAGGCCGACGGGGGCGGTGCGGGTGGCGTCGGGGATGATGAGCACCACGCGCCGGCCGCGGTAGGCCTCGGCGGGGCAGGCGGCGGCGACCAGGGCGCGGACCTGGCCGGCGTCGAGCGTGCGGCCGGCGGGGGCGACAGAGCGATGCGGGGCCAGGGCCATGGGTCGACGGCCGGGGTTCAGCGGCGGGGCTCGGTGTAGCCGAGCAGGCGGGAGAGCTCGGCGGCGGCGGCCCGCACGGCCACGGCCATTTCCGGGATGCGTTCGCGGGGGAAGCGCACGGTGGCGGCGGTGACGCCGATGGCGGCGGTGACGGACCCGTCCGAGCCATGGACCGGGGCGGCGAGGCAGCGGACGCCCGCATTGAATTCCTCGTCGTCGAGGCTGAAGCCGCGCTTGCGGGTCGCCTCGATCTCGCGGCGGAGCTCAGGGACGGTGGTCAGCGTGTGCGCGGTGCGCTTGGGCAGCGGGGCCGAGCCGATCAGCTCGTCGAACCGGTCATAATGCAGGAAGGCGAGGAAGGTCTTGCCGGTCGACGAGCAATAGAGCGCGGCGAGGAAACCGGGGCGCGAGGCGGCGCGGAGCGGGTGGGGGCTGTCCTGCACGGCGACGATGAGCGAACGGTTGTCGCACGGGATGGCGAGGTGGGAGGTCTCCGCGACCTTGGCGGTCAGCCGCTCGAGCACGGGCAGGGCGGTGCTGCGGATCTCGGTGCCGGCGAGGGAGGCGTTGCCCAGCTGGATGAGCACGGGGCCGAGCTCGTAATGGGTGCCGCTTTTCCGCACCAGGGCCTCGAGGTGCAGGGTCGTCATGATGCGCAGCGTCGTGGTGATCGGGATGCGGAGCCGGCGGGCGATGTCGGCCACCTTGAGCCCGTCCTCGCTGCTCCCGAGCAGCTTGAGGATGCGGCAGGCGTTGCGCAGGTTGGGGATGACGTAGCGCTCCTGGCCGGGGGCGGCGCCGGCGGGCGCAGTCGCCGGCGGGGGCGCGGCCGGGACAAGGGGGCGTTTGGGAGGCATGGCAGGGGCGGGTAGGGGCCGGGGCATCGCGAATAATTTTAGTTGCCAGTCAACCTCCAAAATTCAAATATGGATTGCAAGTTCATTAGTGAATCCACGTGGCCGGACTGTCAGGTTCTCTTACCCCTTGCCCCTCACCTTATAAAAACTACACCCCACGGCGGGCGGCGCAAGACGCGTTTTGCCCGCCCCGCCGCCACCCCCAGGCGCCGGGAATCGACGGGATCAGTCAATCAGTCAATCAGTTCACCCATGGAAATCATGCCCAGCATAGACGCGCGCGGTTATGCGCACCTGTCGACCCCTGAACTCCGCCAGGCTTTCCTGGTGGCGGGGCTTTTTCAACCCGGCAAACTTGAGCTGCGTTACTGGGAGACGGACCGCACCGTGATCGGCAGCGCCGTGCCCGGCGCGGAAAAAATCGCGCTGACGTGCCCGCGCGAGCTGGCGGCCAGGTTCTTCAACGAGCGCCGTGAGCTCGGCATCATCAACCTCGGCGCGGCCGGCACGGTCGAGGTGGACGGCGCGGTCCACCCGCTCCAGCCGAACGACTGCCTCTACGTCGGGCGCGGGGTGCGCAGCGTCACCTTCGCCTCCGCCGATGCCACGCGCCCGGCGCAATATTATCTGCTCAGCTATCCGGCCCATGCGGTGCACCCCACGGCGCTGGCGAGTTTCGGCGCGACACCGGGCGCCGAACTGGGCTCGCCGGAGACAGCCAACGCCCGGACCCTGCACAAGTTCATCCACACCGGCGGCATCAAGAGCTGCCAGCTGGTCATGGGCCTGACCATCCTCAAGCCCGGCAGCGTTTGGAACACGATGCCCCCGCACACCCACCTGCGGCGCACGGAGGTTTATCTCTATTACAACATCCCCGCCGAGCACGCCGTCTTTCATTTCGCCGGCCGGCCGGAGGAAACGCGCAGCCTCCTCCTCCACGACCGCCAGGCCGTGCTTTCCCCGCCCTGGTCCGTCCACAGCGGCGTCGGCACCTGCCATTACGCATTCGTCTGGGGCATGGGCGGCGAGAACCAGGAATTCGCCGACATGGACCCCGCCCCCATCAAGACCCTGCGCTGATCCGCGTCCGCCCCGCGGCCCCTTATGAATCCGATCCTCGACAGCTTCAAACTTGACGGCAAGACCGCCCTCGTCACCGGCGCCGCCCGCGGCCTCGGCCAGGGCATGGCCCTCGCGCTCGCCGGCGCCGGCGCGGACATCGTGGCCGTGGACATCCTCCCCGCGGAGGACACCCGCCGGCAGGTCGAGGCCCTCGGGCGCCGGTGCGTGCCGATCACCGCCAACCTCGGGGACCGCGCCGCCCTCCCGGGCCTGCTCGCGACGGCGCGGCAGAGCTTCCCCGTCCTCGACATCCTGGTGAACTGCGCGGGCATCATCCGGCGCGAGGATTTCGAGAAGTTTTCCGAGAAGGACTGGGACGACGTCATGGGCATCAACATCGACGCGGTCTTCTTCCTCAGCCAGGCGTTCGTGCGCGAGGCGCTCGCGCGCCGGGGCACCGCCAAGATCATCAACATCGCCTCGATGCTTTCCTTCCAGGGCGGCATCCGCGTGCCCTCCTACACGGCCTCGAAGAGCGCGGTGCAGGGCCTGACCCGGCTCATCGCCAGCGAGCTGGGCGGCAGGGGCATCAACTGCAACGCCATCGCGCCCGGCTACATGGCGACCGACAACACCGCGCCGCTCCGCGCCGACGCCGACCGCAGCGCCAGCATCCTCGCCCGCATCCCCGCCGGCCGCTGGGGCACGCCCGACGACCTGCGGGGCGCGGTGGTCTTTCTCGCCTCCCCGGCCTCCGACTATGTGAACGGCTATACCCTCGCCGTTGATGGCGGCTGGCTGGCCCGCTAACCCCACCGGCCCATGAAACTACCCCGTTGTCTGCTGCTCGGACTCTTCGCGCCCATGGCCGCCGCCTGGGCGGCCGAATCGGCCACCCTGACCGTGACCAACGACCTCGCCGCCGCCCGCCCGGCCGAGACGATCACCCTGCCGTGGGCCGACCTCGCCCGCGCGCTCCCCGGCGTGCTCCTGCAGCATCTCGCGGTCAAGGACGCCGCCGGCCGCAGCCTGCCCTACCAGGTGACGAACCTCGCGCCCGAGGCCAAGGACCCGACCGGCGCCGGCGTCGCCTACGGCGAGCTGATCTTCCAGCACGACTTCGCCGCCGGCGAAAAGACCGCGACGTTCACCATCGAGAAAACCGCGGAGACCGCGCCGTATTTTCCCTCCCGCGTCTTTGCGCGCTACGTGCCGGAGCGGCTCGACGACTTCGCGTGGGAGAACGACAAGATCGCCCACCGCACCTACGGCCCCGCGCTCGCCGCCCCGGACGAGCCGAAGACCGGCAAGGAGGTCCTCGTCACCAGCGGCCTCGACATCTGGTGCAAGCGCGTGAGCTATCCCATCGTCGACCGCTGGTACAACAAGGGCCATGACCACTATCACCGCGACGAGGGCGAGGGCATGGACATGTACCAGGTCGGCACCTCCCGCGGCTGCGGCGGCACCGGCGTCTGGGACGGACAGAAACTTTATGTCGGCCGCAATTACAAGACCTGGAAGGTCATCGCCAACGGCCCGATCCGCGCGATCTTCGAGCTCACCTACGACGCCTGGGACGCGCACGGCATGCAGGTCGCCGAGACCAAGCGCTTCACCGTCGACGCCGGCCACAACCTCGACCAGATCGACAGCACCTTCACCGTCACCAACGGCACGGCGCAGGAGATCACCGTCGCCATCGGCGTGAACAAGAACAGCGGCGACCGCGGCCAGGACGTCCGGGCGACGCAGGCGAAGAACGAGGCCGACGGCTGGTTCACCCAATGGGAGGTCGAGAAGACCAACGGCGCGATCGGCGAGGCGGTCATCATCCCCGCCGGCCTGGCGGGCTTCGCGGAGGACGCCGTCAACCACCTCGTGCTGGCGAAGGCCGTATCCGGCCAGCCGCTCCGGTATTTTGTCGGCGCCGGCTGGACCAGGGGCGGCGACTTTGCCACGGCCGCCGACTGGCAGGCCTACGTCGCCGCGGCCGCCGCGCGCGCCCGCTCCCCGGTGCGCGCCGTCCTGACCCCCATGGCCACGCCGGCCAGGCCGGCGGACGTCGTCGCCGTGATGGAGCGCGTGGCCGACTGGCAGCTGGCCAACCCGGGCACCTGGCAGCCGCTCAACTGGGAAAACGGCGCCTTCTACACCGGCGTGATGGCCCTCGCCCGCCTCTCGGCCAGCCCGCGCTTCCACGACGCCCTCGTGGCGCTCGGCGAAAAAAACCAGTGGCAGCTGGCCCCGCGGCCCTATCACGCCGATGACCTGGCGGTCGGCCAGACTTACGCCGAGCTCTTCCTGTCTGACCGCGACCCGCGCATGCTCGCGGCGCTGCAGGCGCGGTGCGACGCCAGCCTCGCGCATCCGCCGGATCGCAACCTGGATTTCGATGCGGCCCGGAATCCCGGCCGGCTCGACCGCTGGTCGTGGTGCGATGCGCTCTTCATGGCCCCGCCGGCCTGGGTCCGCCTGGCCCGGGCCACCGGCCGGGCGGACTACCTCGCTTACGCCGTCGACCACTGGTGGATCACCTCGGATTACCTCTACGACCCGGCGGAGCACCTCTATTTCCGCGACAGCAGCTATTTCGACCGGCGGGAGAAGAACGGTCGCAAGGTTTTCTGGAGCCGCGGCAACGGCTGGGTGCTGGGCGGCCTCGTCCGGATGCTCCAGTACCTGCCCGCGGACCACCCGGCGCGCCCGCGCTTTGTGGCGCAATACCGGGAGATGGCGGACCGGGTCGCCGGGCTGCAGTCGGCCGACGGCTTCTGGCGCTCGAGCCTGCTCGACCCGGAGAGTTATCCGATGCAGGAGACGAGCGGCACGGGTTTTTACTGCTATGCGCTGGCCTGGGGCGTGAACGAGGGCGTGCTCGACCGCGCGCGCTTCGTCCCCGTGGTGCACCGCGCTTGGGCCGCGCTCAACGCCTGCGTCGCCGCCGACGGCCGGCTCACGCACGTGCAGCCGGTGGGGGCGACGCCGGTCACCTTCGACGGGAACAACACCGCCCCCTACGGGGCCGGCGCCTTCCTGCTCGCCGGCAGCGAGGTCCACCGCCTCAGTTCCACCTGATGCGCGCATGAAATTCCGCCCCTTGCTGCTGGCCTCGGGCGTCTGCGCCGGCCTGCTCGGCCCCGCCGCCGCCACCGAACTCCCGCGGCAGTTTGATGGCGCCACGCCCCTCGCCTGGTCGCAGCGCCTCGCCGCCTCGGAGATGAAGCGCCTCGGGCACTCGCTGGAGGCCGGCGCGGGCAACGCGCATTGGGATTATTCCCCGGCCGTGCTGGCCCTGGCCCTCGTCCGGCTCGGCGAGGCGACGCAGGACGCCGCCATGGTGCAATTCGGCACGCGCGCGGTCGGCACCCACGTCAACGCCGACGGCACCATCCAGGGCTACAAGCTCGAGGACTACAACATCGACAACCTTCCCCCCGGCAGGGTGCTCCTCGCCGCGCTCGCCCGCGGCGAGCAGAACCCCGCCTACACCCGGGCCGTGCAGATGCTCCGCGCGCAGATGGCCACCCAGCCGCGCACGAGCGAGGGCGGCTTCTGGCACAAGAAGCGTTACCCGGAGCAGATGTGGCTCGACGGCCTCTACATGGCCTCGCCCTTCCTCGCGCAATACGCGGTGCTCTTCCATGAACCCGCGCTCTTCGACGATGTCGCCCGGCAGATCGTGCTGATGGACCGCCACGGCTACGACCCGGCGACCGGCCTCTTCTGGCACGCCTGGGACGAGTCGCACACGCAGGCCTGGGCCGATCCCAAGACCGGGCTCTCGCCGAACTTCTGGAGCCGCGCCATCGGCTGGTACGCCATGGCCATCGTCGACTCGCTCGACTACCTGCCGGTTTCGCAGCCGGAGATCGACGGGATCGTGGACAGCCTCCGCCGCGCGGCCGACGGCATCGTGCGCTGGCAGGATCCGGCGACCGGCGTCTGGTGGCAGGTCCCCAACCTCGGCACCCGGCCGGGCAACTACCTGGAGTCGTCCGGCTCCGCCATGTTCGTTTACGCGCTGGCGAAGGCCGTCAACAAGGGCTATCTCCCCCGCGAGCCCTACCTGCCGGCCATCCTCAAGGGCTACGCGGGCCTCGTGCACAGTTTCGTGCGGACGAATCCCGACGGCTCGATCCGGCTGACCTCCGTCTGCTCGGGGGCCGGGCTGGGCTACACCATGGCCGACGGCCGGCCGCGCGACGGCTCCTTCGCCTATTACATGGCCGAGCCGGTCGTCGACAACGACCCCAAGGGCACCGGCCCGTTCATCCTCGCCGGGCTGGAGGTGGAGAAACTGCTGTCCGCGCCGGCCGCGCCGGCCGTCATCCGCGGCTGGGACTCGCTCCCCGCGCTGCTCGCCAACATCAGGGACCCGGTGTTTCCCGCGCGCGACTTCCCGCTCACCGACTATGGGGCGAAGCCCGGCACCGACTGCACCGCCGCCCTCGCCGCCGCCATCCAGGCCTGCCACGCCGCCGGCGGCGGCCGCGTGGTCGTCCCGCCGGGCGAATGGCTGACCGGGGCCATCAGGTTGCTGAGCAACGTCAACCTCCACGTCGGCGCGGGCGCGACCTTGCGGTTCATTTTCGACGAGACGAAATACCCCGTGGTCTTCACGCGCTGGGAGGGCGTCGAGTGCATGAACCTCTCGCCGTTCATCTACGCCTTCGAGCAGGAGAACATCGCCGTCACCGGCGAGGGCACGCTCGACGGCGGCGCCGGTCCGGACACCTGGTGGGGCTGGAACAACAAGCAGGACCAGCCGACCCGGCAGACGCCGGCGCGCGACCGGCTCAACCAGCTGGGCGAGACCGGGGCGCCGGTCGCGCAGCGCGTCTTCGGCCCGGGCAGCTTCCTGCGGCCGAACTTCATCCAGCCCTACCGGTGCAGGAACATCCTGATCGAGGGCGTGACCATCATCCGCTCCCCGATGTGGGAGCTGCACCCGGTGCTCTCGTCGAACTTCACCGCGCGCGGGGTGAAGATCCATTCCCACGGCCCGAACAACGACGGCTGCGACCCCGAGTCCTCGCGCGACGTCCTCATCGAGGACTGCGTGTTCGACACCGGCGACGACTGCATCGCCATCAAGTCCGGCCGCAACAATGACGGCCGCCGGCTCAACGTCCCGAGCGAGAACTTCCTCATCCGCCGCTGCACCATGCTGGACGGCCACGGCGGCGTCGTGCTCGGCAGCGAGTGCACCGGCGGCATCCGCAACATCTTCGTCGACGACTGCACCATGGACAGCCCGCACCTCGACCGCGCGCTCCGCCTCAAGGACAACGCCGTGCGCGGCGGCGTGCTCGAGAACATTTTCATGCGCAACGTGCGCATCGGCCACGTCAGCGAGGCCGTGCTCACCATCGACCTGCTCTACGAGGAGGGCGCCAAGGGCGCGTTCCCCCCCGTCATCCGCAACGTGCAGCTCGACCAGGTCACCAGCTCGGGCAGCCCGCGCATCCTGTATATCCGCGGCTTCCCGGGCGCCGTGATCGACAACATCCGGATCAGCAACTCGGTGTTCAGCGGCGTGAGCGAAACGGAGGTTGTGCAGCACGCCGGAAAGATCACGCTGGACCACGTCACCATCACCCCCGTGAAGGCCGCCCCCAGCCTCAACTCCCGGCCGGCGCCGGTCCAGTGAGCCGGCGGGCTGCCCCGAAATTCGCCACCCCCTCAACTCCCCCGATGAGCAAGCTGAACCAGATCAATGCCCGGGTCGGACGGTATCGCTGGACGATATGCGGCCTGGTCTTCTTCGCCACCACCGTCAATTACCTCGACCGGAACGTGCTGGGCCTGCTGAAGCAGACCCTGTCCGACCACGGCGTGTTCGGCGCCGACCCGGCGGTCCAGGAGCTGAACTACTCCACCGTGGTGATCTGCTTCCAGGTGGCCTACGCCGCGGGCATGCTGGCGGCGGGGCGGCTGATCGACCGGGTCGGCACCCGTTCCGGCTACGCCTATTCGCTCATCGGCTGGAGCGCCGCCGCCATCGGCCACGCCTTCGGGCACACCACCGCGACCTTCGGCTTCTGGCGCGCCGCGCTCGGCTTCTCCGAGGCGGGCAATTTCCCGGCGGCCAACAAGACCATCGCCGAGTGGTTCCCGAAGCGGGAGCGCGCCTACGCGACCGGCCTCTACAACTCCGGGGCCAACGTCGGCGCGATCGTGGCGCCGCTCTGCGTCCCTTACATCGCCAGCGCCTGGGGCTGGGAATGGGCCTTCGTCCTGACCGGCGCCATCGGGCTGGTCTGGATCGCCTTCTGGTACCGGCTCTACGCTTCGCCCGCGGCCAAGCTGCAGAACGGCCAGCTCACGCAGGCCGAATACGACTACATCCACAGCGACCAGGACGAGCAGGCGGCGGAGAAGGCCGACCACGGTGCGGTCAAGATCACGTGGGCCCGGCTGCTGACGTTCCGCCAGACCTGGGCCTTCGCGATTGGCAAGTTCCTCACCGACCCGATCTGGTGGTTCTACCTTTTCTGGCTGCCCGCGTTCCTCGGCGGCGAAAATTCCCGCAAGATCGCCGCCTACCTCGCCGCCCATCCGGATTATGCCGGCAGCAAGGCGGACATTCCCGGCGTCATCAGCTGGCCGTTCGCCGTCGCCGTGGTCTATACCATCGCGACGGGCGGCTCCATCTTCGGCGGCTGGCTGCCGAAGCGTTTCATCGCCGGCGGCATGGACGCCAACCGGGCCCGCAAGCTCTCGATGTTCATCTTCGCCGTCTGCCCGCTCAGCGTCCTGCTGGCCACGCGTCTCGGCCAGATCAACACCTGGCTCGCCGTCGGCACCATCGCGATCGCCTGCTCGGCGCACCAGGCCTGGTCGGCCAACATCTTCACCACGGTCTCCGACATGTTCCCCAAGAAGGCCGTCGCCTCCGTCACCGGCATCGGCGGCATGGCCGGCGCGGTGGGCGGGATCTTCATCGCGCGCGTCGCCGGGCTGCTGCTCGAGCACTTCGCCGCCCTGGGCCGGACCGAGCTCGGCTACGGGATCCTGTTCGTCATCTGCGGCTCCGGCTACATCGTGGCCTGGGTCATCATGCACCTGCTCGTGCCGCGGTTCAAACAGATCGAACTGGCGTGACCCGTCCGGGGCCGCGGAACCTGCGCAACGGCAAGCCATGAAAGCCATGATCTCACCAGCTGTAGCGGGAGTCTGTGACCGCCACCTGGCCGGCCCGGCGGTCACAGACCGCCGCCACAACTGGGGTCTCGGCCTCCTCCTGCTCGGCCTGGCCGCGCCCCTGGCCGCCGCGCCCGCGAAGCCCGACGCCATCGTCGCGCTCGACGGCTCCGGGGACTACACCTCCGTGCAGGAGGCCATCAGCGCCGCGCCCATGCGCACCGGCGCCGCCGATCCGCGCTGGGTCATCCTGGTCAGGCCCGGCACCTACCTCGAGCGCGTCTACGTGCAGCGCGAGCGCGGCAACCTGCTCGTCACGGGCGAGGACGCGGCGAAGACCGTCATCTCCTACGACCTGAACGCCACCGTGCCCGGGCCGGACGGCAAGCCCATCGGCACGTTCCGCACCCCGACGGTGCAGGTCGACGGCGACGGCATGATCTGGGAGAACCTGACCATCGCCAACAGCGCCGGCCCCGTCGGCCAGGCGCTCGCCCTCCGCGTCGACGCGGACCGTGTCGTGTTCCGCCACTGCCGCTTCCTCGGCTGGCAGGACACCATCCTCGTCAACCGCGGCCGGCAGTATTTCGCCGACTGCTACATCGAGGGGCACGTCGACTTCATCTTCGGCGCCGGCACCGCGTTATTCGACCGCTGCCAGATCCACTGTCTCCGGGACGGCTTCATCACCGCCGCCTCCACGCCCGAGGGCCACCCGTACGGCCTGGTTTTCGCCGACTGTACCATCACCGGGGCGGAGGGCGCGCACACCTACCTCGGCCGGCCCTGGCGCGTGTATGCGCGGACCGTCTTCGTGCGCACCGCGATGTCCGCGGTGGTGCGCCCCGAGGGCTGGCACAACTGGAGCAAACCCGAGGCGGAAAAGACCACCGAGTACGCGGAGTATGAGAGTTCGGGCCCGGGCGGCCTGACCACCGGCCGCGTGCCCTGGGCCCGGCCGGCCGCCACGGGCGAGATCGACCGGTTCACCCCGGCCGCCGTGCTCGCGGGCGACGACGGCTGGGATCCGGCGCCGGCACCGACGATCCATCTCGCGGGCGACTCGACCATGGCGGACAAACCCGACCTCGGCTACCCCGAGCGCGGCTGGGGCCAGCTGTTCCGCGAACTCGTCCGGCCGCCTTGGCAGGTGGTGAACTACGCCACCAACGGCATCAGCACGAAATCATTCCGCACGCTCGGCCACTGGGACCGCCTGCTGGCCCGGCTGAAGCCGGAGGACTGGGTCATCATCGAGTTTGGGCACAACGACGAAAAGAAGGAGGACCCGGCGCGCTACGCGGACCCGCTGACGGACTATCCCGCCAACCTCCGCCAGTTCGTGCGCGAGGTCCGCGCCCGCGGCGCCCATCCGGTGCTCGCGACGCCGGTCGTCCGGCGCGATTGGGACGAGGCCGGACACCTCCGCGACACCCACGGCGCCTACCTCGCGGCGGTGCGCGAGGTTGCCGCGACGGAAAAGGTGCCGCTCCTGGACCTGGAGGCGCTGACCCGCCAGCTCGAAACCGGTCTCGGACCCGAGGGTTCGAAGAAGCTGCACATGATCTTCGCCCCCGGGGCGAACCTGCGGATCCCTGAGGGCAAGACCGACAACACGCATTACGTCGAGGAGGGCGCCCGGCTTGTCGCCGGGCTGGCTGCCCGTGAGCTGCAGCGGCAGGGTCTCCCCTTCGCCGCGGCACTCGCCGTGCCGGCGGCACCGGCCGCCGCGGCCTGGCTGCCCGATCTCGGCGACGGCCGTTACCGCAATCCGGTGCTGCATGCCGATTATTCGGACCCCGACGCCGTGCGGGTGGGGGACGACTACTGGCTGGTCTCGTCGAGCTTCAGCCATGTGCCCGGCCTGCCCGTGCTCCATTCCCGCGACCTGGTCAACTGGACGCTCGTCGCCCACGCGCTGCCGCGGCTCGTGCCGGAGGAGGTTTTCCGCACGCCGCAACCCGGCAAGGGCGTCTGGGCCCCGGCCATCCGGTACCACGCGGGAAAATTCTGGATCTATTATCCCGACCCGGACTTCGGGATCTACCTGGTCACGGCGGCGGATCCGCGCGGTCCGTGGAGCGCCCCCGTGCTGGTCAAGGCGGGCAAGGGCCTGATCGATCCGTGCCCCCTCTGGGACGATGACGGCAAGGTCTGGCTCATCCACGGCTGGGCCAAGAGCCGCGCTGGCATCAACAACCTCATTTCACTGCAGCGGCTCAGCGACGACGGGCAGGCCGTCGCGGGCGAGGCGCAGGTCATCATCGACGCCAGCAAGCTCGCCGGCTACAACACGCTCGAGGGCCCGAAATTCTACAAGCGTCACGGGTGGTATTACATCTTCGCTCCCGCCGGCGGCGTGGCCACCGGTTGGCAGTCCGTCTTCCGCGCCCGGAACATCGCCGGCCCCTACGAGGACCGCATCGTCCTGGACCAGGGCAAGACCACCGTCAACGGCCCGCACCAGGGCGCGTGGGTGGACACACCGGCCGGCGCGGACTGGTTCCTGCATTTCCAGGACCAGGGCGCCTATGGCCGCGTGGTCCACCTGCAGCCGATGACCTGGCGCGACGACTGGCCGGTGATCGGCGATGATCCCGACGGCGACGGGAAGGGACAGCCGTTTTTGGTTCACCAGAAACCCGACCTGCCGCCGCAACCGGCGGCCGCGCCCGCCACCAGCGACGACTTCGCCGCGCCCGCGCTCGGCCTGCAATGGCAGTGGCAGGCCAACCCGGGCGACGGCTGGTATTCGCTCACGGCCAATCCCGGCCAGCTGCGGCTCTTCGCCCGGCCCGCGCCCAAGCCCGACAATCTTTACGAGGCCCCATATCTGCTGCTGCAGAAATTTCCCGCGGAGGAGTTTGCCGTGACGGTGAAGCTGACACTCGATCCGGTGGCCGACAATGACAGCGCCGGGCTGATGGTCTTTGGCTATGACTACGCCTGGCTCGGGCTGAAGCGGATCGGGTCGGGGGTATTTCTCGTGCAGGCGACGCGGCACGAAGCGGTGAAAGGCGAACCCCAGGAGGAGCTCAGGCTGGCCGGCGTGCCCGCCCGATCCTGCTGGGTCCGGGTCGAGGTCCGCCGTGGCGCCCAGTGCCGGTTCAGCTCCAGCCTTGATGGGATCACTTTCACGCCGGCGGACGCGGCCCCATTCACCGCGACCGTCGGCCGCTGGGTCGGGGCCAAGGTCGGCCTGTTCGCGAGCGGCGCCCCGGGTGCGCACGCGGATTTCGCCGGGTTCCGGGTCGGGGCCGTCGGCCCATGAGAAGCTCGCCGCGGTTCGCTTCGCGGAAAAAGCGGCCGTGCTCCGGACTTGCGATGCGGCGGGGAAGGATGTTCACTGGCGGACGGCATTTTCATTAGCGAATGAGTGATCCCGCGGCCGAATCAACGGTCCGGCCTGCTTTCCGCTCGTGCGTGCCGGCTTCCCCGGCCTAAATTTACCCGATGAATCCTTCCGAATACCTGAACCAGCTGTTTGGCCTGACCGGCAAGGTGGCCGTCGTGATCGGCGGCACCGGCGAACTGTGCGGCGCGATGGCCTCGGGCCTGGCCGGCGCCGGCGCCGAGGTCGTCATCGTCGGCCGCAACGCCGACAAGGCGCAGGCCCGGCTCGACCAGATCGCGGCCGCGGGCGGCCGGGCTTGGTTCCATTCCGCCGAGGCGACGAGCAAGGCCGAGCTCCAGGGCCTGCTCGCCGCCGTGCTCCAGCGCAGCGGCCGGGTGGACATCGTCATCAACGGCGCGGGCGTCAACTCCCCCACGCCCTATTTCGACATCACCGAGGAGGAATTCGACCGCATCGTGCGCGTCAACCTCAAGGGCGTGTTCCTCGGCTGCCAGGTGTTCGGCCAATACCTGGTCGGGCGGGGGCAGGGCGGCTCGATCATCAATCTCGGCTCGATGTCCGGCATTGTGCCGCTGTCCCGCGTGTTCACCTACTCCGCCACCAAGGGCGCCGTGCACAACCTCTCCCTCAACCTCGCCCGCGAGTGGGCGCCGCACCGGGTCCGGGTCAACGTCATCATCCCCGGCTTCTTCCCGGCCGAGCAGAACAAGAAGGTGCTCACGCCCGACCGCGTCGCCAGCATCATGGGCCACACGCCGATGAAGCGCTTCGGCGAGGCCCGTGAGCTCATCGGCGCCACACTGCTGCTCGCCGCCGACGCCGCCGGCTCGTTCGTCACCGGCGCGGAACTCATCGTCGACGGCGGCTACCACGCGATGACGATCTAGCGCCACGGCGTGGCGCGGTTGAAAGTCGCGCGTTGAAAGTTGAATGACCGGACTTTTGCCGCCGCCACCTGCCTCCGCTCATTCACCCCCTCCCGCTTTCAACCTTCAACTTTCACCTTTCAACGCCGCCCCCCATGTCCCCCATCAACCAGTTCCTCCTGAAAAACAACCTGCGCGTCGCGCAGAATCCCTGCATCAGCCCCGACTTCTGCCTCGACTGGCCGGCGCTGCGGGCCCAGCTCCTCGCGGGTCAGCCGCCCAAGGTCTACCCCAAGAGCCGGTTTGAGACCGCGGCCGGCCGGTGGCTGCTGGGCGAGAACGAGCAGGGCGATTGTGCCTGGCGGCTTGAAGGTCCGGGCGCGCGGCCGGACCTGCTGGAGGACGGCGTGGCCCTGCCGGGCGGGGCGGTCGCCTTCCCCGCCACCTGGGCCAACCTGCTCAGGCTGAAAAACCTCATCCAGGAGCACGACCCGGCCTCGACCATCTTCCCGGGCACGGGCAGCCAGCTCGGCCGCAGCACGCTGGGCATCGGCGCGCGCTTCACCACGCTGCACTGGCCGGCGGTCGAGTGGGCCATGAGCGCGCTCGAGCTGGGCGTCACCGCCAACCAGAACTCCATCCCGCGCGAGCTGGTCTACGATGTCGACGCCATGCTCTCCGGCTCGCTCGACACCGTGCCGTTTCCCTTCATCGGCACCAACGTCCCCGAGGGCCACCAGGGCCAGAGCGTCGAGGGCATGAGCCACGGCTGCGTGCTCTCCAAGCTGAAGACCGGCTTCCACCGCCGGAAGATCGCCTGGTCGTTCAACGCCGACCACCAGCCCATCGGCGGCAAGTTCGACCGCCGCGAGGACGCCCTCGTCCGCGGCTGCCTCCTCGCCAGCTACATCACCTTCGACCTGTCGCCGGAGCTCGCACTCAACCAGCCCGCGGCGCTCGCCGCCATTCCGGCGGACCTCGTCGCGCAGACCCGCGCGCGCGTCGCCGCCGCCGGCCTGGCGCTCGACGCCGCGGCGTCCGCATCGCTCCTCTGCACCGTCTGGCCGGCCATGCTCAAGATGAAGCGCCGCGACGAGAAGTACGCCGCCGCCCGCGCCGCCGCCTTCACCACCGCCGCCGGCCGCGGCTACCTGCGCGAGCTGTCGATCGACGAGCTGCCCGGCCTGACCACGCCCGAGACGACCGCCGTCATGCTCGCGCTCTGCGAGGCGCTCGGCATGCCGGTCAACTACGTGGCCCCCGCCTTCGGCTTCCAGAAGAACATGCCGTACCCCGACAACGCCGCCCTCCGCGCCCTCATCCAGCGGCAGTGGGACGTCTGCGCGAAGTTCGGCGTCAGCATCGGCTTCCACTCCGGCTCCGGCAAGTCCGCCGAGAACTACCGCGTGATGGGCGAGGTGACCGGCAGCCGGCTCGAGATCAAGACCAGCGGCCGCTACACCTACGAGATGGGCCTCGCTGTCTTCCACTCGAGGCACGCCGCCGACCAGGCTTTGTGGCGCGACTGGTACCGCTTCACCCTCGAGCTCGCCCTGAGCGGCGCGTTCAGCAGCGACGCCACCGAGCAGAAGATGGCGCGCGTCTTCATCACGACGCCGCTCGCGGCCGCCGGCCGGTCCGTCGACGTGTTCGCCGCGCCCGCCGCCACCCGCGCCGCGCTCGAGGCGCTGCCGCCGTCGCCGGAGCACATGTTTTTCTTCGAGTACAATTTCCTCTTCGTCCTCGCCGCCGGCGGCCGGCCGGAGAAGTCCGCGCTCGGCGATCACTCGCCCGCCGGCTACGCCCAGCGCGCCCGCTTCTACGCCCTCAGCCCGGAGGCCCGGCTCAACTACTCGAAGGGCGTGGCCGGCTACATCATCTTCCTCGCCGAGACCACCGGCCTGGCGCCCGCCGCCCGCTGCGCCGCCGCGCGCCAGCTCCTCGCCGGCTACACCACCCTCGAAGGCCTGCTGAATGACATCAGCCGCTAGGCAGTAGCGAGTAGTGAGTAGCGACTAGCGAGCATGAAAACCGCAACGCCTCGGCCGCTCCACTACTCTCTACTTACTACCCGCTACTCGCTACTTCTCTCCCCATGACACCCTTCATCCACGACGACTTCCTCCTCCAGACCGACGCGGCCCGCGACCTGTATCACGCCTTCGCCGAGCGGGAGCCGATCTACGACTACCACTGCCACCTGCCCCCGGCCCTGATCGCGGACAACCACCGCTTCGCCGACCTCGCCGAGATCTGGCTCGGCGGCGACCACTACAAGTGGCGCGCCATGCGCTCCAACGGCGTGGACGAGCGCGTCTGCACCGGTGACGCCACGCCCTGGGAAAAGCACGCCGCCTGGTGCGCGGCCGTGCCCTACACGCTGCGTAATCCGCTCTACCACTGGTCGCACCTCGAGCTGAAGCGCTACTTCGGGATCGACGCCGTCATCAGCCCCGCGACCGCGCGGGAAATCTGGGACCAGGCCAACGCGAAACTGCCGGGGATGCGCGTGCACGACATCCTGGCGGCCAACCGGGTCGCCGTCATCTGCACGACCGACGACCCCGCCGACTCGCTCGAGGTCCACGAGCGCATCCGGCAGTCCGGCCTCAGGACGCGCGTCTACCCGACGTTCCGTCCCGACAAGGCGTTCATCGTCCACCAGCCGGCCGCCTTCAACCCCTACCTGGAAAAACTCGCCGGGGCCGCCGGCACGGATGCGATCAAGACCTTTGACGACTTCCTCGCCACGCTCAAGAAGCGCCACGACGACTTCCACGCCTTCGGCGGTCGGCTCTCCGACCACGGGATGGAGACGGCCTTCGCGGAGCCGTGCCCGCCGGCCGAGGCGAAGGCGATCTTCGACGCCGCGCGCGACGGCCGGGCCGCTACCCCCGCCCAACTCGCGCAGTTCAGCTCCTTCCTCATGCTGGTGCTCGGCCGCTGGGACGCCGCCCGCGGCTGGACCAAGCAGCTGCATCTCGGCGCGCAGCGGAACAACAACACCCGGCTCCTCAAAAAGCTCGGGCCGGACACCGGCTTCGATTCCATCGGCGATTTCCCGCAGGCCCGCGCGCTCAGCCGCTACCTCGATGCGCTCGACACGACCGGCGAGCTCCCGCGCACCGTCCTCTACAACGTCAACCCGGCCGACAACTACGCCTTCGCGACCATGATCGGCAATTTCCAGGACGGTTCCGTGGCCGGCAAGATGCAGTTCGGCAGCGGCTGGTGGTTCCTCGACCAGAAGGAGGCGATGGAATGGCAGCTCAACGCGCTGTCCAACCTCGGCCTGCTCCGCCGGTTCGTGGGCATGCTGACGGATTCGCGCAGCTTCCTGTCCTACACCCGCCACGAGTATTTCCGCCGCGTGCTCTGCAACCTCCTCGGGGCCGAGATGGAGCGCGGCGAGCTCCCCGCCGACCGCGCGCTCGTCGGCGCGATGGTGCGCGAGGTCTGCTTCAGCAACGCCCGCGGCTACTTCGGGCTGGAGCTGGATCCGGCCTACCGCTGAGGGTCATCGAGGACCGGGCGTGATGCCGCGTTAACGTGCGGCCGTGATCCGCGCGAACCTCGGGCGCGGATTTCCCCTTGAATCCGCCCCGGCCAGGCAATTCCCGGGGCATAAGGGTGGCATAATCATTGCCCCGGTATGATATTGATTCATCCTGCAACCCGTGGAAGCCAATCAGATCCGCGCGGCCGCGCGGCCTTCGGCCCCTTGGCGCGCCGCCTGGGCCGCGGTGGCCGCCCTGGCGGCCGGTTGCGCCCATTACGACGGCCGGCCGGACGCGCTCGGGGCCGCCGCCGTCGACCAGGCGCTCCAGCCACCGGCGTTCGCCAGCATCAAGGTCGCCGCCGCGAAGATCGAGCATCCGATCCTTAAGCCGCTCGTGATCGAAGGGCAGGGGGGCTTTTCCCCGGACGAGATCGCCCTGATGGCCGTGCTCGCCAACCCGCACCTGCGGGCGCTGCGGGACCAGCGCGGGGTCGCGCAGGCGCAGGTCCTGCAGGCGGGCATTCTGCCCAACCCGCAGCTCGGCTACGCCCTGGACCAGCCGCATGGCAACCAGGACCCGACGCTTGTCACGGGAAAAAATCTCGGGCTCAGCTGGGATTTTGGCTCGCTGCTCGGCCGGCCGGACCGGGTCGCCGGCGCCCGGGCGACCGCCGACGCGCTCGACCTGGACATCGCCTGGCAGGAATGGCAGACCGCACAGGCCGCCCGGCTGAGTGCGTTCCGGCTGCTGGCGCTGCGGCAGCGCCTGCCCCTGGCCCGCCAGATCGAAGACGACCTCGCCGATACCCTGGCCGCCAGCAGGCAGGCCGTCGCCCTCGGTCACCTGACCGCCGTGGACCTGACCGCGACCACCGCGCAATGGATCGAGGCGCAGAACAGCCGGCTGGCCGCCGAGCAGGAAGACCGGGCCGAGCGCTCCGCGTTGAATCTCAGCCTTGGCCTGCCGGCCGGTTACGTATTGCCGCTCAAACCCGCCGGCGCGTTCCCTGCGCTGCCGGCCGGGGTCACGCCCGACTCCCTGCTGGCCGGATTGGAGAAGCGCCGCCTGGACCTCGTCGCGCTCACCCTCGGCTACGAGAGCAACGAGGCCGGCCTGCGCGCGGCCGTGAAGGCGCAGTTTCCGCGGATCGGCCTGAGCATCGCCAAGGTCAACGACACGAGCAACGTGCGCACCGTCACTCTGGGCGCGACCATCGACCTGCCGCTGTTCGACCGCAACCAGGGCGCGATTGCCGGGGCCCGCGCCACCCGCCGGCAGTTGTTTGACGAATACGTCGAGCGGGTGGCCGACGCCCGGGCGCAGGTGGGGCTGATCTTCGCCAACCTGACCGCCGTCCAGGGTCAGCTCAAGGTGGCGGGCGACGCTTTGCCCGAGTGGGAACAACTCGTCGCCGCCTACGAAACGGCCCTGGTGACGCGCAATGCGGACCAGGTCGCGTACCGGGTCGCGCGCGGGACTCTGGCCGCCCGGCGCTTGGCCATGGCCGAGCTGCAGCAGCAGTTGCTGGAACTGGAAGTGGCGCTCGAGATCACCACGGGCCGGCCCCTGCTCAACCTCAACCCGCCGCCCTGATCTTCCCCTCATGAAAAAATTCCTGATTTTCCTGGTTGTCCTGGTGGTCGTCGTGCTCGGCTGGTTCTTCCTCGGGCGCCGCCCCGGGGCCGCGGAAGAGACCGCCACCCGGCCGGCGGCCAGCGTCGAGACGGTCCCGCTCGCGTCCGAGGCGATCGCCCAGACCATCGAGGCCTTCGGCACCGTCGTCGCGGCGCCGTCGGGGGACCGCCTGGTTTCCGCCCCTTATGATTGCGTGGTCCGCAAGGTCAATGTGAGCGTCGGCTCGGCGGTTGCCCCCGGCGATGTCCTGCTGGAGGTCGATCCCAGCCCGGAGGCCAAACTGGCCGGCGACTCGGCCCGGAGTCTGCTCGCCCTCGCGGACAAGACCCTTGCCGCCACGCAGCAGCGCTATGACCTCAGGCTGGCCACGAGCCAGGAACTGCTCACGGCGCAACAGGCGGCCGACGACGCCCGGCTCAAGGCCGACAGCCTGGCCGCCCGCGGGCTCGGGGGTGACGGCCGGATCATCGCCGCGGCGTCCGGGGTCGTGACCAGGCTTGAACTCGGCCCGGGAGCGCTGGCCCTGACAGGCACTCCGCTCGTGATGGTGTCCACCGGCGGACAGCTGGAGGCGCGCCTCGGGGTGGAAGCGGCCGAGGCCGGGTCGGTCCACGCCGGCCAGACGTTGACGCTGGCCTCGGCCAACCGTCCGGCGCTGGAAAACGTGCCGGCCACCGTGCGCTCTGTCGGGGCCGCGCTCGATCCCGCAACGGGTGCGGTCGAGGTGCGCGCCCCGTTGCCGGCCGGTGCGCCGCTGCTGTTGGGCGAACACGTCCAGGCGCGGATTGAAATCCAGCGGAAGGAGCAAGCCTTGGTCGTTCCGCGCCGCGCGGTGCTGCCCGACGGGGAGAAGCAGGTCCTCTTCACCGTGAAAGACGGCCGGGCCGTCCGGCATGAGGTGCAGCTCGGCCTGGCCACGGATGAGCTCCTGGAGGTCACCGGCCCGGACCTGCACGCGGGCGACCCGGTGGTCATCCTCGGCAACTACGAGCTGGAGGACGGCATGGCGATCCAGGCACCCGCCCCGGCCAGGCCGGCGGGCGAGGCCAGGGGCTCGGTGCGGCCGGCGCCGGAGGCGAAGCCGTGAATCTCGTCGCCGGGATGCAGGCGCACCGGCGCTCGGTGCTTTTTCTCCTCGCCCTGCTCGTGCTCGGCGGCCTGGCCGCCGCCTGGGTCCTCCCGGTGGCGCTGTTTCCGCACGTCGATTTTCCGCGCATCGTGGTGAGCCTCGATGCGGGCGACCGTCCGGCGGAACGCATGACGGCCGAGGTCACGGTGCCGGTGGAGGAGGCCGTGCGCTCCGTCCCGGGCCTGCGCAGCCTGCGCTCCACCTCCAGCCGGGGCAGCGCGGAGATCTCCGTCAACTTCGACTGGGGCCAGGACATGATCGCGGCCATGCTGCAGGTGGAGTCGGCCATCAACCAGACGCTCCCGGCCCTGCCGGCCGGCACCAGGTTCGAGGTGCGGCGCATGGACCCGACGGTGTTCCCCACCATCGCCTACACGCTCACCTCGGAAAAATTGTCGCTCACCGCGCTGCGCGACATCGCCTACTACCAGCTGCGGCCGCTGCTCTCGACCGTGAACGGCGTGGCCAAGGTCGGCGTCTTCGGCGGCACCGAGGCCGAGTATCAGGTGACCGTCGACCCCGCGCGGCTGGAGGCCCACGGCCTCACCCTGGACGACATCGCCAAGGCGCTGTCCGGTGCCAACACCGTCAGTGCGGTTGGACGGCTGGAGGACCACGACAAGCTTTATCTCGCCCTGGCCGACAGCCGTTTCCGCGGGCCGGACGAGATCGGCCAGACCGTGCTGCTGAAGGGACCGGCCGGCCTGCTCCGCGTCGCGGATGTCGCCACGGTCGGTCCGGGCACCGTGCCGCAGTGGACCCGCGTGACGGCCGACGGCCGGGATGCGGTGATTTTCCAGGTCTACCAGCAGCCGGATGCCAACACGGTGCAGATCTCCCGGGAGGTCCAGGCCAAGCTGCGCGCCTACCGCGACCAGCTCCCCCACGGGGTGAAGATCGCCGCCTGGTATGACCAGAGCGAACTCATCGTCGGCTCCGCCCGCAGCGTGCGGGATGCGGTCTGCATCGGCGTGCTGCTGGCCGGCGCGGTCCTGCTCCTGTTCCTCCGCAACGGCAAGATCACCCTCATCGCGATGGTCTGCGTGCCCGCCACCCTCGCCGCCACTGTCCTGCTGCTCAAGCTGCTCCACAGCAGCTTCAACATCATGACGCTTGGCGGCATGGCCGCGGCCGTGGGGCTCATCATTGACGACGCCATCGTGATGGTGGAGCATATCATGCGGCGGCTGCGCGGCGTGCGGGGACCGCACCACGGCCGGGTCTGGGCGGCGGCGGCCGAGTTCACCCGGCCGCTCGTCGCGTCCTCCCTCTCGACCATCGTCATCTTCGCCCCGCTGGCCTTCCTCTCGGGCGTGACCGGGGCGTTCTTCAAGGCGCTCTCGCTCACCATGGCGGCCAGCCTCGTCATCTCGTTCCTCATCGCGTGGCTGGCGGTGCCCATCCTGGCCGACCATTTCCTCGGGACCGGGGACGCCAAGCAGGATGATGGCGGGGCCCTGACCCGGTGGTGCCATCGCCGGTACGGGGCGCTGATGCAGCGGGTCCTCGCCCGGCCCGCACTGGTGTTGCTGGGTGTCATTCCCCTGCTCGTGGTCGCCGGGCTCTGCTACCAGCGGGTGGGCTCCGGCTTCATGCCCGGCATGGATGAAGGCGGCTTCATCCTCGATTACCGGGCCCCGTCCGGCACCTCGCTCAGTGAAACCGACCGGTTGCTGCGGCAGGTCGAGGCCGTGCTGCAGGCCACGCCCGAGGTGCAGACCTACTCGCGGCGCACAGGGCTCCAGCTCGGCGGCGGCCTCACCGAGGCCAACGAGGGCGACTTTTTTGTCCGTCTGAAACCGCCCCCGCGCCGCGACATCGACGAGGTGATGGACGACGTCCGCCAGGCGGTCGGGCGCAAGGTGCCGGGCCTGGAGATCGAGATGGCGCAGCTGATGGAGGACCTGATCGGCGACCTCACCGCCGTGCCGCAGCCGATCGAGATCAAGCTTTATGCGGACGACGGCGGCCTGCTCGAGGCGACGGCCCCGCGGGTCGCCGCCGCCATCGGCCGGATTCCCGGCGTCGTCGATGTGAAGGACGGGATCGTCCTCGCCGGTGACGCGCTCACGATCAGCGTCGACCGCGCCCGGGCCGCACTGGAGGGCATGGACCCCGACCAGGTGACCCAGGCCGTCACCGCGTTGCTGACGGGTGCGAACGCCACCACCCGGGTGGAGGAGGGGCCCAAGCTGGTCGGCCTTCGCGCGTGGATCGCCGAAAAAAACCGCCGGACCGCCAAGGCGGTCGCCGGCCTCCGGCTCCGGGCCCCCGACGGGCATTTCTTCCCCCTGCGCCGCGTGGCGGCGGTGGCGACGGTGGCCGGCCAGGCGCAGATCGTGCGCGACGACCTGAAGCGCATGATCCCGGTGACCGGCCGGATCAGCGGCCGCGACCTCGGCTCCACGATGCGCGACGTGCAGGTCCTGCTCGCCCGGCCGGAGCTGCTGCCGCGCGGGGTCTACTTCGAGCTCGGCGGCACCTACGCGGAGCAGCAGCGGGCTTTCAGCGGGCTGCTGGCGGTCTTCGGCGGCGCCGTCGCCCTGGTGTTTCTGCTCCTGCTCTTCCTCTATGAGAGCTTTCGCACGGCCCTGGCCATGCTGGGCTGCACGCTGCTGGCGCTGTCCGCCGTGGCGATCGGCCTCTGGGTCACCGACACCGAGCTGAACATCTCCGCGATGATGGGCATGACCATGATCGTCGGCATCGCGACCGAAGTGGCGATCTTCTACGTCTCGGAGCTGGTTGCGCTGCCCGACGACCTCGCCCCGCACCAGGCGCTGATCGAGGCGGGCCTGAACCGCATGCGGCCGATCGCGATGACCACCTTCGCAGCCATCCTCGCCCTGGGGCCGCTGGCGCTGGGCCTTGGCGCCGGCTCCGCCATGCAGCAGCCGCTGGCGATCGCCATCATCTCCGGCCTGGTCCTGCAAATCCCGCTGGTGCTCATCGTCCTTCCGGTCCTCCTTTCCCGGCGCCGCCGGCCGGGAGGATCCGCGGCGGGGGCCTGAGCCGCGGCCCGGGACCGGGCGCGCCCGCCGGGCGGCGCCCAGAACAATTCATGCGCAGAAATAAACTTCATTTAGCAACGGATGGTTAGCGGCCGGGGCCGCGGTCCGGTATGTTCATGGCTTCCCTTTCGCCATGACCCACTCCACCGCCACTTTGCTCGCCAAGTTCCACCCCCGTCCGTCCGCCCCGCCGGCCATCGCCCCCGCCGACCGCAGCGTCGTCAAGCGCGACGGCACGACCGTGCCCTGGGACGCCGCCAAGGTGGCGCGCGCCGTCGCCCTCGCGTTCTTCGAGGTGCAGCACGGCACCACGGAAAATCCCGGGCGCGACGACCCGCAATCGCGCTACGGGCTTGACGCGGACGTCTTCCACAAGGTCTCGCGCATCGCCGCGCGGGTCGCGCTGATGCTCGAACTCTATTACCGCACCGGCCGGCACCCGACCATCGAGCAGGTCCAGGACAACGTCGAGAAGGCCATCGCCGCCGAGGGCGAGTGGGAGGTGGCGCGCGCCTTCATCATCTACCGCGAGCACAAGGCGGCCCACCGGCTCAACCACTACCGGGAAAACGGCCTGAGCGACTACATCGCCTGCGCCAAGTACGCGCGCTACCGTGCCGACCTCGGCCGGCGCGAGACGTTCACCGAGGCCGCCCGCCGCGTGCTGGCGATGCACCTGCAGCATTTCTCCGCCAGGCTGGCGCTGCGCGTGCCCGCCCCGGGCGAGGATTCGCCGGCGCTGCCCGCCGACCGCCGCTTCCTGGCCGAGTGGCTGTCGGGCGGCACGCTGTCCGACGCCATGCACCGGGCCTTCGGCGCCGTGGGGCAGAAGCGCGTGCTGCCCTCGATGCGCTCGCTGCAGTTCGGCGGCGAGGCCATCCTCCGCAACCACGCCCGGCTCTTCAACTGCTCGTTCAGCCCGGTCGACCGGCTGGAGTTCTTCCGCGAGTACCTGTTCCTCCTCCTCGCGGGCACCGGCTGCGGCTTTTCCGTCCAGCACCACCACGTGGCCCGGCTGCCGGCCCTGCCGGTGCGCGCGGAGGAGATGGAGCTCGAGGTCCGGCACCACACCGTGGCCGACACCATCGAGGGCTGGGCCGACGCGCTCCACCTGCTCGTGCGCAGCCATTACGAGGGCTTCAAGGCCGAGTTCAACTTCTCCCAGGTCCGCCCGCGCGGCAGCGCCCTCCGCACCTCGGGCGGCAAGGCCCCCGGACACCTCCCGCTCAAGCAATCGCTGCTGGACATCGAGGTTGTCCTGACCGCCGCCGCCGGCCGCCGGCTGCGCCCGGTCGAGGTCTACGACATCTGCATGTTCGCCGCCCGCTCCGTGCTCAGCGGCGGCATCCGCCGCTCCGCCACCATCTGCCTCTTCTCGCCGGACGACCAGGAGATGATGGCGGCGAAGACCGGCAACTGGTTCGAGAAGCACCCGCAGCGCTCCGCCTCGAACAACTCCGCCGTGCTCCCGCGCGGCGAGCCGGACGACACCGTGTTCCGCCGGCTCTTCGCCGCCCAGAAGGAGTTCGGTGAGCCGGGCTTCTACTTCGCCGACCATCCCGACTACGGCTGCAACCCCTGCTGCGAGATCGGCCTGCATCCCGTCGTCGGGGGCGAGCTGGACGACGAGGCGGAGGTCGCGAAGCTCCGCGCCCTCGGCTACACCGGCCCGGTGGAGCCGGGCACGCGGCTCAGCGGCTGGCAGATGTGCAACCTCAGCACGATCAACGGCGCCATCGTCCAGACGGTGGACGATTTCCTCGTCGCGTGCATCCACGCCGCGGTCATCGGCACGCTGCAGGCCGCGTACACCGACATCCCGTACCTCGGGCCGGTGACGCGCTACCTCAACGAGCGCGACGCGCTCCTCGGGGTGTCCATCTGCGGCTTCATGGACAACCCGGAGATCCTCTTCAACCCCGCAGTGCTCGAGCGCGGGGCGCGGCTCTGCCGGGCGGCCAACCGCATTGTCGCCGGCGTGCTCGGCATCCGGCCGGCGGCGCGGGTGACATGCGTGAAGCCCGAGGGCACCGCCTCGCTGCTGCTCGGCGCGGCCTCGGGCATCCACCCGCACCACGCCCGGCATTACTTCCGGCGCGTGCAGGCCAACCGCCGCGACCCGGTCTACCGGCATTTCCACGCGGCCAACCCGCAGCTGACCGAGGCCTCGGTCTACCGGCCCAGCACCGACGACGTCATCACCTTCGCCGTCGAGGCGCCGCCGCACGCCATCCTGCGCGAGGACATCAACGCCCTGGACTTCCTGCACTTTGTCCAGGTGGCCCAGCAGCACTGGGTGCTCAACGGCGAGGCCGAGTCCACCCGCTCGCCCGGCCTGCACCACAACGTCTCGAACACCTGCACGGTCCAGCCCGGCGAGTGGGACGAGGTCGCGCGTTTCATCTGGGAGCACCGGGCGCATTTCACCGGCGTGGCCCTGCTCGGCTCGGACGGCGACAAGCGCTACCCGCAGGCGCCGCGCGAGGCCGTGGCCACGGTGGACGATGCCGCCCGGTGGAACCGGCTGAAATACGTGCCGGTGGACTACACCAGCCTGGTGGAGAAGACCGATGAGACCGCCCTCAAGGAGGTCGTGGCCTGCGCCGGCGGCGCGTGCGAGCTGCCGTAGGTTCCGGTTTGCGCGGCGGCCGGAGTTCGCTTTAGTCGGCCGATGAAAATCCCCCGCCTTTTGCTGGGCGCCGTCCTGCTCGGCGCCCTGTCCGTCCCCGCCCGGCTGCACGCCGCCGAGGCCGCCGCGCCCTCCGGCCTCACGGCCACCGCCTCCGGCCTGAAGTACGTGGTCACGGTCCACGGCGGCGGCGCCCGGCCCAAGGAGGGGCAGGTGGTGATCGCCCGCTACACGGGCTCGCTGCCCGACGGCACGGTGTTCGACGCGACCGCCGCGGACCAGGAACCCTTCGCCTTCACCCTCGGGAAGAAACAGGTGATCAAGGGCTGGGACGAGGGCTTCGCCCTGTTGCAGGTGGGCGACCACGCCACCCTGGTCATCCCGCCGGAGCTGGCCTACGGCGCGACCCGGCGCGGCCCCATCCCGCCGAATTCCACCCTGCGCTTCGACGTCGAGCTCGTCGGCCTGAAGGACAGGGCACTGGCGGACCTGCTGCAGGCCACGATCGACCGGGACGGGCTCGCGGCCGCGCAGCAGCAGTACAAGGAAATGGCGGCCGGGAAATTCGGCGATGCCTTCGTCAGCGAGGCGCAGCTCAACGGGCTCGGCTACCATTATCTGCTCAAGGACAAACTGCCCGAGGCTCTCGCGGTGCTGTCGTGGGCGGCGGAGCTGTTCCCCCGGTCGGGCAACGCCTACGACAGCCTCGGCGAGGCCGAGGTGACGGCCGGGTTGCGCGAGCCCGCGATCGCGCACTACACGAAGTCGCTGGCCCTCGACCCGAAGAACAAGAACGCCGAGAAGGTGCTCGCGGGGATCAAGGACACTCCCGACGAACCCGGGGCGCTGCGGGAGATGCAGGAGCGCATGACGCTGGACGCGGCGTTCGACGCGGCGGACGAGGCGGCGGACAAGCAGGTCTACGACGTGCCCGCGCTGCGCGCCAAACTGACGGCGTTCCTGGCCAAGTATCCCGCCGACCGCGACGCCGGGGGGTTCGTCGCCAATTTCTTCTACTACGCGGAGTCCGTCGACCTGAAGACGGCCGAGGCGGAGTGGCGCGCCTTCGCCGCGTCCCCGATCGCCAAGGTGCGCGAGATGGCGGAGCAAAAGCTCAAACTGGCCGAGCTGATCAAGTCGCCGATCGACCTGAAGTACACCGCCGCGGACGGCCGCGCGGTCGATGTCGCCGCCCTGCGCGGCAAGGTCGTGCTGGTCGACTTCTGGGCGACCTGGTGCGGCCCCTGCGTGCAGGAGATCCCGAATGTCGTGGCCGCCTACACCCGGTTCCATCCGCAGGGCTTCGAGATCGTGGGCGTCTCCTTCGACAAGGCGCCTGACCCGGCCAAGCCCTCGCCCAAGCGGAAGACCGTGGAAGGCATGCTGGCCTTCACCAAGGAGAAGGGCATGACCTGGCCGCAATACTACGACGGCACGGGCTGGGACAACCCCATCGGGAAGCACTACGACATCCGCGCGATCCCGGCCATGTTCCTCCTGGACAAGCGGGGCCTGGTGGTCTCGACCAACGCGCGCGGCCCGAAACTGGAGCAGGAGATCAAGCGCCTCCTCCAGGAATAGGCCCCGGGCCGGTCCGGGTGCGCAAGATACGCCCACGCTTCTCCAAGGGATGCGGAGCGGCCGGGGGCCGGCGCGGGCATACTGGGGTGTCATGCAAGAGGCCGTCATCCGCACGTTGCGCGCGCGTCGGGCGCAAATCCGCGCCCGCTGGGAGGTCTTTCTGCGCGTTGAGAAGGTGAACACCCCGCTGGCCAACCCGGACACGCTGGTCTACCTTTTCGACCAGACGCTCAACGAGGTTTTTGCCGCGCTGCAGGACACGCCCGTGCCGCGGCACCCGGCTCCGCCCGCCGCGGCGGGCAAGGACAATCCGTTGTCCGCCTACTTCCTGGCCGGCGAGCAGGCGCTGCTGGAGGCACTCATCCTCGTCCAGGCCGGGACCCCCGGGCTGTCGCCCAAGGAACGCGATGCCGATGTCACCCAGCTCCGGCACGTCATGCACCGCATCGCCCGGCGCGACCTCGCGTCGCTGGACGGCGCCTTCGTTTCGAAAAAGTCCCCCGCGGCGCCCGGCGTGGTCTAGCCGGAAAGGCGGGTCCCCGCGTGGTTGCCCGCGGCCTACGCACCGCCGACCGGCGGCGTGGTTGCGCCCGGCGGACGGGGCGGCTCGGGCGGGCGGTTCTTGCGGCGCTCGATCCCGTCCCATTTTTTCGGGGGCGGAGGCCGGGTCACAAGGGTCTCCGCCAGGTGCAGCGGGAGCTGCGCCAGCACGTACAGCAGCGGGAGCGAGGCGAACAGCGCGAGCGCGGAGGTGTTGGGAGTCAGCCCGCCGAAGAACGCGGCGGACAGCGCCATGATGAGGATGGCGGCCCAGACGAGGCTGCTGGCGAGGGTGGGCCAGGCGACGAGCTTCAGCCAGGTGCGCGCGGGCCGGCGCGACCGCCACAGCGGCAGCGCGGTGAGCGCCAGCACGGTGCTGAACAGCACCACGCCCGCCGCGCCGCCCGCCCCGATGGTGGCCACCGTGAACCGCAGCGCGTCGGGCAGGCCGAAGAGCTTGGTGACGAAGAGGCCGAGCTTCACGTTGGCGTTGGGCGCCGTGAAAAGATCATCGCGGTCGTAAAGGCGGGTGAAACGCCCAGCCTCGATCGCCTGGTAACGGGCCAGGTAGGTGGCCACGCGCTGCTCGTAGCGGGCGGGGTCGGCCCGCTTGAGGGCGGCCGCCCGCGGCGCCCGAGGCACGCCGTTGAACACGCCGGTCACCTCGGGATAGTCGCGCCGCAGGGCCTGCCGTGCGGCGGTGACATTGAAGGGCGCGGCGAGGCTGAGCGGACGCCAGCCGTACTCGCTCTCCCGCAGCCGGGTGGCGAAGGTGCGGGCCAGGGCGAGCGGGTGCTGGTCGAGCGCCACGCTGGACAGCTGGTAGTTGAATGCCGTCCAGCCGCCGGCCGCCACCGGCGAGAACGCGGTCAGGCCCCACACCAGCGCCGCGCCGGCGGCCAGCAGGACGAGGCCGAGCCTGACGGCGCGGGCCAGTTCCCGCCGGAGCCACGGCCGGAATTTTTCGTCGGAAAGGCCGGTCGACTTCAGGGCGCTCATGGGGGGCAAGGCAAACAGGGTCGGGCGCGGATGTCACGCCTGACGCATCGTCAGCGGTTCAGCAGGGCCGCGACGCGGGTGCGGCCGCGGATGCCGAGCTTGGCGAAGACGGCGGCGAGCTGGGTCTTGATCGTGAGCGGGCTGCGGCGCAGCTCCGCGGCGATCTCCCGCGTGCGCAGGCCCTCGCGCACGCGCATGGCCACCTCGCGTTCGCGCTCGGTCAGGCGGGCGAGGAGCGCGACGGCGCCGGGGGAGAGGGGGCGCTCCCGGTCGCCGCGGGGCCGGCGGTAGTCGAGCTGGAGGTGGAAGGCCGGGGGCTGGCCGCCGGCCGGCGCGTGCAGCTTCACGCGGGCGTGCAGGCCGCGGGTGTGGTCGCTGACCACCTCCGGGTGGCCGGCACTCTCGCCGCCGGGCCAGGCGGTGCGGAGCGCGCGGCAGGCCTCGGCCAGCGGCCCGGGCAGCCGGAAGGCGCGGCGGGCGCGCAGGGCGGCCGCGCGGCGCTCGCCGTGGTTCCACACGGCGCAGGCCCGCGCGGCCTCGGCGTTGAACCACACCGGCTGCAGTTCCCAGTCGAGCAGCAGGAGGCCCACGGGCACCTCCTCCATCATGGCGGCGTAATGGACGAGCAGGGCGGCGCGGTCGGCGGCAGGCATGCGGGCAGCCTGGACGGCCGGGCGCCGCGGCACAAGCGGCGATTACTCCCTTTGGCCTAGGGACGGCGGCGGCGCCGGCGGCGTTCTTGGTTTTGCCTTTCGCCCCGACCTCTGTTTCCTCCTGGGGGCATGCTCCTCGATTTTGAAAAGCTCTCCCCCCGCGAGTCCTACCCGTGGCTGATCAACACGATCAACCCGCGGCCCATCGCGTGGGTCTCCACCATCGCGGCGGACGGCCGGACGAACCTCGCCCCGTTCTCCTTTTTCCAGGGCGTGTGCGCCAGCCCGCCGACGCTCCTCTTCACCGGGGCCAACGACCGCACCGGGAAAAAGAAGGACACCATCCTCAACATCGAGCAGGTCCCCGAGTTCGTGGTCAACGTGGTGCCCTACGCGCTGCGCGAGGCGATGAACCAGTCCTCCGCCCCGCTGCCGCACGGCGAGAGCGAGTTTGACCGGTTCAACATCGCCCCCGCCCCGTCGCTGCGCGTGCGCCCGCCGCGCGTCGCGGCCGCGCCGGCGGCCTTCGAGTGCCGGCTGGACCGGATCGTCCGCGTCGGCGAGGGCCCGCTGGCGGGGAACGTCGTCTTCGGCACCGTCCTGTGCCTGCACGTCAGCGAGACCGTGCTCGGGCCCGACGGCCGGATCGACCCGCGCAAACTCGACACCATCGGCCGCATGGGCGGCGACCACTACACGCGCACCACGGAGCTCTTCACCATCGAGCGGCCGGCCTGATCCTGTTTTCACACCAAGGTCGCAAGGACCGCCAAGAAATCACCCCGCCATCGCTTCCTTTGCGTTCTTGGTGTAAATGAATTCTCCCATGCCCGACATCGTCATCCTCTCCGCCACCCGCACCCCCCTCGGTTCGTTCCAGGGGGCGTTCGCCGCCGTGCCCGCCCCGCGGCTCGGGGCGGCGGCCATCCGCGGCGCCGTGGCGGCGGCCGGGGTCGACCCCGCCGATGTCACCGACTGCCTCATGGGCAACGTCCTCTCGGCCGGCCTGGGCCAGGCGCCGGCACGGCAGGCGGCGATCCACGCCGGGTTGCCCGCCTCGGTCCGCTGTATCACCGTCAACAAGGTCTGCGGCTCCGGGATGCAGACCGTCATCGGCGCGGCCCACTTCCTCGCGGGCGGGATGGGCACCGTCGCCGTCGCCGGCGGCATGGAGAACATGTCGCTCGCGCCCTACCTGCTCCCCCAGGCCCGCGCCGGCTACCGCCTCGGCCACCAGCAGGCCGTCGACTCGCTGGTCAGCGACGGCCTGTGGGATCCCTACCACAACCTCCACATGGGCGCGTGCGCCGAGCAGTGCGCGGCGAAATACCACTTCACCCGCGAACAGCAGGACGCCTACGCGATCGAGTCCTTCCGGCGTGCCAACGCCGCACAAAAGGCCGGGCTTTTCGCCTCCGAAATCACGCCGGTGCAGGTCGCGGACGCGAAGGGCGCGGTCACGCTGGTAGCGCACGACGAGGGCCCGGCCCGGGTGAAGTACGACAGGATCCCTACGCTCCCGCCCGCCTTCCAGCCCGACGGCACCATCACGGCCGCCAACGCCTCCAGCCTCAACGACGGGGCCGCGGCCCTCGTGCTCACGACCGCCGCCACCGCGCTCGCGCGCGGCCTCCGGCCGGTCGCGCGGCTCGCCGCCTTCGGGGGCCACGCCCAGGACCCGGTCTGGTTCACGACCGCCCCCGTGACGGCCGCGCGGAACGCGCTGCAATCCGCCGGCTGGGCGGTGGGGGAGGTGGATCTCTGGGAGGTCAGCGAGGCGTTCGCCGTCGTGCCGATGGCCTTCGCCCAGGAACTGGGGGTGCCGCCGGAAAAGCTCAACGTCCGCGGCGGCGCGCTCGCGCTCGGCCATCCCATCGGCGCCAGCGGCGCCCGCATCCTTGTGACGCTGCTTGCCGCGCTCAAGGAGCGCCAGCTCCGGCGCGGGCTCGCCACCATCTGCATCGGCGGCGGCGAGGCCCTGGCCGTGTGCGTGGAGCTGCTGTGATCGGGCGGACCGACGGCGGCCGGGCTTTTGGTTTGCCGCGACGGAGGGAGCCCGGCGTCATGGCGGCATGAGCCTGACCATCTGGACCAACCACGAGCTGCTGCCCGGGCCGCGGGCCCGGCTGCTGGCGGGCCTCGCGCCGGCCGGCCACCGGCTGATCCAGGCGGCCGGCTCCGCCCGCTCGGTGCTGGCCCTCGGCGGCAAGGATCCGGCGCTCGCCGGGGCGGACATCGCCTACGGCCAGCCGGACCCGGCCGACGTGCTGAACTATCCGCGGCTGCGCTGGGTCGCCCTCTCCACCGCCGGCTACACGCGCTACGATCGCGCCGATTTTCGCGCTGCGCTGGCCGCGAAAGGAATCCCCCTGACGAACGCGTCGGCGGTGTTCGCCGACCCCTGCGCGCAGCACGTGCTGGCCCAGATGCTGGCGCTCACGCGCAACCTGCCGGCGCAGCTGCGCAACCAGGACGGCCCGCGCGAGTGGCGTTATTTTTCGGACCGCTACACCAACCGGGTGCTGACCGGGCAGGACGTGCTGCTCCTGGGCTTCGGCGCGATCGGCCGGCGGCTGGCGGAGTTGCTCGCGCCGTTCGGGGTCCGCCTCACGGCCCACCGGCGCACGCCGCACGGCGACGAGGGCGTGGCGGTGGTGACCGGGGCCGGGCTGGACGCGGCGCTGGCGGCCGCGGACCACGTGGTGAACCTCCTGCCGGACTCGCCCGCGACGCTGGGTTTCATGTCGGCGGCGCGGCTGGCCGCGATGAAACCCGGGGCGTGTTTCTACAACATCGGCCGCGGTTCGACGGTGGACCAGCCGGCGCTCATCGCGGCGCTGGCCTCCGGCCGCGTCGGCGCGGCGTATCTCGACGTGATGGAGCCCGAGCCGCTGCCGCCGGCGCATCCGCTGTGGCGGGCGCCGAACTGTTTTCTCACCTGCCACATCGGCGGCGGCACCGGCGACCAGGACGAGAAGCTCGTCGCGCATTTCCTGGCCAACCTGGGCCGCTACGTCGCCGGCGCACCGCTGGCCGACCGGATCATGTGAGCCGGCAATGGCCGGCGGGAGTCACCTGAACGCCCGACGGGACGATGGGACGGTGCACCAGGCAAGGAATTATCAATAAGCCCCCCGGACACCCGATCATCACCGCCGGAGTCACCATTTGTCTGGCACTGGCCGCGGGAATTTTGCAATCTGCGGCATCCCCACGCCCGGCGCATCCGTATTACGGGAATAAGCCGCCCCTCTCCACGCTCCTATCCGCCACGCCCCCCGGCCACGCTTTCCTCTCTTTCCATCCGCACCGCCGGCACCATGCCGCGCGGCGACGGATTGAACCAGTACAACCAGAACCCATAATCCCGCATCACATGAACAAGTCCACCCGTCTCCTCATCACTGCCGCTGCCCTTGCCGGTCTTTACGCCGGGGCGCTCGCCACCAAGACCTACGCCGCCGACGACAACGCCGGCACTCCCTCCAGCGACTCGAAAGACGCCAAGGCCGCCAAGCATGACTGCAAGGGCAAGAATTCCTGCAAGGGCCAGGGCGGCTGCGGCACCAGCGACAACGGCTGCAAGGGCAAGAACACCTGCTCCGGCAAGGGCGGTTGCTCCACGGCCGACAAGAAAGAAGAGCCCAAGAAGTAATCATTCCCCGTCCGGCCGGATCCCTGTGAGTCCGGCCGGTTTGTTTTCCCGGAGGCCGGCCCCACGCCGGCCTCCGTTTTATCTCCGGCTCGCTTCCGGGCGATTTCAGGCCAGCCTGTTGCCGCAACCGCTCCTCCCTCCCATGCCCGCCAACGCATTCAACGGCCAGACCGAGTATGGCATCGGCATCGGCCTGCGCGTCCCGCATTATCGGCACATCCTCGAAAGGAAGCCGGTGGTCGACTGGTTCGAGATCATCTCGGAGAATTTCATGGTCGACGGCGGCCGCCCGCTCGAGGTGCTCGACCGGATTCTGGAGCAATACCAGGTCGTCCAGCACGGCGTCTCGATGTATTTCGGCTCCGCCGACAAGCCCGACCGCGCCCACCTGAAAAAGCTCAAGACGCTCGTCAGGCGCACCAAGACCCCGTGGCTCTCCGACCACCTCTGCTGGGGCAGCGTCGACGGCACCTACACCCACGACCTGCTGCCGATGCCCTACACCTTCGCGTCGGCGCGGCGGACCGCGGAAAAGATCCGCCAGATCCGCGACTACCTCGAGGTGCCCATCTGCGTGGAGAATGTCAGCAGCTACGCCGAGTTCCATGTCTCCGAGATGACCGAGTGGGAGTTCCTCACCGAGGTCGTCGAGCGCGCCGACTGCGGAATTCTCCTCGACGTGAACAACATCTACGTCTCGGCGCAGAACCACGGCTTCAACCCCTACGACTACCTCGCCGGCGTGCCGCACCACCGCGTCGGCCAGATGCATGTCGCCGGCCACACCAGGTTCGAGAAATACATCCTCGATACCCACGACCACCCCGTGCTCGATCCGGTCTGGAAGCTTTACGCGCACGCGACGAAGCTTTGCGGCGTGACCGCCACGCTGCTCGAGTGGGACGACAAGATCCCGTCGTTCGACGAGGTCCATCACGAGGCGCTCAAGGCCAACGAATTCATCGCCGGGGCGAAGGCGGCGAAGCCGGCGCGGCAGCCATGAGCCTCCGCGCCACCGGCCTCAAGCCCCCGCCGCCGCACGCGCCCCGCCGGCTCGCGACCACGGCCGACGTCGTGAAACTGCAGCGGCTGATGACGCACATCCTCGTCCGCCCGCTGACGAAGCACGACGGCCTGCAGCCGGCCTGGATCGACGGCCGCCCGATGGCCGAGGTCGCCGCCGAGTTCATCAAGCCCAACGACCGGCTCAGCGCGTTCGACCGGCTGCAACTCTACAACCGGATGTACTGGTTCCGGCTGCTCGACATCATGCACGACGACAACCCCGGGCTGCGCGCCGTGCTCGGGCCGCGCCGGTTCGTCCGCCTGGTCGAGGCCTACCTCGCCAAGTATCCGTCGCGCTCCTTCACCCTGCGCAATCTCGCCTCGCGCCTCGGACAATTCATCCGCGAGGAGCCGCGCTGGACGGCGCCGCACACCGCGCTGGCCCGGGCGGTCGTGCGTTTCGAGTGGGCGCAGACGGTGGCCTTCGACGGGGCGCAGCGCCCGGTGCCCGCGCCGGGCGCCCTGGCCCGCACCCCGCCGGCGCGGCTGCGGCTGGCGCTGCAGCCCTACGTCACGCTGCTCGACCTCGACTACCCGGTCGATGAATTCGTCATCGCGGTGAAACGGCGCGACGCGCTCCGCACCGAGGCGAGCAATGCCGTCGACTCCACCCGCCGCGCCGCCCCGGCGAAGCACGTGCGCCGGCCGCGGCGGCGGCGGATCTACGTCGCGGTCCACCGGCTGGACCACCAGCTGTTCTACAAGCGGCTCGAGCGGCCGGCGTTTCTCATCCTCCAGGCCCTCGCCGCCGGCCGCCCGCTCGCCGCGGCCGTCACCGCCGGCGGCCGCCGCGTGCGCCCGGACCAGGTGCGTGAATGGTTCGCCACCTGGATGCAGCTCGGCTGGCTGTGCAAAAGATGAACCGCCCCCGGACCACCGCCCGCCGGGTGGGGCGCAGGCTTGCCGCGCCCCCCCCGAATGGATGACACAACGTTTCCGGAATAATTTTCCCGCCACGCGCCTCCCACGCCCATGAAACTCCGCCCCCTGCTCGACAAATTCGACGGCCTCGCCTCCTGCCTGCAGTCGCCCCTCCTGCTCCTCGTCCGGCTTTACTGGGGCCTCTCCTTTGTCCAGACCGGCTGGGGCAAGCTCTCCCACCTCGACAAGACCGCGGCCTACTTCGAGTCGCTCCACCTGCCGATGCCCCGGCTCAACGCCCTCGCGGCCGGCTCGACCGAGTGCGGCTGCGGCCTCCTGCTCGCGCTCGGGCTCTTCGCCCGGCCCGCGTCCGTGCCGCTCATCGGCACGATGATCGTGGCCTACGCCACCGCGGAAAGCGAGGCGCTGCACGCGATTTTCAGCGATCCCGACAAGTTCGTCACCGCCGAGCCGTTTCTTTTCCTGCTCGCCGCGCTGACCGTGCTCGCATTCGGCCCGGGCAAATTCTCGCTTGACGCGCTGCTGGGCCGTCCGGCCGCGGCCGGGAAGTAGGCGCGACGCGAACATCTGGAGACACGGCGCTATCCCGTCGTGGCTCCGGTTGGGCTACGCCGGCACGACCTTCGTGCCGGCGATCAAATCGTGCAGGCAGCGGTGGTCGGGGCGGAAGATGAAGCTGGAGTCGATGCACCAGAAGACGAGGCCGGCCACGGGCACCTGCTCGATCAGGAACGGCACGGCGCCGCGCAGCAGAAAGGCGCGGTAGGCCCCCGGGGCGGTGCCGTCATCCTCGCGCACGATGCGGAGGCCCACCAGCAGCTTGCCCACCGACTGGCCGCGCCACGCCAGCAGGGCGAACTGGACCAGCACCAGCGCGCCCAGCAGGGGCAGCGCCTGGGCCAGGTGGGCGTTCACCACGTCGCCCGTGAGCTGGGTGACCTCGCTGAAGGTGCGGCGTTCGCCATTGAGCGCCTCGGCCAGGATCAGGCGGACGAGCGGGATCGAAATGGGCAGGTAGCACAGGGTCTTGAGCAGGCCGTCGACCAGGGCCGCGGGCAGGCGCAGCCAGAGGCTGGCGGCGGATTCGGACCGGGCGGCCGGCCGGACAAATCCCGGCTCGGCGGCCAGCAGCACGGGCGGCGCCGCCACGGGAACCGGCGACCGGCCGCCGAACTCGGCAAAGTCGCCCAGCGTCCGCCACACGTCCTCGCGCGCCAGCTTGGCCTTCGTCTGGAGATTGGCGCGGCCATCCCGGATCCACTCGATGACATTGCCGACCGTGACCGGTCCGTATTCCTTGCCGTCGGTGCCGAGGATGATATACATGCGGCAACGTGGCCCACTAACCGGACGGGGTCAACCATCCCGCTCAGGCTTTTACCACATGGGTGCCGGCGATCAGGTCATGGATGCAGCGGCGGTCTTCCCGGAAAATGAAACAGATGTCCACCAGGCTGTAGGTCCAGCCGAGGAACGGGATGGCGCAGATGATGCCGTTGACGAACGCCCGCAGGAGGAAGGTCTTCACCAGGCCGGGGTTGGTGTTGGTCAGGTAATCCGCGATCCGGACGTTCATCAGCTTCTTGCCGATGGTCTGGCCGCGGGTGGAAAGCAGGTAAAGCTGGATGCCGAGCACGAGCAGCCCGCCCAAGGTGATGAGGCCGATTCCGGCGAGAAGCAGCACGTGGTTCTTGGTGCTGCCGCCGAAGATCATCAGGCCGTAGCCCGGCCCCACAAGGATCGTGCCGGTCAGCCCGTCGATGATCCGCGCGAGCAGCCGCGCGCCACGGCCGGCGAGTTCCACCTCGGCGGGGGCGGGAACGGCAGCGGGCGCGCCGATCATCGACGCCACGGTGAGGGGTGTTTGCGGCGGGGGCGGCGGGAATGATGGAGGTGGCGGAGCCGGCGGGGTCTCGGCCGGTGCCACCGGTGCAGCGGCCACCGGGTCGGATGCCACCGGGGGCGCGGCGCCGAACTCGACAAATTCCCCCAGGGTCTTCCACGCCGTCTCGCCGTCGCGCCGGCCCCGGGTCTGGAGACTTGCCCGCCGGCTCTCGATCCACGCCAGCACCTTCTCGGCCGGAACCGGCCCGTATTCCTTCCCGTCTGCTCCCAGGATGGTGAACATGGCCGCAGTGTGCCCGCCGGGCGGACAAGGTCAACGCCGGGATGGCGCCCCTCATTCCTCGCCGGATTTCTCGCGGATGCGCTGCCGGAGGCTCTTGGTGAGCTTCTTGTGGTGGGACTTGTGCTGTTGCTGGGCCTGGCGGTCCGTTCGCCGCACCTCGTGCGCGGTGGCGCGGCCCAGGCGCAGGTAGCTCTGCCAGCGGCCGGGGTCGAGCGAGCCGTCGGCGAGCGCGGCCTGCACGGCGCAGCCGGGCTCGACCGTATGGCTGCAGTCGCCGAAGCGGCACCGCCCGGCGAGGGCGGCCAGGTCGGCGAACGCGGCGTCGACGCCCGCCGCCGCGTCCCAGGGCTGGATCTCGCGCATGCCCGGCGTGTCGATCACGATCACCCCGTTCGGCGCGACGAGCAGCTCGCGCTGCGTCGTCGTGTGCCGGCCCTTGCCGTCGGCATCGCGCACGTCCTGCGTGTCCTGCAGGTTTTCGCCGACGAGCCGGTTGATCAGCGTGGACTTGCCGACGCCGGACGAGCCGAGCAGGGCGATGGTGGTGCCCGGCGTGAGCCAGGGCGCGAGGGCCTTCAGGCCGCGGCGGGTCTGTGCGCTGACGAAGAACACCGGCACCTCGGGCGCGACGGAGGCGATCTCGGCCCGCAGGCCGGCGGGTTCGTCGTCGGTGAGGTCCGCCTTGTTCAGCAGGATGACGGGCCGGGCCCCGCTGGCCCACGCGGCGGCCAGATAGCGCTCAAGCCGGTGGAGGTGGTAGTTGCCGTCGAGCGCGCTGACGAGGAACACGGTGTCGACGTTGGCGGCGACGACCTGCTCCATCACCTCCTGCCCGGCGGCCTGGCGGGAGAACCGGGTCCGTCGCGGCAGGATGGCGTGGATGTGGACACGGGCCTCCTCGCCGGCCTGCGGGGTCACGGCGACCCAATCCCCGATGGCGGGGAACGCGGCCTGCGCCGCGGCGGTGTTGATGAATTTGCCCGAGCAGGAGCCGAGCTTCGCGCCGAACTCGCCCGTGACCTCGTAGTAGCCCTTGAGCTCGAGGGTGACGCGCCCGGGCACGCAGCCCTCCGCTGCGAAGGGCGCGAAAGCCTGCGCGAAGGTGTCGTCCCAGCCGAGGGCGGCGAGCGTCATCCGGCCATCGTTGCCCGCCGGCGTCCCCGGGTGCAACGCCGCGTTTCGGTCCGGGGGGGGCCCCAGTGCCGCTCCGGGCTCAAGCCAGCAGCCTGGCGCCCTCGGCCCCGGCGCGCCAGAACAGGGCGGTGTGCCCGACCGCACCGACGCAGACGCTCTGCGTCGCCGCGGCGAGCGCGGCGTGCAGGGCGGCGCGCGCATGGCGGTCCTGGCCGCCCGTGAAACGCACCTTGACGAGTTCGCGCCGGGTCAGCTCATGGCCGAGCTGGACGATAAGGCTGGCCGCCGCGCCCTCGCGGCCGACGTGGAGGGTCTCGGGCAGGGTCTGGCCGAGGCCGCGGAGACGGGTTTTCTGAGCGCCGGTGAGGGGAGGCAGGGACATGGGCCAAAGGCATGACAGGCCAGGGCGAACGGTGAAAAGCCTGAAAAGTCGGAATATCGGCCGGCAACCCATGCACGACTTAAGCCAAAGAATGCCGAGAGCCGTGGGGGCGAAGGGATTATCCTGCCTCATGCTAAATACCCGCCGTTCCACGGCGGTGCTGGAAGTTATACCCCATAACCCCACCGCCCCCCTTTCCCGCCCTGCCCCGGCGGGATTCGTTCCCGCGCAGCCGCCACCGGGTGCGTCTTTTCGCTATTACGGCATACCGCCTCCCTCCCGGATCCCATGGGTGGCGCTGGTGCTGTCCGCCGGCCTGCACGCGGTTGCCATCCTGGGTTTCAACCATCGCACCATTGTCCCGAAGCACATCGTGGTCGATGACAACACCAGCCAGATGCTGATGATGCCGGACCTGAAGGATCCGGAGGATGAAAAACCGAAGGAGCTGTCGGACGACGAGCCGCTGGCCACGCCCGCCATCCAGGTGCCCATGCTGGCGGACATCCCCGTCGCCGTGCCGGTCGACGCCAGCTTCACCCAGCTGCTCGACCTCACCGTCCCGGCCAAGGCCGACGCCGCGGCGAACAGCATCATCAACATCCCGATGAACATCCAACGCGGCCGGCCGGACACCGGCGGGATGAAGGACCTGTTCAACATCGCCGACCTCGACCGCAAGCCCGAGCCCATCGTGCAATCGCCCCCGGTGTTCCCGTTTGACCTGAAGCAGCAGGTCTCCGAGGCGAGCGTCCGCGTGGGCTTCATCGTGACCTCCAAGGGCGACGTGGTCATGCCCTACATCATTTCCAGCACCCACAGCGGGTTTGAGCGGAGCTCGCTGGATGCCGTGGTGAAATGGAAATTCAAGCCGGGCATGCGCGGCGGCAGAAAGGTGAACACCCGCGTCGAGCAGCCGATCAACTTCCACCTCGATACCGACCGCTAGGGCATATTAACGGATCCATGCAGATGATTTCCCGCGAATAACGCGAATTCACACGGATGACAGGGGGGAAACGGTAGAAAATGGGATTGCTTGTTCAAACCCACCACCCCGTGGACTGGGATTTCCGGGAATTCTATTCGCGTTTGTACGCGTGATTGGCGGGCAACTGAATTTTTCCGGATTAAATAATAGCGTAACCGATTGTCGTAGGTCTGCACCTTGGTGCGCCGGATCAGGGCACTCCTTTGCCCGTTCGCGCCTGGACCAAGGTCCGGTCCTGCCGCGGACGCAACATGGCTATGGTCTTTTCCATTGCCCTGGCCGGACACCCGCGCCCGCGCCTCACGTCGCCGCCAGGGCATCCGGCGGCAGTTCGCGCCATTGCCCGGCGGGCAGGTCGCCCAGGCTCAGTGGCCCGAACCGTTCGCGGTGCAGCGTCAGCACCTCGCAGCCCTGGCTCGCGAACATCCGCCGCACCTGGTGGTAACGGCCCTCGGTCAGGGTCAGTTCGGCCTCGCGCGGGGAAATGATCCTCAGTTCCGCCGGCGCGCAGGGCTCCGCCTCGTCCTTGAGCCGCAGCGCGCCGCTGGCAAAGAGGGCGCCGAGCCCGGCGGGCAGGTCCGGGCGGAGCGTGGCGCGGTAGACCTTCGGCACCTTGTGCCTCGGGGAGGTGAGCCGGTGCACCAGCCCGCTCTCGTCGGTGAGCAGCAGCAGGCCGCTCGTGTCCTTGTCGAGCCGGCCGATGCTCGTGACCGGCGGGTTGCGCCGCCGCCAGCGCGGCGGCAGCAGCGAATAGACGTTCGGCCCCTCGCGCTCATCGTGCGAGCAGACGAGCCCCAGCGGCTTGTGCAGCAGGAGCAGCAGCCCCGCGGGATGGTCGGGCGGCTCGCCGTCCACCCGCACGTCGGCCGGATCCGCCTTGGCGCCAAAATCGCCCGTCACCGCGCCGCGCACCGTCACCCGGCCGGCCTGGATCCAGGCGCGCGCCTCGCGGCGGGAGCAGTAGCCGAGATTGGCGAGAAGCTGGTCGAGCCGGCGCATGGGGAGGGATTAGCCACGAATTGCCGCGAAAAGCCACGAAAAGAAAACGGATGGTTTATCGCGCGCTTTTGTGCCTCCTTGGGGCCGGCTCAACCGTAAATTGGTATCCATGCGCTGGCTATTGCTCACTCTCTCCCTGCTCGCGGCCCTGGTCTCGCTGCTGAACCTGGTGCGCGCGCCGGATTCCATGTGGGCCTGGAAGCTGGCCATTCTCGCCGGCGAATTCGGCCACTGGCTCGTCGTCCTGCCGCTCGGCCTGGCGGTGCTCGCCGGCGGCGGGCCCGCGGGCCCGGCGCGGATCGTGACGCTCGCCCTCTGCGCCGGGGCGGCGGCGGGCTTTTTGCGCCCGGTGTTCACCGCGCGGCGGCTGGCGGAGGATCTGCCGGCCGGTTTGCACGCGGCCTTCGGTGGCGCCGCGCCGCCCCTGACCCTGGACTTCGGGCGGCTTTATTTCGGGCGGGCCGTGCCGGCGGCCGGGAGCCGGACGGAGGTGTTCGCCCGGCCCGGCGGCCAGGAGTTGCGGCTGGACTTCTACCGGCCGGGTGCGGCCAAGGACGGGCCCGGCCGGCCGCGGCCCTGCGTGATCGTCATCCACGGCGGCGGCTGGGACGGCGGGGACCGCACGCAGCTCGCGGGCTGGAATGACCGGCTGGTCGCGCAGGGGTATGCCGTGGCGGCCATCAGCTACCGGCTCGCGCCGCAGGCGGTCTGGCCGGCGCAGCACGACGACGTGCTCGCGGCCATCGCCTGGCTCAAGGTCAACGCCGCCCGCCTCGAGCTCGACCCGGCGCGGCTGGTGCTGTTCGGCCGGTCCGCCGGCGGGCAGCTCGCCACCGCGGTCGGCTACGGCGCGGACGATCCCGCCATCCGCGGCGTGATCGCGCTCTACGCGCCGCACGACATGCCGTTCGCATGGTCGGTCTCGCGCGCGGACGACGCGCTGAACTCGATCAAGCTCTTCCAACAATACTTCGGCGGCCCGCCCGACACCCCGCAGCGCAGGGCGCTCTACGCGGCCGCCAGCGGGCAGCTGCTTGCGCACGCCGGTTCGCCGCCGACGCTGCTCATCCACGGCGTGCCGGACACCCTCGCGTGGCACCGGCACAGCGAACGGCTCGCCGCGCGCCTCGAGGCCCTGCATGTGCCGCACTACTACCTGGCGCTCCCCTGGGCGACGCACGGCTTCGATTTCAACCCCGACGGCCCCGGCGGCCAGCTCGCCGACTGCGCCATCGCGCGCTTCCTCGCCGCCGTCACCCGCTGACCCCGGGCGCACTTGTCACCCATTGGGTGACAAGTGCGCCCGGGGTCTACCACGCGGTGCGGAAGCCGCCGCTGGCGAGGCGCGGGTTGCCGGTGTTCACGATGCCGTCGGCGCTGCGGCCGGTCTCGATCCTGGCCTGGGTGAGGTTCTCGACCGTCAGGAAAATTTCCCCGCGGCCGACAGGGTAGCTGGCGCCGAGGTCGGCGATGACCACCGCGCCGAGGATCAGCTGGTTCTCGTCATCCTCGAACTGCCGGCCCAGGCCGCGCACCCGTGGCGTGAGGGTGAATCCGCCCGGCCCGCGCCAGGTGGCGCCGAGCGTCGCGCTCGCCCGCGGCACCTGCGCGAGGCGCTTGCCCGCCAGCGCGGGCGCGACGGCGGCGCTTTGCACCGTGGCATCGTCGTAGAGGAAGGCGGCGTTGACGGAGAGGGCCGCGGCCGGCCGCCACGCGCCGGACAGCTCGAGGCCGCGGACGCGGGTGCGGTCCAGGTTCAGCCGCTGCCGGCCGAGGCCGCCCGCCGGCACGAAGCCGACGATGGGGAACGTGCCGGGTCCGCGGGCGATCGTGACGTTGCCGACCGCGTCGTGCAGCTCGTTCCAGAACAGCGTGGCGCCGAGCGTGAGCGGGCCCGCCGTGAAATCGGCGCCGATCTCGGCGCCGGTGACCCGCTCGGTGCGCAGCGCGGCGTTGGCCTCGGTGATGACATTGCCCGCGCGGAACGGCCGGTAGAGCTCGTTGAGGGTCGGCCGGCGGAACGCCTGCTGGCCCGCGGCGCGCAGGCGCCACCCCGGCGCGGCCTGCCACACCACGCCGGCGCTCGGACTGAATTCGAGCCCGTCGCGGGCGGCATAGTGATCGTCGCGCAGCACGGCGCTGGTGGCGCGGTCGGTTTCCCGGCGGTGGCCGTCGCGTTCGTCCCAGCGGTCGAGCCGGCCGCCGAGCGTCAGCCGCAGATCCGGGGCGAGCGGCTGTTCCTGCAGGAGGAACAGCCCGGCGAAATCCTGCGTGCCCCCGGCGATGCGCCGGCGGGTGAAGTCGCCCGCGGCGTAGGTATAATATTCGCGGGTCTCGCCCTCCACCCGGCGGAGGTCGGTGCCGAAGGTCGTGCGGGCCCCGCCGGCGTGGCTCCAGTCCCCGGTCCACGCCGCGCCGCCGGCGGTGGCGGGGACGGCGTACTGGTCGCTGGCGGGCGTCTCGGCGGTGCGGGTGGCATTGACGGAGCTGAACGTGCTGGCGAACGACTCGTCCTGCGCGTAGGCGGTGGCGGTCCAGGTGAAGTCCGGGCCGGCGCGGACGTCCAGCGTCACGGCGCCGGAATTTTCCCGCGAGGAGTTGCGCTGGTACGGCGTGCCGTTGCCGCGGGCCTCGGCGAAGGTGCGGCCGGTGAAGGTGAGCTCGGCGTCCGCGCCGACCGGCTGGCTCCAGCGGGCGGCGAGCCAGTGGTGCCGGCTCCCGGCGGCGACATCGACCGGGCCGCGGTCCTCGGGCGCGACGAGGACGAAGCCATCGGTGGTGAAATCGCGGCCGGACAGCTGCACGGTCCCGCGGCCGGCCGGCGCCGAGAGCGCAAACTCGGCGCTGCGCGTCGCGTAGTCGCCGACCGTGGCGGCCAGGCGCGAGTGACCGGCGCCGGGCGGTTCGGTCAGCAGCTGCACGACGCCGCCGAGCGCGGCGTTGCCCCAGGCGGTGGCGCCGCCGCCGCGGACAAGCTCGGCGCGGGCGAGGGTTTCGCGCGGCACCAGGCTCCAGGCCACCCAGCCGCCGAAGGGGTCGTTGAGCGGCACGCCGTCGAGCAGCACGAGCGAGCGGCTGGCGCCGCTCGGCCCGAGTCCGCGGAGCGAGACGCCCTGCGCGGTGGGATTGGCGGTGAGGCTGTCGCTCCGGCGGAAGAGGCTGAAGCCCGGCACGGCGCGGAGCGCATCGTCCAGCGTGGCGGCCGGCGCGGCGCGGAGGTCCGCGCCGTCGAGGACGACCACCGCGAACGGCACCTGCCCGGCGGCCTCCGGCGCCCGGGCGGCGGTGACGACGACGGGCGCGAGATCCACCGTCTGGGCCGGCAACGCCGGCACCAGGCCGGCGAAAAGCAGCCAGGCCGGTCGGAGGTTCACGGCTGCGCGCGCTGCGCGGCGACCTGTGCGGGGGTCACCTCGGGAGCGGCGGGGGCGAAATTCCGGCGGAGATAGTTGAGCAGGCTCGCGAGGTCGGCGTCGTTGTAGACGGCGCCGAAGGGCGGCATGACGTTGCCGAACTTCGCGCGGTCCGCCGGGAGCACGGCGGCCGGGCCGCGGAGCACGACATTGATCAGGAGAACGGGGTCGCCGGCGACGACCGCGCTGCCCGCGAGTGCCGGCTGCATGCCCGGCACGCCGCTGCCGTTGGGCATGTGGCAGGCGGCGCAGACCTGGGCGTAGATTTTCCCGCCGGGGGTGTCGGCGCCCAGCGGCGGCGGGGTTTGCACGGCGGCGGCCAGGGTCTTGTTCACCGGGGTCCGGTTTGTCTCGCCGGTGTAGAAGATGCGCCAGATGCGGCCTTTCTCGGAGTCACCGACATAGAGCGAGCCGTCGGGTCCGACCGCGAGGCCGGCCGGGCGGAAGCGGGCGTCCCCGGTGTTGGTGAATTCCTCCACGCCCGCGAAGCCGTCGGCGAAGATCTCATAGGTGCCCACCGGCGCCCCGTGGTCGTCGACGGGGACGAAGACGACCTTGTAGCCTGCCTGCGGCCGGGGGGCGCGGTTCCACGAGCCATGCGAGGCGATGAAGAAGCCGCCGGAGTATTTCGCGGGGAACTGGGTGCCGGTGTAGCACGCCATCTGGAGGAAGGCCCAGTGGGCGGGGAAGGCGATGACGGGCCGGTCGTACAGCGGATTGTCGTCGCGCTTGCGGTTGTCGCCGCCGAATTCAGGTGCGACCATGCGCGCCTTTTTGATCGGGTCCCAGTAGGTATAGGGCCAGCCGAGGTTCACGCCTTCGCGGAGGAGGTGCATCTCCTCCGCGACGCGCTCGGCGTTGTCGAGCTCGTCGTAATACTCGGGGGCGACCACGCTCAGCTGGTCGCGGCCCATCATCACCATGTAAAAGGCCTTGGCCGTCGGCTGCCAGGCGAGGGCGAGGGAATGGCGGTGGCCCGTGGAGAAATGGAAGCCGTCGGCGAGGGTCTGGTTGGGCCGGTCGGGATCGAAGCGCCAGAAGCCGCCGTGGGTTTTGAGGAACCCGGTGGCGTCCTTGCCCCGGGCCCCGCGGGCGCGGTCGCCGTCGCTGTAGGCGTTGGCGGGCGAGCCGACCTCGACCATCAGCCGGCCGTCGCCGTCAAAGGCGAAGTTCTTCGCGTTGTGCTGGTGGCCGTCGGGCAGGCCGCCGACGATGAGCTCGGGTGCCCCGGCGGGCACGAGCTCGCCGGGCGTGTATTTGTAGCGGTAGACCGCCTCGTTGGTCGAGGAATAGAGCCAGCCGCCCCGGAGGGCGATGCCGGTGCCGCCGCCGGCGCCGAATTCCTTGATGACGTCGGCGCGGCCGTCGCCATCCGAGTCGCGCAGGGCGAAGATGCCGCCCTGGGCGGTCTTGGCGTAGACGTCGCCGTTGGGGGCGACGGCGAGGAAGCGCAGGTTGTCGGTGGACTTGCCAAACCTGCGGCCAACGACGAGGTTGTCGGCGAAGACGACCGCGCGGAAGCCGGGCGGCAGGCTGATGGCGCCGTCGTCGGCATCGGGCGTGGGCAGGGCGGCGCGGGCGGCCGTCGCGAGCAGGAGGGCGGTGAACAGCGTGGGTAACTTCGGCATGGTGGGCGGAAGGGTGGTCAAAATTGCGCCGGAGGCAAGCGGCGGAAGCCGGGGTCCAAGTTTAAGCTGGCGTCGGGCGGGGGGATGGGGGATGCGTTGCGCTCGCATGTCTTCCTGGGAATACAAACTCATCTCCAGCGGCCCGCTGGGTTTCGCATCGATGAAACTGCTCGAGGAACACCTGGGCCAGCTTGGCAAGGACGAGTGGGAGATCATCAATTTCACCACCAAGCCCGACAATCCCCTCGTGTTCCACGGCCTGGCGCGCCGGCCCGTGGCGCGGGACTGGTTCCCGCCCGCCGCCGCCAAGCCCGCCTACACCCCGCCGCCGATCCCGGAGGCCGAGGACGACGGCAAGGACGAGCGGTCGTTCGCGGACGAGCTGCCCCCGTCGCGCCCGGCCAACGCCCCGGCACCGGCCGACCTCGGCCTGGGCGACTTCGACGACCTCGCGGGCAGCGAGGAGGACCTGCCGACGCTCTTCGAGGCCCTGCAGCCGTTCCTGCGGAAGAATTCGCGCGGCGACCTGTCGGTCGAGCTGGATTTTCTCGCGAAGAAATTCGAGCAGGACGCCCGCGACCTGCTGACCGCCTTTGAGGAATGCGGCCTCAAGGTACCGGTCCCGGGCGAGGAGAAGGGGGAGGTCGTGGACCACGACGGCTCCCTGTATTGGCTGGAGACCGACAAGAAGGGCCGCGTGTGGGTCAACACCCGCGACAAGAAATTCCGGACCGCCCGGGCCACGCCGGTGCCGGCCGAACCCCGGGCCGGGCGCGAACCGCCGGCCGAGCACGAGCCGCGGCCGGAGCAGCCGGCGCCGCCGCCGCACGAAGCCCGGCGCGAGCCCGGCCGGCCGGACACCGGCACCTACCTGGGCCGGATCCGCACGATGATGCGCCGCAACCGGCGCGGCCACGGCTGGTCCGGCAGCTTCCCCTATCTGACCAAGGCGCTCAAGCTCGACGACGCGCAGCTGCTGGAAAAGCTGGGCGAGTTCGGCCTGCGCCTGGCCGGCGGCGACCAGCCGGTGGTGGCCCGCGAAGGCGAATTTGAATACTGGCTGAACCGCAACCAGCGCGGCGAAATCTGGATCAACGCGGAGGAGAAGCCGCCGGGAGCCGGGAGCGGGGAGCCGGGAGCACCGCCGGAGCCGGTGCCGCCCGCGGAAACCCCGGCGGGGCGCGAATACGTGGATCCCCGCGAGCCGGCGGCGGAGAAGCCGCCGCTGCCGCCGGAGAACACGCTCACCGCGCTGCGGCTGCTGCTGGAGCCAAAGAAGCGCGGCGAGGGCGTCACGGCGCTCGTGGCGGACCTGGCGCGGAAGCTCGAGAAAACCGACGCGCAGCTGCTGGCCGTGCTCGCGTCCGCCGGGCTGCTCCCGCCGGAGTCGCCCAAGGCCAAGCCGACCTTTGCCGAGCACGGCGGGGAACTCTACTGGCTCAACGTGAACGCCAAGGGCCAGGTGTGGCTCAACGCCAGGCAGACGGCGGCGAAGAAATCCCGGGCGAAGAAAACCGCCGGGTAAGGCGCGGCGGTGTTTTCCGGGACGCCCGCGCCGGCCGTCACGTCGGCGCGCGCGAGCCGCCGACCGGCAGGGGCACGGCCGGCACCTGGTGGAAGCGCGTGAGCGCGGCGAGCTGGTCGGCGATGAGCCGGTCGGAGCGGCAGCGGGGCATTTTGCTGGCGCCGCTGGCCTTGCGCTGCTCCTGCGCCCATTGCTCGAACACGCCCGGGATCACGAGGCGCACCGAGGGAATGTCGAGGGTGTGGTTGGCGCGGCGGGCGGCGTAGTCGCTGTTCCGCCGCGCGAGCTCGGCGTCGAACTCGGGCCCGAGGACATTCGCGGTGGGGGTCTTGTGGGTGTGCGTGCGCAGCTCGAGCCACCATTCATGGCAACAGAGGGACTGGCCGGCGGCGATGCGGTGGCTATACGGGGCGACGTGGAAGTTGACGGCCTGCCAGCCGTTGCGCGCGCAGACCGCGAGCAGGGTGTCGACCAGCTCGCGCTCGCTCACCTGTTCGCCGAAGGCATTCAACTGGAGCCGGGTGCGGCCGACGATCTGCAGGCGCGGCGGGTCGACCGTCACGAAGCGCACGATGTCCCCGGGCGCGTAGCGGCAGAGCCCGGCGGGCGTGGTGACGAGCAGCACGTAGTCCGCGCCCGCCTGCACCTGGGCGAGCGGCAGGCAGTCGGGGCCGGCATGGGCGAGCGTGTCCGGCTGGTAGCGGCGGAGCGGGAGGAATTCAAAGAACACGCCGGCGTCGGTGAGCAGCCGCAGGCCGGCGGCGGCCCCCTCGTCCTGCGCGGCGAAGATGCCCTCGGCGGCGGCATAGACCTCGTGGAAGTTGACGGTGGGGCCGAGGGCGGCGCGGAGGGCGTCGGCGTAGAGGCCGAGCGGGGCGCCGGTGAAGGCGAAGCACTCCAGGTTCGGCCACACGGCCTGCAGGTGCGTCATGCGCTGCTTGCCGGTGCTGGCGGCCGCGCGCGCGGCCTGGGCCAGGGCGTGCACCGCGGCGGGCGTGCCGCCGACGAGGGTGACGTCGCGGTGGAGCATGGCCCGCGCGGTGGCGGCGATCTTCTCCTCGCCCTCGGGCAGGTGCGCCACCGCGGGCGGCGGCGCGTACAGGTTGGCCTCGGCCCAGGGGGTCAGGCACAGCGCGAGCATGCCTTCGAGGCTGGTGCGGTAGGCGCCGTTTTCCTCCGCCAGGGCGGTGCTGGCCCCGACGTGCAGCTGCCGGCCGAGGAACACCCCGGCGTGGCCGGCGCGGGCGGCGTAGAGGAAGAGCGCGTCGCGCAGGCCGCGCCGGAAATGCGCGAGCATCGGCTCGGGGACCGGCAGCAGCTTCGGCCGGTCGCCCGTGGTGCCGGCGGACTCGACGAAGAACCGGCAGCGGCCGGGCGCGAGCACATCGGCCTCGCCGGCCGCCATCCGGGCGACAAGCGGCGCGAAAAACTCGTGCGTGCGCGGCGGCACGCGCTCGCGGAACTGCGCGTAGGTCGTGGCCGCGGACAGGCCGTGCTCGCGGCCGAACTCCGTGCCCGCGAACTGCGCCATCAGCCCGGCGAAGGCGGCGGGCTGCGCCGGGACCGCGCGGCCCGGCGACCGGAGGCGCCGCGTGAACCTTGCCACGCACCAGCCCGCCCAGAAGTTGACCAGAAATCTCGGTGCCAGCGTCATCGTGGGCAGTGAGACACGAGTTCCGGCCGGAGGCCACAGGGATTTTCACCCCGCGCGGGAAAAAAGGGTAAACCGCGGCCTTCGGGGTTGCGGCCGCCGGGCCCGCGCGCAGAGTCGGCGGCAACCCATGCCGCTGCCGCCCGTCCTCTTCGAAGACGACGCCCTGATCGCGTTCGACAAGCCGAGCCGCCTGCCCCTGGCGCCCGACCGGTCCGGCCCGCCGGGCGAGAACCTGCACGACCTCGTCCGCGCCCGGCTGGGGCCCGAGGCGGCCAACGTGCACCGGCTCGATCCCGACACGAGCGGGCTGGTCCTCTACGCGAAGACGAAGGCGGCCCTGGATTTCCTCAGCGGGCAGTTCCAGGCGAAGACCGCGGGGAAGCTTTACCTCGCGCTGACCGCCGGCATCCCCGCGCCGGATGATTTCACGGTGGACCTGGTGATGAAGGAGGACGAGGCCCGGCCCGGCCGCATGTGCGTCGTGCAGAAGCACGGCCACGCGAGCACGACCGATTTCACCGTGCGGGAAAAATTCCCCCAGCCCGCGGGCCGCGCGGGCTTCGCGCTGGTCGAGTGCCGGCCGCGCACCGGCCGGCCGCACCAGGTCCGGCTGCACCTGGCCGGGGCGGGCGCGCCGGTGCTGAACGACCCGCTCTACGGCGACGGGACGCGGCTGCTGCTCTCCGGCCTGAAGCGCGGCTACAAGGGGCGGCTCGACGAGCGGCCGCTGATCGCGCGGCTGGCGCTGCATGCCGGCGGGCTCACGTTCAAGCACCCGCTGACGCGCGCGCCGCTCACGCTGACGGCGCCGCTGCCCAAGGATTTCGAGGTGGCGTTGAAATACCTGCGAAAATTCGGCCCGGGCCCGGCGCGGCGCTGACCCGGCCGGCCGGCCCGGCGCCCGCCTTGGCTTTACATCCCCGGCGGAGGACGGTTGTCTGGGCCCCAACCAAGCATGCCCCATGAGCAATCAGCCCCCGGTTACCCACACCGTTGATGCGGAGAACGTCGGCTGGATCACCCTGGATGATCCCGCGGCCCGCGCCAACCTGTTCAATCCCGCGACGCAGGCCGCGCTCCGGGCCGCCGTGACCGCCCTGGCCGGCCGGCCGCTCAAGGCGGTGGTCGTGATCAGCGCCAAGGAAAGGATCTTCGTCGCCGGGGCCGACCTGAAGTGGCTGGCCGCGATCCCCGACAGCGCCGCGGCGGTGCGGATCGCGCGCGAGGGCCAGGAACTGTTTTCCCTGCTGGGCGGGCTGAAGGTGCCGGTCGTGTGCGCGATCCACGGCGCGTGCGCCGGCGGCGGGTATGAGCTGGCGCTGGCCTGCCACTGGCGGCTCGCGACCGACGCGCCCGCGACGGTGATCGGCCTGCCCGAGGTCGGGCTCGGCCTGATTCCCGGCTGGGGCGGCTGCACGCGGCTGCCGCGGCTCATCGGCGCCGCGGCGGCCGTCGGGCACATCCTCAAGGCGGCACTCGTGCCCGCGGCGGCGGCGCTCCGCGCGGGTCTGGTGGACGAGCTGGTGCCCGCCGCGGAACTGAAGACCCGGGCCAAGGCCGCCGCGCTCCGGCTCGCGGCCGAGGGGCCGCCGCGCCGCGCCGATCCGCCCGCGCCGCCGCCGGAATTCTTCCCGGCCCAGCGCAAGGCGGCGCTCGCCCGCCGCCGGGGCCAGCCGGCGCCGCTCGCCGTGCTCGACGCGGTGGAGAAAGGGGCGGGGTTGCCGCTGGCGAACGCGCTCGACCTCGAGGCGGCGCTGTTCGGCGGGGTCGCCACCGGGACGCCGGCCAGGAATCTCCTGCATGTATATTTCGTGAAGGAGGCGGCGAAGAAGCGCACGCTGGAGGCGTGGTTTCCGGCGCCGGCGGCCGCGCCGTCCGCGCCGTCCGCGCCCTTCCGGACCATCGGCATCATCGGCGCCGGGGTCATGGGCTCCGGCATCGCCCACTGGTGCGCGCTGCACGGCTACGGCGTCATCCTTTGCGACGAGCGGAAGGAGGCGATCGAGCAGGGGGTGGCGGTCATCCGCGGGCTGTTCGCCGCGGCGGTGGAGCGCGGCGAGCTGACCCACGAGGCGGCGCACAAGCTGACCGGCGGCATCGGCATCACGACCAGCCTGGAGGATTTCGAGATCTGCGACCTGGTGATCGAGGCCATCGTGGAAAACACCGCGGCCAAGCGGAAGCTGTTCGCCGAGCTGACCAAGATCGCCGCCCCCGACTGTGTCTTCGCCTCGAACACCTCGGCGCTGCCCATCGAGGAGCTGGCGGCGACCGCGACGAATCCCGGCCGCGTGGTCGGCCTGCATTTCTTCAACCCGGTCGGCCGCATGCCGCTGGTCGAGCTGGTGCTCAGCCCGCACACCAGGCGGGAGACGGCGGACCGCGCGCTGGCCTTTGTCCGCACCCTGGGCAAGACGGCGGTCGTCTGCCGGTCCTCGCCCGGCTTCCTCGTCACCCGCGTGCTGTTCTTCTACCTGAACGAGGCCTGCCGGCTGTGGGAGCAGGGTGTGCCGGCGGAGGCCATCGACCGGGCGATGCGCGACTGGGGCTGGCCGATGGGACCGCTGCGGCTGATCGACGAGGTGGGGGTGGATGTGAGCGATTTCATCGCCGGGGAGATGCGGCATTATTTCCCGGACCGCTTCATCGCGTCGGAGCTCTGCGCGCGGATGGTCGCCGCCGGCCTGCGGGGCCGGAAGAACGGCACCGGGTCCGGCTTCTACGAATACACCGAGGGCAAGGAGCATCCGAACCCCGCCCTGGCCAGCCTGGCTCCCGGCACGCCGGCGCCGGCCATGGATGACAAGGGGATCCAGGACCGGCTGAACGGCGTGCTGATCGCGGAAACCAGGCGGGTGCTGGCGGAGGGCGTGGTCAAGACGGAGGGCGAGGCCGACCTGGCGCTGCTGCTCGGCGCGGGGTTCCCGGCGGTCCGCGGCGGACCGTTGCGCTAGGAACCGGCCACGGGAAAGTTCCGCGGTTTTTCCCTGCGCGGCGGGCCCGGCGGGCCGGCCGGCCGCCGGCTCGAAATGCGTTGCGGTCGGCCTGCTTTTGGAGGGAAGGTGATGCCCGCAAACCAGCCATGGCCACAGCCGCGACCCTGAACAAAGAACAGAAGCGCCACCTGCTGCTCCTGATGCTGGAGAGCCGGCACGGCGACCTGCGCGAGGAAAGCCTGAACCGCCAGGGCAAGGGGCACTTTCATGTCTCCGGGCGCGGCCACGAGGCGATGTGCGCCATCGGCGCCCAGCTGCGCGACAGCGATTTCCTGGTCCCGTACTACCGCGACCGCGGCCTGTGCCTCGGGCGCGGCCTGACCACCCGGCACCTGGCGATGGAATACTTCTCCAAGCGCGACTCCGCCTCCCGCGGCCGGATGATGCCGTCGCATTACTGCTCGCGCGAGCTGAACATCGTGAGCGTGCCCACGCCGACGGGGGCGCAGCTCGTGCCGGCCTGCGGCATCGCCTGGGGCCTGCAGCTCGACCAGAAGGACGGCGTCGTCGTCACCTGCGTCGGCGACGCGGCGGCGCGGCAGGGCGATTTCTACGAGGCGCTCAGCTTCGCCCTCGAGCGGAAGCTGCCGATCCTCTTTGCGGTCGAGGACAACGGCTACGGCATCTCGACCCCCACGCGGAAGAACAACCCGCTCGCCCTCGAGGTGCTGAACCGGGCGCAATGGCGGGCCGTGGACGGCACCGATCCCGAGGCCGTGCACGCCGCCGGGCAGGACGCGCTCGCCGACCTCCGCGCGGGCCGCGGCCCGGTGTTCCTCTGGGTGCGGGTGGAACGCCTGTCCAGCCACACCAGCTCCGACGACCACACGCTCTACCGCTCGAAGGAGGATCTGGCCGCGCTCGAGCAGGCCGATCCCATCCGCCACCTGAAGGACCGCATGATCGGGGCCGGCGAGCTGACCGAGAAGGAATTCGCGGCGTTCGACGCCGAGCTGAAGGAGCGGGTCCGCCAGGATTACGCCGCGGCCGAGCAGGCCGAGAACCCGCGGGGGGACGAGCTCATGCTCGAGGTGCTCGCGCCGTCGCCGGACCTGAACGAGGAGCTGTTCAAGCCCGGCAAGTACCGCATGGGCGACCTCATCAACCGCACGCTCCGCGCCGGCCTCGACGCCGACCCGGGGCGCATCATCTTCGGCGAGGACGTCGAGGACCCGAAGGGCGGCGTGTTCCGGCTGACGCAGAAGCTGACCGCGGATTTTCCCGGGCAGGTGTTCAACTCGCCGCTCGCCGAGTCCACCATCATCGGGCTGGCCGGCGGCCTCGCCCTCTACGGGCGCCGCCCGGTGTTCGAGATCCAGTTCATCGATTTCATCTATCCCGGCTTCAACCAGCTCGTCTCCAACCTCGCCAGCATCCGCTGGCGCACCAACGGCGAATGGAAGGTGCCCGCGGTGATCTACGCGCCCTACGGCGCCTACCTGCCGGGCGGCGGGCTCTGGCATTCGCAGGCGAACGAGGCGGTCTTCGCGCATTTTCCCGGCCTCAACGTCGTCATTCCCAGCACGCCGGAGGACGCCGCCGGGCTGCTCTGGACCGCGATGCACGCCGAGGACCTCGTGCTGTTCCTCCTGCCGAAGCACATGCTCTGGGCGGAGCGCGAGGTGACGGCCCCCGTCGTCTCGATCCCCCTCGGCACGGCCCGCCGCTGCCTCGAGGGCGACGACCTCACGCTCGTCGCCTGGGGCAACACGATGGAAAAATCCCTGGAGGCGATCGCCGCCCTCAAGGGTGAGGTCGGGGTGGACTTGATCGACCTGCGCTCCATCGTGCCGTGGGACAAGTCACTCATCGAGGCCTCCGTGCGCAAGACCGGCCGGCTCGTCGTGGTGCAGGAGGACACGGAGAACTGCTCCGTCGGCCAGATGATCATCACGCACATCCTGGGCCAGCCCGACCTGTGGGCGGGCCTGAAGGCCCCGCCGGTGCTCGTCTCCAAGGGCAACGTGATGATCGGCTACAACCCCATCTACGAATACGCCGCGCTGCCCGACGTGCCGCGCATCCTTGACGCGATCTGGCGCACGGTGTCGGTCAATGTCACCCGGGGCGAGCTGCCCGGGACGGGCGCGGGCCTGCTGGCGGCGCTGAGCGCCGGGCCGATCCCCGCCGCGGCCGGTGCCCACGGCCCGCAGACCGCCGTCGTCGCCGGCACGAGCGACATCATGGTCCGCGTCCCCATCATGGGCGAGGGCCTGCGCTCCGCGCGCGTGGTGGCGCTCAACAAGCAGCCCGGCGACCCCGTGGCGCCGGACGACGTGCTCTGCGAGGTCGAGACCGACAAGGCGGTCTACCCGATCGAGGCCTCCTACACCGGCCGGTTCAAGGAGTGGCAGGTCAGGCTCGATGACACCGTGCTCATCGGCCAGGGCATCGCGCTCGTCACCGGCGATGCCGCGAGCATCGCCGCGCTGCCGGTCGAACGCGCCGCGCCCGCGGCGCCCCAGGCCGCCGCCGCGCCCACCGTTTATCGTCCCGCCCTCCCGGCCGCCCTGCCGGCGCCCGCTTCCGCAACCCCCTCCGCGCCCATGAAAGGCAACGCCCGTCCGCCCGCTTTGCACCCGGCCATCACCAAGCGCCTCGATGCCGTCGTCCCCGCCACCATGCTGATGGATGTCCGCTGGGACGCCCTCCGCCGCGCCCGGGCGGCGGCGAAGCAGCAGGCCGGCGGCGGCGCCGCCTCGCCCTCGGCGATGATGGCGTGGTGCCTGGTGCGCGCGCAGGAGCAGCACGCGGCCTTCCGCTGCCTCGTCGGCAAGGACGGGACGATCCTGGAGCAGGCCGACTTCGAGTGCGGCGTGGCCGTGGCCCTCGACGGCGACCGGCTCGCCACCGCCGCCATCCCCGCGGCGAACCGCCTGGCTTGGGGTGATTTTGCCGCCGCCTACCAGCGGGCCCTGGAGGAGACCCGCGCCGGCAAGCTCACCGACGTGCAGGCGCCGATGAACATCACCAGCCTCGGCGCGTTCGGCGTCGAGAGCGCGACCCCGATCGTGGTGCCACCCGCGATGGCGACGATCTTCATCGGCTCGGCGCACGAGCGCCTGATCAACGACGGCGGGGTGATCCATCCCGCCGAGGTCATCACGCTCTCGCTCACCTTCGACCACCGGGTGGTCAACGGCGCCGCCGCCGCCGCCTTCCTGCAGGACGTGCGCACGCGGATGGAAGGCTTCACCGTCCCGGCGTGAGGGGAATCGCCGCCTTCGCCCCTACGGCTGGATCAGGCCCCGGCGGATGGCGAAACGGACGAGGTCGGTCTGCGTCTGCAGCCCGAGCTTCTGCATCAGGTTCGTGCGGTGGGTCTCGGCCGTGCGCGGGCTGATGAAAAGCTTCTCGGCCATCTCCGTGGTGTTGAGGCCCTCGGCGGCGAGCAGCAGCACCTCGCGTTCGCGCGGGGTCAGGGCGTGGAGCGGGTCGGCCTGGTCCGCCGTCTGCGTGGTCAGGGCGGTGATGGCGCGTTCCGACAGCGGCGCGCTGAGGTAGCGGCGGCCGGCCACGACCTCGGCGACAGCGCGGGCGATCTCGGTCGATTCGGAACCCTTCAGGATGTACGCCATCGCCCCGGCGCGCAGCGCCTCGACGACATAGGGCTCGTCATGGTGCATCGAGAGCACGATGACCTTGGTCTGCGGGCTGCCGGTGCGGACCTGGCGCAGCGCCTCGAGGCCGTGCAGGCGCGGCATGGACAGGTCGAGGAACATCAGGGTGGGCCGGAACTTTTCGGCGGCCTGCACGGCGGCCAGGCCGTCGGCCACCTCGGCGACGACCTTGTAGCCCCCGTCCGCCTCGAGGATGCTGCGCACGCCGCGCCGGACGACTTCATGGTCATCGGCCAGCACGACGGTGGGCAGGGCGGGCGGCATCGTCAGGGGGTGGCCAGCGGGGCCGTGGCGGCAACCGGCACGGGGGCGGGGTCCGGCGCCGGGAGCGGGAACTCCGCATGGATGCGGGTGCCCTGGCCCGCACGGGAAAAGATCTCGATCTCGCCGCCGGCGAGGCTCACCCGCTCGCGCTGCCCGATCAGGCCGATGGAATCGCGGGAGGCCAGCTTGGCCGCGACGTCGAAGCCGCGGCCGCGGTCGGTGATCTCGGCGAGGAGCTTCCCGCCGCCGGTGGTGAGGGTGACGTGGGCGGCGGTGGCGCCGGAGTGCCGCGCCACGTTGGTCAGCGCCTCCTGCACGAAGCGGAACACGGCGGTCTCGAGCTCGCCGGGCAGGCGTGCCGGCGGCAGGGAGACGTCGAGCGCCACGGTGATGGCGGTCTGGCGGTGGAACAGGCTGCAGTGCCACTCGAGCGCCGGAGCCAGGCCGAGGTCGTCGAGCACGCGCGGCCGCAGCTGCTGGGTCATTTCCCGGAGGTAGCGCAGCATCTCGTCGGTGACGCCGAGGCTCTCGGCGAGGGCGCGGTGCTGGGCGGGCGGCGCGTCCCGGTGCACGGCCTCCAGCTGGAAGCGCAGCCCGGTGAGCAGCTGGCCGAGATGATCGTGCAGCTCGCGGGCGATGGCGCGGCGCTCGTCCTCCTGGATGCGGAGCAGCCGGGAGGAAAGCGCCTGCAGCTCCGTGGTGCGCGCCTTCACCTGGGCCTCGAGCGAGCGGTTGAGGGCCTCGAGTTCCCGGGTCAGCCGCTCGTTGCTGCGCTCGATGTCGGCGCGGCGGAGGATGTTGCTGAGGGAGTAGACGAGCTCGCCGAGGTAGCCGGGCTTCTGGAGGATGTAATCCTGCGCCCCGAGCTTGAAGGCGGCGACGGCGGTCTGGCCGTCGTCGCGGGCGGAGAGCAGCACGGCCGGCAGGTCCGGGCGGTGCGAGCGGAGCGTGCGCAGCGTGTCGAGCGGGCTGGCCTCGCCCGGGGTCGGGCCGATGAGCACGGCGTCGGCCTGGCCGCCGGCGCCGAGAAAGGCGGCGAATTCCGCGGGGGTGGGTGCGGGGACGACGGCGAACTGCGGCGCATTCACGCGGAAGAATTCCTCGATGGTGCGGCGGGTGACGGCGGAGACCTCGATCAGCAGGACCCGGTGGTGTTTCTCCCGCCAGGGCACGGCCGACGGCCGGATGGGCGCCTGGCGGTGGCGCGCCAGGACGCGTTTGACCGTGTCGACGATCTGGTTGAATTGCGGCGTGGATTTGTCCACGCAGTCCACCGCGCCGGCGCGGAGGGCGCGCACGGCGAGATCGGTCTGGCCCAGGCCGCTGGCCATGATCACCGGGGTGGTGTCGCCGCGCAGGACCAGCTCGCGGAGGACCTGGAGGCCGTCGATGTCCGGCAGCACCAGGTCGAGCAGCAGCACATCGACCCCGCCCCGGGTCATCCGGTCGAGGCAGTCCCGGCCATTGGGCACTATCTCCAAGGTGATCTCCGGGGCGAAATGACCAAAGAACGTCCGCACGATCTCGGCGACGTTGATATCATCCTCGGCATAGAGCACACAGGTCATGGCAGGGGGTAAGTAATGCTTCAACCCCACTGTTTTGCAACGTAGGGCCCGGCGGGCGAGAGAAAACCTTGGTTCCGGGCCGGGAAACCCCCCAGCGGTAATACGCAGGGTCAATTGCGGGGGTGGCCGGATACCGGGCCGGGCGGACTTCTGGCATCCTGAGCCCATGAAAAACGCCTGCCGCACCGCCCGCCTCCTCATCGCGACCCTGTTCGTTGCCGGGGGCGCGCTGGTTGCGCCGGCCGGGATCAAGTCGGACCATGTGCTCGCCGCCATCGTCGCCCGCACCCCCGCGCCGCACCTGGTCGCCGAGGGCGAGCAGCTCAAGGCCGCCGAACTCGCTGCCAGCCAGCTGATGAACGCCCAGGCCTTCTGGGGCATCGGCCGCTCGATGGAGCCCCTGTATGCGACCAACACCGCCGTCATCGTGCAGGAGATCAAGTACGACGACATCAAGAAGGGCATGACGGTCGTCTACCTCAAGAGCACCGGCGTCCGCGTGGCCCACAGCGTGGTCGGCGAGACCCGCGGCGGTTTCCTCGTCCAGGGCGTCAACAACGACGAGGAGGACGCCGAGCTCGTGACCGAGGACAATTTCATCGGGGTCATCGTCCAGGCCTACGCCTCGGCCGACACCCCCTTCCGCACCGCGATCGAGCAACGGGTTGCGGCCCGGGGCAAGGTGCACACGGGCAACCGCACCTGAGCAGTATTTCTGGATTTTGGTCACCTGACGGTTATGTTCATCACGCACGGGGCCCGGGCCGGCCCCGTGCGCACATGACCCACACAGTGACCACGATGGTGGAAAAGGCCCGGCCCGCGCAGCTCAGGATCCTCGTCATCGAGGATGACCCGCGCTGGCGGACCCTGGTGGAGCTGCAGCTGCAGGCCGCCGGGCACACGGTGCTGACGGCGGCCGACGGCCTGGCCGGACTCGCGCTGGCGGCGGAAAAGCCCGACGTCATCCTCTGCGACGTCGAGATGCCGCGCCTGAACGGCTATGGCGTGCTCGAAGCGTTGCGCCAGCAGCCGGGGCTGGGCGACATCCCGTTCATTTTTCTCACCGGGCGGACGGCCCGGGCCGAGCAGCGCAAGGGCATGGTGCTCGGCGCCGACGACTACATCACCAAGCCGTTCCAGCCGGAGGAGCTCCTCGCCGGCATCGCCGGGGTGCTGGCCAAGCGGGAGTCCACCGCCCAGCGGCTGCGGCATTACACCGAGGAGCACCAGCGCGAGATCACGGCGCCGTGGGCGCACGAACTGCTGACCCCGCTCAACGGCATCCTGGGGATCGCGGCGCTGCTGGAGTCTGAACCCGGCGCGGTATCCCACGCGGAGCTGCGGGAGATGGCCCGCTCGATCCAGATCAGTGCACGGCGCCAGCAGGCCCTGGCCCGGAAACTGGTGCAGCATTTCCAGCTCGAGCAATTCCGGGTTAACGGCTGGCTTGATCCCACGGCCGCCGTCGAGGCGGGCGCCGGCATCGAGGACGAGGTGCTGGGGGTCGCCGAGCAGGCCGGCCGCTCCGTCGACCTGCGCCTGCAATGCGGTACGGCGGTCGTCCGGGTCAACCCGGCGTGGCTGCGCACCGCGGTGGCCGAGCTGGCCGAGAATGCCTTCAAGTTTTCCGCGGCGGGCCAGCCGGTGGTCGTGCTCGGCCGGGCGGAGGACGGTCTTTACCGCATCACCGTCACCGACCGCGGGCCCGGGATGACGGCGGAGGAGCGGTCGCAGATCGCGGCTTTCCGCCAGTTTGGCCGCGCGCGGCATGAGCAGCAGGGACTGGGCCTCGGCCTCGCCATCGTCCGGAACATCGCCCTCCTGCACCGCGGCTCGCTCGCGTTGGAAGCCAATCCGGACGGCCCCGGCCTGCGCGCCACCATTGACCTGCCGCTGGGGGATTGAGTCCGGCCCGGCCGGCGGTGGCGGGGTTCAGGGTGGGAGGCCGGCTTCCCCGGCCGCGCGCCGGAGCGGGGCGTCGTCGGGAAATACCTGGAGGAAGGCGCGCAGCAAGAGATCGGCGTTGCGGCCGAAGTTGGCGTGGCCCAGCTCCACCCCATTCCGCGCGACCAGGAGCACGTGGCAGAGGAAACAAAAATCAACCGTGATGAGCTCGTCGCCCCGGTGGAAGCGCAACCGCAGGTAGAACTGCGGCCGGCGGCCGCCGGCGCCGGCCGGCCAGTCGTAGGTCTTGTCGTCCAGCACGAGGCCGCGGAGCGCCGCCGCGGTGGCGGCCGGCACGGGCCTGAAGGCGGTTTCCTCGTAGCGTTCCGTGCTCCGGTCGACGCTGCCGTCGGCGCGCACGGCCGGCGCGACGTGCCGGAGGAGGCAGACATCGACGGCGTCCGCCTCGCGGACCAGCCGGAGGTTTTCCGGCGGACCGAAGAGCTCCGCGACGCCGGCGGGTCCGGCGGTGGCGCCGGCCGGCGCGGCCAGGGCCAGAACGAGCAGCAGGGGGGCGAGGCACCGCATGTCAGACCATGGGCCGGAATTTGCCCACGACGTCCGTGAGGCAGGCGGTGATCTGGCCCAGGGAGCAGACCTCGACGGTGTCGATGAGCTCGGCGAAGACGTTGCCGCCGGCGCGGGCGACGTTTTCCAGCCGTTGCAGGGCGGCGGGGGATTGCTTCGCGTGCTTTTGCCTGAAGGCGCGGAGGCGTGCGACCTGCAGGCGCTGTTTTTTCGGGCTGGTGCGGGCGAGCGGGACGCTCGGCATCGGCTCGCCGGACCGGTATTTGTTGAGGCCGATGATGGGACGGGCGCCGGCGTAGATCTGTTTCTCGTAGGCGTGGCCGGCTTCCTGGATCTTGCTGCGCTGGTAGCGCTGCTCCTGCGCGGCGAGCACGCCGCCGAGGGTGTCCATCTCGCGGAAGACCTCGAGGATGGCCTTTTCAACCTGCTTTTCGAGGAGGAGCAGGCCGGGGGCGCCGCCGAACAGGTTCATCGTGTGTTTGAAGACGCCGGACTCTTCCATGATGATGGACTGGGCGTGGGAGGCGAGGGTGGCGTATTTCTCGGTCGGGGTGGTGAAGGGCTCGTCGGCGGAGTTCGAGTGGCAGGAATTGGTGTAATTCAGGTAGGCGAGCATCAGCTCGACGGCGGTGCGCGTGAGGTTGTTCTGGAACTCGGCGGCGATGAGCGAGCGGCCGGAGGTCTGGGTGTGGAGCTTGAGGATCTGCGCCTTGGGGCCGGCGCCGAAGACATCCCTCATGCCGATGGCCCAGAGGCGGCGGCAGACACGGCCGAGGACGAGGTATTCCACGTCGAGGCCGCAATCGAGGAAGAAGGACAGGCGCGGGCCGAACTCATTGACGTCGGCGCCGCGGGCCTGGAGCAGGCCGGCGTAGGTGAAGCCGTTGGAGAGGGTGAACGCGGCCTGCTGCACGGGCGTGGCCCCGGCCTCGGCGATGTGGTAGCCGGAGATGGAGACGGGATACCACTTGGGCATGTTCGGCACGCACCACTCGATCATGTCGCCGAGGAAGCGCAGCGACGCGTCGATGGGGAAGATGACCTCGTTCTGCGCCTGCACCTCCTTGAGCATGTCGGCCTGGATCGTGCCGCGGAGGTTCGCGACGCAGCCGGGGCCGAAGCGGCGCTGCGCGGCGGCGATGAACATGGCGAGGATCATCGGCGCGGGGGCGTTCATCGTCATGGAGACGGAGGCGTCCTTGCGCGTCAGGTCGAAGCCGGCGAAGAGCCGCGTCATGTCCTCGACGGTGTCGATGGCCACGCCGCCCTCGCCGACCTTGCCGAGCACGCCCTCGTGGTCGGAGTCGAGGCCGTAGAGCGTCGGGCCGTCGAACGCGGTGGAAAGGCGGAGGCTCTTCTGGTGGGTGCCGAGGTAGTGGAAGCGCGCGTTGGTGTCCTCGGCGAGTCCGAGGCCGGCGAAGAGGCGCATCGGTTCCTCGCCGGTGTTCACCTCGCGGTCGAGGTACATCTCGCGGTAGGCGGCGGTGGCATAGGGAAACTCGCCCGGCAGGCCCTGGCCGAGCAGGAATTCGGCGATGACGGCGGGGTCGTCGGTCTGGGGCAGGGCGAGGCGCGGCAGCGGCGTGCCGGTGGGCGAGACGGTCCAGTCCACCGTCTCCCGGATGCGGGCCCAGCGGGCGCGGAGCCCGGCGGCGAAAGCGGCGTCGGTGCGGGCGCGGGCCACCTCGGTGGCGACGTGGGCGTTGTAGGCGTCGACGGCGTCGGCGATTTTCCCGAGCTGGCTCATGCGGCACCTCCGGAGCCGGGGCGGGAGGCGGGAGGTCGCAGGTGGGAGGAGGAAAGCGAGGCCAGGGCCGCGTAGAGCGCGTCGACCCCCGGGTCGAAGTGCTGCGCGGCGGTCGTGGGGTGGAGCTGCTGGCCCCGGCCGTTCTGGTCGAGCCGGGCCTGGATCTCGGCCCGGGCGGTGTGGGCCATCGGGTGGTCGCACTTGTTGAGGGCGACGAGGTCGGCGCCGGTGAGCAGGGCGATCTTCTGGAGCTGGATGCGGCCGCCGTAATGCGGGGCCAGGACGAAGAGCGTCGCGTCGACGAGCGGCGGCCCCTTCCCGTAGATCCGGAACGGGTCGCTTTCCTGGCCGACGCCGACGGACTCGACGAGGATGAGGTCGAACGCACCGGAGTTTTTCAAAATCTTGATGGCGGCGGGGGCGGCGGCGGAGAGGCCGGTGAGACTGCCGCGGGTCGCGAGGGAGCGGAAGAAAACCCGGTCATCCTGCGAGTAGATGGCCGACACCCGGTCGCCGAGGATGGCGCCGCCAGAGCCCGGGTGCGACGGGTCGTTGGCGAGGAGGGCGATCCGGCCGGCCGGATTTTTCCGCAGGAAGCGGGAGGTCAGCTCGTCGATGAGGGTGGACTTGCCCGCACCCCCGGGGCCGGCGACGCCGACGACGAACGCGGGGTGTCCGGCGACCTTGGTGGAGCGGGGAGCGGGGAGCTTGGAGCGGGGGTAGCCGGACTCGGCCAGGGTGATGGCCCGGGCGAGGGCGCGGTCGCCCTTGAACTTCCGGTCGGGCTTCGCGACGCGGGCGTAGTCGCGCTGGATGACAGCCATGATGTCGTCGAGCGGGGTGCCGGCGAAGAAGATGCGGTCGGTGCCCTGACGCCGCATGACGCGCTCGTCCGCCGGCGTGATCGTGCCGCCGCCGCCGCCGAAGACGGGGATGTCGCCGCCGCCCCGCATTTTCAGCTGGTCGACGACCGCCTTGAAGAAGACGAGGTGACCGCCGTTGTAGGAGCTGAGGCCGACGACGTTGACGTCTTCCTGGATGGCGGCGCGCACGATGGCCGCGGCGGACTGGTGGTAGCCGAGGTAGATGACCTCGAGGCCGTGGCGGGCGAGCTCGATGTTGATGGTGGTGACCGCGCTGTCGTGGCCGTCACAGAGGGGCACGGCCGTGAGGATGCGGAGGGGAGGGCGGGGGTGGGCGGCGGCCATGCGGGGCTACAGAAAACGAGGATGGCGCCGGGTGCAATGGTTGAGCGGCGGGCAGCGCCGCCCCGACAGGGCACGGCGCCCGCTCAGATCGGCAGGGTCACATCCACGGTGGTGCCGCGGCCGGGTTCGCTGTCGATGCGCAGCACGCCGCCGAGCCGTTGCACGATGCGGCGGGCCAGGGCCAGGCCGAGGCCGAGGCCCTGCTGCTCGAATTTCTTGCGCTCGTGCTGCTGGAAGAGCCCGAGCTGCTGCAACTGTTTCGGCGTCATGCCGCGACCAACATCCGTCACCGTGAGGTGGAGGTGGTTGCCCTCGGGCTGGAAGCGGATGCGGACGGGGGAATCCTTGCGGGAGAAGTTGAGCGCGTTGTCCACCAGTTCCTCGGCCAGGGCGGTGAACTCGGCCGGGCCGCAGCGCAGGCGCACGCCCGTCATCTCGAGGGTGATGTCGGCCTTGCGCTTGTGCCGTTCGGCGGCGGCGTTGACGCCGGCCGTAAACGCCTCCGCGACCTGGTGGTCCTCCAGCCAGGGTGGCGGGGCGCGGTTGGGGGCGTCGAGTTCGATGATGTGCAGGTAATTCCGGAGGGTGCGGTGCAGGCGGCGGGCCGACGTGAGGATGTCGTGCAGGATGGGGCGGATCTCGTCCTTGCTCAGGTCGTCGAGTTCCTCCTCCAGCATCTCGGTGAGCCCGAACACGCCGGCGAGCGGGGTGAAGAACTCGTGCGGCAGCGTGGCGTGCAGGCTGCTGCGCAGCTGGTCGATGACGCGGTTCTCGAGGTGGCGGCTGATCTCGGCGCGTTTCAGGCGGGCGGCGACGGCCCGGGTGAGGTCGCGGAGGGAAAAGGGCTTGAGCAGGAAGTCATCGGCGCCGAGCTCCATGCCGGAGCGGGGATTGGCATAGGCCGGGTCGCCGGTCATGAGGATGAACTGGCGGTCGGCCAGTTCCGGATCGAGGCGGAGCTGCTTGAGGAAGCCCTTGCCGTCCATGCCCGGCATGTCGATGTCGCAGACGATGACGTCGGGGAGATGGGTGCGGGCGAGTTCGCCGCCCAGGGCGGTGTCGGGGGCGCTGAGCGTGCGGTAGCCATGCGCCTCGAGGCCCTCGACCAGCACGGGCCGCAGCCGGACATCGTCGTCGATCAGCAGGACGGTCTTGAGGCCGGCGCCGGGGATGGGGCTGGGGGGCGATTCGGGCATGCGGCTGGCAGCCTGAGGATTTACTGGCGCATGGCAATGCTTCTGACCGGGCGAACGGGCCGGAGGTCAGAATTCCGCGGACCCCGGGGTGCGGGCGAAGGGGATGACGTCGCGGATGTTGGCCACGCCGGTGACGAACATGAGCATGCGCTCGAAGCCGAGCCCGAAGCCGGCGTGCGGCACGGTGCCGTAGCGGCGGAGGTCGAGATACCACCAGTAGCTTTTCTCGTCGAGGTGGTGCAGCGCCATGCCGGCACGGAGCCGGTCGAGGCGTTCCTCGCGCTGGCTGCCGCCGATGATCTCGCCGATGCCGGGCACGAGCAGGTCCATCGCGCCGACGGTCTCGCGGCCCTCCGCGCAGCCGTCGGTCTGGCGCATATAGAACGCCTTGATCGCGCGCGGATAGTTGTAGACGGTGACCGGACACTTGAAATGTTCCTCAGTCAGGTAGCGCTCATGCTCGGACTGGAGGTTGTCGCCCCAGGCGACCGGATGCTCCCAGGTCTTGCCGGACTGATTCAGGATCTCGACCGCCTCGGTGTAGCTGCAGCGCACGAAGGGCTTGTCGAGAACGAAGTCGAGGCGCGGGAGCAGCTCCTGGTCGACGAACTTGGAGAAGAACTCAAGGTCGCCGGCACAGTGCGCGCGGATGTCGCGGATGAGGTATTTCACGAACTCCTCCGCGAGGTCCATGTCGCCGTTCAGGTCACAGAACGCGGCCTCGGGCTCGATCATCCAGAACTCCGAGGCATGGCGCGAGGTGTGGGAGTTCTCGGCCCGGAAGGTCGGCCCGAAGGTATAAACGTTGCTCAGCGCGCAGGCGAAAATCTCGGCCTCCAGCTGGCCGGAGACGGTGAGGAAGGTTTTCTTGCCGAAGAAATCCTTGCTGCTGTCGATCTCGCCCTGCTCCGTTTTCGGCGGGTTCGTCAGGTCAAGGGTGGTGACGCGGAACATGTCGCCCGCGCCCTCGGCGTCGCTGGCCGTGATGATCGGCGTGTGGACGTAATAAAAGCCCTTGTCCTGGAAGAACTGGTGGATGGCGAAGGCCAGCCGGCTGCGCACGCGGAAGACGGCGCCGAAAAGATTGGAGCGCGGGCGGAGGTGGGCGATCTCGCGGAGGAATTCCAGCGTGTGGCCCTTTTTCTGCAGCGGGTAGGTGGCGTCGGCCTCGCCGAGCACGGTGAACTTCTCCGCCACGACCTCCCATTTCTGGCCCGCGCCCCGGGAGGCGACGAGCCGGCCTTGCACCTCGACCGAGGCGCCGGTGGTGGCCCGGGCGACCTGGGCATAGTCGGGCAGGGCGGCGTCGACGATGACCTGGAGGCCCTTCAGGCAGGAGCCGTCGTTGAGCTCGATGAAGGAGAAGGCCTTGGCGTCGCGCCGGGTGCGGACCCAGCCCTGCAGCAGCAGGGCGTCGCTCGGGGCGGTGGCGTTGAGGGCGGCTTTGACGAGGGTGCGTTGCATGGGGGAATGTTTGCCCCACGCTAACACGGCGGACCGCGGCGGCAGAAGCCTGAAATGGCCGCCGCCCGGCCGGGATCGGCCGCGGTGCGGCTTTCATCGTCGAACTGCCGGCGGCCCGCGAGGACAGGCGGTGGCGCCGGAGGTGCCGGCAATCGGCGGGATTAATTTCGCCCGGCGGCGATGAATTGCGACAACCTGCCGCCGCCCCGGCCAGTCCTAGCCGGCATGAATTCTTCCCCTCATCAAACCCGCCGCTCGCGTCGGCCGGTCGCCATCCTGTCCGTGATCTCCGCGGGCCTCGCGCTTTTTTCCGGCTGCGCTTCCGAGCCGGAATCGCATGTGGTCTCGGCCCCGCCCCCCCCCGCGCCGCAAACCCAGCTGGTCGTCGCGCAGCCGCAGCCGGCCCAGGTCATCGTGGCCAACTCGGCGCAGACCCCGGCCGGCACGGTCATCGTCATGCAGGCGCCGCCTGCGGTGCAGGCGGAGGTAGTGCTGGCGCAGCCCTCGTCGGATCACAAGTGGCTCCCCGGCTACTGGACCTGGCGTGACAACCGCTATGAGTGGATGGCCGGCCACTGGCAGCTGCCGCCGAGTTCGAATGCGGTGTGGGTTGCCCCCCGCTGGGACCGGACGAGCGACGGCGGCTACCGGTTCTACGAAGGCTATTGGAACTGAGACCGGCCGGACGGCACGGTCACCCCGGCGCGGATTTTTCCGCGCCGTTTTCATGCGCCGGCGGCGCGAGGGTTATTCCCTGTGGGTCCGATACGGGGCTTGCCCCGGGGATCATTACTTTTCCGCGCCCGGGGCGCGCGCCTCGATCAGGGCGACCCAGCGGCGGCCCAGGTCGATGCCTGGCAGCTCGATCCAGCGGTGGGTGGCCCACGAGACGGGCCCGGCGACCGCCAGCACCAGCAGCAGCGCGAGCAGCGTGGCCCCGGGCCCGGTCACGGGGAAACCGGCCGGCCAGCGGAGGAATAAAAACTGGAAGACGGCGAAATGCACAAAATAGAGGCTGTAGCTGATCCGCCCGAGGAGCAGCACGGGCCGGTTGACCAGCAGGGCGGAGCGGGTGAGGTTCAGCCCGAGGCCGAACAGCATGAAGGCGGCGCCGTACAGCACCACGGCGGGGAAAGGGGGCGGCATCGGCGGGTGCAACTGCCGGAACAGCGCCCCGCCGAGGACCGCCGCGGCGCCGAGGCTCAGCCAGCCGGGCCGGGGATCGGACCCGTCCCGGGCGTCGCGCAGCAGGAAATGGAGCACGATGCCCAGGGCGAAAACCGGCAGCTGCCCGAAGATCCAGAAGAACCGGAAATTCTCCGCCAGGTACGCAAACGTCGCCGGATAGGCGGGCGTCAGCAGCGGTGCCAGCCACTCCCCGGCCACCCAGCCCAGCAGCACCATGCCGGCGAGCAGCAGCCACGCCCGTTCGCGGCTGGTCACCAGCCGGAACAGCAGCGGCAGGAGCAGGTAGAAGGATACTTCCGCGACGATCGACCAGCCGCCGGGCACCACCGCGTTGATGGTTTCGGGATGCCAGCCGTTGAGAAAAACGGCCGTAAGCCCGACGTCCAGCGGCGTCACGCCATGGGGGGCCCAGAAGCGCGGGCGGCCGCCGGCCAGGAGCACGAAGAAGATGAGCCCGGCGTAGAACATCGGGACGATGCGGAAAAACCGGCGGAGAAAAAAGCCCGCGACCGGGTGGCGCTCCCCGCCCCGGCGCCGGTCCTGCGAGAGGAAGAGGGCGAAGGCGCTGGCGACGAAGAAAAGCTGCACGCCGAGCGCGCCGTTGGCGCAGAATTGCGCCGCCCAGCCCGCGGCCGGGGGGGCCCATTGGGCGGTGTGCGCGAGCACCACCCCCAGGATGGCGTAGCCCCGCATCGCATCGAGCGCGGCAAGTCGCGGGGCGGGGGCGGAAGGCATGCACGCAGCCTGGCCGGCCGGCGGAGGGTAGCCAACCTGGAATTCAGCGACCGTGGCCGGCCAGGTAGGTCAATCCCCACCCGGAAGACCGCAACCAGTCTGGCCAGCCCCGGTCCAAAGCGGTACCATGAAAATTCCCTCCGCAAAGATTTTGAAACCACGGCCCGCGGTCTGGCTGTGTCTGCCGGCGTTGCTGCTCGGCGCCTTGGTCCCGTCCCTGGTCTCCGGTGCGACCGCACCGGCGGCCCGCGTCGCCAACGTCGACCTGAGCATCGTCCTCGGCGCGCCACCCCCGCCGCGGCGGGAAGTGATCATCGAGCGGGACCGTCCCTCGCGCGACCACGTCTGGGTCGCGGGCTACTGGGCCAACCGCCGCGGGCAGCGCGAATGGGTCGCCGGCCGCTGGGAGCGCCCGCCGCAGGGCCGCACGCTGTGGGTCGAACCGCGCTGGGAGAAACGCGGCCCCGGCTACGCCTTCATCGAGGGCTATTGGGCCGCGCCGCATCCGGACGATCACCACGACGACCGGCATGATGACCATGGCGACCACCACTGACCGGCCGGTTTGATCCGGGCCGGCGCGGGCGATTGCAGTCTTCACTTCGGGCGGAAAGCCGGCATGGTCCGTCCGACACATGTGCAGACTCAAGACCGGCTTACTGTCCTGGAGCGCCGCGCTTCTCCTCGCCACCGGCCCGGCGACCGGGGCGGAGCATGAATTTCCCGTCACTGATTTCGGGGCGGTGGCCGGCGCCGCCGCGGTCAACACCCCGGCGATCCAGCGGGCGATCGACACCGCGGCCCGCGCAGGCGGCGGCACGGTCGTCATCCCGGCGGGCGTCTTCCGCAGCGGTTCCCTCTTCCTGCGGCAGGGCGTGGCCCTCCACCTCGCGGCCGGTGCGGTGCTGCAGGGCTCGGAGAACATCGAGGATTATCCGAGGCAGCTGACGCGCATCGAGGGGCACTCCGAGCCGTGGCGCATGGCGCTGGTCAATGCGTCGGGCCTGGTGGGTCTCCGCCTCAGCGGCCCCGGCCGGCTCGACGGCAGCGGCCCGGTCTACTGGCGGGCCTTCTGGCAGCGGCGGAAGGAAAATCCCCGCTGCACCAACCTGGAGGTGGAGCGGCCCCGGCTGCTGTTCATCGACCGCTGCCGCGACGTGCGGATCGAGGGCCTGGAACTCCAGGACTCCGGCTTCTGGAACGTGCATCTCTACCATTGCCGCGACGTCCTCCTCGCGGGCCTGCGCATCACGCTCCCCAGCGCCAGCGCGGTCCTGCGCGGGCCCAGCACCGACGGCATCGACGTGGACAGCTCGCAGGACGTGACCATCCGCCGGTGCTACATCTCGACGGGGGATGACGACATCGCGCTCAAGGGCAGCAAGGGCCCGGAGGCGGACCAGGACGCCAGCAGCCCGCCGGTCGAGAACATCCTCGTGGAGGATTGCGAGATCGGCGACGGCGGCGGCCTGATCACCTGCGGCAGCGAGGCGACCATCGTCCGCCACGTGACCGTGCGCGGCTGCGTCATGTCCGGCCGCGCCACCCTGCTGACCCTGAAGCTGCGGCCCGACACGCCGCAGCATTACGCGGACATCACGTTCGACGGCATCCGGCTCGCCGGGGCCGGCCGCCTGCTGAATGTCGCGCCGTGGACGCAGTTTTTCGACCTGCGGGGGCGGCCCGCGCCGGCGCGCACGGTCGAGCGGATCACCCTCCGCAACATCACGGGGTCATACCGCGCCCTCGGCACGCTGCGGGGCAACCCCGGGGACACACTGCGCGACATCACGCTGGAAAACATCGACGTGACCCTGACGGAGGAGAAGTTCACGCCCGGGCCGGTGGAGAATCTCATCTTGAAGAACGTCCGGGTGAACGGCCGGCCGTTCGTGCTGCCGCCGCCCTGAACGGCGCGGCTGCTCGCTTGCGTTCGGGGCGAAAAGCCGCAGGCTTCCCGCTGCCGATGACCCCGCCGCCCCCGCCCCCCGCCGGCCCGACCGTATCCCGCCGGCATTTCCTCAGCCGTTTCTCCCTCGGCACCGCCGCGCTCTTCGCCCTGCGCCGGTCGGCCGCGGCCGCAGAGCCGCCCGCGCGCAAGCTGGGCGTCGCCCTCGTGGGGCTCGGCAATTACAGCACCCACGAGCTCGGGCCCGCGCTGCGCCTGACGCAGCATTGCCGGCTGGCGGGCGTGGTCACGGGCTCGGCCGAGAAGGGCCGGCAATGGGCGCGCAGCTATGATTTTCCGGAGAAGAGCATCTATCATTACAACACGATGGCGCGGCTGGCCGACAACCCGGACATCGACATCGTCTACGTCGTGACCCCGAACGCGCTCCACGCCGAGCACGCGATCGCGGCGGCCCGGGCCGGCAAGCATGTCATCAGCGAGAAACCCTTCACCGCCACGGTGACGCAGGCCGAGACGGCGCTGGCGGCGTTCCGCGCGGCCGGGATCCGGCATTCGATCGGTTACCGGCTGCATTTCGACCCGCTGCACGAGGAGCTCCGGCGGCTGGCGCGCACCCGGGAATTCGGGCCGTTCCGGCAGCTGGCGGGCGAGTTCGCCTTCGTCATGGGGAACCCGCAATGGCGCGCCGAGCACGCCCTGGCCGGCGGCGGGCCGCTGATGGACCTTGGCGTGTACCTCATCCAGGAGTCCTGCATGGCGGCCGGCGCGGCGCCGGTGGCGGTGACGGCCCGCGAGCTGCCCAAGCGGCGCCCGGAGTTTTTTCGCGACGTCGAGGAGGGCATCGAGTGGAAGATGGAGTTCGCCGACGGCGCGCGCGGCGCCTGTTCCACGAGTTACAACGACTCCCACGATCATTTCCGGGCGGAGGCCAAGGCCGGCTGGTACGAGGTCGGCCCGGCCTTCGGCTACCGCGGCCTGAAGGCGGCGACGAGCCGGGGCCCGGTAAAGGCCGCGCCCCTGAACCAGCAGGCGGCGCAGATGGACGATTTTGCGCAGTGCATCCGGGAAAACCGGCCGAGCCGGGTGCCCGGCGAAATGGGACTGCGGGACATGAAGATCATCGAGGCCATCTACCAGTCGGCCGCGACCGGGCGGCGCGTCGCGGTGCCGGCCTGAGCCGAGCGGCCCGGGGTCCATGAATTTTTTCCCACAAAAGCTGTTGCCCGCGCTGGCCGTTGGGTTCGTCATCCCGCTCATGCCCCTGCACGGCCAGCCGACCCCAGCCGTCCCGCCGCCCGGCCGGCCGGGCTCGGCGGTGTGCAAATGGGAGGATCTCAAGGTCACGCCCACGGGCGCCGGGGTGCGGCGCGACGTCATGGACCGGCCGACGGCGACGCTCGCGCGGTTCGAGTGCCACGTCACCACGCTGAATCCCGGCAACATGTCGCACCCGCCGCACCGGCATCCGCAGGAGGAGCTCATCATCCTCCAGGCGGGCACCCTCGCCGTCAGCATCAACGGCCGCGTGACGACCGCCGGCCCGGGCTCGCTGTTTTTCTTCGCGGCGGACGATCTGCACAACATGACGAACACCGGCGCGGTGCCCGCGACATATTTTGTCTTCAGCCTGTATGTCCCGCCCGGGGCGCCCGCCGGCCCGGCCCGGCTGGGCTCGTCGGTCTTCGACTGGACGCAGCTCGCGGTGCACCCGACTCCGACCGGCGCCCGGCGCGACGTGGTTGACGCGCCCACCGCGACCCTGGCCAGTTTCGAGTGCCACATCACCACGCTCAATCCCGGGGTGGCGCCGCACCCGCCCCATCACCACCCGGACGAGGAGTTCGTCCTGGTGAAGGAGGGCGCCCTCGAGGTGATGCAGAACGGCGTCACCACGCGCGCCGGCGCCGGTTCGGTCCTGTTCTGCGCCTCGAATGAGGAGCACGGCTGGCACAACGCCGGCGCCGTGCCGGTGACCTATTACGTCTTTCGCGTGGTGACGGCGGCCACGCCCAAGGCCTAGCGGGGATGCGCCTTCGCCCCCTGTTTTTCCTGGCCGCGCTCCTCGGCCCCGCCGCCGCGGTCCGGCCGGCACCCACCCTGCCGCCGCCGCCGAGCCGGGCCTGGGTGCAGCACCTCTTCGACTCGCTCAAGGCGCCGGTGCCCCCGCGCCGGCTGGTGGGCGACATCTATTATGTCGGGGCGAGCGGGGTGAGTTCGTACCTCATCACCACGCCGGCGGGCCACTTCCTGCTCGACACCGGGTTTGAGGACACCGTGCCGCTCATCCGGCGCAGCGTGGAGCAGCTCGGGTTCAGGCTGGCGGACATCAGGATCATCCTCAGCAGCCACGCCCACATCGACCACACCGGCGGTCACGCCCTGATGCAGCGGCTCACCGGGGCGCGCGTCTATGCCAGTGCGGGGGACCAGGCGGTGCTCGAGTCGGGCGGCGCGGCGGATTTCATCCCGTTTCCGCGGGACACGATCCGCTATGCGCCGGTCAAGGTGGACCACGTCGTGGCCGACGGGGAGCAGGTGACGCTGGGCGGGGTGACGCTGACCGCCCACCTCACGCCCGGCCACACGCGCGGGGCGACGACCTGGACCATGGCCGTGACGGAGGACCACCGTGTGCTGCAGGTTGTTTTTTTCAGCAGCACCACGCTGAACCCGGGCACGCGGCTGCGGCGGGGCGCGCCATATCCGGAGTTCGTCGCGGACTACGAGCGGACCTTCGCCAAGCTGAAGGCGCTGCCGTGCGATATATTCTTCGCGCCCCACGGCGGCCAGTTTGCGATGGCGGACAAGTTCGCCCGGCAGGAGCGGGGCGAGCAGCCCAACCCCTTCATCGATCCGGCGGGCTGGCACGCGCTGCTCGTGTCCGCGGAGAAGGCTTTTCGCGACCAGCTGGCGGCCGAGCAGGCCGCGGAACCCCCGCGTGGCGGCGGCTGATCACTTCAGCATGTTCTCGCGGGCGCGGGTGAGCCGGGCCCGTTCGCCGGCCGTGAGACTGGCCAGGCCGGATTGCGCGATCTTGTCCAGCAGGCGGTCCATCTCGGCCCGGGAGGCGTCCTTCTCCGGGCGTCCGGCCGGGGGCAGGTCCGGCAGCACTCGCAGCTGCGGGCCACGGCGCCAGAACCGGAGGTCAGGCAGCGTGAGTTGCCCCTGCCGGTGGCGCACGAAGGCCCACGCAAAGCCGGTGGTCGCCCAGAGGGAGAACAGCGCCGACCAATCGTGATACGCCAGCGCCATCAGGGAGAAGATGCCGACGAGGACCAGCGCGGCCCATTTGGCGAGGATGTTGAACAGCAGCAGCGCCTCCGGGTAGAGCGTGGCGAAGGCGACGAAGAGGGCGAAGGCGCCGGTCTCGCCCAGGAGGGTGACCGGCAGCCACAGCCCGATCAGCGTGAAGAGCAGCGGCGACACCAGGTAGATGCAGGCGTAGAGCGCGAGGAAGGTGCGGCGGCCGAAGGCCCGCTCCACCTCGCGGCCGAACCACACGAACATCAGCATGTCGATGACGAACTGGAGGCTCGGGGGGTTGACGAGACCGTAACTGAGCAGACGCCAGACCTGGCCGTGCAGCACCGCCGGGCTCGAGAACTGCAGCCACTGGATGAACGGGCCGTCCACCCGCGAGAACATCAGCAGCGAGGTAACGAGCAGCGAACCGACAAAGACCAGCACGAGGAAATGGGCCGCGTAGACGGCGTGCCCCCGCAGCCAGAGCAGGGGTTGGTGGTCGTCGTCGTCGGCGTCGCCGTTGAACATGGTGGGTTGCCGGGGAAAGTACCGCGACCGGCTTACTCCGCAAGCCGCGAGCGTCGGGCCGGGGCCAAGGACTGGAGCACCCGGGGCAAGAACTGCCGCCCCAAGGCAGCAGACGACCCGGGACTGGCGCCGGGGATTTTATTCCCCGTGCACGCCGGATTCCGTGGAAACCAGCAGGCAGAGCGCGGTGAGGATGAGGGTGGCCGCGATCATGTCAGGTGAGGCCGCCGCCGCCGTCGATGGTGATGTTCTCCCCGATGATGAAGCTGGAGTCCAGGGAGAGGAGGAAGCGGGCGAGCCGGTCGACCTCATCGGCTGTGCCGAAGCGCTGGAAGAGCGACCGGGCGGCCAGGTGGTCCTCAAAGCCCTGCTGCGCGTCGGCGGGGAGGCCGAGCTTGCCGTAGTTGGGGGTCTGGATCGGGCCGGGGCTCAGGGTGTTGACGCGGATGACGCGCGGGGCCGGCTCGACCGCGAGGGTGTGGCCGAGCGGCCCCACGGCGGCCGTCGCCGCCGCGTCGATGCGGGCGGTGGCCAGGCCGATGCCCGTGGTGCCGCCGGTGATGAGGATGGTCTTGTTATTCATGGTGAGCGTGGGTGATGATAACGGAACAAACGTTCCAGTTAAGGCAGGGAAAAATCAGTCGAGGACCTGCAAGGCCAGGTGGGCGGATTCCATGAGCGTGTCGTGTTGGCCGAGTGCGCGGGAGGCGACAGCCAGGCCGAGGATGGTGTGGTAAAGGAAGCGCGCGATGGCGGCGGGATCCTTGCTCCTGGCCAAATCTCCCTGGCGCTGGGCGGCGGACAGGCGGGCGGCGAACAGCCCCTCAATTTCACGGGCATGAGCCTGCGCGAGGGTGCGGGTGCCGGGATCGTGCGGGGCGAGCTCGACCATGGCGTTGACCATCAGGCAGCCGTGCGAGCCGTTGCCGCAATTGCCCTGGATCATGCCGTGGAAGAGGGCGGCCAAAACCTCGCGGATGGGCGCCGGGTCGTCGAGCTTGCGCCGGATCATGTCGAGCCCGCGGTCGAGGTAGCGCTTGAGGGCGGTGTGGTAGAGGGTCTGCTTGTCGCCGTAGGTGTCGTAGAGGCTCTGGCGGCTGACGCCGAGCTCGCCGGTGAGGTCGGAAAACGACGTGTGCTTGTACCCGCGGGCCCGGAAAAGCTCCAGGGCCTGGTCGAGCACTTCGGCTTCGTCGAATTCCTTCACGCGGGACATGACACATAAAAGAACGTTCGTTCCAGTATACGCAAGCACAATTTTCTGCCAGCCGGCGCCGGGGGGCGGGCGGGGGATCAGTTCGCGATATCGAAGGTCGTGCTGTGGTCGCGGATCGGCAGGTAGACCTTGTACCATGCCTTCTGCGCATCGCTGTCGGTGTAGGCCTTGAACGCCGCCGCGTCGGCAAACTCCATGACGAACGCATGGGTGCGCTCGCCTTGGGCCTTTAGCGTCTTGGTCCAGACATGCGTGATGCCCGGGTAATGGGCCGGCAGGGCCTGGACGCCGTCGAGCGCGGCCTGGATCTGCTCGGGCGTGGTGCCGGCCTTCCAGGTGACGGTGACGACATGGATGACGGACTTGGGCGCGGTGTCGGCGGCGAAGGCCGGGACCGCACCGAGCAGCCCGGCAGTGACGAGGAGGGCAAGAAACAGCTTTTTCATGGGGGAACGTCAGGACGGTTGGATCGCACGCGACCGGCATGGCCGTATGCCGCCGCCAGCCAACGCCCCGGATGGCAGGTTCGTCAACGCCGGAGTGTCAGTCAACCGGACGTCGGGCTTCGGCCCCGTCGCTCATGGAACGTGGTGTGAAAGCCCATTTCCTTCTCCGGCAAATCGGGTGCGGGTGGTGGAGCGAGCAGGAGCATGATTTGCCGCATGAATTCGCTGATGGCCGTTTCGTGTGAATCGAGGCGCGAGGTCAGTTCCTTTTCGACCGCCACGAGTTTCTTCGCCAGCTCGCGGGTGTCGGTCAGCAGGCCGCGCATTTTGATGAAGGCCCGGACCACGAAGACGCTCATTTGCACGGCCTGCGGGCTGTTGAGGATGTTGGCCGCCATGATGGCGCCGTGCTCGGTGAAGGCGAAGGGCCGCGAACGCAGGTCGCGATGGCGTTGCGGGGAACCGGTCACAATTTGTGACCGGTTCAGGGTTAGCATTTCCTGCGTCGTTAGTTGCAAAAGAAAGTCAGGCGGAAACTTATCCCGATTTCGTTTCAGGGCTTGGTTCAGGACTTTCGTCGGGACGCCGTAGAGCTTCGCTAAGTCGGCATCGAGGATCACGCGCTCGCCACGAATCGTATGAATGACGTTCTCGACGGACGGGAGCGTGACGGGAGATTTGGGGAGACGGGTGCGCATAAAGACTGGCGGCCCGTGACGGAAACGATGGAGAAATCAGCGTCGGCGTGCAGACTACGACTACTCGGCGGACCGGCCGGAATCGGTGGACACCAGCAGGCACAGCGCGGACAGGATCAGGACAAGCGCGATCATGCCGCAGCCTAACACGCCTAGCTGACAGCCCTATGTCAGGAGCTGGTGGTGCAGCTTTAGATCCGCAGCCTGACGCACCTGGCTGCTATAGCCGTCTTAAGCGATCGGGCTCGACACGGAATATCGGCTTAAGGTGGTTAAGTGACGGGTCTAGTGACACGGGGCGACTCGTTTTGCCAGTGCGCGCATCAAGTTCTAAACGAATGGCCTCATCTATTTTCCCACCCACATTGTGACTCGCTCCATTTTCGTCGACTATTCCGAAATATAACGCGGCTATTCCTTCCATTGGCACCGGTATTGCCGAGAAAGCAAAGATGGCGTTAATTGCAGGATAACGATGCCGATAGTCAGCAGCTAGGTTGATAAAAGATGGTGGGTGATCTAGTGACGCGGCACCCGCGTTCACAAGAAGGACTGCAGTATTCTTCGATTGTGGAAGAAAATGATTGGTTGCTAGGATTTGCTTCTCGGCACTTTCAAGTGCGCGTTGAATTGGCTTACCGAGTATTTTCCAGAATTGCTGAGAACCTATGCCGGTGAGACGCATCTGCTTCGATGAAGGCCCGGCCGATAGATTTCCATCACTCCGATGCTTTGTGAACAGTTTTGCAATGGCAGTTTGGTGCTCATTTCGTTCGAGCGGCTCTAAGGTAAGAATCTTCAACTCTACAATGTAGTCCCCGACGAGATAGTCCGCGCAGCGTGTATTCGGAGGTGGTGTATAAAGCTCGGTTAACCGGCGTCCTCCTGCGTGGTGAATGGCTGCATCGAAGAACTTTTCGTTAAAGTCGACGCCGATCACGGATTGCGGAGGACGAATTTGTGCCATGGCTAAGTTTTCCGGGAAACCCCTATTCTACTTCGCGAAGTGGGAGACGAAGGCGTGGACGGGCATCGCCTCCAGGCGGCCGCGGTTGACGAACAGCTCCATCAGCCGGGCGGCCTTCTCGGCGCCGTAGTGGGCGGCGAAGGCGGCGTGGGCTTTCTGTTGCAACAGCGGGATGCCCTCGGCGCGGCGGCGGCGATGGCCGAGCGGATATTCCACGGCGATCTTTTCCGTCTGCCGCCCGTCGCGGAAGAACACCTGCACGGCGTTGGCGATGGAGCGTTTTTCCGGGTCGAGGTAGTCCTGTGAATACTGCTTGTCCTCGGCGACGGTCATCTTCGCGCGGAGGACGTCGATGCGCGGGTCGGCGGCGGCCTGGTCCTCGTAGTGGCCGGCGTTGAGCGTGCCGAAGAGGAGGCCGATGGCGGTCATGTACTGGAGGCAGTGGTCGCGGTCGGCGGGATTGTGGAGCGGACCGGTCTTGTCGATGATGCGGATCGCCGACTCGTGCGTCGTCAGCTCGATGCGTTCGATGTCGTCGAGCCGGTCGCGGACCTGCGGGTGGAGCCGCACCGCGGCCTCGACCGCGGTCTGGGCGTGGAACTCGGCGGGGTAGGAGATCTTGAAGAGGATCTGCTCCATCACGTAGCTGCCGAGCGGGCGGGCGAGCCGGACCGGCTGGCCCCGGAAGGAGACGTCCTGAAAGCCCCAGGTCCGGGCGGTGAGGGCGGAGGGGTAGCCCATCTCGCCGGTCATGGCGATGAGGGCGAGGCGGACGCCGCGGCTGGTGGCGTCGCCGGCCGCCCAGGATTTGCGCGAGCCGGTGTTGGGCGCGTGGCGGTAGGTGCGGAGCGCGGAGCCGTCGAGCCAGGCGTGCGAGAGGGCGTTGATGAGCAGTTCGCGGTTGGCGCCGAGCAGGACGGCGGCCACGGCGGCCGAGGCCACGCGGACGAGCAGCACGTGGTCGAGCCCGACGCGGTTGAAGGAGTTGTCGAGCGCGAGCACGCCCTGGATCTCGTGGGCCTTGACCATCGCGACGAGGACGTCGCGCATCGTGAGCGGCGCGCGATGCGCCGGGAGCAGGGAATGGTAGGCGGCGGGGGCGATGTGCGCGGCCTGGTGGCGCGAGAGCCAGTCGGCCACGCCGAGGATGGCGCCGAGGTTGTCCGACGGGTGGCCCCACTCGGCGGCGAGCCAGGTGTCGTTGAAATCAAGCCAGCGGACGATGGCGCCGATGTTGAACGCGGCGGCGACAGGATCGAGTTCGTAGCGGGTGCCGGGCACGCGTGCGCCGTGCTGGATCGAGGCGCCGGGGACGACGGGGCCGAGGAGTTTCGTGCATGCGGGGTAGGCGAGGGCCATGATGCCGCAGGCGAGCGTGTCGGCCAGGCACCAACGGGCGGTGTCGAGGGCCTCGGCGCCCGTGACGGGCGCGGACAGCGCGTAGTCGGCGATCGTGGTGAGCAGCGGGTCAGGGGGGGGGCGGACGTTGGAGATGGGGGACGACATCGGGGAACGAAGATGACCCGTGAGGGTGGCGGATGGGGTGGGGCGCGAGCAAGCTCGCTGGCCTACCGCTGGGCCAGCGGGACGAAGGGCCGGTGGGCGGGGCCGGTGTAGAGCGCGCCGGGGCGGATGATCTTGCCGTCGACGCGCTGCTCGACGATATGCGCGGCCCAGCCGGCGGTGCGGGCCATGACGAAGAGCGGGGTGAACATCAGCATGGGCACACCCAGCCGGTGGTAGGCGACGGCGCTGAACCAGTCGAGGTTGGGGAACATTTTTTTCTCGGACCACATGAAGGTCTCGATCCGCTCGGCGACATTGAAGAGGGCCAGGTCACCGGCCGCGACGGAGAGCTCGCGGGCGGTCGACTTGATCAGGTCGCTGCGCGGATCGCTGACGGTGTAGACCGGGTGGCCGAAGCCGATGACGATCTCCCGGCGGGCGACGCGGGCGCGCAGGTCGGCCTCGGCCTCGTCCGGAGTCCGGTAGCGGGCCTGGATCTCGAGGGCGGCCTCGTTGGCGCCGCCATGCTTGGGCCCACGGAGGGCGCCGATGGCGCCGGTGATGCAGGAGTAGAAGTCGGAGCCGGTGCCCGCGATGACGCGGGCGGTGAAGGTGGAGGCGTTGAACTCGTGCTCGGCGTACAGGATGAGGGAACGGTCCAGGGCGCGGACGAGCCGGTCGGCGGGCGGCTGCTGGTGCAGCAGGTGCAGGAAGTGCGCGGCGATGGTAAGGTCGGCCGTCTCGACGTCGATGCGCCGGCCGCCGGTGGCGAAATGGTGCCAGTAGAGCAGCATCGACGGGAAGCAGGCGAGGAGCCGGTCGGCGATGACCCGGGCGCCGTCGACGGTCGCGGCGGTGCCTCCGGCGGCGGGAAGATTTTCCGGCTCGAGGTGGCCGAGCATGGAGCCGCCGGTGCGGAGGACGTCCATCGGGTGCGCCGTGGCGGGGATCTGCTCGAGGACGGCGCGGAGCGGGGCGGGGAGACCGCGGAGCCGGATCAATTTTTCGCGGTAGGCCGCGAGTTCAGCGCGGCCGGGCAGACGTTCGTGGACGAGCAGGTGGGCGATCTCCTCGAAGGTGGCGTGGGCGGCGATCTCGGCGATGTCATAGCCGCGATAGTGGAGGTCGTTGCCGGTCTGGCCGACGGTGCAGATGGCGGTGCTGCCCGCCACGACGCCGGAGAGGGCGACGGATTTCTTGGCCTGGCGGGCGGGTGCGGGCGGGGGGCTCATGCGGAAGCGGGGAGCAGGGAGTGGGGAGCTCGGAGCTATTGGGGCGGGGTATAGCCGAGGGTGGCGTAGAGGTCGGCGCGGGTTTGCATCTTGGCGAGGACTGACTGCTGCGTGCCCTCCTGCCGGATGGTGTGATACACCTCGAGGGACGCGGCGGCGGCGGCGCGGGAGGCGGAGAGCGGGTAGAGGGCGAGGGCGATGCCGGCCGCGCGGAGTTCGGCGAGGGTGAAATACGGTGTCTGGCCGAACTCGGTCAGGTTGGCGAGGACGGGGACCCGGACGGCGGCGGTGAACGCGCGGTAATCTTCGAGCGTGCGGAGGGCCTCGGCGAAGATCATGTCGGCGCCCGCGGTGACATAGGCCTGGGCGCGGGCGATGGCGGCGGGCACGCCCGCGTTGGCGGCGGCGTCGGTGCGGGCCATGACGACGAAGTCGCGGCCGGGTTTGCCGGAGACGGCGTTGATCACGCGCTCGACCATCTCGGCGGTGGAGACGAGGTGCTTGCCCGGGAGGTGGCCGCATTTCTTGGCCGGGACCTGGTCCTCGAGGTGGACGGCGGCGGCGCCGGCGGCGGCCACGGCGCGCACGGCGGCCGCGGGGTCATCCCAGCCGGTGTCGATGTCGACGAGGAGGGGCAGGGGGACGCGCCCGGTGATGCGGCGGACGTCGATCAGCACGTCCTCCAGCTCGGTGAGCCCGATGTCGGGCACGCCGTAGGAATGGTTGGCGACGCCGGCACCGGAAAGGTAGAGCGCGCGGAAACCGGCGCGCTGGGCGAGGAGGGCGGCGTAGGCGTTGATGGCCCCGGCGACCTGCAGGGGTTGCTCGGCCTGCAGGGCGGCGCGAAATCTGGCTCCCGGATTGGCGGCGTTGTTCACGAGGGTGCAGGGATGGAGCGGCAAGATAGGACAAGGAGGCGCGGCTGTCGAGGGCGGGCTGCGGTTTGGCTCGCCACGCGGCGCCGGGGTCGCATTAAGGAATGACCACCAGAGCCCGGGTGGCGGAATGGTATACGCAACGGACTTAAAATCCGTGTCCTGAAAGGGAGTGTGGGTTCGAGTCCCACCCCGGGCACCAGCCTCGCTTCTCCATGCTACGGCCGGCAGTCCAGCCACCGGAGGACGGAAGAACAAACGCGGCCCGGCGGTGCAGGCGGCCGTCCGCGGGCTTGGCGGCGGACGGCTTGCCTCCACGCTCCGAGATGAACGCGGGCCGGACGGTGGTCCGCGGCGGCGGGACGGGAATCGCCTTGCGCTCATTGCGGGGCGTCCGCAAAGCAAAGGGTAAGAATGAAGATTGGTTTTCTCGGCGGAAGCTTTGACCCCGTGCATTTCGGGCACCTGATCGCGGCCCAGGACGTGCACGAGAAGTTCAAGTTTGACCGGCTCTTCCTGGTGCCGGCGGCCCAGGCGCCCCTCAAGCCGAACGACATGCAGTCCAAGCCGGAAGACCGGCTGGCGATGCTGAAGGCGGCGTGCGAGTGGGACCGGCGTTTCGAGATCGCGGACTACGAACTGAACAAGGGCGGGGTGAGCTACACGATCGACTCGGTGCGGCATTTCCGAGCCATGTTTCCGCAGGACGAACTGTACTGGATCATCGGCGGCGACCAGCTGCCCCTGCTGCACAAGTGGAAGGACATCACGGAACTGGCGACGCTGATCGATTTCATCTTCCTGGAGCGGCCCCGGCACCCGAGCAAGCCGCACCCGGAAATCCCGGGGCTGAGGCTGCATCGTTGTGACGGCCATCTGATCGAGATCAGCTCGAGCGAGCTGCGCCAGCGGGTGCGGGCGGGGCTGTCGCTGAATTATTTTTGCCCGCAGAAAGTAATCGCCTATATCGAAAGCAGGCAGCTCTATCGCTGACACCGATGAAAACCAAAGCGCCGAAGAGGACGACCAAGCCCGCCGGCAAGGCCCGGGACCAGAATTCTGTCAAACTGCTCAAATTGATCGTGGCGGCGCTGGACGAGAAAAAGGCCGAGGAACTGCGGGTGTTGGATGTCAGCAAGCTGTCAAACATCACGGACTACCTGGTCCTGGCCACCGGCAACTCCGAGCCGCACCTGCGGGCGCTGCGCATTGAATTGGAGCGGGTCCTGGACGAGCAGAAGGCGAAGATCTTGGGGGTGGACACCACCAAGGGCAGCGGCTGGACGGTCGTGGATGCGTTTGAGGTTATGATCCATCTCTTTACACCGGTTAATCGCGACAAATACCGGATGGAACTGCTCTGGAAGGACGCAGTGGATCTACCCCTGAAGAAATTGGTCGGCTGACGGCGATTCAAAGCCGGGATGTTATCCCGGCCAGAAGCCAACCACATCAAGTCGGTCAACACCGTCGCGGCTGAAACATATCCCGATGCTTTTACCCGAGGCGGCATAGTCACGATCAGCTGGAATGCGCATATTATAACCGTAACCTTCTAATCGTGAGTATATTGGGATTTTATCCAAAGGTCTTAGCTGGAATTGGCCCTGGGTTTTACATTTATTTAATGCATGATGACTTGCATCTGCATTAAATATTCAATGTTCTCACTGTGCTCATTAAGAGCAGTCAATAATAACAATAAACAAATAACATAATGAATACTCGTTCCAACAAAGGTTTCACCCTCGTCGAAATCATGATCGTCGTGGTCATCATCGGCCTCCTGGCCGCCATGGCCATTCCCGCGTTCCAGAAGGTCCGCCAGTCCTCGCAGGACAAAGCGGTGCTGAACAATGCCCGCCAGCTTTCGGCTGCGGCTGACCAGTACTTCCTGGAAAACGGTGTTTCCACCGTGGCGTCCGTCAATCTGATTGGCGCGACCAACTACGTGAAGGCGGTCAACACGGTCGCGGCTGAAACCTATCCGGCCAATCTCACGCAGGGCGTGACGATCACCATCGGCGGTATCGCCGGCGTGCGTACGGTGACCTACTCGCCGTAATCCCGGCCCGGTCCGATCAGTTTGCTCAAACCGTCTCCGCAAGGAGACGGTTTTTTTATGGCCGCCCATCCGGCGCCGCGGCGTCGTTGCGCGGCACGGGTGGCGGACTCCGGCCGGCCGGTGCGGCCGTCGCGGCGGCGCGGCCGGGAACAATTGCGGCCCGCCCCGGCGATTGAATCGAAACAGAGCTTCTATTTTCACAGTGGGCCGTCCATCCTTGCTCCGACAGTTCTCCGGGCTGCCCGGCAATTAATATCTATGGATCGTCGCCTCGTTCTACTCCTTTTCACCGCGGCTCTGGCCGTGGTATTGGGTTTTTTCACCCTGACGCCCGCCCAGTCGTTGAACGCCGTCATCTATGGCGGCTACTGGGCCATGTTGGTCCTCACGCTCCTGTTCGGCTGGTCGTTGTACAAGGTGGCGCGAGATTCCTGGCCCGGGCTGGTGGATTGGCGCCACCGGCGGCGCTGGCCGGTCGCCCTGATCGTCGGCTGCGGATTGATCCTGCTGGTGCACGAGACCTACGGGTTCAAGATATTGATGGATGAAGTGATGCTGCTCGGCACCTCGATGAGCATGCATCTCGACAAGACCGCGCTCGTGCCGCAGCGGGGCAACGATATCCTGGGCGCGTTCCAGCTTCTGGCCGGCCAGCTCGACAAGCGGCCGTTGTTCCAGCCCTTCCTGGTGTCAGTGCTGCACGATTTCACCGGCTACCGGCCTGAAAATGTCTTCGTGCTCAACACAGCGCTCACCTTTGTCCTGCTTGGCCTCACCTACCTTACGGGCTGCCGGATCGGCGGCCGCGGCGCGGGCGCCCTCGCGGTCCTGCTGCTCACCAGCCTGCCCCTGCTGGCCCAGAACGCCACGGGCGGCGGCTTTGAGCTGCTCAACCTGGTGATGATCCTCAGCACCCTGCTGCTCGGGATGCGCTATGTGGAAAAAAGGGACGGAAACTCCCTCGAGGCCTTCGGACTGTCCGGCATCCTGCTCGCCCAAACCCGCTACGAGTCGGTGCTGTATCTGCTGCCGGTCGGCCTGACCGTGCTCTGGATCTGGTGGACCGACCGGCGCCCGACCCTGACCTGGCTCGTGCAGGCGATGCCCCTGATGCTGCTGCCCTATGCACTGCACCACAAGGTTTTCAGCCAGAACCAGTCGGCTTGGGAAATGGCCAGCCAGCCGGGGTATGACCGGCCCTTCGCCTTGTCCTACATACCGGACAATATCTCCCATGACCTGGTCTTTTTCTTCAACACCGATGGCGCCCATTCGAACTCCCTCGTCCTCTCCGTCCTGGGATTCATCGCCCTGCCGTTTTTCGCGCTCTGGGTCGCCAAGACCTTCCGCGGGCTGCGTGCGGCCCCGCCGGCCCGCGCAGCGCTCGCGATCTTTTCCCTCGGGTTTGCCGCGCACGCATTGCTGCTGCTCTGTTATTTCTGGGGCCGGTTCGACGATCCCGTCATCCGGCGCCTCAGCCTGCCGTTCAACCTGACCCTGGTCATCGCCACGGTGGTGGTGGCCGCCGAGATGAACTGGCGCGGGCGCATCTGGCGTTACCTCGCGGGGGTGGTCGGGGCCGGATTCTTCGCCTTTTCCCTGCCGGCCATGGCCCGGCATGAGTACTCGCTCCAATATTATGTCGGCCGGGAGATGGACTGGCGCCGCGAATTCATCGCCGCGCACCCCGAGCGCGACTACCTGTTCATCGACAACAATTCCATCATCTGGATCACGCATCTCGTCTCCAGCACGCCCGTCCGCCAGGCGCTCGACCACAAGGACAACATCGTCTTCAACCTGCGGAACCGGATCTTCTCCGCGATGTATGTGTTCCAGCGCTACACCGTCGATCCCGCCACCGGTCGCCTGAGCCTGCCCGTCGAGGATGACCTGGGGGCCGACTACCAGCTGGAGACGGTGTGGGAGAGGCGGTTCACCCCCCTGACGGTCAGCCGGATCAGCCGGGTCGTGTCGGTGCGCGAGGGTCCGACGACCCGGCCCGTGGCGCCGCCCAAGTCGCTCGAGCACATGTCCGAGGCGGAGCAGGACAAGGTCCGCGACGAATACCTGGCCCGCTTCATCAAGCGGCTGCCCTGAGTCCCCCCGTGTCCCTCCCCGGCCCCGCCCTCCTTGAACGCACGGATTTCCGGCTCGCGCTGTTTGGCGTCGCGGCCGTCACGGCCGTGTACCTGGGCTTCATCGGCCTCGGGGTGGACACCGCCGGGATGCTGGTGAAACGCTACGCCTATTATGTCATCCTGCTCACGTTCGCCCTCTGGGTCGCGGCGCTCTGGCGGCTGTGGGTGCGGCGGGCCCGGGGCGGGGACATCGGCCGGCGGGAATTGCTGGCCGCGGGGGCGGTCATCGGCCTGTTCTCCGTCATGGCGGTCACGGCCGAGCCGTTCCGCAGCAAGGTGCTCTACGACGAGTTTGTGCTGCAGTCCACGGCCTTCAACATGCACTATTTCCGCGACACCGCGACCATGGTGCGCGGCTACAATATCCTCGGGACGTTTCTCTCCCTCGACAACTACCTCGACAAGCGGCCCAATTTTTATCCGTTTCTCATCTCGCTGGTGCATGACCTCACCGGCTACCGGCCGGCCAACGCCTACGCGCTGAACGCCGCCCTTTATCCGCTCACGCTTGGCCTGGCGTACTACCTGGGCCGGCGGATCGCGCGCCAATGGGGCGCGTTTCTCGCCGTGATCCTCCTGGGCTCGCTGCCGCTGCTCGGGCAGAACGCGACGGGTTCCGGCATGGAACTGCTCAACTTCGGCATGATCCTCGCCGTGGCGGCGCTGGGCGGCGCCTACCTGCGCCAGACCGACGCCACGCGCCTCTCCGCCCTGGTGCTGGGGACGGTGCTCCTGGCCCAGTCCCGCTATGAGTCGGCCCTCTATGTGCTGCCGGCCGCCGCCATCATCCTCGTCGGCTGGTGGAAGCAGCAGCGCGTGATCCTGTCCTGGCCGGCGGTGCTGGCTCCGCTGCTGTTCATCCCGTTCGCCCTGCAAAACAAGGTGCTCAACAACACCCGCTGGATGTGGGAGCTGAAGGCGACCCAGGAGTCGCGGTTCAGCCCGCAATACCTCGGCAAGAACCTCCAGAGCGCCTGGGACTTCCTCTTCAGCCCGACGCAGCAGTTCGCCAATTCCCTCCCGCTGACCATCCTCGGTTTTCTGGCCCTCGGCTGGCTCGGCTGGCACCTGCTGCGCACGCGCCCGGCCCCGCGTGTCGCCGACGGGGACCGGCTCGCGCTGTTCATGCTCGGGCTCGCGGCCCTCGCCAACACGGGGCTGGTCATGTTTTATTATTGGTCGAGCTTCACCGACCCCATGGCCTCGCGCTTCAGCCTGCCGCTGCACCTCGTGTTCGTCTTCGCCATTGTGACCGCGGGGGTCAGCCTCGGCCGCCGGTGGCCCGTGCTGCGGGTGGGGCTGACCGCCGTGGCCCTGCTCGCCGTGGTGTGCGCCACCAGCCGCTTCGCGCAGCCCCTCTACTCGCACACCGGCGGCGACGAGATCGAGTGGGAGAAGCGCTTCGTCGCCGCCCGGCCGCCGGGCGACCGGCTGATCCTCACCAACAAATCCACGCTGCCCTGGCTGCTGCTGAAGATGCCCTCCATCCTCGTGGGCCGGGCCGGCCTTGTGGCCGACCGCATGCAATACCAGCTGCAGCAGGATACCTTCCGCGAGATCCTCGTCATGCAGTCCTACCGGCCCACCACCGCTGACGGGGATCATCAGCTGGTGCCCGATGACCGGCTGCCGAAGGGCTTCGAGGTCGAGTTCCTCGCCGAACGGCGCTTTGGCACCAAGCTCACGCGGATCAGCCGGCTGGTGGCGGTGAACCTGCCGCCGGCCAAGGCGGCCCCGGCCCCGGCGAAGCCATGAAGACCCCGCGCGAACATTTCGACTGGGTGGCGGACCACGATGCCGGACCCCGCGCGGCGCAGGCGGATTTTCACGCCCAGCTGCTCCGGCACTACCGGCACCACATCCCCGCCGGGAGCCGCGTGCTGGAGTGCGGCTGCGGCGCGGGCGACCTGCTCGCCGGGCTGGAGCCCGGCCACGGCCTCGGGGTGGACTTCAGCCCGGCCATGCTGGCCAAGGCCCGGGCGCGCCACGGCAAGGACGCCGCCCTCGAATTCCGCGAGCTCGACGTGCAGACCACGCCCATCGGCGGGCAGTACGACCACATCGTGCTCGATTATCTCTCGGGCTACCTGACCGACATTCAGGAAACGCTCCAGAACCTGCAGTCCGCGGCCCACGCCCGCACCCGCCTGCATCTCACGACCCTCAACACCCTCTGGCTGCTTCCGCTCCGGCTGGCCGAGCGGCTCGGTGCCGTGATGCCGCAGCCGGCCAGCAACTGGCTCTCGCACGACGACCTGTTCAACCTGCTCGAGCTCGCCGGCTGGGAGGTCGTGAGCTTCGAGCGCCTGCAGCTTTTCCCCTTCGACTGGCCGTTGCTCAGCCCGCTGTTCAACCGCTTCCTGGTCCGGCTGCCGCTGCTCCGCCACCTCGGCATCACGCTGCGGGTCACGGCCCGGCCGCGCCGGACCTGTCCGGTGGACGGACCGCTGGGCTGCTCGGTCATCGTGCCCGCCCGCAACGAATCCGGCAACATCCGTGCCGCGCTCGAGCGCATCCCGGTGCTCGGCGCGCGCACGGAGGTGATCTTGGTCGAGGGACACAGCCGCGACGACACCTGGGAGGTGATCCAGCGCGAGACCGCCGCCTACCGCGGGCCGCACCTGGTGCGGGCCCTGCGGCAGACGGGAAAGGGCAAGTGGGACGCGGTGCGCACCGGCTTCGCCGCGGCCCAGGGGGCGGTGCTGGTCATCCAGGACGCCGACCTCACCGCGCCGCCGGAGGACCTGGCCAAGTGCTACGAGGCGCTCGTCAGCGGCCGCGCCGAGTTCATCAACGGCAGCCGGCTCGTCTACCCGATGGAGGCGCACGCCATGCGCTTCCTGAATCTGCTCGGCAACAAGTTCTTCGCGCTGGCGCTGAGCTACGTGCTGGGGCAGGCGGTCAAGGACAGCCTCTGCGGCACCAAGATGCTGCTGCGTTCCGACTACGAGCGGCTGCTGCGGCGCATCGTGGAGCTGGGGGATTTCGATCCGTTCGGCGATTTCAACCTGCTCTTCGGCGCGGCGCTGCTCGACCTGCGCATCCGCGACCTGCCGGTGCGCTACAAGGACCGCACCTACGGCACGACGAACATCTCGCGTTTCTCCCATGGCTGGCTGCTGCTGAAGATGACCTGGTTCGGACTCTGGCGCATGAAGCTCACCCGTTACTAAGAGGACCCATGGACACGCTTGCGGCATCCGGCCTTCCCTTGTCCGTCACGCCGGGCCGCTCAGCCCGCCGCCCTTGCGGCGCGCGCCGGCTCGCACCCGGGAGGCGGCCATCATGATGGCCCGGCCAACCTCCTTGCGTGAATTCCGCCGGCTGGGTCCGCCCACGGTTTTCCTCCTGCTCGTTCTGGCGGGCTGCAGCGTTTTCGCCCAATGGCCGGTTCTCCGCCACCGGATGGGGATGGCGGACAGCGGCATGTGGTTCATGGACTCGTATGCGGTGCTCGCTGCCAGTGACGCGGTTCAGCAGGGGCTCGATCCCTACCGGGATAATCCGCTCGATCCCTTCCATCGGCTCCACAGCTATTCCGGCTGGTGGTTTGCGCTGGGTGACCTCGGGCTGGGTCGGAAGGACAATTTCCTGGTCGGCGGTGCGTGGGTCGCGCTGTTCTTCGCCGCGGCGGCGGCGGTGCTGCGGCCGCGCACCTATCTCGCGGCGGCCGGTTGCGCCCTGGTGGCGCTGTCTCCCCCGGTGCTGCTTGCGGTGCAACGGGCCAACAATGACCTGGTGGTCTTTGTCCTGCTGGCGGCCGGCCTGCTGGTCCTGCGCACGGTCACCCCGGCGCGGCTGGCGATCTTCGCGGGCCTGCTGCTGCTAGCGACCGGGTTGAAATTCTATCCGCTCGTGGCCGGGCTGGTCCTCGTGCTGCTGCGACCGCCGCGGCTGATGCTGACGGCGGGTGCGCTCACATTGCTGGCCGCGGGCGCGGCCCTGGCGAGCGTGTGGCCTGATTTGCATCAGGCGTCCATTCCCGCACCCGGCGGGATTTATATCTTTGGGTCGGCGGTGATATTTCGTGACCTGGGCTGCGCGCCGCCGGCGGCCCTGGTCGCCGGCGCCGCCGGGCTGGCGCTCGCGGCGGCGGGGACCTGGTGGCGGGGCTGGTTCATCCGGCTGGATGGCCAGCGGGCCGTTTGGAGCGAGCAACTGGCCTTTGTTTGCGGCTCGGCCCTGCTGGTCGGATGTTTCCTGGCGGGCATCAGCTACGCCTACCGGTTGATCTTCGCGGTTTTTCTCTGGCCGCTGCTCATGCGGCGGGCGGAAGGCTCGGGGCCGCGCTGGCCGGCGTATCTGCTCCTGGCCGTGTTATGGCTGGACGGATTGTACTGCCTGGCGGCCAACCTTTTGATCGGCCCGATGAAGCTGCCGGAATTGCTCCGGGTGCAATGGTGCCTTCGGCTCCTGTCGCAGCCGCTGGTCTGGGCCGGGATGGCCATGCTGGCCGGCTCCTTGCTGGAATTGCTCCGGCTGGCTTGGCGCGACACGTTCCGCGTCCGGCCGCGATCCCAATGATCTTCCGGCTTGCATCGGTTGTCTCCCATGCCGCCCCGCGATCCGGGATCCTGGCCACGGCGAAATCCCTCGCGCCAAGATGACGGCTGACGGGTCAATTCACTCCCGCAAGGGGATCGATCTCGCCCTGTGGCTCGCGGCCGCGGGGATCCTGGCGATCCTCTGGTCCGCGCTCTGCACGGTGCCGGGCCTTTATTGGAATCCGCCGCGACTGGCCCCGTCTTACGCGCTGGCCGGCGGACTCAATATCTATGCCACGCCCGATGCCGGCCCGTATCTGGGCTGGGTCTACGGGCCGATGTTTGCGCTCTGGGGCGTGCCGGCGGCCTGGGTCCCACAGATCACGTGGTCCTTCGTGGTATGGGCGCTGCTCAACTATCTCGCCATGCTGGTGCCGGTGTGGCTGGTGTTGCGCGATGCCGCCGGCTCCGGGCGGCTGGCGGGGCAGGGACTGCTGTTGTACCTGGTGCTGTTCCTGGCGAACGCGGTGACGCAGTCGCTGGTCTTCCTCATCCACGTGGACGGGCTATGCTTCGGCTTCGGCACGCTGGCCTGCTGGGGCCTGCATCGCGCGGCCTTCGGGCGGGGCCTCCGGTACCTGCACCTCGCGGCCCTGGCGGTGATCCTGGCGATCTGGACCAAGCAGGTGGCGGTCAGCCTGGTCCCGGGCCTGTTCCTGTGGCTGTGGTGGATGCGGCGGACCCGGCTCATGCCGCCGTTGCTGCTGTGGCTGCTGGTTTACGGCGGAGGCGTCACGGCCGGATTTTTCCGTTGGTTTGGCGGCGAGGCCCTGCTGTTCAGCCTGTGGCAGGTGCATGTGCTCAACCCGTTGAAAGGCGGCTGGTCCCTGCTGGGCGGGGAAATCCTGCACATGTTCGCGAGCGGCGGCGTCTGGCTGGCCGCCGCGGCCCTGCTCGCACTGGCGCCGCGCTGCGCGGCCGGCGCGGAGCCCGGCGGCTCGGGCTGGTTCAAGCTCCTCGGGTGCGTGGCGCTCTGTCACCTGCCGCTGGGGCTCGCGGCGGTGATCAAGGCCGGCGGCGGCATCAACTCGGTGCACAGCCTGTATTATGTCCTGCTGCTGCTGGCGCTGGCGCTCATGCGGCTGCTGGAACCGGGCCGGCGGCCCGGGCCGGGGACCGCCTGGATCTCCCCCGCCGTGGTGATCGTGGGCGTCGTGGCCCTCGGGCTGGGCCACGCGTTTTACCTGGTGGTGGACCGGGGCGCGGTGTGGCGGCCTTATCGCGGCCAGGAGGCGATGCTGCACATGGCGCGAATGGCTGCAGGCCACATGTATTTTCCCTGGAATCCGCTGCTGACCCTGATCACGGACAAAAAGATCTACCCTTTCGACGATGCGCTGTATTGCCTCTGGTTGTCCGGACTGGAGGTGCCGGTGGCCCGGGTCCGGGACAGCCTGCCGCCCGGGGTCGTCGTGTTTTATGAGGAGCCGGCGCAAAGCCATTTCGCGCTCAATTATTTTCCGGGTTACAAGACGGGGAACCGGGTCACCTCCGGGCGGCAACCATGACGAATCGGACCCCAACACCCCCGGCCCCCCCGCGGCTGCTGTCACCGGTGGTCGTGCTGGCGGCCTTGACGCTGGCGGGCTGGCTGTTGTGCGTGCTGTGGCCGCGTGTGCTGCTGCTGCTGGGCGTCACGGATTACGGCCATTGGTTTCTCGACTCCTACGCCATTCTCGCGGCGCTGGATGCCCGGCGCCTGGGCGTCGATCCCGCGCAACCCAACCTGCTGGATGTCCTGCATCGCTCGCATGCCTACACCGACTGGTGGTTCGCGCTGCGCTGGGCGGGACTGACGCGGGAGAATAATTTCGCGGTCGGCTGCGCGTGGGTGGGGGCGTTCCTGCTGGCCGTCATGCTCACCGCGCGGCCGCGCAATTACCGGGAAGCCGGCTGGCTGCTGGCCCTGCTCCTGTCCCCGCCGGTCCTGCTGGCGGTCAACCGGGCCAACAACGACCTGGTGATCTTTGTGCTGCTGGCGGCGGCCGGCACGGCGGCGGCCGGCGCGGCGTGGGGACGGCAGCTCCTGGCCGTGGCGGCCGTGGTGCTGGCGACGGGATTGAAATTCTATCCGGCCGTCGCGGCCGGGGCCTTCCTGTGGATCCGCCCGGTGCGCCGCATGCCGGTGGTGGCGCTCCTGGCGGTGCTGGGCGCCGGGTTGACCCTCGCCAGCGTCTGGCCCCAGCTGTCGCGGGGGCAGTTCTTCGTCGATTCCAACGTCCATGCGCTCGGGGCGGCCTTGCTGTGGCGCGATCTGGGCTGGACCGGCGCCGCGACGGTCTGGCTCGGCCCGGTGCTGGTGCTGCTCGCCGCGGGAGGCCTGGTCCGGGGCCGGTTCACGGCGGGGCTGGCCAGCCGGGGGGAGCCGTCCGAACGCCTGCTCGCGGCGATGGGCGGCATCGTGCTGTTGGCGTGCTTCATGGCCGGGCTGAGTTTTGCGTACCGCTGGATCTACGCCTTGTGGCTGGGCCTGTGGCTGTGGCGCCGGGTGGCCGAGCCGCCGGCCTCCGGACGGCAGGCTTGGACCCTGCGCCTGGGCTGCGGGCTCGTGCTGCTCTGCTGCTGGCTCGACGGTCTGTTCTGCCTGGTCATCAACCTGCGGCCGGCGGCCGAGATCGCGGGTCATCTGGATGCCATCCAGCATGTCTGGCGGTTGTGGACCCAGCCGCTGCACTGGCTGCTGATGACTCTGCTGGCCGGTTGGCTGCTCGAAGGGGCGGTCGCCACACTGCAGGAATGGGCGGCGTCGCGCCGTACCGGCTAATCCGGGACGGGCGGCTGCCGGCAGGCCGCCAGCCAAGCGCTGTACGGCCCGTTGATGGCCGCGTCCACCTCGGCGGAGCTCAGACGGTAGATCAGGATGGACCAGCCGATCATCGCGTCGGGCCGGCGCGCCCGCAGCACCGCCGAGAGGCGGGCGAAGCGCAGCAGGTCAAAGCGGTCCCAGTTGCGCTCGAACGCCTCCGCCAGGCCCGTCGCGCGGACTTCCTTCTGCGTGGCCGGATCCTCCCAGTAGTGGCGGAACAGGGGCTCCCGGGCGCGCAGATCCTGGTATTCCTTTTCCAGTGTGGGGTTCCAGGCGCCGCGGACCGGGCTGTACACCTGCTGCAGCATGGTCGCGCTCACGCAATAGAGCCCGGCCGCCGGCTGGTACCATGGGTGGCGCAGCTTGAAACCATTGACGAACGGCAGCAGCACAGCCCGGATGCCATAGTAGGAGGGTTCGCCCGAGCCGAAGTAGGAGAGGAACACCGGCTCGGCCCCCGGTCCGGAATTGTGCGCGCGCAGCCAGCGCGCCAGGCCGGGCAGGTCCTGGCCCCAGTCCAGCGAACTGTCCACCAGCAGCCGGTGGCCGTTCGCCGGGCCCCCTGCGAGCACGTTGAAGAACGCCAGGTAATGCGGCGCGACCCGCGCGTTCGCGAGCACCTGGCCGGCCAAGAGCAGCACCAGCACGCCGCGCCGGAGCCGGCTGCCCAGCAGGGGCGCGAGGGCCAGGCCGCCGAGCAGGATATAGAGCACGGGATAGAGCGGCAGGATGTGGCGGTGGCCGATGTTCAGGTGGCTCATCACGGAAAAGGCCGCATACACCGCGAAAAGCACGAGCAGCGGGGCCACGGCCGCCAGGTCGCCGGCGATGCCCGCGGCACGGGATTTCCAGCGCCGCCACAGGTCCGGCACACCCAGCACGAGCGCCACCAGCAGGGCCAGCGTGCTTTTCCACAGGAACGCCAGCGGGAAAAAACGCACCCAGCCATAGATGCCGTACTCGCCGCCAAGAAAAGCCGCCCGCGCCTTCGCCGACTGGATGACCCACGCATAACCATAGAGAAACGCCTCGGGCAACAGATGCCCGTCCCGGCAGAACTGCACGATGCGGCCCTGCACCCCGATGTACGGGAGCACGTCCGCCCACGGCGCGATGAAATGGTCCGCCGCCGGCACGCCGGCCGCAAAGGCGCCGTAGCGGAAGCCATAGAACGCCCAGATGATGAACACCGCGCCCGCGCCGTGTCCGGCGAGCGTGAGGGCGACGTCCCGCAGCCCGCGGACCCGCCTACCCGCGGGCAGGAGGGCCATGTGCCAGGCGGCCAGGACCAGCATCATCGGCAGCAGCAGCACGGCGGAGTATTTCGCCACGCAGGCCAGGCCGAACACGGCGGCGCTCAGCGCACCCGTCCCCCACGCCGGCGCGCGCAGCTGGCGCCAGAACAGGCCGCAGGCGGCGAGCAGGAAGAACACCGCGGTGGAATCCGAGGTCGCCAGCGCGGCGTGCGCGAGCACGTTCGGATCCAGGGCGTAAAGGGACAGCGCGAAAAAGCCACCCGCGGTGCCGAAGAGCGACCGGGCCCAGCAGAAGACGAGCAACCCCGTCCCCAGGGAAAACAGGGCGATCAGCGCCCGCCCGGCCATGAGCATCGGCCAGTGGTCGTGGCCGGTCTCGTAGAAGAACTGGTAGCCCATCACCGGCGCGTCCGACACGCGCCAGTACGGATTGTCCGCCAGCGGGGGGGACGGCGCGTGCATCAGCCACGCCGGCAGGCCGGCCCAGCGCTGCGACAGGTTGCCGTTTTCCGGCTGGATGCGATAGTCGCCGAACTGGTTGTAGAAATATCCGCCGGTGACGTGCAGGATCTCGTCCGCGGTGACGCTCTCGTCCGCGGCCGCCCACAGGCTGAGCGCGTAATGCAGGCAGAGCAGCGCGGCCACCCCGGTGGCGACCAGCCACGGGCGGGATTGCGTCCGGCCGGCGGGGGTGGGTGGAACGGTGGCGCTCATGCGGTTGGGCCGGAAGGATGCAGGAATTCCGCGACCGGGTGCAAGCGCGACCCGACCGGCGGCCGTGCGAATGCCTCGCTTTCAAGACGTCAACGGTTAGTGATCGGCTGTGCCCTTGGACGCGACCCATTCCCCCGCGGAGAAACCCGGCTGGCCGGGGCATCTGGCCCTGGCGCTCCTGGTCGGACTGGTCTACCGGCCGGTGCTGGGTTTTGACTTTGTCCGGTGGGATGACGACATCAACATCACGCAGAATCCGCTCCTGACCGCGCCCTGGTCCGGGACGCTGGCCGCGCAATTCTTCGGCGGCGACCAGGCGCTGCGGTTCGAGCCGCTCCACTGGCTGTGCTTCCGCGTGCTGCACGCGCTCTGCGGGTTCAATCCGGCCGGCTGGCATGCCTTCAACCTGGGCCTGCACCTCGTGGCGGCGGGCTTGTTTTATGGGATATTGCGCACCGTGTTCCGCCGGATGGACGCGGGACGGGGGAAGATCCCGGTGGCGGCCGGCGCCTGGCTGGGCGCCGCGCTGTGGGCGTTGCATCCGTTGCGCGCGGAAGCGGTCGCCTGGGCCACGGCGTCAACCTATCCGCTGACCACGGTCGGCCTGCTCGCGTCGTTTGCGTGCTACCTCCGGGCGCGGACCGGGCCGTCGCGCCGCTGGCTGGTGCTGGCGTGGATCTTCGCCGTGGCGGCCTATGGCAGTTATCCGGTGGGGTTGACCTACGGGCTCTGGCTGATGGCGGTGGACCGTTGGCTGCCCCCGGCCGTCACGCCGGGAGACAGACCGGGAAAATCCGGCCTGAATCCGGCCGGGTGGGTCCGGCCCGCGTGGTTCCTCGCGCCGGCCGTCCTGGCCGTGGGGGTGACCCTGTGGAGCCGGTTCACCGCCCCGGGCATTTTCGTCGCCGCGCCGACGCTCCAATCCGTGGGCCTGCCGAGCCGCCTCGTCATGGCGCTGGCCTCGCTGGCCTACCTTGTCCGTTGTCTGTTCTGGCCGGTGGGCTTGACGCCCAACCTGCCGCCGCTGGTCGTGTCCGGAAATATCCTGCTGCTGGTCATGGCCGCGCTCGCGCTGGTGGGACTCATCCTGGCCTGGCGTGGCCGGCTGTGCCACCCGGCGCGGGCGCTCGTGGTCCTGGGCTTTGCCGGCCTCGCCCTTCCTTGCCTGGGCTGGACGGAACGGCCGGCGTGGCCGCCGGACCGCTACAGCTATCTCGTGCACCTGGTTCTCGTTGGCGGGCTCGCGGGCGCATTGGCCGGTTGGGCGGGCGACCATCGGATCCGGCGCTTGTTTTTGGGTGCCTGCTCCGCGGTGCTGGTGTTGCTCAGCGCTTGGGCGGTCCGCGGGCAGATCATGGTCTGGCGGAACAGCCCGGCGTTTTTCACCTACCTGGAAGGGCAGCCCCATTTCGCCGACAATCCGCGCCAGCAGGGCCACGTGTATGTCCTCTGGGGGCGGTATGAGGCGTCGGCCGGACACCCGGCCGGGGCGGCCGAGCGGTTCAACCGGGCCCAGGAGGTATATCTCGCGGCGATCCGGGCGGCGGTGGCGCGGCTGGATTATGCCGAGGCCCTGTCGCTGTCGACGCACCTCGGGCATTATTTCACGCTCACGCCGGTGATGCACCGGGAACGGGGGGCCTGGCTGCTGCGGCTGAACCGGCGGCCCGAGGCCCGCGGGGAATTGCTGGCGGCGGCGGCGAGCATGCCGGATGATGCCCGGGTCCGGCAACTGCTCCAGGAAGTGCAACCCTAGCATGAATCCCAACCCGGCCCGCCCGCCGCTGCTCACGCCCCGGTTTCTGTTCATCGCCGGCTCGCTGGCGGTGCTGCTCGCCCTGACGCTTTCGCCCGCCACCCGGGCCCGGCTGGGGGTCTTCGATCGCGGCCAGTGGTTTCTCGACGCCCACTCCGTGCTCGGCGCCAATGACGCCGAGCGGAAGGTGGTCGGGGCGAACGCATCCGGGCACGATCAGATGTTGCTCGAGGGGCACCATTATTCCGACTGGTGGTTCGGGTTGCGTCTGCTCGGATTGACCCAGCGGGATGCTTTTCTCGTGGGTGGCGGCTGGGTCCTGCTGTTCCTGCTGGCGGTGTTTGCCACCGTGAAACCCGGCAGCCGCGCCGAGGCTCTCTGGCTGGTGCTGCTGACCGGCAGCCCGCCGGTATTGCTCGGCGTGATCCGGGCCAACAGCGACCTGCTCATCTTCGCCGTGCTGGCCGTCGCCGTGCTGGCGCTGCGGTTCGTCTCGGGTCGGCGCCTGGTGCTGGCGTTCGCCGCGGTGGCGCTGGCCACGGGACTCAAGTTCTATCCCGTGGCCGCCGGGCTCGTCTTTCTCCAGGTCCCCGGCGTTCGTCGGATGCTGCGGGCCACGGGCTGGGCCGCCGGGCTCCTCGGTGCCGTGGTGGCGTCGCTCTCCACCCAGCTGCACCGGGGCATATTCCATGTCGAGCCGGAGATCTACACGCTCGGCGGCCGCATCTGGCTCATGGACCTCGGCCTGGCTGAACAGCCGGCCATCCTCGTCTCCCTCGTCCTGCTGGCCGCCGCCGCCGGGGTTGCGGCGTGGCGCGGCTGGACCACCGGGCTGGCCCGGGCGGAGGACGATTTGGGCGGGCGCGTGGCGATGACGCTGGGCGCCGCGCTGCTGGTCTTCTGTTTTCTTGGCACGATCAATTTCGGTTACCGCTGGGTGTTCGCGCTCTGGCTGGCGCCCTGGCTCTGGTCGCACCGGCGGGGCAGTCCGGCCGCGCGGGCCGCGGTCTGGCTCCTGCCGCTCATCCTCTGGCATGACGGATTCCTCTGCCTGGCGACCAACCTTTGGTTCCCCCACCTCCGCCAGGAGCAATACGACCACATCCTTGTGGCCTGGCGCCTGGTCACCGAGCCGTTCGTCTGGCTGGTGATGATCCTGCTGGCGGGCTGGCTGCTGGACCTCGTCCTGGTGTGCGGGCGCGAGGCGTGCGCGGTATTATTCCCGGCCCGGCGCTGATCTCACCGCACGGCCGCGCGCAGGGCCTCGCAGGCAAAGTCACATTGCGCGCGCGTCATCTCGGGGAACATCGGCAGCGACAGGATCGAGGCGGAGGCCTGCTCCGCCGCCGGAAACGCCCCGGCCGCGTAGCCGAGGTCCGCATAGGCCTTCTGCCGGTGGATGGGGATCGGATAATGCACGCCGGTCTGCACCCCGCCCTCGAGCAGTTTCCTCGCGACGAGGTCGCGGTCGTGCCTGGGCAGCCGCACGACAAAGAGGTGGTAGACGTGCCGGCCGCACCACGGCATCTCCTGCGGCAGCACGACGGCGGCGCAGTCGCGCAGGTTCTCCCGGTACCACGCGGCGACGTGCTGGCGCTGGCCGTTCCAGCGCGCGAGGTGCTGCAGCTTCACGTGGAGGATGGCGGCCTGCAGGGTGTCGAGCCGCGAGTTGTAGCCCTGGATCTCGTGGTGGTATTTCACCACCGAGCCCCAGTTGCGGAGCAGCCGGAGCCGCTGCGCGAGGGCCGCGTCGTTCGTCGTGACCGCGCCGCCGTCGCCGAAGGCGCCAAGGTTTTTCCCGGGATAAAAGCTGAAGCCCGCGGCGACGCCGAGCGTGCCGCAATAGCGGCCGTCGTCCAGCTTGGCCCCGTGCGCCTGGGCGGCGTCCTCGATGAGGTGCAGGCCGTGCCGCGCGCAGAGCGGGGCGATGGCGGCGATGTTCGCCGGCTGGCCGTAGAGATGCACCGGCATGACGGCCCGGGTGCGCGGCGTGATGGCGGCGGCGAGGGCGGCGGGATCGATCAGGTAGTCCTCCAGCCGGCAGTCGACGAGCACGGGCTTGGCGCCGGCATGCGAGATCGCCTCGGCCGAGGCGATGAAGCTGTTGGCGACGGTGATGACCTCGTCGCCCGGCCCGAGGCCGAGTCCGCGGCAGATGAACTGGAGTGCGTCGGTGCCGGAGCCCAGCCCGACGGCGTGGGCGGCGCCGATGGCCGCGGCGAAGGCCTGCTCGAACTCCGCGCACTCCGGGCCGTGGATGAACTGGCAGTGGCGGAGCACGCGGTCGATCACAGGGTCGAGCTCGCCGCGGAGCTGCGCGGTCTGCAGGGGCAGGTCTTGGAAGGGAACGCGCATGGGGGATCAGGGCAGGGCGGTTTCGCGGGTGAGCACTTCGAACAGGTTCCGACCATCCCACGCCGCGGGCTCGAAGTCCAGCGCATGTCCGGGCGCGACGATGCGGTCGAGGCTGCGCGCGGGCAGCCGCCGGGCGAAATCGCCGAGCTCCTCCGCCGCGTAGCCGGCCGCGACGAGGGTTTGGTCCCGCGGGGTGAGCAGGGGTGCCAGGCTGGCCAGCGCGGGCAGGTCGAGCTGCGCGAAGAATCCCGCTCCGTCATGCAGCGCGCGCAGCTCCGGCTGCCAGGTGGGGGCCGCCAGTACCAGCGGCGGCGCGCCGTCGGCCGGCCGCACCGTCAGCCGCGCCCCGGGTACGGCGGCGGCCATCGCGAGCGCGCTGGCGAGCCGCGCGATGCCGTCGGCCTCGGCGAACAGCAGCCCACGGTCCCGGACCACCGTGCTCAGCGCGGGCCAGAACCGGCCGGCGGCCACGGCGCACGCCTGGCAGGTGCCGGTGAAGACCACGACGCGCGGCGAGGCGCAGGCCTTCTGGCCGAACTGGAACGCATCGTTGCAGAAATCCTCCGCCAGGCGCGCGAGCTCCGCCCCCGCCAGCCCGGCCACGTGGTCCGCGGCCAGCGCGGCGAACGAGAACCGGTCGGCGAAGGCCACCTCGATCGCGGTGGCGGGCAGCGGCAGGGCGCGGATGGCGCGCACCGTCTCGTCGCCGCCCCAGACCAGCCGGCCCTGGCACGCGGCGGACAGCCGCGTGGTCAGCGCGTCGTCGTGCTCGTAGCTCACGAGCAGGGTCCGTTCCCGCACCGCGGCGAACGCCGGCTCGGCCAGCAGCGCGCGCAGGGTGCCGAGCAGCGGCGCGATCACCGGCAGGCTGCGTGCGGACACGCGGACGACATTGGCGTTGCCGCAGAGTAGCGCCGTGAACCAGGAGTAGGCGAACAGCGTGTCCACGTTGGCCGGGGCCAGGTGCAGGATGACACCGCGGGCGGCGCGGACCGCCCCCGGGCGCGCCGCGAAAAGCGGTGCGTAGCCCTGCAGGTGCCCGCGCCGCGACCAGTGGGCCAGCGTGGCGAAGGTCGGCTGCACCCGCAGCGCGGGGTCGAGCAGGACGCGCTTGGCAAAGGCGTCGAGGAACAACAGCGCTTCCTCGGCGAAGGGCGCCAGCGGCGCCCGGGCGGCGAAGGCCGGCCACGCCTCGGTCCAGAAGCGTTCGTCGGCGGGCGTCTCGGCGGGCAGCAGGAGGTTCATGGCGCGGGGGCGGTCGCATCGCTGCAGCCGCGCAGTTCGGAGGCGGGCAGCCGGCCGAGCACGACAAAGCGCGTGCCCCTGCGCCCGGCGGGGCTGTCGTCCGTGCCGACGACGCGGCCGAGATCCTCGGTGAGGATGCTGTGCCCGGGGTAGCTGAGCGGCAGCACGCTGAAGACCTGCAGCAGGCCCGTCTCGCCCGGCGGCAGCGGCGCAAGCGTGCGCGGGTGGCGGACGAGCACCCCGCCGCCATGCGGCGTGAGCAGCGGACCGTCGTCGTCCTCCACGTGGATGGATCCGGTCTGCTCGACCATGCCGTAGTAGTCGCGCGTCTCGGTGAGATTGAGCGCCCGGGCCGCGGCCTTGAAGTCCGCGGGGGCGACCTGCCGCGCCGCGAGCCGTTTCCAGCCGCCGCCGTGCAGCAGCAGCGAGGGGTGGGCGCAGCGCAGGCCGGCACGGGCGACGGGGCCGTCGAGCAGGTGCTCCCAGACCAGGGCGGTCATGCCGAAGAACAGCAGCGGCTCGCCGGCATGCGCCGCGAGCCAGGTGCGCAGGCCGTCGACGTCGGCCGCGCCGCCGGGCTGGAGCAGATAAAAATGATCGCGGCCGAGCGGCGCGAACCCGAGCTGCGCGGCGCCACGGGCCGTGAAGCCGCCGGCGCCGCTCCGCACGGGCTCGTCGACGATCACCATCGGCCGCCGGTGCGAGCCGAGGTAACCGTGCAGGATGTGCCCGAGGGCGCGGGCCTGCCGGTCGGCGGTGGCGCGGTCGAGCACGATGCGAGACGGCGCCTGGCCCGTCGTGCCGCTCGAGCGGAGCTGGCGCAGCACCTCCGTTTCGGGCACGCTGCTCAGCAGCGTGCGCTTGAATAGCTGGGCGGGCAGAAACGGCACGTCCGCCAGCCGCGAGGCCGGGCCCGGGGCCGTGCCCATCGCCTCGAGGATCCGCCGGTACGCCGGGCAGCGTTCCGCATGCCACGCGGTCAGCCGGTTCAGCTCGCCGAGCAGCCAGGCCTGCTGGTCCGCCACGGGCACGGAGTAGGCGCCGGCGGCGGGGAACATTGTTTCCGGCTCACGCATGGGCGAGGGCGGCATAGTCGATCTTGCCGCTGTGCAGGCGGGCCAGCGGTTGGCCGGTGCGGACGGTGGCAAGTGCGGGAGCGAGCCCGAAGCCGGCTTGCAGCAGTGCGAGAACCTGCGCCGCCGGCACAACGGCCTCGGTGTGGACCAGCAACGCCTCGTCGGCACCGGCGCAGGCGACGGGGGCGCCGAGGTGCGCCTCGAGGCGCCGCTCGAGCTCGTCGAGGCTGACGCGCAGGCCCGCGAGCTTGAGGAAGCGCCGGAGCCGGCCCTCGATATAAAAGAAGCCGTCCGCGTCGGCCCGGCCGAGATCGCCGGTGCGGAGCAGGCCGCCCGTGGTGTCGCCGGCGGCGAGGTCGGCCCGGGACAGCGCGTAGCCGAGCATGACGTTCGGGCCACGGTAGAGGATCTCCCGGTTGGCGGGATCGATCGAGAGTTCGCCGCCGGGGATGGCGCGGCCGATGGAGTCGGAATGCCCGGCCAGTCGGTCGGGCGGCACGAAGCTGATCCGCGCCGTCGCCTCGGTCTGGCCGTACATGACGAAAAAGCGCGCGCCGGCGGCGTCCGCCGCGGCGAGGAACCAGCGCTTGGTGTCCGTGCCCAGCCGGCCGCCGGCCTGCGTGTAGGTGCGCAGGGTCGGCTGGGACCGCGGGTCGAAGCGCAGGCGGCGGAGCAGCTCGTAGAGCAGCGGCACCCCGGCAAACGACGTGACCGCATGCCGCGCGAAAGATGTCCAGGTCGCCTGCTGCACGGGTGGAAATTCACCCAGCACCAGGGTGGCGCCGGCCGCCAGATGGCTGTGCACGACCGAAAGCCCGTAGGAATACGAGAGCGGCAGCGTGGTCGGCGCCCGGTCGGCCGCGGTCAGGCCGAGGTAGTCGCGGATGGCGCCGGCATTGGCCTGGAGGTTGGCGCGCGAAAGCCGCACCAGCTTGGGGCTGCCGGTGGTGCCGCTGGTCGAAAGCAGGAGCGCCAGGTCGGGATGGATCGCGGGTGCGGCCGCCGGCTCGCACCGGTGCCAGCAGGCGAGGGCGCCGGCGGGCGCGCCCGCGCGATAGCCGGGCCACGGTCCGAGATTGGCCGGGGCGAGCAGGCGCTCAGGTGCATAAATTTCCAGCAGGGGCGCCGCCGGCGGCGCAGCGCCCGCGGGCAGCAGACAGACGGCGTGGCCGGCGCGGAGTGCACCGAGGTAGGCGGTGAGCGAGGCGAGGTCGTTGCGGCAGAACAGGCCGACGAGCGCCTTGCCGGCCGGCAGGGCCAGGGCCGCCGCGGTCGCGTCGGCGGCCGCGGTGAGCTCCGCGTACGTCACGGCCCGGCCGGTGCCGGCCTCGATGACGGCGACGGCCCCGGCGGGGACGGCGAGTTGCCAGAAGGCGTTCATGCCGGGAAACCGCCGTCCACGCCGAGAACCTGGCCGGTGATGTAGCCGGCCCGGGGCGAGGCGAGGAAGGCGATGAGGGCGGCCACCTCCTCGGGCCGGCCGAAACGGCGGAGGCCGATGCGCGCAGTTGCGGCGGCGCGTTCACCGTCGGCCAGCCCGGCGGTCATGGCGGTGTCGATGTAGCCGGGGGCGACGACATTGACCCGGATGCCGAGCGGGGCCAATTCGCGCGCGGCGGCCTTGGTGGCGCCCGCCAGGCCGGCCTTGGCGGCGGCGTAGGCGGTGAAACCGGCGCCGCCCTGCGTGGCCATGACGGAACCGACGTTGATGATGGCGCCGCCGTGACGCGCCGGCATGAGCCGGCTGGCCAGCTGCATGTGCTGCAGGGCGGCGGTGAGGTTGACGTCCAGCTGCCGGCGAATCGACGCGACATCCATCATTCCGAGCAGGCGCGGCTCGAGCACGCCGGCGGCGTTGACCAGGATGTCGAGCCCGCCCGGGTCGCGCTGGATCCCGCGGAACAGGGCGGTGACCGCCGCGGCGTCGGTGGCATCAAGGGCCACGGTGCGGTGGGCGGCCGGCGAAGCGGCGGCCAGCGCCGCCTGGGTCCCGGCGAGCCGCGCGGGGTCGCGGCCGGTCGCGATGACGAGGACGCCGTCGCGGGCCAGGGCCACGGCCGCGGCCCGGCCGATGCCGCCGGAGGCGCCGGTGACGAGGGCGACTGGGGGGCCGGGGTTCACGGGGTGACGCCGTATTTCCTCAGGATGGCGCGGGCCGAGGCGACGCTGCTGAGACCCAGCACATCCTGGGTTTCCAGCATCACCTGGTAGCGGTTCTCCAGGGCGGCGACGAGCGCCATGTGCGAGATGGAGTCCCACTGCGGCACGCCGCGATAGGCCAGCTCCTCCGTGATGGACTCCAGCGGGAGGTTGAGGTTGGCGGCGAAGACGGTGTGCAGGGGGTCAGCGGGCATGGCGGGTTTTCCAGTGCCGGAGGATGGGGAGCAGGGGCGCGGGGTCAAACCCGGCGGCGGCCAGCTCCGCGCGCAGGTAGCGCCGGCCGCGCAGGGTGGTCTCGCCCGCGGGGCGGAAACCGAGGCGGTCGTTGATCGAGCACATCTTGGTGTTCTCGGGCCGCACCGAGGTGACGATTCGTGCGAGGCCGAGCCAGCGGCAGGCGAGGTGCAGGAGCATGAGCTCGCTCTCGAGCGCGAGCGGCGTGCCGCGAGCGAGCTCCTCGCGCAGGACCAGGCCGCCCTTTTCCGCGCGGCCGGCGTCGCCGTCGATGTCGTAGAGCCGGGTGGCGCCGGCGAACTCGCCGCCGGCGGTCAGCACGATCCAGCAGAGGTCGTTGTCGCGCGCGGCGTAGGCTTCGCTCCAGGCGCGCTGCTGTTCGGGTGTGAGCGGTGCGTCCTGGGCGAGGTTGAACTGGTTGTGCGGGCGGTTGCGCAGCTCAAGCAGCGGCTGGGCGAAGGCAGGCGCATAGGGGACGAAGGTGAGCGTGCTGCCGGCCAGCCTGTGCCGGCGCAGCCAGGCGACCCGCGCGCGCCACGCGAGCGGCGCGAGCGCGGCGGGCGGCGGCGGGGCGGCGGTGACGTCGAGGGCGAGGGAGTCCATCGGCGCGGAATCAGCGGGCGGGACGGTCGCGCCGCCACTGCCACCAGAACTGGATCAGGCCGCGTAGCGTGCGCCCCATGATCCTCAGCCGCGAGGCGGAGGCGACGCCGGCCGTGCGGGCTTTCATCTCGGAGGGCACCTCGAGGAAGGTGGCGCCGAGGTCGCGCAGGCGCACGAGCGCCTCGACCAGCATCGGGATGCCGCGCTGGGTGAGGGTGACGCGCCGGATGTAGTCGGTGCGGTAAAGGTGGATCCAGTTCACGTCGCGCAGGCGCAGGCCGAAGAGCAGCGCGACCAGCCGCGGGTAGATCCACGAGTTCAGCTGCATGAGCGGATTGTAGCCGGCCCGGCGGGAGCGCACGCCCACGAGCACGTCGGCGGCCCCGAGCCGGTCGACGAACGGGGCGAGATCGTCGCGCTCCACCGGCACGTCGGCGGGCCAGGTCAGCACGTATTGGCCGCGGGCGCGGGCGATGCCGGTGCGCAGGGCGCCGCCCAGGCCCTGGTTTTCCTGGTGGCAGACGGAGAGGGCGGGCAGCGTGCGGGCGAGCTCGTCGGCGATGGCGCCGGTGCGGTCGCGGCTGCCGTCGTCGACCAGGATGATCTCGTGGCTGACGCCGAGCGCGGCGAGGGTGCCGGCCAGGCTCCGCACGGTCCCGGCGAGCAGCACCTCCTCGTTGAACGCCGGGAGGACGACGGACAGCGACAGCGGCGCGGTCCCGCTCATACCGGCGCCACTTTGGCGGCCCGGCCGTGGTTCCGGTACGATTCCATCGCGGCCTCCATCACCAGCACCACGGCCAGCCCGCAGCGGGCGTCGGCCGCCGGCTGGATGCGGGCGCGCAGGCAGGCGATGAACTCGGCGTCCTGTTTCTGCAGCGGCTCGAACATCTTCACCTTGGGGATCGTGATCTGGCCGTCGCGGAGGATCATGTGGAACTCGCCGAAGGAGGTGTAGTGGTCGGCGGTGACACCCTTGTCGTAGTAGCGGACGGCCTCGAGGTTGTTCATGTCGTCCCACACCGCCATCTTGTGGTCGCCGACGATCGTGAGCAGGCGGACCTTGCGCGGGTTGAGCCAGGAGGCGTGGGCATGGCAGACAACATTGCCCGGGTAATAGAGGGTGAGGAAGCCGACGTCCTCGATGCCGGCCTGGAGCACACTGTTGCCGGTGGCCGAGACCTCGACCGGCAGGGCGTTGAGCAGGAAATTGAAGATGGAGATGTCGTGGCTCGCGAGGTCGAAGATGGCGCCGACGTCCTTGCGGACGGGCCCGAGGTTGGTGCGCACGGCGTCCATGTAGTAGACGCGGCCGAGTTCGCCGCGGTCGAGGTCGGTCTTCAGGTGGAGGACGCCGGGGTTGTACAGGAAGACATGGCCGACCATGAGGATGCGGCCGTGCCTGGCGGCGAGGTCCGCGAGTTCGCGGCACTGGGCGGAGGTCTGCGCCAGGGGCTTCTCGCACAGCACGTCCTTGCCGGCCTCCAGCGCAGCCTTGACCAGCGCGAAGTGGGTGCTGGTGGGGGTGGCGACGATGACGGCGTCGATGTCCGCGGCCCCGGTGATGTCAGCGGCGTTCTTGGTGACGGCGACGCCGCGGAGGAATTTCTGCGCCGACTGCAGGCGCTGGTCGGAAGCGTCGCAGATGCGGACCACCTCGCAGCCGTCCAGCAGGCTGAAATTCCGCACATGATTCGGGCCCCATTGGCCGAAACCAATCACGCCGATACGCACGGAGGTGGGCGGGATGCTCATCGGCCCCGAGCCTCGCCGCGCGAGGCCCGGGCTGTCGAGTGTGAATGGCGGTCCGGCGGGGCGTTTACCAGCCTTTGACCCGTCCCTCGAGGGCGGCACGGAGCTCGGCGGCGTCGAGCCGGTAGACCAGGATCGAATATCCGGCCGCGGCGTCCGGCGGGCGGCGCTGGAGGTACCGGCAAAGGCGGGCCAGGCGCAGCCGGTCGAATTCCTCGGTGTCGCGCGGCACCGCGCGATAGCGCGCCTCCCAGACCGGCCGCCAGGGACCGAGATAATCCGAATACACCCCCGCCAGCTGGGTGGCGCTGAGGCAGTAGAGCCCCGGCACATAGTCGTAGGGCGCAAAGGGCGGGCGCGCAATGTACGGGGCGGGCAGGAAATGCGTCGGGCGCACGCCGTAATGCGGCGGCCACGCGCTGCCGAAATAGGACAGGAACACCGGTTCGCCGGGCCGGCGGTTCTGGTCCAGCCAGTCGTGCAACGCCGGCAGGTCCTGCCCCCAGTCAAGCGAGCTGTCCACGGCCAGCCGGTAGGCGCGGGCCGGCCCGCCCGCCGCCTGGTTGAAAAAGGCCAGGTAGTGCGGCCGGATGGAGAACGACTCGGCCGCCTGCGCCGCGAGCAGCAGCAGGGGCAGCACCCGCCAGCGCCCCGGCAGCCGGGCGAGGCCGCCGAGCGCGATGAACAGCACCGGATACACCGCGAGGATGTGGCGGAGGCCGATGTTGAGATGGCTGGTGATGGCGGTGTACGCCACGACGAGCGCGGTTACGGCCAGGGGGACGGACGGCAACCAGCGCGAGCGATCCCGGCCGCCGGTCGCGCGCCCGGCGGACAGGGCCCCGAGGCCGGACACGGCCAGCGCCCCAAGCATGGCGAGCGGGGTCTTGGCGAGGAAGAGCACCGGGAAAAACTGCCACCAGCCCGCGAGACGGTAATCACCGGCAAAGAACGCCGGCCGCTCCGTGGCGCCGGCCAGCACATGGGACAGACCATAGAGCCAGGCCTCGGGGAGGAGGTGCCCGGCGCGCGCCAGCCCGATGAGCTGCGCCTTCAGCCCGAGATCCTGCAGCAGGACAGCCCAGGACGGGGTGAGGGCGTCGAGCGGCGGCCGGCCCGGCGCGGCGATCCCGTAGCGGAAACTGAAAAACGCCCAGAGGACGACCACCGCCGCGGCCGCCTGCGCGGCGCCGAGGAGGACATTGCGGCCGAGCCGGCCGGCCTGGCGCCCCGGGGCGCCGCGGCCCAGCGCATCGGCGACGCCCAGCACCGCGTAGATGGGCAGCAGCAGCAGGCCGTTGAACTTGGCGGCCAGCGCCAGCCCGCTGCCCAGGCCGGCGAGCAGCCCCGAGCGCAGATCGCGCCGCGCCAGGTGCCACCAGAAAAGCCACGGGGCCAGCGTCAGGAAAAGCGTCGCGGCCATGTCGGATGTGGCGAGTGCGCTGTGGGCGAGAAAATTGGGGCACAGCACATAGAAGCCGAGTGCGAACAGCCCCCCGTCCGGCCCGTGCCAGCGACGGGCGACGGCGTAGATGAAGCCGCCCAGCGCCACGCCGAACAGGGCGTTGAGCGCGCGAGCCCAGAACACGATCCGGTCGGTGGGATTGTCCAGGCCGTAGAAAAAATCCCAGCCGAGCTGCCAGTCCTGGGACTTCCGCCAGTGGTCCACATCTTCCGGGAAAGTCGCGCCCAGCAGCAGCGGGGACAGGCCGAAAAGGCGCTGCGGCAGGATGCCGTTTTCCGGCTGCAGCCGGTAGTCGCCCCACCGGTCGAAGGCGTAGCCCGCGGTGATGTGGGGCAGCTCATCCGAGGTCTGGCTCCAGCGGGTCGAGGCCGAGACCGCCAGCCCCCAGAACAGCACGAGCAGGGCGACGGCCAGCAGATCGCGCCAGTCGCGGCGCGGCGGAACAGAGGATGTCGGGACGGGCGGCACGCGGATGACCGGATGAAAATTTAGGGCCGGGACCTCAGGGGCCGGCAAGCGGGCCATAGAGCGCCTGCTGCACCTCGGCGTCGGTGAGATGGAAGAGCAGCAGCGAACCGCCGATCAGCCGGAGCGGCTCGCGGCGGTCGAGATAGTGGCACAACCGGGCGAATTGCATCACCTCGTAGTCCATCGCCAGCTGCAGGATCTGCGCGCGTTGCGCCGGATCGGATGCCAGGCCGGCCGCGCCGGTGGCGGCCAGCCGGCGATGCAGGTCCTGGTAAAGCTTTTCCTGCGGCTCCGCCCACGTGCCGCGCATGGGCAGGGCGGTGCGCTGGTAATACGTCGCGCTGATGACGAACCAGCCGCCCCGCACCTGCGCGGGAAAATTGCGTTCGCCGCTGTCGCTCATCTCGTCACCGAAACGGATGACGGGCAGCTGCCGCGCCCGGGGCGAGTCGGCCCCGAAATACGTCAGGTAGACCGGCGACGCATCACCCCCGGCGCGCAACCGCTCCAGCCAGCCGGCCAGGTCGGGCAGACCCTGGCCCCAATCGAGGGAGCTCTCGACAAAATCGTGATACGCGCGTTCCGGGCCGCCCGCCAACTGATTGAAATAGGAGAGATAAAACGGCCGGGCCGCCAGCGAATCGCCGACCTGCAGCCCCACCGCGAGCACGAGCGCCACGGCGACCAGCCGCGCCGACCGGCCGCCGAGCCAGAGCGCGGCGGCCCCGGCGAAGATGTAGCAGATCGGATAGACGGGCAGGATGTGCCGGTGGCCGAGGTTGAGTGACATCGTCACGGCCAGGATCCAGTAGACGGTGAAAAACAGGATCAGCGGGGCCGCCCGGTAGGCGAGCGACCGCGACTGCCGGCCGGCCCGGCGCCGCTGCGACCGGATGGCGGCGATCACGCCGGCCGCGAACAGCAGCAGGGCGGGCAGCGGCGTCTTCAGGAGAAAGGCGGCGGGGAAAAATAGCGGCCAGCCGGTCTTGCGGTATTCGCCGAAGAAAAAGGCGGGGCGTTCCTTCGAGAATTTGTACGTGTGCGCAAAGCCCCAGAGAAAGGCCTCGGGCAGCAGCTCGTGCTCGCGCAGGGTGTCGATCAGCCGCACCATCGCGCCATCCTCCTGCAGGGGCCGGCGCGCCGGCGAGAACCGCGTGAGGGCGCTGGCGTCCCGCCACGGCAGAGGCGCGCGGTCGAGGACGACGTCCCAGGAAAAATAATAGCCGGTGGTGGCGGAGCGCGCCCGGTTGAAGCCGTCGAAGCGGAACGAGTAGTTGCCCCAGAGCAGCACCAGGCTGCCCGCGCCTGTGAGCAGGAGCAGGCCGAGGGTGGCCGCGATGACAGCCGGCCGCCGGCGCAGCCAATGTTCGCGGCCGCCGAACGCCAGCACATAGGGGACGGGGCGCAGCCAGCGGAGCAGCGCCAGCGCGGCGATGAGCGGGACGATGATGCCGCCGGACATCTTCGACAGGAAGCAGGCCCCGCACGCCACCGTGGCGGCGAGCAGCCGGCCCCACGTGGCCCGGTGCAGCAGCCGCCAGACGGCGGACAACGCCGCCAGGGCGCAGGCCGTGAACGCCATGTCGGAGGTGATGAGCCCGCCGTGGGCCAGCAGAGCCGGGCAGAAAACCGCCAGCACCAGCGCGAGCGCGCCGGCCGTGCGGCCGAACAGCCCCCGCGCCCAGCGCCAGATCAGCCAGCAGGTCAGCACGCCGAACAGCGCGATCATGGCCCGGCCGCGCTGCAGCATTTCGGCGAGCGGGTTGCCGAGCTGGTGGAAGAATTTTTCGCCGACCAGGTTGACCTTGGAACCAACCCAGTCCGGGTCGTCGAGCGGCGGGAACTTCAGGTCCATGCCCAGCAGCGGCAGCGCGGCGAGCCGCATGGGCAGCGTGCCGTTTTCCGGGTGCAGGCGGTAGTCGTTGAACTTCCAATAGGAATAGCCGCCGGTCAGGTGCACGACCTCGTCGGCCGTCACGCCCATGCGCGGCGAGACGCTGACGGCCATCAGCCAGTAAAGCGCGAGGGCGAGCGCCACCAGCAGCAGCTCGGTCGGACGGGGCGGGCGCGTCGGCATGGGCGGACGTCAGCCCGGCGGGCCGCGCTTGATCACATAGAGCGGGCGTTTCTTCACCTCGTCGTAGACCCGCGCCAGGTATTCGCCCAGCACGCCGATGCCGATGAGCTGGACGCCCCCGAGGAACAGGACCAGCGCGGCCAGGGTGGTGAAGCCGGTGGGCGCGGTCTCGATGTTGACCAGGCGCTTGACGATGTAGTACAGGCCGAGGATGAAGCCGGCGGCGCCGACGAGCAGCCCGGCGTACGTCAGCAGCCGCAGCGGCAGGTAGGAGAAGCTGAAGACCCCGTCGAAGGCGTAGCGCACGAGCCGCCGGAGCGTCTGCTGTGGCTGGCCGGCGGCCCGTTCCTGCCGGTCGTAGCCGATCTCCGCGGTGGCGAACCCGACCCAGGAGCGCAGGCCGGGGAAGAAGCGGTGGCGCTCGGGCATGGTGTTGAGCGCGTCCACCGCTGTCCGGCTCATCAGGCCGAAGGTGCCGGTGTTGGCCTCGATGGGAAAGTCCGAGACGCGGCTGAAGAAATTATGGAAGACATCCATGCCCAGGCGGCGCGCCCCGGTCTCCGCCCGGCTGCGGCGCACCGCGCGCACCACCTCGGCGCCCGCCTGCCACTTGGCCACCAGCTCCGGGATGCACTCGGGCGGATCCTGCAGATCGGCGTCCATGGTGACGATGGCGTCGCCGGCGGCGTGGGCGAGGCCGGCGGCGAGCGCGGCCTGGAAGCCGAAGTTGCGGCTGAACTCGAGCAGGGTGAAACGCGGGTCGCGCGCGGCGTGGGCCCGGATCAGCCCCGCCGAGCCGTCGCGGCTGCCGTCATCCACCAGCAGGGCGCCCCAGCGGACCGCCGGGTGGCCGTCGAACACCGCGGTCAGGCGCGCGAGCAGTTCGGGCAGCACCGGCGCCTCGTTGAAGATCGGGATGACAAGCGTGACGGCGGGGAGGCTCATGGTGCCGGGCGATTCAGGACGAAGATGCGCGGGGTGGCGAAATCAAAAAGCAGTCAATTCAGGGGGCGCCGGGGTGATCGTAGCCGTCCGCGCGGTCGCTGGCGGTGAAATTGAGCGCCGCGGGGGGGTTGTCGGGCACCGCCGCCGGGTCGGCGAGCCGGATCAGCCGGATGTCGGGCTCGTGCTCGCGCAGCAGCGCGCGCTCGCGCGGGGTGTGGGCCTCATATTGGTAGGGCCGGTAGGCCAGCGGATGCGCCACCGAGAACAGGACCGTGCCGGGCGGATAGCCCCGATAGTCGCGCAAGGGGTAAAGCCGCTGCGCGTTCACGAGCACCAGGTCGGGCCGCTTCACGGGCAGAGCCAGGGGCTGGTAGATGCACCCGGTGAAGGTCAGCCAGTGCTTGGTCAGGCCGTATTGCCCCAGGACCTGGAATTCGACGTCGCGCGGGAAGACCCGGTTGAAATGAGGGACGAACATCACCCCGGCACCGGCGATGACGAAGCCGGCCAGCAGCGGCGTGAGCCGGGGCCGGCGGGCGGCGAGGGTGTGGAGCGCATAGGCGCCCGGCAGGCAGAGCAACGGGACCAGCGGCCGGCAGGTCCGGGCATACACGACGAACAGCTTCAGCCCGACGGACGCCGCGACCGGCAGCAGGTAGGCGGCGGCCAGCAGCAAAAACCAGAGCCGCAGCCGCGCGGATTCCGCCCCGGGTTGGAACGCGCGGACGGCGGCGAACAGGACGCCCGCGGCCACCGCGAGCCCGAGCCAGCCCTCCGCGTGCCAGAAAAACTTCCAAGGCAGCGACCAGCCCTCGGCGAACAATCCCTGCCGCACGGTGCCGCTGAAGGCGGACAGGGTGCGCCAGTAGAAGGCCGCGCCGGCCACGGTGCCCGGCAGCAGCAGCAGGGCGAGCAGCCCGAGAAAACCGCCGGTCCAGCGGAGCCCGGCCGCGCGCCGGGCGGTCCAGTCCGGGCGCGAAAGCAGGAGCGCGAGGAAAATCACCGGCGGGAGAAACCAGTAGCCGTTGTAGAGCCCGTAGGCGAGCGCGGCCAGCGCGCCGCTCGCGGCCGCGCGCGCGCGGGTGCCGCCCCGCAGGGCGAACCAGACCGCGCCGAGCGCGGCGGAGAGCGCGCTGTCATAGGGGAGCAGATGGCGCGAGTAATAGAAGAGCGTGTTGGACGCCGCCATGAGCAGGGCCGCCCAGAGGGCCTCGGCCTCGCCGGCACCGGCGGCGAGCGCGAGCCGGTGCACCAGCCAGATGTTGAGCACGGAGAACAGTCCGAGCACGGCGGCGGCCAGCGGCGCACTGGCAAAGATGTTCTGCGGCTGGCTCCAGTCGCCCGAGGCGGTCAGCTGCGCCAGTGCGTGCTGCAGGGCGGCGACGGCGGTGTTGAGGAAGTTGAAGCCCGCATGCTCGGGCCATTTCAATTCCTCCCGCAGCCCGGCGGCATCGCCCGTCCGCAGCGCCTGGTAGATCGCCACGCCGCGCGTGTAGCGGGCCTCGTCGCCGAGGAAAAACTGGCCGCCCTGCAGCGCCAGGGCCACGCGCAGGATCGCGGAGACCAGCAGGAGGGCGGCAAGCAGGCGGCGGGGCCGGAGGAGGTCAGTCACGGGGGTGCGCCGTGAGCGGGGTTCAGGCGAACAGGTTGTACTTCACAATCGCGTAGAGGGCGCGGAAGCCGTCGCGCCAGCCGATCTTCTTGCCCTCGGCGTAGGTGCGGCCGTAGTAGGAGATGCCGACCTCGTAGATGCGGCAGTCCTTGAGCGCGGCGACCTTGGCGGTGATCTCGGGCTCGAAGCCGAAGCGGTTCTCTTCGATCCGGATCTTCGCGAGCACCTCGCGGGTGAAGAGCTTGTAGCAGGTCTCCATGTCCGTGAGGTTGATCCCGGTGAACATGTTCGAGAGCAGGGTGAGGAAGCGGTTGCCGACCATGTGCCAGAAATAGACCACGCGGTGCGCGTCGGCGCCCATGAAGCGCGAGCCGAAGACGACGTCGGCCTTGCCGTCGGCGATGGGCTTGAGCAGCTTGGGGTATTCCTGCGGGTCGTACTCCAGGTCGGCGTCCTGCACGATCACGGCGTCGCCGGTGGCCGCGGCAAAGCCGGTGCGGAGCGCGGCGCCCTTGCCCTGGTTGACGGCGTGGTAGATCACGCGGGCCACCAGCGGCTCGATCTCCGTCCGCAGGATATCCCGCGTGCCGTCGGAGGAGCAGTCGTCCACCACGATGATCTCCCGGTCCGCCACCGGTGCGGCGCACACGGCGTCGACGAGGGCGCGGATGGTTTTCGCCTCGTTGTAGCAGGGGATGACGATGGTGAGCTTCATGCGGCGGCAGGCTGACGCTAGTTTATGCACCGGGTAACGGAAGCCGAATCTCGCGGTAGCGTTGACTGCCGCAGCGGGGTCGGCCACCTTGCCCGCGTTTTGCAACCGCTCCCGCCAACGTTCCCGGGTCAGGTCCGGCCCGCGCCATGAAGATCAGCGCGTGGTTGCCGCCCTTCCTCACCCGGCGGCTCGCGGGACGGGAAACCTTGCAGCGGTCGATCGACAACGTGTCGTGGCTCCTGGTGGACCAGGTGGTGCGGATGGTGGCGGGCCTGCTGGTCGGCGTGTGGATGGCGCGCTACCTCGGGCCGGAGCAGTATGGCTGGCTGAGCTACGCGGCCGCGGTGGTCGGCACGATCGGCGCCTTTACCTCGCTTGGTCTCAATGCGGTGGTCGTGCGCGAACTGGTGCGGGCGCCGCTGGCGGCCGCCCAGTGGCTGGGCGCGGCCTTTTTCTTGAAATCGCTGGGCGCCGGGGTCGGGTTTCTGGCCTGCGTGGGCGTGGCCTGGCTGCAGCCCATGCCGGCGGCGCCGATGCGCCTGTTGGTCGTCATCGTGGGGCTCGGGCTGCTTTTCCAGGCGCTCGATGTGTTCGACCTGCTTTACCAAGCGAAGGGTGAGTCCCGGATCTCGGCATACGTGCGCATCGCGGCATGCGTGCTGGCGAACCTCGTCAAGGCGGGGCTCATTCTCGGTGGGGCCTCGCTGCCCCTCCTGGCCGCAGCGGGGGTGTTCGAGCTCGCCCTTTGCGCCGCCGGCTGGCTGTGGACCGGCGCGAAATCCGGCTGGAGCCCCGGGCGTTTCCGCGTGGCGGGGGAGTGCGTGCGGACCCTGCTGCACGAAAGCTGGCCGCTGGCGCTTTCCGGCGTGGCCGTTTATGCGCAGGCCTATTTCGACCAGCTGGTCATCGGGCAGATGATCGGTAGCAGCGAATTGGGGCAGTATGCGGCGGCTATGCGCCTGGTGACGGCCTTTTCTTTCCTCCCGATGGTGGTCTATACCGTTGCCGCGCCGGAAATCACTCGGGCGAAGCGCGACAACCCGCCGCTCTACCACAAGCGACTTTTCAATCTCTACCGGCTGATGGGCGGACTTTTTCTGGTGACCGCGGTGCCCTTGATGCTGGCCGGACCCTGGCTGGCCGGGTTTCTGCTGGGCCGGTCATACCTCCCGGCGGCCGCCCTGCTGCCGTGGCTGGCCCTGCGGCTGTTCTTCACCAACTTCGGCGTCGCCCGCAGTGTTTTCCTTACCAACGAGGGTTTATTCCGCTTCGGGCTGCTGACCGCGGTGGTCGGGGCGGCGGTGAACGTGGCGCTCAACCTGTGGCTGGTGCCGGTCCTCGGCGTCCGCGGCGCCATCGTTGCCTCCATGGTCTCTTTTGGTGTGACGACCTTCGCCCTCGAAGGCTTCCAGCCGCTGGCCCGGTTCAACCTTCGGCTCATGGCCGCCGCGGTGTTCTTGCCGTGGCGGTCCCGGCCGCGTTATTAATCACCCATGTCCGACCCATCCCGCGACCCGGTCCAGCGCCCGCCCGCCCGCAGCACGCCCTGGTGCCTGCTGCGGGCCGGCTGGCACACCTTGCGCGATCAGTTTGGGCTGGGGTTCGGCTGGCTGGCCGGACTGGTCCGGCTCGCGGCTTTCGCCGGTGAATACCGCCGCTTCCGGCGGCTCAACGTCGGCACGCCCTTTGATATGCGCGGCCGCGATGTCCTGCCCTGCCTGTCCGACCGCACCGCCACGACTCCGGTGGAACCGGTCTATTTTCTGCAGGATGCCTGGTTTGCACGCCGGATTGCGGAACAACGCCCGGTGAGCCACGTGGATGTCGGCTCCTCGGCCAGGTCGATGGCGCTGGTGGCGCAGTTTGTGCCGGTAACGCTGGTGGACATCCGTCCCGTGGAGATCGAGCTGGAGCGGTTCTCCTTTCGGGCCGGCTCGGTCCTGGCGCTGCCGTACGCCGATCGGGCGGTGTCCAGCCTGTCCTCCCTCTGTGTGATCGAGCATATCGGTCTCGGCCGCTACGGCGACCCCGTTGACGCCCGAGGCTCGGAGAAAGCGGCGGCGGAACTGCTCCGGGTGCTGGCGCCGGGTGGCGACCTGTATGTCAGCGTGCCGGTCGACGCGGAGTGCCGGATCTACTTCAATGCGCACCGGGCCTTCACGCGGGATTACCTGCTCGGCCTTTTTCCCGGACTGACCCTGACCGCGGAGCGGTACATCTATGGGCGGGCGTATGCGCCGGCCTACTCGCCGGGGCAAGGATTTGGCACCGGGCTCTATCATTTGCGCCGGCCTTGAGGCCGTCCCGCCGCCCATGTCCCGCCCACCGCATCAAGTCATCTACACCCGGGGCGGCGGCCGGCTGGGCAACCAGGTGCTCCGCTTTGCGCATTGGATGGCCTGGGCGTTGGAGCATCCGGGTGAGGCCGAGATTCTCAATCTCGCCTTCTGGCCGCACGCGGAATATTTTTCGGAATGGCGCGGGCACCCGGCCTGCGTTTTTCCCCGGAGGGCGCACGGGCTCGACCCGCTGATCCGTTTGCGCCGCGGCCTGCCGGAATGGATCACCCGGCGCCTCGATTGGCGGATCCAACACGCGGTGCAGGCCGGTGGCCGCACTCGGCCGGGCTGGCAGGCCGTGACGCTCGACGACAGGGCCGCCGAGGCCATCGACCTGGCGGGGATGGACTTCCTCGCGCGGGTGAAGCGGGAGCGGGTGACGGTTTGTGCCGGATGGCGGATCGCCGGATGGGAGCTGCTCGCGAAGCACCAGGCCGCGGTGCGCGGCCGGTTTCACGCGGCCGAACGCTTCGCCCGGCCCGCGGGGGAATTCATCGCCGCCCTGCGGGCGCGGCACATCCTGGTGATCGGGGTGTTGGTGCGGCAGAGCGACTACCGGGCGTGGGACGATGGTCGGTTCTATTTTTCCTCGGAGCAGTATGCCCGCTGGATCCGGCAGGCGCTTGACCTGCACCCCGGGCGCCGGGTCGCCGTGGTGGTTGCCTCGGAAGTCCGCCAGGATGCCGCGTTGTTCAAGGACCTGCCCGTGCATCAGGCCCCGGGCAACCCCGGGACCAGCGGCCACTGGTTTGAGAAATGGGTGGTGCTGTCCCGATGCGACCTGGTGCTCACGCCGCCGAGCACCTTTTCCGCGACGGCCGCGTTCGTCGGCCAGGTGCCGCTCTGGCCGTTGCTGCACGCGCAACAGACCCTGGCCCTCGACCAGATCATCCCCGACGGGATGATCGGGGCGGCGCGACATCCTGTCTTCAGCCGGGCCGTCAAATGAACGCGAGGCCGCCCGTCATTCCCGCGATCGTGTTCGCCTATGCGCGTCCCCGGCACCTGGCCCGGCTGCTGGACTGCTTGCGCGGGGAACAGGTGCCGTTGATCTACGCCTTTGCGGATGGCGCGAAGGGCCCGGATGACGCCGGTGCGGTCGCGGAGGTCCGGGCCACCCTGCGTGGGGTTGACTGGTGCGAGTTGCGCCTGACGGAGCGACCGGCCAATTGCGGGCTGGGAAAAAACATCCTGCAGGGTGTGACCGAGGTGGCGGCGCAGCATGAGGCCTTTGTGGCCTGGGAAGACGACCTGGTCTGCGTCCCCGGCACCTACGCTTGGATGACGGCCGCCCTGCGGCATTTTCAGCATGATCCGCGGATTTTCAGCGTCTCCGGCTGGAGCCATCCGCGGGTCCGGCCCGTGTCGGCCGCCGGCCGGCCGTATTGCGATGCCCGGGCCGAGTCCTGGAGCTGGGGCGGTTACGCGCGCGCCTGGTCGGGTATGCCCGCGCAAAACGCGTTGGAAAAAATGGCGGCGTTGCAGGCCCGGGGCATCGATCCGGAAACCTGTGGTTGCGATCTGCCGGCGATGGCCCGGCAGGAAGCTGGGCGGAACCTTTGGGCGGTGCGCTGGCTGTATCACCACCTGCTGCACGACGGACTTTGCCTGCGCCCCGGGGAATCTCTGGTGGACCACGCGGGCTTCGACGCCGCCGCGACCAATGCGACGGCTGCGGCGGGATGGTCGCATGACGCCCTGCCCGCGCGGGCGGAAATACCCGCCGCCTGGCCGGAACCCGTCGAGAATCCGGATTGCCGCCGACTTTGGCGCGCAGCGGCAGCCGCCGAAGCCGGCGGGCCGTGGCGCCGCCTGCTGCAGCGCGTAAAACGCCGGCTAGAGTGACGGCAGGCCGGACTTCCTTCTTGCTGGGTCAGGCCGTTGCGCTAAGACGTGGGCGATGGATTTTGTGGAAACCGTGACGGCCGGGGGTCAGACGCTCGCGCTGATCGTGCGAGGTTCGATCGACCGGCCGGGGATCTCGTTTTTCACGCCTAACGACTTCAGCCAGCAGCTGGCCTACATGCAGCATCCGGCGGGCAAGGCGATCCGGCCGCACACCCACAAGCTGGTGCAGCGGGAGCTCACCCGCACGCTCGAGGTGCTGTTCGTGCGGAAGGGGCGGATGCGGGTCGATTTCTACACCGAGGCCCGGGTGTATCAGGAGAGCCGCTTGCTGGGTGCCGGCGACGTCGTCCTGCTCGTGGCCGGCGGGCACGGCTTCGAGATGCTCGAACCGGTGGAGATGTTTGAGGTCAAGCAGGGCCCGTATGCCGGCGACCAGGACAAGACGCTCTTCGATGCCGTGCCGCCAACCGGGATCCGGCTGGCCGGACGGATCCTATGATTCCGGTCAACGCACCCCTCCTCGATGGCAACGAGAAGAAATACCTGGCCGAATGCATCGATACGGGCTGGATCTCCTCGGAGGGGCCCTTCGTGGCCCGGTTCGAGCAGGCCTTTGCCGGCTACCTGGGCCGCCAGCACGGCGTGGCGGTGTGCAACGGAACGGCGGCGCTCGAAGCCGGGTTGTACGCGCTCGGCGTCGGCCCCGGCGACGAAGTCATCATGCCTTCGTTCACCATTATCTCGTGCGCGGTGGCGGCGTTGCGGCTGGGCGCGCGGCCCGTGCTGGTGGACATCGAGCCCGAGACCTGGTGTATGGACCCCGCGCAGGTCGCCGCGAAGATCACGCCACGGACCAAGGTGGTCATGCCGGTGCACATCTACGGGCATCCGGTGGACATGGACCCGCTGCTGGAACTGCGGGCGAAACATGGGTTCAAGATCCTCGAGGATGCGGCCGAGGTGCACGGGGCGGCCTACCAAAGCCAGCGCGCCGGCGGACGCTGGCTGAAATGCGGTGCGATCGGCGACGCGGCGGCGACGAGTTTCTACGCCAACAAGATCGTCACGACCGGCGAGGGTGGCATGGTGCTGGCGGATGATCCCGGGTTGGCGGAGCGGGCGCGGTCTTACCGCAACCTGTGCTTTCGGCCGGAAAAACGCTTCCTGCATACGGAGCTTGGTTACAATTTCCGGATGACCAACCTGCAGGCTGCGGTCGGGTTGGCCCAGGTCGAGCGGCTGGACGAGTTCATCGCGATCAAGCTCCGGTTGGCCGACTGCTACCGGCACCGGCTGGCCGGGGTCCCAGGTGTGCGCTTCATGCCGGTCAAGCCCTGGGCCCGGTCGGTCTATTGGATGTATGCCGTGGAACTCGATGCCGCGCTCGGGCTGGACGCCGCCGCGGTGATGGCGCGGCTGAAGGCGCAGGGCGTGGGCACGCGACCGTTTTTCCTGGGCCTGCACCAGCAGCCGGTTCTGCAGGAGCTCGCTATCGCCCGGGGCGAATCCTACCCGCACACCGAACGGGCCGCGCGGCTGGGTTTTTATCTGCCGAGCGGTCTTAACCTGAAGGAAGAAACCGTCACCCAAGTGGTCGCGGCGCTGCGGGAGGCCTTGCGATGAAGACCACGGCCTTCACCCAGTATGCCCGGTATTACGACCTGCTCTATCGGGACAAGGACTATGGGACCGAGGCGCGGTGGATCGACGGGCTGTTACGCGGAACCGAGGGCCGGGCCGGGGCGCTATTGGACATCGGCTGCGGCACCGGGGTGCATGCCCGGGAGTTCGCCCAGCTTGGCTGGCAGGTGACGGGCGTCGACCTTTCGCCCGACATGATTGCACTGGCCCGTGAGCGCACGCCCGCCGCCGCGAGCATCGACTATGTCACGGCGTCAGCCACTGATTTCGACCTCGGCCGGAAATTCTCCGCCGTGGTGTCGTTGTTCCATGTTGCCTCCTACCAGACCGGACCGGCCGACCTGCCGGCGATGCTGGCCAACGTTCGGCGGCACCTCGTGGCCGGCGGCCGGCTGGCCTTCGATTTCTGGCACGGCCCGGGCGTGCTGGCCGATCCACCGACCCGGCGGGAGCGCCAGGTGGTGGACCAGGGGCTGCGGGTCTTCCGGGTTTCCGAGCCCACCCACCATGCGGCGGAGCATCGCATCGACGTGAGCTATGATGTCCGCATCGAGAATGTGGCGGGCGGCGAGACCCACTGCCTCCGTGAGGTGCACCGTCTGCGCTACTTCTTCCTCCCCGAGTTGGAGGACATGTTGCGGCAGGCCAGGTTTGCCATCGAGCGCACCCAGGCCGGGCTGACGGAAGCGAAGCTCGACGCCCGCGCCTGGTATGGCTTCATCTTGGCGCGCGCCCTCTAGCCCGGCACTCATGCGCAAACTTCGCCTAGGCATCTTTGGCCGAGACACCGCCCCTACCGAGGGTGGGGCGGACACGTTGCGGCAGATGATCGCGGAGAAATTTCCCGCCGCGGCGGCCGACGGTGGGGTGGAGTTCGTTCCGATGCCCTGGAACGCGTGGTCACACCGGCGGCGCCCGATCCGTTTCTTCTGGTTGAAATTGCTCCGGTGCCTCGGCACCGAAATCCCGCTGGTGGACCTCCGGCCCGTCTGCCGCGAATGGCGGCTCGACCTCGCGTATTTTGCCGCGCCGGCCTACGCCCGCATCGACATCCCTTTTGTCTTCACGCTGTGGGACCTCGGGCACCGCACCATTCCGGAATTCCCGGAGGTGCGATCCGCCCGCGACCCCTGGGACCAGCGCGAGGCCATGGCCCGGCGGATGCTGACGCAGGCCAGTTATGTGGTGGTGGGCAACGAGGCAGGTGCGGCCGAGGCCTGCGGACTGTACGGCGTGGATCGGAAGCGGGTGGTGGCGTTGCCCTTTCCCAATCCGGATTTCTCCAGCGTGACCGCGGTGGCGCCCGCGTGGCTGCCGGCCACGCCGTTCTTCCTTTATCCCGCCCAGTTGTGGCCGCACAAGAACCACCACACCCTGCTGCAGGCGTTGGCCCTGCTCGCGCGACGCGGGGTGGAGATCGACCTGGTTTTTGTCGGTTCTGACAAGGGCAATGCCGCCTACCTGAAGGCGACAGCGGCGGAACTCGGCCTTGCCGGCCGGGTGCGCTTCGGCGGGTTTGTCCCGCGGGGCGAGTTGAAGGCCCTCTACGAAAAGGCGGCGGGGCTCGTCTTTCCGTCGCTCCTGGGGCCCAACAACCTGCCGCCGCAGGAGGCGGCGGTGCTCGGCTGCCCGGCCATCCTCAGCGACAGTCCCGGCCATCGGGAACAATTGCGCGAGGGCGCCCTTTATGTGCCGCCGCTTGACGCTGAGGCCTGGGCCGCGGCCATGTTCCGGGTGTTGTCCGATCCCGGGCTCCGGGCGGGGCTGGCCGATCGGGCGAAAGCGGCAGTCGCCACCTGCACCATGGAGGCCTACGCCAGCGGCTTGCACCGGTTGTTTTCCGAATTGGCGAAGCGCCGCCTTCTTTGGCGGTGACGCGTGTCGGCCATGAGACATGGGCGGGCAATTCTTCCGCGAGCCGAGGGGAACTGGTCATGAAACTGCTGGTGCTGACGCCGACCCTGGGTACGAGCCCCTACCTGGGGGAGACGCTGCGTTCGGTCGCCGGGCTCGGTGCGCAGGCGCGCCATGTGCTGCTCTGTCCGCCTAGTGTGGCGGATGAATTGCGCCGGCTGGCCCCGTCGGCCGAGATCGTCGCCGACGCCGAGGCCGGAGTCTACGCGGCCCTGAACCGCGGGCTGCAGGTGGGGGGGGAATGGGATGCGTTCACGTGGATCAATGACGATGATGTTCTGCTGCCCGCGGGAGTGCGCGCCGCGGCCGGACTGCTCGCCGCGACGGCTGGCGATGCGGTTTACGGCCAGGTGGACTATTTTTCGGGCAATGGCGCCGATCTCGGGCCGCTGCCGGTGGAGAGCAAGCCTGAGCGATTGGGCGCACTGTTCGCCGCCGGAGTGCCGGCGCTGACACAACATGGCACCCTGGTACGGCGCGCGGCGGCGGAAAAGCTCGGTTGGTTTGACGAGCGGTACCGGTTGGCGGCGGACTTTGACTACTGGGCCCGGGGCCTGGCGGCCGGCTGGAAATTCCGCCCGGTCCCGCAGGCGGTTGCGCGGTACCGGCTGCGGCCGGGCCAGCTGTCGGGCGATGCGGCTGCGGTGGCGGCGGAAATCCGCGCGAGCGCGGCGCGGCATTTCCGCGCGGCGCCGGCCGGGCGCGGGGCCCTGGTGCGGGCGCAATTCCGGCTGCGCCACCTGCCGGACCTGGGGCGGCGTTGGCGGCTGACGGGCTGCCTGCGCTCGTCCGCATTGTACCGGCTCGCCGCGGAGGAGAACCTGTCATGATGAACGAGCCGCTGGCCGCCGTGATCGTGGCGCACAACCACGGGGAGACCCTGGGCCGGACCGTGCGGTCCCTGCTGGACCAGGCCGGGCGGCCGGAACGCATTGTCGTCGTCGACTGCGGCTCGGATGACACGAGCTGGAGCCGCGCGGACTGGGCGGGGGCGCCCGGCCTGGAAATCATCCTCGAGGCCAATCTCGGCTTCACGGGTGGCAACAACCTCGGGTGGCGGCGGCTGGCCCCGACGGCCGGCCTCGTCCTGTTTCTCAACCCGGATGTGCTGCTGGAGCCCGGCCTGCTCGCGGGCATGCGCGGATTGTTCGGCGAAACGCGGGCCGCCCGCTTCGGAGCCATCAGCCCGCGGCTGGCGGGCTATGATTTCGCCACGTCCCGGCCGACCGGCCGGCTGGACAGCACCGGGGTGTTTCCGCGGTGGAGCGGCGGCTGGCAGGACCGGCGCGAAACATCGCCCCCGGCAGCCGATGTCCTCGAAAACGTGCCCGCGTTGTGCGGCGCCTTCCTGGCGTGCCGCGTCGCCGCCCTGCGGTCCTGCCTGCGGCCGGCGGGCGGGGTGTTTGACGAGCGTTACTTTGCCTACAAGGAGGACGTCGAACTGTCGTACCGGCTGCGCCGGGCCGGCTGGCAGCTCGGCTTGTGGCACGGCGCGGAGGCATGGCATGGCCGGGGCTGGCAGACCACCCGCCGGAGCATGCCGCGGGTGCTGCGGATGTTGTCGGCCCGCAACGAGGTCCGGTTGCACGCCACCCATGCGCGGGGCCGCCTCCCGGCCTCGGTGTTGAAATGGCTGGCGGCGTCCTGCTTCAATCTCTGACCCGTGGACCCGGCCCCGCCCTTGCTCTCGGTGGTCATCGTCGCGTACCATTCGCGCGACGAGCTGCCGGCGTGCCTCGGTTCACTGCCGGCCTTGCTGCTGGACCAGCCGGTCGAGGTCTGCGTCGTCAACAATTCACCGGGGGACGGCGTCGCGGCATGGATCGCCCGCGCATTCCCGGCGGTGCGGCTCATCGAGCCGGGGACCAATCTTGGCTTCGGCCGGGCCAACAATCTCGGCTACCGCGCGACGACGGGCGAGTGCGTGCTGTTTCTCAATCCGGACACGGTCAGCAACGCCGCCGCGCTGGAGCACTGCGTGGCGCGCGCGCTGGCTGAGCCGGACCTGGGGTTGGTCTCGCCGCGGCTCGAGCTGGCGGACGGCACGATGGACCTGGCCTGCCGGCGCACCATCCCGACGCTGTGGGACGGATTCTGCCGGGCGAGCGGGCTTGCCGCGGCCTTCCCGCGCACGCCGCTGTTCGCCGGCTACAACCTCACGCACCGGCCGGCGGATGGGACGTATGCGGTCGGTGCGATCAACGGCGCCTTCATGCTCGGGCGCCGGGCCGTGTACGATGCCGTTGCCGCGCCGGTCGGGGCGGTGTTCGACGAGAATTTCTTCATGTATGGCGACGATCTCGACCTGTGCATCCGGATCGCCCGCGCAGGCTACCTGATTGTCTACGACGGCCGCGTGCGGCTCACCCACCTGAAGGGCCTGAGCGTGGCCCGGGATTTCGACCGGATGTCGGCCGCGATCTTCGACGCCAACCGTGACGTCTACCTCAAGCATTTCGGCGCCACGGCGGCCGCCCGCCTGAAATGGCGCGTGCTGTTCGGCCTCTGGAAGCGCGTGGCCCGGCTCCGGGCCGGGTGGCGGGGGCATCGGGCCGTGCGCCCGGTCTAAACTCGGTGGTCAGGCCGGATTCTTCCAGCGGATGAAGGTCAGGAGCAGGATCTGGCAGTCGAGCCAGAGCGACCAGTTCTCGATGTAGAAGATGTCGTAGCGGATGCGCTCCGCGAGGTCGGTGTCGCCGCGCAGCCCGTTGACCTGCGCCCAGCCGGTCATGCCGGGGTTCACCAGATGGCGCGGCAGGTAGTGCGGGATCACCTGCGAGAGCTGCGCGACGTGGTGCGGCCGTTCCGGCCGCGGGCCGACGAGGCTCATGTCCCCGCGCAGGACGTTCCAGTATTGCGGGAGCTCGTCGAGGTTCCAGCGGCGCAGGAAGGCGCCGATCCGCAGCAGCCGGGGATCGTCCGGCCGGGTGCTCTGGTTGAGGTCGTCGCTGGCGGCGGCATCGGGCCGCATGGTGCGGAGCTTGTAGAGGGTGAACTCGTGGTGCCCGGCGCCGATGCGCGCCTGGCGGAAAAACACGGGGCCGGCCGGCGACTCGGCCTTGATCCAGGCGGCGAGGACCGCGATCACGGGCGCGGACACGGCCAGCCCGACCAGCGCGCCCGCGAGGTCGATCAGGCGCTTGGCCGCGCGGTTGAACAGGCGCGAGATGGCGAGGTCCTCGACGCCGATCACGGGGATGCTGCCGACGGTCTGGAGCCGCAGGCCGGTGAGGAAGATGGGGAAGGCGGCGGGCACGATCTTCCATTCCACGTAGGCCTGCTCGCACACCGCGGTGATGGCGCGCAGCTTTTCCGCCGGGATGTCGAGGTGGGAGGCGATGAGCACGTCGATTTCCTCCTCGCGCAGGATCGTGCCCAGCGCGTCGATCGCGCCGAGGCCGCGAAGCGGGTTCATCGGCGGGTGGGTGCCGTCGTCGATGCTGCCCACGATGGCGTAGGGATGGGCGCGGCTTTTCTGCACCTCCCTTACGAGACCCTGCGCGGCCGGGTTCCAGCCGAGCAGGGCCACGCGCTGCTGCAGGCGCGGCAGCAAGGCCGTGCCCGTGATCACCCGGTAGAAAAGTTCCCGCCAAAAGCCCAGCAGCAGGAGGGTGACGACGCCGGCGATCACGACGAAGAGCCGGGAGATCGGCGGGTCGAACTTGATCACGAGGGAAAACGCCAGGTAGACCGCGACCCAGAACACGGTGCCGCGCGCGAGGAGATTCAGGCTGTGTTGCTTCCGCAGCAGCATCCGGCCGTCGTAGAGTCCCTGCTGGGCGAACGCGCCGACCAGGAACACCACGCCCACCAGCAGCAGCGGCAGGTAGTTGCCGAAGCGTGCGTCCGGCACGTCGAGGCCGAGCGCGCCGAGGGCCGAGCGGTACCGCAGCCAGTAGCCGAGGGCGAGCCCGCCGAAGGCCACCAGCGTGTCGCCGATGAGCAGGACCGCGGGCAGCGTGGTCTCGCGCAGGGGGTTGGTCGTGGCGGCGGGCATGGGCTATTGTTGGCCGGACCGGCCCCCAGCGTCGAGCAGCTTGAGCAGGAGCGGGGATGGCAGCCAGCCCTTGGGCGGCAGGGCGAAGGGCACGCTGGCCGCAAAGCGGGGATCCTCGCGCACGTCAAAGAGGTCGACCGGCGGGGCCAGGTCGAGGTTGCGCGTCAGCACGGGATAGCCGAGGCGCTCCCGGCGGTAATTTTTTTCCCGTCCGGCCGAGACCTCGCCGAGCCGCGGGGCGAGACCGAGCAGGAGCCGGTCCTGTCCGGCCGCCCAGGTGCCCGGGGGCAGCATGGCGCCGGCCTCACCGGCGAGCTGGATGAAGTCCGACCGGGTCGCCGCCCGTTGCGCGGCGATCGCCGGCACCGTCCACCAGGGCGAGGCGAGGAAGCGCGGATCGTTCAGGCATTCGAGGGCAAACGCGCGGGCGGCGCCGTCCGGCTGTCCCTGGTTCAGCCGGGCGACGCCGAGGCCGAAATAGACGCCGCCCTTGTCGGGCACGAGCTGGGCGGCCGCGCGGAAATGGCGTTCCGCGTCGGCGGGTGCGGTCACCAGCAGCAGCCAGCCGAGGTTGAAGTGGGCCATTTCCTGGTCGGGGTTGAGCAAGAGTGACTCGTTGAGCAGGGCCACGGCCCGGTCGTGCTGCGCGGGATCGCGGGCCAGCGCCAGGGCTTCGGTGTTGAGGTACGGGGTGCGGTCGCGGGCGCCCAGCGCGGCAATCACACCCGCCGCCACGAGGGCGGACAGGCCCAGGCCCAGGCGTCCGCGCCCGGTGGCCGGGGCCGGGGCGGAATCCGCCAGCCGCGCCGCCAAGGCGGCGCAGGCGAAGACAAACACCGGGACGTCGAGCTGGTAATCCGTGAGCGCAAACACGCCGTAGCCCGCCAGGGTCGCCGCCGCCAGCGGCGACCGCGCCCGGCCGCGGGCGCACAAACAAACAAAGCCGCCGGCCAGCAGCAGGCCGGCCGTGCCAAGCCCGGCCCAGATTTCGAGGAGCGTGCTGTGCAGTTGCAGGACGTCTTCCGCGCCGCCGTCGAGGGTCGCCCGATAGCGGGGATAAGCCAGCGGCGTGGTGTTCAGGCCCCAGCCCAGCAGCGGCCGGTCGAGGCCCAGGTGCCATCCGGCCTTGAGCATGGCCTGGCGCTGCACCGTGCTGAGATTGGGCGCCGCCGCGGGATCGGCCGGCCCGAGCATGGCCCGGATGCGGAGATTGGCGAAGGCGAGGACTCCGGCGGCGAGCAGCGCCAGGGCGGCCAGCCCGGCGAAACGTTTCCAGCCGAGCCGAGCCCCGCCCAGCGCCGTCACCCCGAGCGCAACGAGGCCGATCAGGCCGCCGCGGCTGCCGCTGGTGAAAAGCACCAGCAGGGCGAGCCCGGTCCCGGCCCGCGCGGCGAAGCGGAAAAATCCGCGACCGCGGAATGCCCCCGCCACCAGCCAGGGCAGCGCCAGCAGCGCGAGTCCGGCGGTGTAGTTGGAGTGGCCCAGCGGATGCGGGTTGCGCAGTTCAAACAGGGTGGACGAGAAAATTTCCGCCCGCGTCAGCCCGGCCATGTCGGCGAGCCAGTAGCCGGTGCTGGCCAGCATCAGCGTCCCGGCGGCCACGGCCGCAAAGCGGGCGCCGCGCTCGCGATTGGCGGGCGCGGCCTGCAGCCAGTCATGCATGAGCAAAAAGGTCGCGAGCCCGGACAGCGGCAGCGCCGACCACCGCAGGCAGATGGCCCGGTAGGGACTGGCGAGCGCGGCGGCCAGCAGGACGGACCACGCCGCCGCGAGCAGCCACACCCAAGGCCGGGCGGGCAGCCGCAGCGGCGGCGCCGGGACGACCGTGCGCAGTCCCAGCATCAGGACCGGCGCGAGCACCGCGCACCAGTAGAGCCAGCTCCACGGCGCGGCATACATCCGCGAGGCCCCGCGGTCAGCGAGGGTGATGACCGCCAGGGCGAGCAGGCCGGCGCCGCTGAGCAGGCGAAGCGGCAGGACGGCGGGCGAGGGACGGTGAGGCAGCATGCGCGACGGCCTGATTGCAGTCCCGGCCGGGTGCGGGCGCGAGCTTCATTTCCCCGGGGCAACGGTGCCTCCGCCCTTGACGGCGCCAAAGCCGGCGCGGCATGGTGGGCGGGTGGAAAACCGCCTGTCCCCGCTGAAACTGGCCGCATTGGCCGCCGTGCTGCTGGTCCTGGCCGGCGCCGGCCTCTGGTGGTTGAAGCTTCATGACTATAGCGTGTGGCAGTCAATCGAAGCGGCGGTGGACCTGATGCGCGACGCCGGGCCGCTGGTTTTCTTCTCCGCGATGGCGGTGCTACCGGCGGTGGGTTGCCCGCTGAGCCTGTTCACTCTCACGGCCGGTACGGTGTTTGCCGCCCGGCTGGGCCTGCCGCTGGTGCTGGCGTGCTGCGGACTCGCGCTGGCGCTGAACCTGACCCTGACCTACTGGCTCGCCGCCTTCGTCCTGCGTCCCACGCTGGAACAGCTGATCGCCCGCACCAAATACAAGGTGCCGGAGCTGGATGAGGCCGACCACAGCGAGCTGACCCTGATCGTGCGCCTCACTCCGGGTCCGCCGTTTACCGTGCAAAGCTATCTGCTGGGGCTCGCCCGCGTCCGCTTTTTCACCTATCTGTGGATCTCGTGGGTGGTGGTCATGCCCTTGGCCGTGGGGTGCGTTATTTTCGGCGATGCGATTTTGCACGGCAAGGCGCTGGTCGCCATGCTGGGCTTGGGCGCCATCGCGTCGGTGTCGCTCATCATCCATTTTATCCGGCGTCATTATGGCAAAAAAAGAACCTGAGCCCGGCCTCGCCGACGCGGGCCGGGTGCGGAGCGTCACCGAGTTCACCCGCGAGGTGAAGCAGCTGCTGGAGGGCGGCCTCCGGCCGGGCTGGGTGCGGGGCGAGGTCTCCAACCTGCGCGCGCAGGCGAGCGGCCACGTCTATTTCTCCCTCAAGGACGCGGGCGCGCAGCTGGGTTGCGTGCTTTTCCGCGGCGACGCCGCCCGGCAGACCGTGCCGCTGCACGACGGCCTGCAGGTGCTGGCCTACGGCGACGTCAGCGTCTACGAGCAGCGCGGGCAGTACCAGCTCGTCGTCCGCGCCCTGATCGAGCAGGGTGCCGGCCGGCTCCAGCAGCAGCTGGAACAGCTGAAGCAAAAGCTCGCGGCCGAGGGCCTGTTCGACGCCGCGCGCAAGCAGCCGCTGCCATTGCTGCCGCGCACGGTCGGCCTCATCACCTCGCCGACCGGCGCGGCGGTCCAGGACTTCATCCGCATCCTGACCCGCCGCGGCTGGACCGGCCGGCTCGTGGTGCTCCCGGCCCGGGTGCAGGGCGAGGGCGCCGCGGCCGAGCTGGTCGCGGCGCTGCAGACCGCGGCGGCCCTGGGGATCTTCGACCTGCTCGTCCTCGGCCGCGGCGGCGGCAGCATCGAGGACCTGTGGGCGTTCAACGAGGAACTCCTGGTGCGCGCCGTGGCGGCGTGCCCCGTCCCCGTGATCTCCGCCGTCGGGCACGAGATCGACTACACGCTGTGCGACTTTGCCGCCGATGTGCGGGCCGAGACCCCGAGCGGGGCGGCCGAGCTCATCACCAGCCGCTACCTGGACTGCGTCGAGCGGCTCGAACGCGGCGGCGACCACATGGCGGCGGCCGTCGCGGCCGCGGTGGTGCAGGCGGCCGGGAAGCTCGACCACGCCCGCAGCCGGCTCCGGCTGCTCGCACCCACGGCGGCGATCGAGCAGAGCCATCTGCGGCTGGATGATCTTGGCAACCGGCTGGGCTCCGCCCTCCGCGGTGCGGTCCAGCTTCGGCGGACCGCGCTGGCCGGCTACGGGGCGCGGCTGGCCGCGGCCTCGCCGGAGCTGCGCGTGCGGTCGGAGTCGCACCGCCTGCTCGCGCTGTGGAAGCGGCTGGATTCGGCCAGCCCGGCCTCCGTGCTCAGGCGCGGCTACGCCATCGTGCGTGACGCCGCCGGCCGTCCGGTCGCGCGGGCCCGCGGCCTCCAGCCGGGGCAGGCGCTGGTGAACGAGTTTCACGACGGCACGGTGCGGGTCCGGACGGAATAAAGCCGGCCCCGGCGGCTCTTACGGCCGGTGACCGGCATCCCCGCCGGTTTCCCACCCGGATCACATTCCACCTTGCTGCCATGATGAAAAGGCTTCCGTTTCCCCTCGTCCTGCTCGCCGCGGCCCTCCTGGCCCCCGCCGGGCTGTGCGCCACCGACACCACCATGAAATCCGCCAAGACCCTGCCCGCCAAGGATGCCCTCCAGTGCAAGCCCGGCGAGATCTCCGCCTGCGGCCTGCCCTCAAACGTCGTCATCGACATGAGCAAGGCCCGGGTGCAGCTCTCCGACGCCGAATGGCGGGCGCGGCTCACCCCGGAGCAGTACCGGGTCGCCCGCCAGCAAGGCACCGAGCCGGCCTTCCGGAACGAATACTGGGACAACCACGCGGACGGCGTGTATTTCTCCGTCTGCAGCGACACGCCGCTGTTCGACAGCCGCGACAAGTTCGACAGCGGCACGGGCTGGCCGAGCTTCACCCGGCCGGTCGAGCAGGCCCTGGTCGGCGAGACCACGGACAGCAGCTTCGGCATGACCCGCACCGAGGTGCACTGCAACGTGGACGGCGGCCATCTCGGCCACGTCTTCGACGACGGCCCGGCCCCGAGCGGCCTGCGTTACTGCATCAACTCCGCCTCGCTCCGGTTCATGCCCCGCGCCGAGTACAACGCGTGGGTGGCGAAGAACACCGCCGGCGCGGCCGGCGCCAAGTAAGCCCCGGGCCGGCGCCGGTCCGGATGTCAACCAATAATATACTAAAGGCCCCCGCGACCTTAGTATACTGTTAGTTGACATCCACGGTCGGGCCGGGCTGCGCCCCCGGCGCGTGGTCGCGGCGGCGGCCGCGTCACGGGTACAGCCAGTATTTCCGGGTGTCCTCGAGGTAGATCGCGTCCCGCGCCGTCCAGTTCTGGAGGAAGGAGGCCACGTTGACCCGGCCGCCCTCGCGGCTGAGGGCGCCGAACCACGCGGTCGAGCCGACATGGATCCTGAAGCTGCGGGCCTCGTCCGTCGTCAGCGTCGCGAACGGGTTGAGCCGCGACCACTTCGCGGCCTGCCGGTGCATGTAGAAGGACAGCTCGGTCGGATGCCACGCGTCCCAGTCGGTCACCTCGACGTAGACGCCCGTGATGAGCTTTCCGTCGCGGCCGAGGCCCGGCTGCTTGACCAGCCGGATGCCGGGGATCTTGCAGGCCTCCAGCGCGGCGATGATCTCGTCCGGCGTCTTCTTGGGGTAGCCGATGCCGCGGAAAGGGAAATCCTTCCCGATGCCCCAGGTCCAGCCGCTGTTCTGCGTGCCGAGCCCGACCATGGCGTAGCCGACGACGGCCTCGAAGCTGGGGATGTTCGGCGAGGTGGCCACCCACTTCAGCTCCGTCTCCGGCCAGCGCATGCTCCGTGTCCACCCGCGCATGGGGATGACGGTGAGCCGGCCCTGCCCGCGGAATTTCTCGGCGATCGTCAGCCCGGAGATGGCGCGGGAACCGCCCTTGGCCATCCGGGCGATCTCCCCGATGGTCAGGCCGTGCACGTACGGCATGCGCGGGTAGGCCCCGACGCCGCTCATGTTCTCGGGGTCCAGCGGCGGCCCGTCCACCTTCAGGCCGCCGAGCGGGTTGGGACGGTCGAGCACGATGACCTCCACGCCGTTCTCGAAGCACGCCTCCATTGCATAGCGCATGACCACGTTGAACGTATAGGAGCGCACGCCGATGTCCTGCAGGTCGATCACGAGGGCGTCGAGGCCCTTGAGCTCGGCCGGGGTGGGCCGGGTGTGCTTGCCGTACAGCGAATAGACCGGCAGCCCGGTGCGCGGGTCGACGGTGTCGGCGACATGTTCGCCCGCCTTCTCCTGGCCGTCGAAGCCGTGCTCGGGGCCGAAGAGCGCGACCAGCCGGACGCCGGGCGCGCGGCGCAGCACGTCGACCGTGCTCTCGCCGCGGCGGTTCACCCCGGCCGGGTGGGTCAGCAAGCCGATCCTCTTCCCGGCGACGGCGGCGAAATGGTCCGCCTCCAGCACGTCGATCCCGAGCATCACCCGCGGGAGTTTCTCCGCCACCGGCGGCGGCGGCGCGGGGGCCGCGGGGGCGGGCAGGGCGGCGGGCGGTTTCTCCGCCGCCGCGACCGGCTTGCTCGCGCAGCCCAGCCCCAGGGCGAGGACACCGGCGGCGAGGGCTCCGAGGGAAATTTTCACGAGTGACCGGCAGGACATGTGCCGTGATTTCTGAAAATGGCCGGACAGGTTGGCGAGGACAATCGGCGCGCCGCGGCGCTCACCGCACCCGGGCCACGGCGGCGGCGAGCAACTCCGCCGTGCGGGGCAGCGCCTCCGCCAGCGGCAACCCCGCCGGCGTGATGGCGTGCAGGTGGTCGTCCTCCGGCAGACCGAGGCTGCCGGCGAAAACGTGCACCGGCTTGCCCAGGCGCCGCGCCGCGGCGACGAGTCCGCCGGGTCCCTTGCCCTCGAGGGACGTGGCGTCGAACCGGCCCTCGCCGGTCAGTACCAGGTCGGCGGCGGCCAGGCGCGCGGGCAGATCGAGCCAGGCGGTGACGAGGTCGAAACCCGGGACCAGTTTTGCGCCGCACGCGACCATCAGGCCGAAACCGATGCCGCCAGCCGCGCCGGCGCCGGGGCTTTCGGCCAGCGTGGGCGGCTGGCCGCACGCGTCACACAGGAGCGCGGCCATCCGGGCCGCCTGGGCCTCGAGCCGGGGCAGATCCTCCGGCCGGAGTCCCTTTTGCGGTCCGTAGGTCGCCGCGGCCCCGCGCGGCCCGAGCAGCGGGTTGGTCACGTCGCAGGCGATGAACACGGGCGGCAGTGCGGCGCGGCCCTCGATGCGAGTGATCCTGGCCCACGTGGAGGGCACCGGCAGGCTGATGAGTGCGCCCTTGGCGCTGAAAAACCGGCAGCCGAGCGCCGCGAGCGCGCCGAGCCCGAGGTCGTTCGTGGCGCTGCCGCCGATCCCGAGCAAGATGGCGCCGACGTGCGTGTCGGCGGCATGACGCAGCAGCTCGCCGGTGCCGAAGGTGGTCGTGCGCCAGGGGTCGCGCTGCCCCGGGGCGAGCAGCGCGAGGCCGCTGGCGGAGGGCAGGTCGACGACGGCGAGACGGCCGCCGGTCCGGGCCGGGTCCAGCTGATGGCGCGCCGCCGGCGGGATTATTGCCCAGTCCACCAACCCCACCGGGGCGATGGTGCGGGCGCCGCGCGGCCCGATGACCTCCACCGGCTGCAACCGCCCCTGCGCCGTAGCGGTGAGGGTTGCACAGAATCCCTCGCCGCCGTCGGTGAGCGGGCAGAGGTCCAGTTCCCAGTCGGGATGCCGGGCACGCACCGCGGCGGCCGCGGCTTCGCCGGCCTGCCGGGCGGTGAGGGCGTCCTTGAACTTGTCGAAGGCGATGAGGACGCGCACGCGGGAAAAGGCTCAGGCCGGCCGCGACCGCCGGGCGGCGGCCGCCTGCGCGAGCTGCTCCAGCACGGGCACGGTCTCGGCGAAGGACAGGCACGCGTCGGTGATGCTCTGGCCGTAGGCCAGCTGCGCCTTCGGCCCGGGCGGCTGGCTGCCGCCGACGAGGTTGCTCTCGAGCATGAAGCCGATGAGGGCGGGCTCGCCGGCGGCCACCTGGGCGGCCAGGTCGGCGGCGACCGCCGCCTGCTGCGAGTGCTTTTTGCCGCTGTTGCCGTGGCTGCAGTCCACCAGCACGACAGGCAGCGAGCCGGATAGGCGGAGCAGGGCGGCGGCGGCGTGGACGGAAGCGCGGCCGAAATTCGGGCCGGTGCGGCTGCCGCCGCGGAGCACGAGGTGGCCCTCGGGGTTGCCCGTGGTCGCGAGCACGGCGGGCGCGCCCTCGCGCGTCAGCGAAGGGAAGCAATGCGGATGCCGTGCCGACACGATGGCGTCGACCGCCACCTGCAGGTCGCCGTCGGTCCGGTTCTTGAAGCCGACCGGCATCGACAGCCCGGAGGCGAGCTCGCGGTGGATCTGGCTCTCGGTCGTGCGCGCGCCGATGGCCGCCCAGGACACGAGGTCGGCGTAATACTGGCCGAGCGTGGTGTCGAGGAATTCGGTGCCCACCGGCAGGCCGGCGGCGTTGATGTCGAGCATCAGCCGGCGGGCCAGGCGCAGGCCGGTGTTGACCTGGAAGCTGCCGTCGAGGTGGGGATCGTTGATCAGGCCCTTCCACCCGACGGTCGTGCGGGGCTTCTCGAAATAGACGCGCATCACGACCAGCAGGTCGCCCGCGAGGCGGTCCGCCACCGGCCGGAGCTGGTGCGCGTACTCGAGCGCCGCCGCCGGGTCGTGGATCGAGCAGGGGCCAACAATGGCGAGCAGGCGCCGGTCGCGGCCGTGCAGGATGTCGCCGATGGCCAGCCGCGTGGCGTCCACCAGGGCGGCGCCGGCCTCGGACAGGGGCAGGTCCTCCTCGAGGATCGCCGGGGAGAGGAGCGGACGGGCGGTGCGGATGCGAAGATCGGCGGTGGGCTGGCGCATGGGGAAGGACCAGTGAACGGAACGCGGCGGAAAACGCACGGAGATTTTCGCCTCGGCGGCGGCGGCCGGGACGGTATGACTGCGGGATGCTGTTTCTCTGCACGTCCGGATACGAGGCCTTCCTCGAGCGCGAGCTCGGCGAGGCCGGGTTGCCGGTGACGGAGAAGGGCCCGGGCTGGGCGCGGGTGGCGGATGAAGCGAATCCGCCGGACCTCGCCTTCCCGCACCTGGTGCTGCTCGCGCCGTGCGAGCTGCGGGGCGAGTCGGTCAACGCCCTGGCGCAGCAGCTGGCCGGATATTTTCTCACCAGCCTGCGCGGCGAGCGCCTCGAGGCGCCGTGGCCGTGCGTGTTCCAGCTGGTGCCCGAGGTCGTCGGCCTCGGTCGCCGTGCCAGCGCGGTGGAGAAGGCCTTCGCCGAGCTCTTGAAGAAGAAGCTCTCGCGGGTGGCGAAGCTGGCCGTGCCCGGGCTGCCGCGCGGCGCCGGCCCGGCGCGCGGGCTGTTTGTGTTCTTCGCCGGCTTCGGCCGGATCTTCGCCGCCCGGGACGCCGTGTGCGGCGGGCAGCGCCGGATGGCGGATGATGACGCCGCGCCGTCGCGTTCCTACCTGAAGATGGAGGAAGCCTGCGTCGTGCTCGGCCGCGAGCCGCAGCCGGACGAGACGGTCTGCGACCTCGGGGCCGCGCCCGGCGGCTGGAGCTACAGCGCGGCGAAGCGCGGCGCACGGGTGGTGGCGCTCGACAACGGCCCGCTCAAGGGCGGGGCGCTCAACCACCCGTTGATCTCCCACCGGCTCGAGGACGCCTTCAAGTTCGCCCCCGCCGCCGGCGAGGTCTTCGACTGGCTGTTCTGCGACCTCGTCGAGGAGCCGCACCATGTGCTGCAGAACATCGTGGCCCCCTGGCTGGCCCGCGGCTGGTGCCGGCACTTTGTCATCAACCTGAAGTTCGGCCACGTCGACCCGGTCGGGCTGCTGCGCGAGCTGCGCGCCGCGGACTCGCCGTTCGTCACCCACGCGGCGAGTTTCCGCATCCGCCACTTGTATCACGACCGCGAGGAGTTCACGGTGGTGGGCGAAACCAAAGCATGAAGCCGCCCATTCATTCCAAGGCCCGGGAACTGAACGTCTGCGGCTGGCAGGCCGTCTCGATGCTCTTCACCCGGCATCCGGACGAGGTGCGGCGGCTGTTCTTCGACGCCGCCACCGGGCGGCGGGCCGGGGAGTTTTGCGCGCGGCTCGCACAGCTGAAGAAGGTCTACCGCCAGGTGGACGCCGCCGAGCTGGAGAAGATCGCGGGCACCAAGCTGCATGGCGGGATCGTCGCCGTCATCGCCGAGCGGCCGCTGCACAAGGTCACGCGCGAGGTCCTCGACACCTGGGGCCGGACACGCGCCCCGCTGCTGCTGCTCGACCGCGTGAGCAACGCCAACAACGTCGGCGCCATCGTGCGCACCGCGGCTTTTTTCGGGGTGAAGGCGATCATCGTGCCCGACCATCCCGCGCAGGCGCTGCCGGGCGAGGCGGCGTGGCGCGTGGCGGAAGGCGGGATGGAGTTCGTGGATTTCTACCGGGTGCCGTCCCTGCCCGGCATCTGCGCCGAGCTGAAGCGGCGCCATTGCCTCATCGGCACCAGCCTGCGGGGCAACCAGCTTTCGCCGGCGGCGGTGCGGGAGCGCGGCCTGCCGCGGCCGCCGGCGCTGGTCCTCGGCAACGAGGAGCACGGCATCGCGCCCGAGGTCGCCGCCCAGTGCGACCGGCTCGTGCGGATCCCCGGCGCGGACTCGGTCGAGTCGCTCAACGTGTCCGCGGCCGCAGCCGTGCTCTGCTGGGAATTCTTCGGGGCGAAGGCCTGAGCCGATGAACGCGCCCGTCTGGGACGACTCCGCCTGGCCGCCGCTGCCCCGGCTCGAGGGCACGGTACGCGCCGACGTCTGCGTGGTCGGGCTGGGCGGCTCGGGGCTCGCGGCCCTGGAGGAATTGCAGGCGCTCGGCGTGACGGCGGTCGGGGTCGAGGCGCGGTCTGTCGGCGCCGGGGCGGCGGGGCGCAATGGCGGCTTCGTGCTGGCGGGGCTGGCGAAGGCCTATCACGAGACGGTCGCGCAATTCGGCCGCGCGACGGCCGCGGCGCTTTACCGGCTCACGGTGGCGGAAATCTGGCGGCAGGCGAGCGACCAGCCCGATCACCTCCGGCTGACCGGCTCGCTGCGGCTGGCGGCCGATGCGGCGGAGCTGGCGGACTGCGGGCGGCAGCTCGCGGCCCTCCGCGCGGACGGCTTCGCCGCCGAGCCGTACGCGGGGCCGGAAGGCGAGGGGATCCTGCTGCCGGCGGACGGGTGCATGCAGCCGTTGCGCCGCGTCCGCGCGCGGGCGCGGCAGCTGCGGGAGCGCCGCGTGTCGCTCTACGAAAACTCCCCGGTGCGGCGGCTGGTGCCGGGTGCGGTCGTCACGGACGGCGGCACGGTGCTGTGTGGCACCGTCATCGTGGCGGTCGACGGCCGGCTGGAGCTGATCCTGCCCGAGCTGGCCCCGCGGGTGCGCACGGCGCGGCTGCAGATGCTGGCGACGGCGCCCGCGCCCGAGGTGCATTTTTCCCGGCCGTGCTACTGGCGCCATGGCTATGAATACTGGCAGCAGCTGCCGGACGGCACGGTGGCGCTGGGCGGTTTTCGCGACCACGCGCTGGAGGCGGAGTGGACGACGGCCGCGGCGCCCACGGCATTCATCCAGAGGTTGCTGGAGAAATTCCTGCGCGAAAAGCTGCGCGTGCGCGCCCCGGTCACGCACCGCTGGGCCGGCGCCGTGGCCTACACCGCGGACGGCCTGCCGGTGCTGGAGCAGGTGCGGGACCAGGTGTGGGCGGCGGGCGCCTATTCGGGCACGGGCAACGTGGTCGGCGCACTCGGGGCGCGGGCGGCGGCCCGGCTTGCGTGCGGGCAAGGGTCGGAGTGGGCGGACTGGCTCGGGCGGGCACGGGCCGGCGGCCCCGGGTCATAGACCGGCTCCGGAATTGACAGCCGCCCGCCGGGTCGTCACCAATGGCGCCCGATGCCCCGCTTCGCCGCCGCCTTTTATTTTTTCAGCCCCCGGCACCCGGGCGGCGGCACCGACGCATAAACTGACCAACCAGATTTAAGCCCAGGAGCCGCCCCACCCGGGCGGCTCCTTTGTTTTCAACCCCCCCGCCATGATCCTGCCCAAAAACAACCGCCTGCCGCCGGAGCAGGTCGCCGAGCTCACCGCCATCGTGGCGGAGTTCGGCTGCCGCATCCAGCCGATCGTCGGCGCCGTGCGCACCATCTACGCCATCGTCGGCGACGAGCGCGACGAGCTGATGATCAGCCGGCTCGAGGGCCTGCCGTACGTGGACCGCGTCGACACCATCCAGTCGCCGCACAAGCTGATGGACATCAAGTCCGACCTCGCCAGCCACCGGCTGAAGATCGGCGGCGTGACGCTGGGAGAGGAGCTGCTGTTCATCGCCGGCCAGTGCACGATCGACCCGGCCAACCCGCAGTATTTCATCGAGACGGCCCACGCGGTGAAGGCCGCCGGGGCGCAGGCGCTGCGCGGCGGCGTGTGGAAGCCGCGCACCAATCCCTACGCGTTCCAGGGCGACGTGCGCTCGCTCGGCATCCTGATGGAGGCCGCGCGCCAGACCGGCCTGCCGGTGGTCACCGAGGTCATGGACGAGAACCACCTGCGCCTCGCGCTCGAGGCCGGCGTGCACGTGCTGCAGATCGGCGCGCGCAACGCCCTGAACTATTCGCTCCTCCGCCAGGTCGGCCAGGCCGTGGCCGGCCGCGACACCGCGGTCCTGCTCAAGCGCGGGATGCACCTCGGCCCGGTCAACGAGTTCATCTCCGCCGCGGAGTACATCGTGAACTTCGGCAACCCGAACGTCATCCTCTGCCCGCGGGGCACGCAGCCCGGGCTCGACGGCTACCGCAACCACCCGGACGAATCCATCACCCCGCTGCTCAAGGAGCGCACTTGGGCCCCGGTCGTGGTCGACCCGTCGCACTCGGTCGGCAAGGCCGCCTACGTGCCGGCCTGCGCGCTGGCCGCGGTGGCCTACGGGGCCGACGGCCTCTGCCTCGAGGCGCATGTCAGCCCCAGCCACGGCCTCGGCGACGACCCCAAGCAGGCCATCACCCCCGCGGTGCTTGCGGAGTTGATTACCCGGGCCCGGGCCCTCCATGCTCTGCGCCGGGCCCCCGTCCCGACCGCCTGACCCGCCATGAAAAAAGAACTCGGCCAGATCCGCACCCGCATCGACGCGCTCGACCAGAAGGTCGTCCGGCTGCTCAACACCCGGCTGAAGTGCGCCCGGCGGATCGGCGAGCTGAAGCGCGGGGCGAAGACGCGCATCTACGTGGCCGAGCGCGAGGCCGACGTGCTGCGCCGCGTGGCGGCCGCCAACCAGGGGCCGCTCAAGCCCGCGGCGCTCCAGGCCATCTACCGCGAGATCATGTCCGCCGCGCTCGCGCTCGAGAAGCCCCTCTGCGTCGCCTACCTCGGGCCCGAGGCCACCAACACGCACGCCGCCGCAATCCGCAAGTTCGGCTCCAGCGTGGACTACCGGCCGATGGCGACCATCGCGGACATCTTCACCGCGGTGGAGAAGGGGGAGGCCGATTACGGCGTCGTCCCGGTCGAGAATTCCACCGAGGGCTCCGTGCGTGACTCGCTCGACCTGTTTGTCGAGACGCCGCTGAAGATCGTCGCCGAGCTCCACCAGGAGATCGACCACGCGCTGCTCTCCCGCGAGCCGCTGGCGCGCATCCGGAAGGTCTACTCCAAGGACCAGGCCCTGGCCCAGTGCCGCCGCTGGCTGCAGCGCCACCTGCCGCACGCCCAGCTGGTGGACGTCGACAGCACCGCGCTCGGTGTCCAGCTCGCCGCGAAGGAGAAGGGCGCCGCCGCCATCGCGCCGCGGATCGCGGGCGACCGCTACGGCGTGCCGGTCGCCGCGCAGCACATCCAGGATCTCAAGAACAACACCTCGCGCTTCGTCTTCCTCGGCCGCGAGGCGTCCGGCTCGGCGGGCAGCGGCCACGACAAGACCAGCCTGCTGGTCTCGCTCCACCACGAGCCCGGGGCGCTGTTGCACGCGCTGCAGCCGTTCAACCGCCGCAAGCTCAACCTGACGCGGATCGAGTCGCGCCCGAGCCGGCTGAAGCCGTGGGACTACATCTTCTTCCTCGATGTCACCGGGCACTACGAGGACCCGGCGATGCAGGCCGCGCTCAAGGAGCTGAGCCGCAAGTGTCCGCTCGTGAAATGGCTGGGCAGCTACCCGGTCGCGCGCAAGTAGGCCGGCGACAACCGGAGTCGCGGCGACCCCGCCGTGGCCGGGTGGGAAACGGCCGCGAGGCCGCGGCGGCCCGGCCTCAGGCCGGCGGCGGGGCGTCCGTGGCCAGGCCGACCGCCTCCCATTGGTCGAGTTCCTGGCGGACCGCTTCAAGCTTGGCGCGGACACCCGCGAGCGCGAGCGCGCCCAGCGGCAGGCGCAGGGGCGGGTGGGGGGAGTTGACGACCGAGATCATCGCCTGCGCGGCGAGCCCGGGGTCGCCCGGCTGCGAGCCCTGCGCGCCGTAATGCTGGATGCGCGCCTCCGTCGCCCCGGCGGGCGTCGTGGCGTAGTCGGGGATGACGGCGGCGGCGCGCCGGATGGAGTCGCCCGCCCACTTGGTGCGGAACGGGCCGGGCTCGATGAGCGTGACCCGGATCCCGAGCGGCGCGGTTTCCCGGGCCAGCGCCTCGCTGAAGCCCTCGAGGGCGAACTTGCTGGCGTTGTAGAGGCCGAGCCCGGGTGTGGCGGAGAAACCGGCGATGGAGGAAATCTGGAGGATGTGGCCCGCGCGCTGCCGGCGCAGGTGCGGCAGGACGGCGCGCGTGACGGCGAGGGCGCCGAAGAAATTCGTCTCCATCTGCGCCCGGGCCTCGGCGTCGCCGACCTCCTCGATCGCGCCGAGGAGGCCGTAGCCGGCGTTGTTCACGAGCACGTCGATGCGGCCGAATTTGCCGATGATCCCGGCCACGACGGTGTCGACCTGGGCGTGGTCGTTGACGTCGAGCTGCACCGCCACGGTGCGGCCGGGGACGAGGGCGTCGTAGGGGGCGAGCTGGGCGGCCTGCCGCAGGGTGCCGACGGCGATGTCGCCCGAGGCGGCGACGGCGAGGGCGAGGTTGCGGCCGAAGCCGCTCGAGACGCCGGTGATAAACCAGATGCGCGGGGACATGCGCGGACTGTCATTAAAACCGCACAATTCGCAAATGCGAAGGTGCCGGCCGCGGACCGCCGCGGGCGGGCGGCCCCGGCGAGTTTGGGCTGGGCAGGGACTGGGGCTTGCGGTTTCCTCGGCCCGTGCGCGCCTTGAAAATCCTTTTCGTCACGCCGGAGGTCGAACCGTTCATCAAGGTCGGCGGCCTGGCCGACATGGTCGGGGCGCTGCCCAAGGAACTGGCCAAGCTCGGGCACGACGTCCGCATCGTCTGCCCGGCCTACGGCTCGGTGAAGCAGACCGGGGCCTGGCGGGCGCGGGCGGAGCCGCTGGGGGTCGATGTCGGGACGGTCACGCAGTGGGCGCGGACATGGGAGACGGTCCTGCCCGGCTCGGCGGTGCCGGTGTATTTCCTGGAGAACAACGATTTCTTCTCGCGCCCCGAGGTCTACACCAGCCCGTGGGGCGCGTGCGAGGACAACGACCTGCGCTTCACCTTCCTGTCGCGCGGGGCGCTCGCGCTCTGCACCCAGCTGGCCTGGCTGCCCGACGTGGTGCACTGCCACGATTGGACGACGGGCCTGGTGCCCGTGATGCTCAACACCACCCTGCGCGGCACGCCGCTCGGGACCGCCGCGACCGTCTTCACCATCCACAACCTGGAGCACCAGGGTTACTGCGACCGTCGCGTGATCGAGTACGCGCGGCTGCCGGCGGGCGAGTTCCGCCCGGACAGCCTGGAGTCCGTCGGCGCCGTCAACCTCATGAAGGCCGGGCTCTACCACTCGACCAAGATCACGACGGTCAGCCCGACCTACGCCAGCGAGATCAAGACGGCGGCGGGCGGGTTCGGGCTCGACGCGGTGTTGCGCTTCCGCGCCGCCGACCTCGTGGGCATCGTGAACGGCATCGACGACGAGTCGTGGGACCCGGCGCGGGATCCGGTTCTGCCGGCGAACTATTCCGCCGCCGACCTGGCCGGCAAGGCGGTCTGCAAGGCCCGGTTGCAGGAACGGTTCGGCCTCGAGGTGAACCCGCGCGTGCCGCTCTTCGGGGTGGTGACGCGGCTCGCCGCGCAAAAGGGGCTCGATCTCCTCGCCGCGGTCCTGCCGGAGCTGATGGCGAGCATGCAAGTGCAGCTCGTGCTCCTGGGCAGCGGCGACTGGCGGCTGGAGAACACCTTCCAGCAGGCGGTGTCCTCCTGGCGCGGGCGGGTGGGCGTGCATGTCGGCTTTGACGACAAGCTGGCGCGGCTCATCCAGGCCGGCGGGGATTTCTTCATCATGCCGAGCCGGAGCGAGCCCTGCGGGCTGACGCAGATGTATGCGATGCGCTATGGCACCCTGCCGGTCGTGCGCGCGACCGGGGGCCTGGTGGACACGGTGGAGAACTACGCCGAGGGGCAGGGACGCGGCACCGGGTTTGTCTTCCACGACGCCACGGCGGCGGCGCTTTACAACACCCTCGGCTGGGCCTGCGCGACCTATTACGACCGGCCGGCGGAGCTCGCCGGACTGCAGCAGCGCGCGATGGCCCGGGATTTCTCCTGGCGCGAGAACGCCGGGCATTATGTGCAGGTGTACCGCTGGGCGGTGGAAAGCCGGACCGGGGTCAGGCGGGAATGAGGGTAACCCCGCGGAAATCGGCTCGTCTTATCAGCACAACGGCGTAATGTACGCCCTGAATCTGCCGGAAGAACCACCGCCCGCATGCCCTCAACCCAATCCCCCCTCCGCTGGCCGGCCCGCGCCCGTGCGCTGGGCCTGGGCGCCATCATCCTGGCCGGCGCGGCGGGCCTCCCGGCCGGGGAATGGCAGTCGTTGCTCGGCAACACGCCCTTCGGCCAGCCGCCCGTCACCCCCACAGCCTCGAACGGCGAGCTCGAATTCCGCGGCGTGGTGCAGGAGGATGGCCTCTTTCTGGTCAATCTCTACAATCCCGCCACGAAGACCGCCCAGTGGATCCCGGTGAACGGGAAGGCCCCGGGGCTCGAGGTCAAATCCTACGACGCCGCCTCAGACAAGGTGCAGATCACCCACGCCGGCCGACCTCTGACCCTTCCGCTCAAGCAGGCCCATGTCGCCCTGCTTGCGGCCGCCCCGGCGCCCAAGGCCGAGGCCGCCGACAACCCGGAGGGCGGCGACAAGAATGAGCAGGCCGCGCGCCGGGCCGAGATCCGCGAGATGATCCGCGCGCGGATGGGCGCCGGGGGCGAAGGCCCGCCCTTCATGCGCAACATGCCCCCGGAGGCACAGGCCATGATCGAGGAATTCCGGCGCCGCCGCGCCGAGGCGGCCGCGGATCAGCCGACGCCCCCCGGCGAGCAGGCGCCCGCGCGCCGCCAGCGGCAGCAGTGATTTTCATGATGTCGCCCCGCCCCCTTTCCCCGTCCCGGCCCCGCCGTCCCCACCCGCCGGCCGCGCCGCGATCCCGCCGCTCGGCCGGTTTCACCCTGGTCGAGATCCTCACCGTGCTCGCCATCGTCGGCCTGCTCATCGGCGTGGTGGTCAGCAACACCGACCGGATCTTCGGCCAGAGCCAGGAGGCGGTCGCGCGGATCTTCGTGCGCGATTCGCTCAAGACCCCGCTCGTGCGCTACCGCATCGACCTCGGCGATTATCCGTCGACCGCCGAGGGCCTGAACGCCCTCATCACACCCAGCGCGAGCAACGCCGACCGCTGGCACGGCCCCTACATGGATGTTTCCGGCGGCAAACTCCCGGTCGATCCCTGGGGCCAGCCCTACGAATACCGCTATCCCGGCGTGAAAAATGCCGGCAGCTATGACCTGTATTCCAAGGGTCCCGACAAGACGGCCGACACCGCCGACGACATCGGCAACTGGTGATGGCCCGCTGGCGCTCCACCGGACGCAGCCCAACCCGGAGCCGCAGCGACCCCGCCGCGGGCTTCACCCTGGTCGAGATCCTCGCCGTGCTTGCCCTGATCGGGCTCGTCTCGGCGCTGCTCCTCGGCGGCGGTGACGCCCTGTTGCGGAGCATGGCCCGGGACGACATCGAGACCGTGACGCTCGAAGCCATCGCCAACGCCCGCCACAGCGCGGTCCTGACCGGCCGCGAGCTCGAGCTCCATTACGACGACAAGACGCGCCAGCTCGACTGGGAGGAAGGGCGGGCGGTGCTGGCCGGCGCCGGCGACCTGCGGCTGCTGCCCCCGGAGCGCGCCGCGGCCATGCTGATCGGCGGCCGGGCGGTGGAGACGCCGCTCGCCCGGGTCCGCTTCTACGCCGACGGCACCTGCGATCCCTTCCGGCTGGACATTGTCCGGGACCAGGCCGACCACATCATGACGATCGATCCGTGGACGTGCACCGTGCTTTCACCCGAGGCCGTCCCCGGCGGGCATTGACATGCACTATTCCCGGTTCGAACTCAGTCTGGACTGGAGGCGCCGCGCCTTCACCCTCATCGAGGTGCTGGTGGCGCTGGTGATCTTCGCCTTCTCGGGCATCATGCTCGCCTCGGCCTACGTCAACGTGCTCACCGCGCACCAGGCCGCCCTGAAGCGCGATGAACTCGCCCCCGCGCGCCAGCTGGTGCGGGAGGCCCTGTATGCCGAGCCCGTGCTGGACAAGGCGGCGGCCTGGAACGATCTCTCGCTGCCCGATGACCAGTCCGCCCGCTGGCGCGCGACCGTGACCCCCACGCCCGTCGCCGACCTGTTCGATGTCTCGCTCGAGATTGACCTGACCACGGCCGAGGGCCGGCATTTGCCCGCCATCATCGAGACCTGCCGCGTGCTGCGGCCCACCTGGTCGCAACCCGCCGACCGCGAAACGCTGCGCGCCGCCGCCCGCAGCAAGCTCGCGCAGCGCACGTTCCAATGAACGCGGCGGCCAAGGTCCGGGCCTTCACACTCGTCGAGGTCCTCCTCGCGCTCGTGCTGCTGGCGGCGCTGCTGACGGCGATCAACCAGTTTGTCTTCTCCATCACCGAGGCCTGGACCAAGCACCAGGACGAGTTCATCTTCGTCCAGCACACGCGCGCCGTCACCCGCCACCTTGAGGAGATGCTGGAGACGTCCGTCAGCCGCGCCCGGGCCAGCAGCCCCAACGCGGGCGCGCCCAGCATGGCGGAGATGAAACAGCCCGAGGGCGGCACGGCCGACCTGCTGACCTTCGACCTCCCGGTCGCGGACCGCCTGTTCGTCTGGCCGGCGCAGCCGCTGCCGGAAATCCAGTGCGCACTGGCCTGGCGCAAGGAGGACGGCCTGGTGCTCTACTGGAAATCCCGCCTCGAGACCGATTTCGCCACGGGCAACCCGCGCCTCGCGGTGCTCTCCACCTTCGTCACCTCCCTGCGTTACGACTATTACGACTCCGCCAAGGACGCCTGGACCACCGAGGAGGAACCGCAGAAGGACTCCTCCGGCAACCTGCTGGTGCCGCGCCGGCTCCGGCTGCATTTTCACCGCAAGGACCGCGACTATGAGGAAATCATCACCGTGCCCTCGATCAAGGAAGGGCTGCCGGCGTACTGAGCCATGAAATCGCGGTTCCAATCTCAGCCCGCTCGCGCCCATGGGGGAAGGCGCCGCGGCTCCGTCGTGATCGTCGTGCTGATCACGCTGCTGTTCGCCTCGTTCCTCCTCACGCGGCTGATCGAGTCCAGCAGCACCGACCTGCTCATCGCCATGCGCACGGCGGACCGCGACCACCTGCGGGCCGACGCCTATGCCGCGCTCGAGACCACGCTCGCCGGGCTGGTCGATTTCCGCACGGTGGACGGCGGACTCTACGCGCCCAACCAGGGCTGGAATGATCCGCTGGGCTACGCGGGCTACGTGCCGCGCGCGGGCGTGACCCTGGAGGTCGCTTTCGAGGACGAGAGCGCAAAGCTCTCGCTGCCGCGCCTCAACCTCGACACGCTGAACGCGCTGCTGGTCCAGCTCGGCCTCACCGTGGCCGACGCGACCCGCGTGGCCGACGCGCTCTTTGTCTGGATCCACAACGGGCACGTCGCGGCGGAGACCGCCACCAGCGCCACGGTCTACGAACAGGGCGATCCACCCGCCGATCCGCCCTACCGGTCGCTGCGCTCGTTCGACGAGCTGGCGGGCATCGCCGTCGCCCGCGACTTTTTCTACGGGCCGGACGGTCGCCCGAAGCCGCTCTGGAACGACTTCACGCGGGCGGTCTCGCTTTACCAGTTCGCCACGACCAACCTCAACGCCACGACGCCCACGGTGCTGCTGGCGACCGGCTGGGATGCGTCGCAGATCGACACCCTCCAGAAATACCTCGCCACGCCCGTCAGCGCGACCAAGACGCGGCCCTACCTCCGCACGCTGGCGGAGGCGCGCCGCCAGGTCGGCAACGTCACCGGCCGCAACCTCGGCGCGCAGATCCAGTGCCTGCGCATCATCGTGACCGCCCGCCAGGGGGCCGCGCTGCTGCGGCTCTCCGCGCTGGTCACCTGGGCCAACCAGGCGTCACTGCCCGCCCCGCTCGCCGCCACCCCGGAAAACACCACGGCTGCAACCGGGGCTCGGCCGGGAGCGTCTACCACTGCTCAAGCCCAAGCCGCCGCCGGCGCCGCGAATACGTTGCGGTATCCCTTTACGGTGTTAGAACTTTCTGAAACGACTCTTCCCGACCCCCCGCCCTCCGCCTGATGCGTTTTCTGCCCAATTTCAACCTGCACGCGCCCGTCGCGGTCCAGTTCGCCCCGACGGACCGTTTTTTCCTGCGGCTCGTCCCGCTGGCGCCCGACCTGCCGGCGGCCGGCCAGGTGGAGCTCGCCCTCGAGGGGCTGGCGCCCTTTCCTCCCGCCCAGCTTTACTGGGGCTACGGCGTGGCGCCGGACCGCAAGTCGGCGCTCGTCTACGCCGCCCACCGCCGGCGCTTCACCCCGGAGGAGGCGCAGGCCTGGGCGCGCGCCGATCTCGTGCTGCCGGACATCATCCTGCTGCTGGGCGCCGCGCCCGCCGGGCCCGCGCTGCTGGTGCTGGCCGGCGACCACCGCCTCAGCGGCGCCGCCTGGCCGGGTTCGGCCGCCTGGCCGGCGGCGGTGCACACACGGGCCTACCCCGGGCTGCCCGACGAGGACACCCGCCGGCAGTTTGCCGCCGAGCTCGCCGCGAAGGCGGGTCTGCCCGGCGCGCCGGTGCGCTACGTCTCCGGCGCGCCCGGCGCGCGGCGTGAGGGCGATCAGCTCATCTTTACCCTGTCCGACCCGGCTGGCGCGGTGCTGGTGTCCACCCCGGTGGCGCGCGCGGACCAGGACGGGCTGGACATCCGCGACCGCGCCTTCCTCGCCCGGCGCCGGCGCGACCTGCAGCGCGGCGAATTCATCTGGAAGGTGCTCCGCACCGGCGCCCAGGCCGCGGCCGTCGCGCTGGTGTTCGAGGCCGGGGCGCTGACCTGCAGCCTGGTCAACCGCCTGCTGCACGTCCGCCTCGCCGCGCAGGCCCCGCTGGTGGAGAAGCTGGAGACCGCACACGGGCTCACCAGCCGCGTCGACGAGCTCGCGCATCGCCGGCTGCGGTTTTTCGAGATGCTCAACACCATCAACGAGCCGCGACCGCATTCCATCCAGTTCACCCGCACCGGCACCAACGGCCACCGCGGGCTCGAGATCGAGGCGCAGACGAACAGCGCCGACGACGTCGGCACCTACGAGGCGGCGCTGCACAAGCTCGCCGCGCTCGACAAGGTCGAGATCCGCGACCTGCGCGCCCGCGACGGCGTGACGACCTTCGCCCTGTCCGTCGCCTTCAAGGACGAGCCGGCGCCCGGCGGCGGGGGGGGCCCATGAAGGGCTGGTTCCAGAACCGCAACCGCCGCGAGCAGCTGCTGCTCACCGCCTTCGTGCTCTGCGGCGCGCTGGTCTGGCTCCTGGGCGCCGCCGGCCGGCTGCAGCGCCGCGTGGCCGACCTGCGCTCGACCCGCACCGACCTCGCCGCGCAGTCGCTCTGGCTCGAGCGGCACAAGGAGATCGAGGCCGCGGCCGGCGCGGCCGTCCGCAACCTTGACCCGGCCCGCACGCTCGACGCGACCAAGCTGGTCTCGACCGTGACGACGCTCGCCACCGGCGCCGGCCTGACGCCGTCGATCGACACGCCCGTGACGCAGCGCACGCCGCAGTTCGCCTATCACGCCATCAAGGTCACCTTCCGCCGCGCGACCCTGAACGCGCTGCTGAACTTTTACGACGAGCTCGCCAAGCAGTCGCCGTACCTGAACCTGGAGCAGATCGCGATGCAGACCGAGCGGACCGCGCCCGGGATGCTCAATGTGACGCTGCAGATCTCCGCCACGCAGATCGTGCCGCCGGCCAAGTGAGGCTGGCGCGGGACGCGAATCCGGCCTTGGGCGGCGCCCGTGCGAACATCCCGCCGCGGCCCCCGACAGCACCCGAACACCCCAGCCCCTTTCCGCCCCAAGCGCCGGTCCGACACCTTCGCCCGGGTCCCGGATGTTTGTCATCTATTATATGACAAACTTCAGGGGGAAGGCAGGAAAGATGTCATATAATAGATGACAAACATTCTTGGAAACCTGGTGGGAACGGTTTGGGGAACCGGGCCGGTGAAGCGGCCGCAACCGGGAGGGGCCGGAACGAAGCTCCCCGCCGTCGCACCCGGCGGTCTGGTGGCCAGAACCTGCGGACGGTCGCGTGACGGTTCTCGTCATAAGCCGCGGCAGCCGGCTCAGAGCCGGAAGCTCGCGCTGACCTGGAACAGGGCGGTGACAATCGCGTAGGCGAGGAAGGCGACGAAGCTGAAGGTCACGAAGAGCACGGTGCCCGACAGGAGCTTCGTGGTGTTCTGCAGGCGGCGGGTGAGCTCGACCTGGTAGGATTGCGCGATCTGGCGGAGGCTGGGGGCGAGCTTGCCGGTCTGCTCGCCCACGGCGAGGCGGTCGAGGAAGAGGGGCGGGATCAGGTTGGTGCGCGTGAGCGAGGCGCAGAGGCTGGAGCCCTCGATGACCCGGTCGGTGGCCGCGCGCAGGATTTCCTGCACCGAGGTGTTGCTCACCGCGCGCTCGGTCAGGCGCAGGGCCTCGGCGGTGGTCACGCCGTTCTCGATCAGCACGGCCAGCGTGTGGGTGAAGCTGAGCACCGCGGCCTGGACCACGAAATCGCGCACGACGGGCAGCCGCAGCAGCCAGGCGTCCGACTGGCGGAGGCCCTCGGGGGTCTGCCGCCAGCGCAGGAAGAGATAGACGCCGACGGCGAGGCCGAGCGCGAGGAACGGCCCGGCGTAGAGCAGGAAGTGCGACCCGCCCACGAGCAGGCGGGTGGCAAACGGGAGGCGTCCGCCCAGCGAGCCGAGGAGCGTCTGCAGCCGGGGCACAAGGAAAAAGAGCAGGAAGAGCACGACGCCGCCGCCGAGGAGGCAGATGAACGCGGGGTAGGCGAGGGTCGCGAGGAACTTTTCCCGCAGGTCGCGCTGCTCCGTGAAGTGCTGGATGAGCCGCGCGAGCACCTCGCGCAGGTTGCCGGTGGCCTCGCCGGCGGCGATGAGGTTGACCGTCTGCCGGTCGAACACCGCGGGGTGTTCGGCCATGGCGACGGAGAGGGTGCTGCCCTCGCCGAGCCGGGCCCAGAGCGCGGCGCAAAGGGCCTTCAGGCGCGGCTCCGACAGGCGGAGCGCGAGCAGGCGCACGGCCTCGCCAGCGGACAGGCCGGAGTTGACCAGGTCGACCAGCGCCTCGAGGAACGGCAGCCGCAGCCGGGCGTTGAACGCGCGGGCGGCAACGGGCGTGTGGCCGCCGCCGGCGGCGGACGGGCGGGTCGGCGCGCCCTCGTCTTCGAGCCGCACGACCTGCAGGCCGCGCGCGGCCAGCAGGTGCAGCGCCTCGCGCCGGGAGAAGGCGTCGACCGTCCCGTCGGTGGAGGTGGGGGCGCCGGTCGGGCGGGCGGTGTAGGAGAAACGGGGCACGGTTAGGTTTTAAGGTTGAAGGAGTAAGGCTTAAGTTCAGGTCGGCGAGCTGGGCGGGATAGCTTACACCTTGAAACTTACACCTTAAAACATCCCTACTCCCCGCTTGTGCTGATGGTGCGCAGGAGCTCGTCGAGCGAGGTCTGGCCGGATTTTACCCGCTCCCACCCGGACTGGGAGAGGGTGCGCATGCCGTGCTGGCGGGCGAGGGCGCCGAGGGCCTTGCTGGATTCGCGGCGGACAATGAGGTCGTGCAGCGGCTTGGGCTGCAGGATCTCAAAGAGGCCGATGCGGCCGCGGAAACCGGTCTGCCGGCAGCTCCGGCAGCCGACGGGATGCGCGAGCTCGGTGATGCCGTCGGCCTCCGCGGGTGAAATCTGCATGCTCTCGAGGGTGAGGCGGAGCGCAGCGGGATCGATGGGCTGGCGCGTGGCGCAGTCCGGGCAGAGCCGGCGGACGAGGCGCTGGGCGATGACAAGCTCGACGGCCGAGGCGACGAGGAACGGCTCGACGCCCATGTCGGTGAGGCGGGTCAGCGCGCCGGGGGCGTCGTTGGTGTGGAGGGTGGAGAAGACGAGGTGGCCGGTGAGCGAGGCGCGGATGGCGATCTCCGCCGTCTCGAGGTCGCGGATCTCGCCGACCATGATGATGTCGGGATCCTGCCGCAGGACGTGGCGGAGCGCGCTGGCGAAGGTCAGGCCGATCTCGGCGTGCGTCTGCATCTGGTTGGCGCCGGGGACCTCGTACTCGATGGGGTCCTCGATGGTGACGATGCGGAGGTCGGGGGAGTTGATCTTGCGGAGAAAGGCGTTGAGCGAGGTGGACTTGCCGGAGCCGGTCGGGCCGGTGACGAGGATGATGCCGTGCGGGTAGCCAAGCACCTTGTCGATGAGCGCCTGCTCCCAGGGGGTGAGGCCGATGCCCTCCATGGAGTAGGCCTGCTTGCGCTGGGTGAGCAGGCGGAGGCTGACGCTCTCGGCGTAGATGGTCGGGATGGTGGAGACGCGGATGTCGAGCGAGGTGCCGTTGCTGCGGAAGTCGATGCGGCCGTCCTGCGGCAGGCGGCGCTCGGAAATGTTCATGCGCGCCATGATCTTCAGGCGGGAGATGATGGCGTCCTGGAAGCGGAGCAGGTTCTCCGGGACGGGCACGGGCACGAGCAGGCCGTCGACGCGGTAGCGGATGCACAGCTCGCCCTCCTGCGGCTCGAAGTGGATGTCGGTGGCGTTCTCCTCCACGGCCTGGCCGATGACCTCGGTGACGAAGCGGACGACGGCGGCGTCGGCGTCGGCCTCGAGCTCGGTGCTGGCGCCCGCGGGGGCGAGGCCGGACTCGTCGGCGTCGTCGAGGCTGCCGGAGCCCACGCCGTAATTCTCGTTGATGAGCAGCTGCACGCGGTCGGACGGGGCCACGTGCCAGACGAGCGGGCGCGGGGTGAAGGTGGCGATCCAGTCGGCGATGGTGGCGTTCGGCGGCCAGGCGGTGGCCAAATGGAGAGCTGAAACCTGAGACCTGAAACCTGAAGTGTCTTCCGGCTGACCGCTGACGGCTGACGGCTGAACGCTGGCCAGGACCGGGACGACCTGGAACTCGTGGGCGAGGCGGGCGGGGAGGAGGGCGAGGGCGTCCTTGTCCGCCTGCGGCGCGTCCAAGGCGGGGAGGCCGGTGGCGCGGGCGAGGGCGTCGAGGGCGCCGGCCTCGCTCAGGCCCAGCCCGGCGGCGAGGAGCGCGAGGCGTTTCTCGCGCAGGCTTTCCTGGAGGGATTTGAGCGCGGCGGCCGACAGACGGTCGGACAGGGCGGCGGGCAGGGGATCGTCCATCATCGGCGGAAGTCCGCGGCTCACTTCTTGCCGGGCAGGACGCCCTTGAGGGCGGACTGCACGTCGTCGTGCTGCGGGCTGAGCTTCAGGCGTTCGAGGGCCTCCTTGTTGTCGGCCGGGGTGTTGGTCAGCACATAGGGGCGCAGGAAGAAGACGAGGTCGGTGCGGGTGTTGTCGCGGCTGCGCTTGCCGAGGAGGTCGCCGATGATGGGGATGGGCCCGAGCCGGTTGGTATTCCTGGTGACGGCCTTGCGCTGCAGGCCGCCCAGCACGACGATCTCGCCGCTGGCGACGCTGACGAAGGACTCGGTGGTGCGGCTGCCGATGACGGGCTGGTCGTTGCCGTCGATCGTGACGTTGCCGAGGATGTCGTTCACCTCCTGCTTGATGTCGAGCTGGACGGAGCCGTCGTTGCCGATGAGCGGCTTCACCGTGAGCCGGATACCGATGTCCTTGTAGGTGACGTTGCTGGTGTAGCCGGCGCCGACCGCGCCGGTGGTGGTGCCGGTGTTCTGGTAGCTGGTGATGACGGGCAGCGACTCGCCGACAAAGATGTTGGCCTCCTTGTTGTGGGTGGTGACGATGTTGGGGACGGACAGGATGCTGGTGTTGGACTTGCGCGGGGTGGTGCTCAGGTTGAGGGTCGCCGCGAGGTCGCGGGCGCCGGTGGTGGCGTTGAACAGCGTGCCGTTGGAGACGCCGATGCCGGGGCCGCTGCCGGAGAAGCCGACGAGGCGGTTGCCCTGGATGGTCAGGCCGAGGGCGTCGATGCCGGTGGAGGCGGAGTCGTCGAGGGTGATCTCGGCGATGACGACCTCGATGCGGACTTGGGCGAGGAGGACATCGAGCTGGCTGACGAGGTCCTTGATGAGGCGGAGGTCGTCGACGGTGCCGGAGACGACGAGGGCGTTGCTGCGCTCGTCGGGGACGACGGTGAGGATGCTGCTGAACTGCTGCGGGGCGGCGCTGGCGCCGGCCGCGTTGAAGTTGGGCAGGACGATGGTGCCGTTGGGCGTGCTGATCTGGGTGACGGCGCCGGTGCGGGCGGCGGCCTGCTGGGCGGCGTTCTGGTTCGCGGCGTTGGGGGCGGTGTTCTGGTTGGGGGGGGTGCGGTTGGCGAAGGCCGAGATGGCGTTGGCCGCGTTGCGGGCGTTGGCCTGGGTCTGGTTGGCGGTGCGCGCGGCGTTGTTCTGGCCGGTGACAAGGGTGCTGAGCACGGTGGCGACGTCGGTGGCGACGGCGTGCTTCAGCTGGATGACCTCCTGCCGGGTGCTGGATTCGCCGGGCGTGTCGAGCTTGGCGATGAGGTCGTCGAAAAAGGCGTGCTGCCGGACGTCGGAGATGAGGATGATCTGGTTGGTGCGGTCGTCGGCCTGGAACGTGGTGCCGGTGCCGAGCTGGGTCGCGCTGGCGCCGGTGAGGATGCTCTGCAGCTTGGTCACGAGTTCGCTGGCGGTGGTGTTGACCACCTTGTAAAACTTGGTCGTGAGGCCCTGCAGGGCGGGCTGGTCGAGCCGGTCGACGAGGGTCTCGATCCGCTGGAGGTTGCTCACGGTGTCGGTGATCAGGGCGGAATTCGCCTTCTCAAAGAGCAGGGGCGGGCTGGCGGCGGCGGGATTGAGGATGCCGGCGATTTGCGGCATGAACTCCCCGACGCGGAGAAACTGCAGCTGGAAGAGCTTGCTGGCCATCTGGCCGCTCGGGGCGAGTCCCAGCGTGGAGCCCTCGATGAACTCGGGGGCCTCGGTCCGGGCCGCGTTGAGCGGGGTGACCTTGAGGAACTTGGTGCCGAGCGGGGTGACGGCGATGCCGTTCAGGGTGAGCAGGGTCTCGAGGGCCTGGCGCGCCTCCTCCTTGGTGACCTTCTGGTTGATGGAAAAGGAGAGCGAGGTCGCCGGCAGGCCGCTGGGGCGGAGCACGGAGCGCCCGGACCAGCGCTCGAGCATCTCCAGGGCCGAGTCGACGGTGATGTCGCCGAACTTGATCGGCCCGATCAGGGCCTCGCGGGCCGGGGCCGGGCGCGGTGCCGGAGCGACGGTCGCCGGCGTCTCGGCGGGCTCGGTGGGCGGGACAGCGGGCGCCGGCTGGGCGCGGGCGAGGCCGACGGTCAGCGGGAGAAGCAGGAACCAGCGCGGGGCGGAAAGGAGGCGGCGGAGGCGGGGCGGGGGCATGGAAAGGGAGTCGGGAGTTGGCACGCGGAAGCTAGCGCAGACACCAGCCAAACCGCCAGAGTTTCTTGCAATGCGTTGATGACGCCAGTCTGAAAGCGAGGTTTCCCGGCTGCCGGACTAATAATCGGACATGACGAACCACATGATCCAGGTCAGTCCGAGGCTGAGCGCGACCATGCCGGACAGGCCGCAGACCAGGACGAAGGGGTTGCCCCGGCCCGGCCAGGTCAGGACGGCCACGAGCAGGTTGCCGGGCACGAGGAGCAGCCAGTAGTCGCGCTTGCGGCGGGAGGTCACCCGCTTGATCTCGACCTCGTTGAGGCCGGCGCTTTTTTCGACCGCCCGGTTCTGCCGCAGGAGGGCGTGGATGTCGTGCTCGTCAGATTTCGCCAGCGTGCCCGGCGCCGCGTTCACGCGGTCGAATTCCCGCGGTTTCGTGGTGTAATACTTGCGGGGCGGATCCTCGGGCTCCATGGGGGGCGACAGTGGCCGGGTGGACGGCGATTGCAGCCTAAAAAGAGGGGCGATTAGCGTGCGGCGGGACCGGCGCACACGCGCCGGTAAAGCGCCTCGTAGTGCGGGACGATGGCCGCGGCGGAGAAGAGGGTGCGGGCGCGCTGCCGGGCCGCGCGGCCGAGGTCGGCGCGCCGGGCGGGATCGGCCAGCAGGGACTGCACCGCCAGGGCGAGGGCCGCCGGGTCGCCAAACGGAACCAGCAGCCCGCTCGCGCCGGACTCCACGACCTCCGGTATGCCGCCGACGGCAAACGCGGCGCTCGGGCAGCCGACGCTCATGAGTTCGAGGATGCTCAGGCAGAAACTCTCCGTCTCCGAAGTGAAGAGGCCCAGGTCGGCCGCCTGCAGGTAGTCCTCGATGTCCGTCACCCGTTCGCGCACGACCACCCGGCCCTCGAGCCCGAGCCGCCGCACCTCCGCCGTGTGCGGGGCAAAATCCGCGCCCGCGAGGATCACGAGCCGGAAGCCGTCGCGCGGCTGCAGGCGGGCGGCGGTCGCGAGGAGCAGGTCGATGCGCTTGAGCGACCGCAGGTTTGACAGGTGCAGGAGCAGCGCCTCGCCCTCGCCGAGGCCGAGCTCGCGCCGCACGGCGTCGCGGGCGCGGCCCGCCGGGTGCGGCTCAAAAAAATTATGGATCACCTCGACCGGCCGCACCACGCCCAGCAGGCGGACCGTTTCCCGGCGCATGAACTCCGAGACGGTGGTGATGGCGTCGGAGTGCTCGAGCGCGTGGCGGATGGCGGGGCCGTAGCCGGGGTCGCGGCCGAGCAGCGTGGTGTCGGTGCCGTGCAGCGTGGTGATGATACGCGGCTGCTGCCCCGGCGGCAGCATGTCGCGGGCGAGGAGCGCGGCGGTGGCGTGCGGCACGGCATAATGGACGTGCAGCACGTCGAGCGCGTGGTCGCGGCTCACCTCCGCCATCTTCACCGAAAGCGGCAGGGTGTAGTCGGGGTACTTGAACAGGTCGTAGCTGTTGACCGCGACCGGGTGGAAGAAAATCCGCGGGCCGGCGGGCCGGCGGAACGGCGGTTCGTAGCTGATGAAATGGACCTCGTGGCCGCGCGCCGCGAGTTCCTCACCCAGCTCGGAGGCGAGGATGCCGCTGCCCCCGACGGTCGGGTAGCAGGTGATGCCGATCCGGAGCGGGCGGCCGGTCATGTCAGAACCGCCGGGCGCCGCGGGCCAGGGGCGCGAGCGAGCCGAAGACCGGCGGGTCGTTGGGAAACAGGGCGATCGCGGCCAGCGCGCCGCAGCGGCTGCCGTTGACGCTGGCGCGGGCCAGCTGCACCGAGGGATAGTTGCACGTGAGAAGCTGCGAGGCATGGGCGCCCATCGCCTTGATCCAGGTGTTGATGACCTCGATCGAAATTTCGATCAGCACGGGTTGCACGCCGGCCGGCTCGGCGTCGGGCGAGATGGCGTAGAACAACAGCTGGCCGATGGCATGCGTTGGCAGCCGCTTGAGCTCCTTCAGGCCACCGTAGCGGGCGAGGCGCGCGGCGTCGCGCACGAGCCGGCCGAGGCGGTGGTGATCGGGGTGCTGGTTTGGCTCCGGCGTGGGGGCAAGCACCAGGCCCGGCCGCACGCGGCGGATGATGGCGGCGAGCTTCACGGCGTGCCGGGCCCTGACCTCAAGGTGCGCGTCGCCGTCCAGTTCGATGAACTCGATCGTGGCCCCGAGGATCTTCGCGGCTTTTTTCGCCTCAGCGGTGCGCTGGCGGGGCGGGCCGTTCGAGCCCGCCTCGCCGCGGGAGCAGACGACGAAATGCACCGGCCGGCCGGCGTGGGTCTCGCCGGCGATGACCCCGCCGCAGCCGAACTCGATGTCGTCGGGGTGCGCGCCAAAGGCGAGGAGCGGTTCAGGCGGGGAGGTCGGCGTAGGCTTCATCGGAGCGGTCAATGGGGTCGCGGGGCACGAAGGTTATCTCCGGGGTGTCGGTCGGGTGCAAGTAGGCTTGTTCGCCGGCGCCGCAGACATAATGCGTGCAGTGAAGCACGGATTGCATCCAGCGCAACCGGCTGTCGCGGGCCGGGCTGACCTGCTCCGGGGTGAAGGCGGCGGCCGGCAGGGTCACGTAGCGGTCGCCGCCCTCGTGCAGCCGGAGCGCGCCGTCATGCCACCGGGCGCGGACGATCTCGCCCTGCCAGGGCACGTCGACGAAGAAATCGGCGACGGCGCAGGCGGCGCGGCGCACGGCCGGATCGCTGGAGCGGACGACGCGGAGGCCGTCGAGCAGGCCCACCCGGCGGTACATCTCCAGGCAGAAGCCGGCGACGTCCGCGGCGGCGGTCTGCCGGAAGGCCTCGACCCAGCGCGGCGCAACGTAGTTGGGCAGCTGGCGGGCGGTGTGGGCCGGCCAGTCGGCGGGGATGCGCTTGAGGAAGAGCGGGGAGAATTTCCGCTGCACCTTGTTCACGCCGGTGAAGTTGAAGGTGTGCGGCGCGCCCGTCGTGCGGTGGCGAAGCGTGGTCTGGGTCTCGCGGGCGTCATGGTCGCTGTCGTGGCAGAAGAACACGATCTCGCCGCCGAGCTCCGCCTGCAGCCGCCGGGCGGTGACGAACTTGGCGTGGAGGAACCGCCGCGGGAAAAAACCGCAGGGCTGCTGGCCGAGGCAGATGACGGGGACGGTCATTTTTCAGGAGGTGCCCACGAATCACACGAATAAGCGCGAATGAAAGGCAGGGAGATACATGGTCGCGTGCAGGCTCCTGCGATTGGAATGTCTTCATTCGCGATCATTCGCGTGATTGGCGGGCAGGAAGGCTTGGAGGATGAGGCTGCACAGCACGCAGGCGGCGCAGCCGATGACATTGTACCACAGGTAGGAGATGCTGAGCGTGAAATAAAGCCCCAGCACGAGGGCCTGCGCGGCCAGGGCGGCCCAGAACACCGCGGTGCCACCGATCCGGCGGACGAAAAACGCGACGAGGAAGAGGCCCAGCATGACGCCGTAAAACACGGAGCCGATGATGTTGGTGGCCTGGATCAGGTTCTCCGCCAGCGAGGCGAAGAGGGCGAAGCCGATGGCGACGAGGCCCCAGAAGGCGGTGAACCATTTCGTGGCGGCCACATAGTGGGCGTCGCCGGCGTCGCGCCGGACGACATGCCGGTAGATGTCGATGGTGGTGGTCGAGCCCAGTGCATTGAGCTCGCCGGCCTTGGAGGAAAAGGCCGCGGCGAAGAAGGCGGCGACCAGCAGCCCGATCAGGCCGTGGGGCAGGTGGTCGAGGATGAATGTGATGAAGACGTAGTCGGAGTCGTTGGCGGAAATCCGGGGATCGGCGGCGTGCAGCACAGCCTTGGTGGCGGAGCGCGCGGCCTCAACGCGGGCCGAGGCGGCGAGGGCGGCGGTGCGCGCGGCGGCCGCGGCGGCGGCGTCGCCGGCGTGGCGCGCGGCGACCCAGGCCTGGATCTGGCGCGCCTGGGCGGCGTGGGCGGCGGTGAAGTCCTGCTCCAGGGCGCGGAGCCGGGCGCCCGCGCCGTGCGCGGCCTGGTCGTGCCACGCGGTCTGGTTGAAAAAGACCGGCGGCCGCTCGAACTGGTAGAAGACGAAGACCAGCACGCCCAGCAGCAGGATGAAGAACTGCATGGGGATCTTCCAGACGGCGTTGAACATCAGGCCGAGCCGGCTCTCGCGCAGCGAGGCGCCGGTCAGGTAGCGCTGCACCTGCGACTGGTCGGTGCCGAAATAGGAGAGCGCGAGGAAGCAGCCGCCGAGCAGGCCGGTCCAGAGCGTGTAGCGGCGGTCGGGGTTGAGGGAGAAATCGACGGCCTCGAGCTTGTGGAAGCCGCCGGCGACCGCCAGGACGTCGCGGAAGCCCAGGCCGGCCGGGAGCCGGGCGAGCAGGACGCAGAACGCGGCGACCATGCCGGCGAAGATGACGCCGATCTGGTATTTCTGCGTGAGGTTCACGGCGTCGCTGCCGCCCGCCACGGTGTAGACGACGACGAGCAGGCCGGTGCTGACGATGGTGAGGTCGAGCCGCCAGCCCATGACGGTGGAGAGCACGATGGCCGGGGCGTAGATCGTGATGCCGGCCCCGAGCCCGCGCTGGAGCAGGAACAGGCCCGCGCCCAGCAGGCGGGTCTTGGGGTCGAAGCGCTGCCCGAGAAACTCGTAGGCGGTGTAGACGTTCAGCCGGCGGTAGAGCGGCAGGAAGACCGCGGCGACGAGGATGAGCGCGAGCGGCGCGCCGAAGTAGTTCTGCACAAACCCCAGCCCGCTCTCGTAGCCCTGGCCCGGGGTGGAGAGGAAGGTGATGGCGCTGGCCTGCGTGGCCATGACGGAGAGGCCGATGGTGAACCAGCGGGTTTCCCGCGAACCCTTCAGGTAGGAGCGCAGGTTGTGGTGGCCGCGGGTGCGCCACAGGCCGTAGCCGGCGATGCCGACGAGGACGCCGAGCAGGACGAGGTAGTCGAGGGCGTTCACGAATACAGCGCGGTCAGCAGGGTCAGCAACCCCACCCACAACACGAAGACGCCGAGCACGAAAACGTAGACCGCCCGCCACGAACGGAAGCCCGGCAGGCCGGTCGCCGCGTCGTCGGGTTCGGGGGGTGGGGGCCGGTTCACTGGCCGAGGGAGAGCAGGTTGGCGAACAACCGGTACGCCCCCGGCACGCCGGCCGGCAGCTGCCGGAAGAAGGCCACCCCCGCGTAGACGTAGTAGCCCTTGCCGTACGGCGCCACAAGCAGGCTGCTCCGCTGCGGGGCCTCCCCGGGATCGTTCATCGCGAGGATCGCGGTGTAGTGCGCCTCGTCCCACTTGCTGGGGAAGTAGGTCCCGCGTTCCTGCACCCAGCCCGCGAAATCCGCCGCGGTGATCTTGTTCGGCGTGGTGAGCGCCCGATGATCCGGCGCGAGGAACGTGACCGGGGCCAGCTCGTCCGTCACCCGCAGCACCGACGCCGGCCCCTCGATCGAGAGCGGGTAGGGCCCGAGGGGCCCGGCCTTCAGGCCGTTGGGGCGGTTGTACTGGGCGATGACCGTGCCGCCCTGTGCGACCCAGGCGAAGAGGCCGGGGAGCGCGGCCTTGAGATCGGTGCGCACATTGAAGGCGCGCACGCCGAGCACGACGGCGTCGAGGCCGGCGAGCTTCTCCGGCGAGAGATCGGCCCCGGTGAGCGTCCGCACGGTGCAGCCCATCTGCTCGAGGGCGTCGGGGATGGAGTCGCCCGTCCCCGGCAGGTAGCCGACGGTGCTGGCACGAAGGCCGAAATCAAACGTGATCGCATGCAGCGCGGCATCGGACTGCAGGAGCTGCACCGGCAGGTGGGCGTAGCGCAGCTCGATCCGGTCGCGGTGGTAGCCGCGGGAGCCGACGACGGCGCGGACGGTAACATGCGCCTCGCCCGGACGCTTGGGGGCGGTCAGCGCGAAGGTGAACGGCGTGCGCTCGCCGACGGTGGCGAGGCGGAAGGGGCGCGCGGCCGGCACGATCGTCCAGCCGGCGGGCGCCTCCAGCTGCAGCGTGCCGCTCACGTTGGCGCGCGCTGCGGTGAGCTCGAGGGTGACGGTCTTGGTCGCGCCCGGGGCAACGAGTTCCAGGTCATGCCCCCAGGCGAGCGAGACGGGTCCGACGACCTCCAGCGGCCGGCGGACCTCGGGGCGCGCCGGGTCGGATATGACCTGCACGGGCACGTCCGCGATCGCCAGCGTCTGGCCGCTGACCTCGAAGAGTTGCTCCACGGTCAGGGCCGGGGGACTTTCCGGCCGGCCGGTGAGCTCCGGTTCATCCACGGTGAAGAGCCCCGGCGAGTGATCTTCGCGCAACCAGTACGGCTGGGTCAGGGGCGCATCGACCGGGAGCGTGGCCGTGCTGTCACGGACCGCGGGCTGGCCGGCGGCCAGCCGGACGGCGTCGGCGGGGGTCAGCGGCTTGGATCCCGGATAACGCACGCCCAGCCAGCGCACCGGCACCGAAGAGACGATGCTCGCGGTGTGATGCAAAGTGAAGGCCTCGCCCGGCACGACGTCGGCATGGGCCAGGGTAGTCTGCACGCCCAGGCCGAGGCAGTCCTGCAGGATGCGATCGAGCTGGCGGCGCTTGTCAGTGACCAGCGGGTCGGTCGGCAACGCTGTCAGCTGCGCGCGGATCGCGAGCAGCGCCGGCACCGAGGCCGACGGTTCGTCGGGTTTGAACTGTGCGATGACCGCGTCGACCAACGGGCCGATGCCCGCGCCGCCGGGCACGCGGGCCCAGGTCGTGTCCACGCCGTCCATGAGATCGTTCACCGCCGGGTCGCCCGCGAGCAGCACGAAGGATTGCAGGTTCGGCCCGTTGCCCGTGCGGCTGGTGAAGCCGCCGAGCCCCTGGGTCTTGTGCATGGCGCGGCTGCGGGCGGCGATGACGCCGAAGGCTTCGCCGGTCACGGGGTCCGTGCCCGCGATGTCGGTCGAGAAAGCCGGGCCGTTCAGCGGCTGCGGGTCGTTGCCGAAGCGCAGGGAATTCCAGAGCACCCGTTTTGGCTGCCAGGGCGCCAGGCCCTCGGCGATCTGGTCGGGGTAGGCATGGGGGTCGCCGGCGAGTTTGAAGGCCTCGACCGCGAGAATGGCCGAGGCGGTGTGGTGGCCGTGGCCGCCGCTGCCCGGTGGCACCGGGAAGCGGGTGACGATGACATCGGGGCGGAACTGGCGGATGACGCGGACGACGTCACCCAGCACCTGGTCGTGGCCCCAGATGCGGAGCGACTCCTCCGGGTTCTTGGAGAAACCGAAATCGATGGCGCGGGTGAAGAACTGCCGGCCGTGGTCGAGCCGGCGCGCGGCGAGCAGCTCCTGCGTGCGCAGGACGCCGAGCTTGGTGTCGAGCTCCGGGCCCAGCTCGTTCTGGCCGCCGTCGCCGCGGGTGAGCGACAGGTAGCCGGTGCGGTAGCCGCGGGCCAGCGACAGCCAGATGATGAGCTCGGTGTTCTCGTCGTCGGGGTGGGCCGCGAGATGGAGGACCGTGCCCAGCGAGCGGAAGCTTTGCAGCTCCTGCGCGATCACCGCCGGCGGGATCGGGGCGGCGGCGGCGGGGCGGGCGAGCCCGAGCGCACCGGCGACGCCCAGCAGGCCGAGGCACGAGCGCCAGTGCGTGGAAAACATGGCGGGGACTACGGCTTGACGGTGAACGGCACCGAGAACTGCGTGTTCTCCCACATGATCTTGATCACGCCGCCGCCGGCGGCCTTGTCGTTGGCCACGGCGATGGTCAGCTGGTCGACCCGGGTCTCGAGAGGATCCTTGCGCAGGTCGACGCGGGCGAGGTCGTGGGTCTCGTCGACCGGCACGCCCCACTTGCCGATGTTGGTGCTGAACGCGAGGTGCGAGACGCCGGCTTCCGACGGGATGATGTAGAGGGTATAGGCGCCGGCCGGGATGGTGGTCGCGCCGATCTGCAGCGCGGACGGCGTGACGAGCAGGGTGGCTTCGTCCGCGCCGAGGCGGTCGGCCTTGTCCCACTTGACGAGGCTCCCCCAGATCTTGCGCAGTTCGCCCGTCTTGGGATTATGGCTGAAGGGGCGCCCGTAGGTGAGCGTGACGCGGATGCCGGTCTTGCGGTCGCCGATCACCGCGCTGGTGGTCTCGTGCGGGCTGGTGCCGCCGGAGGAATTGACGCGAGGTTTGGCCGGCGCGGCGGGAGCGGCGGCCGGGGCCGTGCCCGAGACGCGGTCGATGACGGCCTGGCTCAGGCGGGTGTATTCGTCCTTGATCGCACCCCCGGCCTTGGCCGCGCCCTCGAGCGCGGCCTTGGCGGTGGCGAGCGCGCCGGGCTTGTCGCCCATCTTTTCCTGGATGAGGGCCCGGCGGTAGACGAGGTAGAAGGCGTCGGGCTGCGCGGCGATCGCGGCATCCATCCAGCCGAGGGCCTTGGCCAGGTCGAGGTTGTGGTCGTAGTAGAACATCGCGGCCTGCACGTAGGGTTTCTTCGGGTCGGCGGAGGCCATGGCGGCCTCGATCTGCGGCACCACGGTGTCGGCGACCTCGACCTCGAGCTTCAGGGGCACGCGGGTCTTTTCCCAGGCCAGGCTGAGCGTGGCGGACTCGTCACGGAGATCGTTGAATTCGATGGTGAAGCTTTCCACCGCGTCCGCGAGGGCGACGGGGGCGGCCTTGATGCGGGCGACATCGTCCTTGGGATCGTACTGGTAGGCGCCCCACTGGTTGGGGACCTTGTTGAGGATGATGGTCCACTCGTCCTGGCCGAGGAGGGCGAAGAGGCCGTAGGTGCCGGCGGGCACGGCGGTGCCGTTCAGTTTGACGGGCGTGCTGAAGGTGACCTTGGTGGCGCCGTTCGCGCCGGCGCGCCAGGTCTCGCCCCACGGTTCCAACCCGCCGAAGATCACCCGGCCCTTCATGCTCGGGCGGGAATAATCGACCGTGATGTCGGTCAGGCCGACGCGCTGCTTGAGGGTGCAGGCGGGGCTGGGGGCGGGGAACTCAATCGGGGCGGGGGCCTGGGCGAACAAACCGGTGGCGAGGACCGAGATGGCTAATGCAAGCAGGGCGGGGCGGGGCAGGCAGGTTGTCATGGCAGGGACTAAGAGAAGCCAGACCGCGGCTGGATTCCACCAAAATATGCCGGGATGAGCGCGGCGAGCTGCGCCAGAGGCCGATGAGCACGGCGGCGGCGAGGATCGGGATGGCCGCGCGCAAAGTCGAGCATCGGTGCAACGGGCGCCGCGGTTGAATATCCCGGTAACTTTCCGGCCGGCCGCGGGTTTATCAGGGCGCACCCATGATCTCGCACCTCCGGCTTGCCCTGCGCCCGCTCGCCCGCTCGCGCGGCTTCACGCTCGTTGCCGTGCTCACGCTGGCCGTGGGCATCGGCGCCACGACGGCGATCTTCAGCGCGCTGCAGGCGCTGGTGATCTCGCCCTTTTCCTATCCCGCTTCCGACCGCCTCGTCCACGTCTGGTCCGGCGACGGCTGGCCGCTCTCGCCGGCCGACTTCGCCGATCTCAAGGCGCAGTCGTCCAGCGACACCGCCTTCGGCGTCTACCAGCCCCAGACCTACAACGTCGGGCAGGAAAACGCGCAGTCGATCCTCGGCGTCACCGGCACCGCCGACGTGCTGCGGGCCTTCGGCGTGCAGCCGGCGCTCGGCCGCTGGTTCGAGCCGGCGGACGACGCCCCCGGGGCCGCGCCGGTCGTCATCCTCAGCCACGGGCTCTGGCGGCAGCTTTTCGCCGCCGACCCGGCGGCCATCGGCCGCAAGCTGCGGCTCAACGGCTATGATGCCCTGGTCGTCGGCGTCATGCCCGCCGGCTTCGAATTTGTCAGCCCCTGGATGCGCACCGCGGACTGCCGGCTCTGGACGCCGCGGTCCTTCGATGACGACGAGAAAAAGCGCCGCGACAGCCATTACCTGCTCGGCATCGCCCGGCTGCGCGACGGGGTGTCCGTCGCGACAGCCGACGCGGAGATCAAGACGATCGGCCGGCGGCTGACGAAGCTCTATCCCGACTCGAACACCCGCAAGGAATTCCTGGTGCGCTCGCTGCACGAGGAGATGACCCGCGACCTCGCCCAGCAGGTGTGGCTGCTCTTCGGCGCGGTGGCGCTGGTGCTCCTGGTGGCCTGCAGCAACGTCGCGAGCATGCTGCTGGCGCGCAGCGCGCGGCGCCAGGGGGAATTCGGCGTGCGCGTGGCCCTCGGCGCCTCCCGCGGCGACCTCATGAAACTCGCCCTGAGGGAAAGCCTCGTGCTGGCCGTCGCGGGGGCCGTGCTGGGCGTGGCGCTGGCGTACGGCGGCGTGGAGATCCTGCGGCGGGTCGCCCCGGTGAGCGAGGCGCGCAAGGCCGCGATCGCCCTCAACGCCCCCGCCCTCGGCTGCGGGCTGCTGGCGACGGCCCTGACGGCGCTGCTGGCCGGACTGCCGCCGGCGCTCGCGGCGATGCGCACCTCTGTCGCGACCGTGATGCGCAGCGAAGCGCGCGGGGCGGTGGGCTCGCGGGCCCAGCACCGGATGCTGCGCGGGCTGGTGATCGGCCAGGTGGCGGTCGCCTTCGTGCTCGCCAACGGCGCGGTGCTGTTCTCGACCGCCTATCTCAGGCTGATGGAGGAAAACCAGCAGATCGCGACCGACGCGGTCGTCACGGCCCAGGTCACGCTGAACGGTCCGCGCTACGACCACCAGGACGACGTCCGGAACCGCTTCTGGTACGACCTCACGGGCCGGGTGCAGGCGCTGCCCGGCGTGCTGCGCGCCGCGATCACCTCGAAGCTGCCGCTCGAGGGCGGCAACAACACCAACGCGCTGGTGAACGGCGAGACCTACGACCCGACGCAGCGGCGGATGAGCGTCGAGCGCTCGTCCGTCACGGAGGATTATTTCAAGGCGATGGGCCTGCGCCTGCGGCAGGGGCGCAACCTGCAGGCGGAGGACCGGCAGGGCGACATCCGCGGCGTGGTGGTGAACCAGGCCTGCGTGGACAAGGCCTGGCCGGGCAAGAACCCGCTCGGCGAGCTCATGCGCGGCAACAACCCGGGCAAACCGTGGTATGTGGCCCGCGTGGTCGGCGTGGTGGAGAACGTGCGGCAATGGGGGGCGGAGGCCGAGGTGCAGCCGGAAATGTACACGACACCGGAGGGGCATTGGGGGCGCAGCGTGTTTCTCGTTTTGCGGACACCGCTGCCCGCCGCGCAACTGGCGCCGCTCCTGCGGCGCGAGCTCGCCGCGATCGACCCGGAGCTGGCGTTGCAGGACGTGCGCACGATGCGCGACGTCGTTGGCCGCGCCACGCAGGGTCAGCGGGCGGTGGCCGGGCTGGTGAATTTTTTCATGGCGGTGGCGCTCGGCCTTGTGGCGGTGGGGTTGTACGGCACGCTGTCGTACCACGTCCTGCAGCGCACGCGGGAGATCGGCGTGCGCGTGGCGCTCGGGGCGCTTAAGGTCAGCATCATCCGCCTCGTGTTCGCCCAGGGCGGCCGCTGGGTGGCGGCCGGGCTGGCGCTCGGCCTCGCCGGCAGCGTGGCGCTCTCGTTCGCGCTGAAACCGGTCGTCTACAAGATGGGGGGTCTGACGGCCCCGCCCCTGATCCTGGCCGCGGCGGCCGTCGGCCTGGCCGGTTTCGCCGCCTGCTGGCTGCCGGCGCACCGCGCGGCGAAGCTCGACCCGCTGGTGGCGCTGCGGGCGGATTGAAGGCCGGCCGCTGCGGGCGAAGCCGGGAAAGCAGTGTTTGATCGCCTTGGGCCTCCGGCTGCTTGGCCCTTGGCACCCGGCCCTTTCCCCGTAGTTTCCCGACATGGCCGTTTTCCAGACGACGCTGACGATCCGCACGCGGGGGGCAGGCACCTACGAGATCACGCCGGAGGTAATGCGGGTGCTCCAGGGCAGCGGTTTGGCCTCGGGGGTGGCGACCGTGTTCTGCCAGCACACGAGCTGCAGCCTGGTGCTGATGGAGAATGCGGATGCCTCCGCCCGGCGGGACCTGGAGGCGTGGCTGGACCGGCTCGTGCCGGCGGACGACCCGCACTTCACGCACACACTGGAGGGGGCCGACGACATGCCCGGACACATCAAGATGGCGCTGACCCGGACCAGTGAAACGATCCCCTTCGCCGGCGGCCGGCTCCTGCTCGGCACCTGGCAGGGCATCTTTCTGTGGGAGCACCGGCGGTCGGCGCATGTGCGCAACCTGGTGCTGACTTTCCTGGGCTAGGGCGGGTTTGCCAAAACTGTAGCCGTTCGCTGGCCCTGGGCAGGGTGGGCAAAGATGCGGCGGCACCGAGGTGCAGCCCGGCGGGGCAGCGCGACCGGCCGATCAGCGCAGCGGTTCCGCCGCCGTGATTTCGAACGTGATCACCTTGAACGGCCAGCGCGGCTCCTCGCCCACGCTGAGGCGTCCATAGAGGGAGAACGTCGCGCCTTTGGCCAAACGCACGGCCAGATCCCTGGCGTTGCGGGCCCCGGGCGTGAGGGTGGCCAGGACGCGATATCTGGCCAGGTCGCTCTTTTGCTCTTCAAACTCGACCAGTCCTTTGCCTGGATCATAGGATCTGACGGTCGCGGAAAAGCGATACCGCTTCTGCAGCCAGTTTTCGGAGAGTCTTTTCCGGTTCAGATTCCTGACGATCCCGTTCCGCGGCTGGAACGGACCCGTGATCGCGTCGAACGGAACCACGGTGTTGTCCGTGCTGTCTGGCACCCACACGTCGCGCAGGAGCTCGGCGGGATCCAGCGCGGGCAAATAGGATCCCAACTGCGGGCTGACCTTCGCCTCGCCGCGGTCCTCCACGTTGACGGACACTTCCAGCGTGGGGAAATCCGCGGCCTGCAGCGTGAGCTTCTTGGTTCCGGCCGGGACGCGCTCAAGGGTCAGGGGCGTCCGGCCGATGGCTTTGCCCCCCAGCAGGACCGTCGCGCCCGGGGGCGTGGTTTCCACCGTCAGCCTCCCGTGGGGCAGGCGCACCGTCGCGGCGGAGGCCACGTTCTCGGTGATGGTCGCCGTGTAGGGGAGGACCGGCCAGGCCGGATATTCGAGGAGGAGCTGGCATTCTCCCGGGGGGAGCTGGGGTATCAGCAGCGGCGTCTGGCCGAGCTCAGCCTCGCCCAGCCGCACCGTGGCGCCGGTGGGAACGGAGTCCAAGCGCAGCGACCCGCTCTTGAAATGGATCGCGATCTCGGCCGTGCGGGCGGCGTCCACCTTCACCTCCCCGTGCATCTCCGGCCACCCGTCGGCGCGGGCCGTGACGGCATATTGGCCCGGAGGCAGGCCGGACAGCTCCTGGCCGGCGCTGCCCGGGACGCTGGCGGGCGCGGCCTCGCCGGGCGGTGGAAGGCGCGTCGCCTCAATGGTGGCGTTGGCCAGGTTGGATTTCACGAGCAGGCGGCCGGTCGTCTTGGGGTCGGGGGCCGGGGCGCTCCGGCTGACCGATGAGGAGATCGCGCACTTCCCAAGGAGCAGGACCAGGACCAGCGCCGCCGCCAGAATGACGGGACCGAAACGACGCCGCGGGGAACCGGCGGGGAACAGCGTTTCATAAAATGCCGCCGCTTGGCGGCGGAGGCCGGAAGGCAACGCCGGTGGCGCGGCCGGCCCTTCGACCTGGCTCGGGGTCCCGGGCTTGTCCAGAGCCTGTCCGGCCGGGGTTTGTCCGGGCCGGTCTCCCGGCAAAGGCGCAGGAGGCGGAGCGCTGGCGGCCGGCGGCGGGGGCGGGCGGGATTTCGTTGGGGCCGGCACCGGTGGTGGCGGGGGCGGGGCGCCGGCCACCGGCGCGGAACGGGCGGCCCCAGTCTCCGGGGATGGCAGACGCGGGGGCGGGCGGGCTGAAGCCGGTGGGCCGGCCGGCAGCGGTCGGAGCGTGGGTTTGGCCCCGGTGGTGGGTATGGCGCCCGTGGGCGGCGGGACCGGCGGCTTGACGGAGTCGGGGGCGACCTTGACCAGGGTCTGGTGCGCGTCGTTGATCGCCTGCACCATGCGTTGCGCTTCGCGGACCGCTTCGGGGTCGCCGGACGCCGCGCGATCGGGGTGCCAGCGCTCGAGCAGCCGGCAATAAGCGGCGTCCACCGCCTCGCGCGACGCACCAATCTCGATTTCGAGCACCCGATAGCATTCCTTGAAGTCCATGCAGTGTTGGCCCTGGTATCTGTGTATTTTCACGCCCGCACCGTCGCAACGAGTTTTTCGTCAAAATACCATCAAGCCGGGTTGACCACGAGGAGCGCGAAGGCACGAGCCGGCCCGGCCGCGGTTGACCCGGAGGGGAAGCCACGGACGGTGGCGGCCGCAGCTCAGACGGAATCCCACGCCCGCGTGGCGACGGGGTCGCGGCCCTCGTCGAATTCGATATGGTCGGCGAGGGTCTCGATGGGCTTGCCGGTCAGGCCGGCGTCGATGATGCGCTGGGGCAGCACCGAGGAACGCTCGTCGCGCCAGCCGAGCTTCACGATGAAGCGGTTCCAGATGTGGCATTCCTCGTCCGTGCGCGGCGTGCCGCGGGCGTGGGCCCAGGCGAGCACCTCCCCGTCCGTCCCGCCGGCCAGGGCGCGGTCGCGCAGGTCGGCATAGCGCACGCCGAGAAAGCGGCAGCAGCGCCCGTCGAGGATGAAGAACTGGCCGTCACCGAGGTTGGCCTGGTACGCGGCGGGGAGCCGGCCGGCCGCGTGGAGCCGGAGCTTGTCGAGCATGCGGCCGAAATAAACGAGCCGGCCGACCTTCGCGTAGATACTGCGCAAACCGGGGACGTGGGGCATGGCCGGAGTTTTCGCGACCCGGTCGCCGAGGCCAGACGAAAACCGGTGTGCCGGCCGGAGTGGTGCGGGGCTGTCCGGGCAGATGCCCTCAGGCGCCGGCGAATTCCGCCTTTGCCTGGGCGACGGCGCGGTCGTAGCAGGCGATGAGCTTGTCCCAGCGGCGGTTCATCGCCGCGTCGACCTGCTGGCGGGAGGGATCGGCCTCAAACCACGCGAGGGTGCGGCGGATGCCGGTGGCAAAGGGCGTCCGGGCGGCGAAACCGGGCACGAGGCGCCTGATCTTGGCGTTGTCGAACACCGCCGACACCGCCTTGTCGCCCAGCAGCGTGCCCTCCACCGCCGGCACGCATGAAATGATGAAATCCGAGGTCATGTGCACGAACTTCGGTGCGGCCACGCCGGCGGCTGCGGCCGTCAGCGCGAAGATCCGGTTCCAGGTCAGCGCCTCGTCCGACGTGATGTGAAACGCCTCGCCGAGCGCCGCCGGCTGGCCGAACAGCCCGATCAGGCCCCGGGCGAAATCGCTGTTGTGCGTGATCGTCCACAGGGAGGTGCCGTCGCCGGGGATGATCAGCGGCGCCCCGCGGCGCAGCCGGTCGATCACGGTCCAGGGCTGCTGCCAGGCATTGAGCACGAGCGGGATCTGGTCGTCGCCGTAGGTGAGGGAGGGGCGGACGATCGTATAGGGGAAGCCGGTGGCCCGGTGCGCCGCCTCGAGTTCCAGCTCGCAGGCGATCTTTTTGCGCGCATAGTCCCAATGCGGGTTTGCGCGCGGCGTCGACTCGGTGATGAGGTAGGGTGGCGCGGGCGGTTTTTGGTAGACGCTCGCTGAGCTGATGAAGAGGTATTGCCGGGTGTGGTCGCGAAACAGTTCGAGGTCGCGGCGGATGTCTTCCGGCCCAAACGCGATCCACTGCACGACCACGTCCCAGCTGTGTCCGTGGAGCGCCATGCGGACGCCTTCGGCATCGGCCATGTCCGCGACGAGCGTCCGGGCGCCTTCGACGGGTCGGTGCCGGCCGCGGTTCAGCAGCCAGAGTTCATGGCCGGCGGCGAGGGTTTGCTGGGTGACGGCGCGGCTGATGAAGCCCGAGCCGCCGATGAAGAGGATTTTCATGGGAAGGGTGAGAGTTGAGGGCTGAAAGTTGAGAGGACCGGATTTTCCGAACCCAATCGTATTAACGCAGAGGCCACGGAGAGCACAGAGGAAGGCATGGGCCGTCTGCAGTAACTTTGATCCTCTGTGTTCTCTGCGACCTCTGTGTTAAAATCAGGTTTTGGACGTATCGCCGAGCGACCAGGCCCCGACAGGGATGCTGCGGAGCTTGCCGACGGTGGCGACGTCCGCGCGCTGGCAGCATCCGGGCGGCCGGCCGGCGAGGATGGCTTCCAGGTCGTCGGCGACGAACCGGCCGATGAGGGTCTGGATCTCGGGCACGCTGCCGAGGCGGTGGGCCTGCAGCAGGGTGTTGGGCGTGGTGCGGCCCGGTTCGTCGGCGGGGATGGGCTCCTCGGGCCAGACATCGATGCCGGCGCGGATCTGTCCGCTGCGGGCGGCGGCGAGGAGCTCCGGAAAATTCACCAGCGCGGCGCGGCTGGCGAGGATGACCACGCTGCCCGGCTGCATGCTCGCGAACTGGCGCGCGCCGATCCGGCCGGTGTTTTCGCTGGTGTTCGCGGCCAGCAGAAAGACCACCCGGGCGCGGGTGAAGCACTCGTCGAGCGACGCCGGCTGCACGTCCGCGGCCCGCAGCACCGAGGCATCAAGCCACGGATCGTGCACCAGAATTTCCCGGGTGAACGGCCGCAGCAGCGGCAGCAGGGCACGGCCGAGGTTGCCGAAGCCGACGAGGGCGAGCGGCTTGCCGTGCAGCAGGAACGAGTCGTGGTTGTCGCCCTTGGATTCCCGGCCGATCCGCAGCGCGGCGTCGGCCTCGTGCATGCGCCGGGCGAGGGAGATCGCCATGGCCAGCGCCAGCTCGGCGACGGGGCGCGCGTAGACCGGGGCGGTGGAGAGCACGGGAATCCCGCGCCGGGCGCACTCGGCGTAGTCGACGTTGGGGAGGAAGTTGCTCTCGACGTTGAACACCGCCCGCAGGTGCGGCGCCCGGTCGAGGCGGGCCTGGTCCAGGGGTGATTGCCCGATCAGGGCAATCGTCTGCGGCAGATAACGGTCGATGTGCCCGGCGGCGGCGGGCGAGCCGTCGTGCCAGAGCACGCGGCCCAGTTTTTCCAGCCGGCGCCTGGTGGGCTCGTCGAAGATGCGCCCGATCTTCCGCGGATGCGGATCGAGCAGGATGACGGGATCGGTCGGCGGTGAGGGTGACATCGGCACCGCTGATGTTTAACCACTCACGGCCACTAATCATCACTATTCTGCGCCCTATCTTGCGGCGGGTTGGCCACGGATTGCGCGGATGAAGCCGGATTGGTCCACCCCGGACGAGGGCGTATCCCGGACTGGCCCCGCCCTGGTCGCGATCAGGATTCAGCGGCGTCCCACGAGGTGACGATGACGAGACCGAGCAGGACGATGAGGAGCGGTAACATGGATTTTGAACGGGGGGATCAATGTGCGCCGGCGGCGGGCCCGCCCCGGGCGGGTCGGCAGAGCACGGCGACGACAATGGCGGCGAGGAGCACGAGGCCGAGGACGTGGAAGCAGTCGTTGAAGGCCTGCAGGGTGGCCTCGCGCCGCACGATGGCGTCGAGGGCCGCGACGGCCTGCCGGCCGGCGGTGTAGGCGTCGCTGCCGGCGGCGGTGAATTTCTGCGTGAGGGCGGCGAGGCGTTCCTGGGCGAGCGGGTTGTAGGCGCTGACCGCCTCGCCGAGGCGGTTGGAATGCAGGTGTTCGCGCACGGTGAGCAGCGCGGAGAGCAGCGCGATGCCGACCGAGCCGCCGAGATTGCGCATCATGTTGAACAGGCCCGAGGCGGCGGCGGTGCGGGCGACCGGCAGGCTGCCGGTGGCGACCGCCGAGACCGGCACGAGGATGAACGGCTGGCCGAGCGCCCGGAGGAGCAGCGACCAGCGCATCTGGTCATGGGCGAAATCGACCGACAGCGTCGAGTTGAAGAGGCAGCTGACGGCGAACATGAACAGGCCCCACGAGATCAGCCAGCGGGCGTCGATGCGCCGCATGAACCACGGGAGCAGCGGCATGATGAACAGCTGCGGAACGCCGCCCCAGATGAGCGTGGCGCCGATGTCGGCCGCGCCGTAGCCCTGGATCGTGCCGAGGTAGAGCGGCAGCAGGAAGATCGAGCCGTACATCGCGCCGCCGAGCACGATGTTGATGAGGGAGCCGAGCAGGAAGTTGCGGTCGGCGAACAGGCGCAGGTCGGTGACGGGCTTTTTCGCGACCAGCTGCCAGATGACGAAGGCCGGCAGCGCGATGGCGGCGACGAGCGCGAGCCGCGTGATGTAGGGCGAGCCGAACCAGTCGTTGCGCGTGCCCTCCTCGAGGAAGGTGGTCAGGGCGCCCAGGCCGAGCGCCATGAGCAGGATGCCCCAGCCGTCCGCCTCGCGGAGTTTCTCCCACCGCGTTGGGGCGGAAGGGAAGCCGTACCAGACGGCCCCGAGCAGGAAGGGGCCGAGCAGCAGATTGAGGTAGAAATTCCACGGCCAGCCCCAGTTGTCCGTCAGCCAGCCGCCGACACTGGGCCCAATCGACGGGGCGAACATCGCGGTGAGGCCGAACAGCGCGAAGCCCAGCGGCTGCTTGGCCGGGGGCAGCATCTGCAGCACCGCGGTGAAACCGAGCGGGATGAGAGCGCCGCCGAAGAAGCCCTGGCCGGCGCGGAAGGCGATCATGCTGCCGAGGTTCCACGCCTGGCCGCACAGGACGGAAAACACGAGGAACAGCGCCGACGTGATCAGCAGGTAGCGCCGCAGGCCGAGGATCGAGGCGATCCACGCGGTGAGGGGAATGACGACGATCTCGGGCACCAGGTACGCGATCGAGATCCAGGAGCTTTCATCCAGGCTCGCGCCGATCGCGCCGGAGATGTCGCGGATCGACGAGTTGGTGATCTGGATGTCGAGCACCGCCATGAACGCGCCGAGCATGCCGCCCAGGGTGCCGATCCAGGCACGGGTCGAGACCTCGGCGGCCGGCGGCAGGACGGTTTTCGCGGGGCTCATGGGCGGGGAGGCGGGGCGAGCGGGACGGAGGGATCAGCCGCGGACGGCGATCCGGACGGCGGCGGAGAGGCCGGGTGCGAGGCGCGAGGCGTCGGCGCCGAGCGAATCAGGCGCGAGCCGGATCTTCACCGGCACGCGCTGGACGACCTTGGTGAAGTTGCCGGTGGCGTTGTCCGGCGGCAGGAGCGAAAACCGGGCGCCGGTGCCGGGCGAGAAGCTGTCGACGGTGCCGTGGAACACCCGGCCCTCCACGGCGTCGATGCGCACCTCGACCGGGGCGCCGGCCCGCAGCCGGGCGAGCTGGCTTTCCTTGAAGTTGGCCACGACCCAGACCTGGTCGCCGACGACCGACATGACCGGCTGGCCCGGTTGCAGGCGCTGGCCGGTCTCGACGCTCTTTTTGGCGACCCGGCCGGCGCTCGGGGCGCGGATGACGGTGTAATCGGCCTGCAGCCTGGCCGCGGCGAGGGTGGCGTCGGCCTTCTGGATCTGGGCGGCGGCGACGGCGCGCTGGGCCCGGGCGGCGGTCAGGGCGGCCTCGGCGGATGCCTGCTCCGCCTGCAACGACTGTCCGGCGGCCCGGGCGGCATCGCGGGTGGCGCGCACGACGTCGAATTCCTGATGGGAAATCACGCCCACCTTGTCGCTGGCGAGGATCTCCATGCGCTGGAAGTCGAGCGAAGCCCGGGTGAGGAGCGCGGTGTTTTGGGCGAGGCGCGCCGTGGCGGCCTCGACCCCGGCCTGGGCACGGGAGATCTGGGCGCCGACCTGCTCGGCATTCGCCCGCGCCTGGCCGAGGTCGGCCGCCGCCCCCTGGACCGCCAGGTTCAGGTCGGCCGGGTCGAGCTCGACCAGCGGCTGGCCGGCCTCGACGTGGTCGTTGTCGTCCACCAGCACGCGGGCGACGGTGCCATTGATGCGCGGGCTGACCGGGTGGATGCTGCCCTCGAGGAAGGAGTCGTCGGTGGATTCAAAACCGGCGGCGTAGTGCAGGTAACCGCCAAGCCCGGAGGCGGTGAGGACGAGGGCGGCGGTGCCGCCGAGGATCCGGGCCCAGGGCCGGGAGCGGCGCGGGGCGGCGGTGCGCGGCGCGGCGCTGATCGCGGGGATGATATCCTGGGCGGGAGCGAACTGGACAAGGGTGCTCATGGGAGGCGGCAAGTTGGGCGGGGGCGGGATCGGCGGTTTGGTGCCCAAAGATATCAGTGGAACGCCTGTTCCGGAATGACTTTGTTCTTCCTAGACTAATCGTTTTTTCCTATCAGTACCCGGCATGGAGCTGAGACACCTCCGGTATTTCCTGGCGGTCGCCGAGGAACTGAGCTTCCGCCGGGCGGCGGAGCGGCTGCACGTCGCGCAGCCGGCGCTCAGCAGCCAGATCCAGGACCTCGAGCATGAACTTGGCGCACGGCTGCTCGACCGCGACACCGGCGGCGTGCGGCTGACGGATGCCGGCGCGGCCTTCCTGGCGGAGGTGCGCCTGATCCTTGCGCACGCCGAGCAGGCGGCGCTGGTGGCGCGGGAGGCGGCGCAGGGCCGGCGCGGGCGCCTGACCGTGGGCTATTTCGCGCCGATCTTCATGGGTCTGATGCCCGGCAGCCTGAAGGCGTTCCGCGGGAAGTTCCCCGACGTGGAGGTGGTGCTGGTCGAGATGCCCATCGTGGACCAGCTCGCGGCGCTGGAGGCGGGGACGATCCAGATCGGCTTCACGGTGGCGCGCGGTACGCCGCTGCCGCCGAAGCTGAGGCACCTGCTGGTCGCGCGTTCGCCCACCCGGGTCGTGATGGCCCGCAGTCACCGGCTGGCGCGCCGGCCCCGCATCGGTCTGGCTGACCTGGCGGACGAGCCGATGCTGTGCTTCACGGCGAAGAAGGGCTATCCGTCGGTGCACGGCGAGATCATGCGGCGGTTGTTTGCGGCGCGCGGGTTTAAGCACCGGCCCGTCCGGCAGATCGACGGCGTCGAGGCTTTCAGCGCGATGATCGAGAGCGGGCTGGGGGTGTCGATCGTGGCGGAATCAGGGAGCCTGGCCCGGGGTCACGACCTGGTGATGAAACCGCTCAAGGAAACGGGGCCGGACCTGTTCCTGGAATTGCACGCGCTCTGGCGGGAAGGCCAGCACTCCCAGCTGGTCGCCAATTTCGTCGAGGTGATGCTGCAGGTCGCGCCCACGTCCCGGCTGCGCGGCTAGTCGCGGAAGGAGCCGGGTGGCCACCGCGCGCCGGCCGCGATCCCGCCAGCGGCGGATCACGCCTGGTACGGTGCGTCGCTGACCTTTTCCAGCCACTCGACTGCTTTGCCGTCGAGGGATTCCTGGATGGCGAGGTGCGTCAGGGCGGTCGTGGGCGCGGCGCCGTGCCAGTGTTTTTCGCCGGGCGGAAACCAGACGACATCACCGGGGCGGATTTCCTCGACCGGGCCGCCCGCGCGCTGCGCTCGGCCGCAGCCGGCGGTCACGACCAGGGTCTGGCCGAGCGGATGCGTGTGCCAGGCGGTGCGGGCGCCGGGCTCGAAGGTGACGCTCGCACCCGCGACGCGGGCCGGGGCGGGGGCCTGAAACAGGGGGTCGATGCGCACCGTGCCGGTGAACCAGTCGGCCGGGCCTTGCTTGGAGGGTTGGGAACCTGCGCGTTTGATTTCCATGATGCAGTTGGCCACAAAAAGCAGAAGAAACGCAAAAGAAGACGGAGTTTCGCGCGGTTTCTGAGGGATTAAGTTTTTTTGCGCTTCTTGTGCTTTTTGTGGCCTATAATTCCTGGGCTGTCGCTCAGCGGCCGATCAGTTTCTGCAGGTGTTCCGGGTAACGCGCCCCTTGCAAGGTGATTTTATCGGCGGCCGCGGTGATCTCCTGGAGATCACCGGGGGTCAGATCGAGCGAGGCGCCGCCGAGGTTTTCGAGCAGGCGCGGCAGCTTGGTCGTGCCCGGGATCGGCACGATCCAAGGCTTCTGCGCCAGCAGCCAGGCGAGCGCGACCTGGGCGGGCGTCGCCTTCATCCGCGCGGCGATGGCGGTGAGCAGATCAACCACGGCCTGGTTCGCCTTCCGGGCCCCGGGGGTGAAGCGGGGGACGACGTTGCGGAAATCCGTGGCGTCGAACTTGGTGTTCTCGTCAATCTTGCCCGTGAGGAAGCCCTTGCCGAGCGGGCTGAAGGGCACGAAGCCGATCCCCAGTTCCGCAAGCAGTGGCATGATCTCCGTCTCCGGCTCCCGCCAGAACAGGGAGTATTCGCTCTGCAGCGCGGTGACGGGCTGGACGGCATTCGCCCGCCGGATGGTTTTCGCCCCGGCTTCCGACAGGCCGAAATGTTTCACCTTGCCGGCCTGGATCAGCTCCTTCACCGCCCCGGCCACGTCCTCGATCGGCACGTCCGGGTCGACGCGGTGCTGATAGAGGAGGTCGATGACATCGGTTTTGAGCCGCTGGAGCGAGGCCTCCACCATTTCCTTGATGTGGGCGGGCCGGCTGTCCAGGCCGTCCAGGCGCTCGCCGTTCGGCCCGATCCGGAAGCCGAACTTCGTGGCGATCTGCACCTGGCTGCGGAAGGGGGCCAACGCCTCGCCGACGAGCAATTCGTTGGCGAACGGGCCGTAGATTTCCGCGGTGTCGAAGAACGTGACCCCGTTTTCGACCGCGCTGCGGATCACGGCGATCGCCTGGGCTTTGTCCGTGGCCGGACCGTAGCCGGAGCTGAGGCCCATGCAGCCGAAGCCGAGGGCGGAGACGGCGAGATTACTTTGGCCGAGTTGGCGTGTTTGCATCGTCTGCTCCTGTTTTGATTTTGGCGCGATGGCCGGACGGTAGCTACATTTGCGCCGGTTGCCATTTTAACCACACGAAGCGCGAAAGACCGGACTATTTTCGCCACGGATGACACGGATGAGCACGGATGGTCTAGCCACGAAGGACCGAACGGAGTTAACCACTAATGCCCACTGATCGCACTAATGGAGGAGGGAGGATCCGAAGGTTTAGTCACGGATGACATGGGGGCCGGTTTTTTGCTTACTTCCGAGGGAGGCAGCAGGTATGAGAACCGCCGTGAAAGGCGCCAAAACCAAGAAGGAGTTGTCTCCGAAACAACGCGAAGCGCTGCTCGGGGCCTTGCAGGCCCGCTTTGAGAAAAACATCAGCCGCCATGAAGGTCTCGAATGGGCCAGGGTGAAGTCGAGGCTGGTAGCCAAGGCCGCCAAACTGTGGTCACTCCAGGAAATGGAGGCAGCCGGCGGCGAACCGGATGTGGTCGGCCAGGACCGGGAGACCGGCGAATACGTCTTCTTTGATTGTGCGGCGCAAAGTCCCGAGGGTCGCGCCAGCCTGTGTTACGACCGGGAGGCGCTGGATTCCCGGAAGAAATTCAAGCCGAAGGGCAGCGCGATGGAGCGGGCCGCGGCCATGGGCATCGGGCTGCTGACGGAGGAGCAATACCGGGAGCTGCAGCAGCTGGGCGAATTCGACACCAAGTCGTCGAGCTGGCTGCAAACTCCGGTGGAGATCAGAAAACTCGGTGGCGCCATCTTTGGCGACCGCCGCTTCGGCCGGGTCTTTGTGTATCACAACGGGGCAGAGTCATATTACAGCGGCCGGGGGTTCCGGGGCTGGCTGAAGGTCTGAGGGAGCGGGGAGGGGGAACGGGGAATGGGGAATAAGGCGCCCCTGCCGTCGTTCCATGCGATTGACCCCGACCAAGGTCGCTGGGAAGCATCGCCGCGCTCCGCACACGCATGATCTGGGGCAGACATCAATATTCGCAGCGCGGCCCCTTTCGGCTCGCCTGGATGGAACGGAACCCAGTCCCGGTTGACAGACACCAAGAACGGCATCGTTCTTATTAGATGAAGCTGAAAACCATTATCACCGGATGGCTGCACGGGTTGTGCCTGGTATGCATGCTGGCGGGTGGGCCGGCCTTCGCCGACAACCCGCCGGCGTCCGGCAACGCGGAGGTGATCGTTTCCACGAGCCCGATGAAGCTGGTGGCCGAGGGCACGGGCGTGCACGGGCAACTCGTCGTCGCCAAGGAAATCATCAGTGCCGATGCGACCGGCGACCTGGTCTACACGATCACGGTCGAGCCCCTCTTTGGGCGGGTGGGCCTGGCGGGCGGGGAGGATGAGGATTTTTTCCAGAACAAGAGCGGGCACTCCGACTATTACGCCTACCGGCCGCGGGAAGGTTACGTGGGGGAGGACTCGTTCACCTATACCGTGCGCAACGAGACCTCCGGTTTGGTCTTCCAGAACAAGGTGGTGATCGACGTGAAACCGCCGCCGCCGGTGGTCTTGGAAAAGCTCGTGATCACCAAGGCCCGGGAACGCGCCATGGCCGAGCAGCCGGTCGCGCTGACCACCCGCCCCAATACCCCGGTCACGCAAAAGGTCCCCAGCCATGAGGATTTCATGAAGGCGGCGGACCGCGCCGGCATCGTCGACCCCAGGGTGGCCTATGCCCTGGACGACAAGGCCGGGCCGCAGCACGGGACGGCCACGCTCGATCGCAACACCGGCCGGCTCACCTATGCCCCTAATCCGGGTTTCATCGGCGCGGACCGCTTCAACTACTACACGTTCGACGAGAACAACGCCGAGCTGGGGGTGGAAAATGTCGTCATGGTCAGCGTCGAGCCGATCCGCGAGCTGAAGCACATGGCCGTGGACCGCTCCAAGAGCCGGGAAGTCGACCTCGTGTTCGTCATCAACAATTCGCCCTCAATGGCCCCGCACCAGGCCCGCATCGCCGGGAATCTCCGGCGCTTCCGGCAGCTCTTCGACGAGCGCAAGCTCGATTACCGGATCGGGGTGCTGACGACCGATTTCGTCAACGCGGACCCGGACCGCCGGTCCGGGGACCAGCCGTACTTCAAGAAGGTCCGCTCCGTGGAGCTCGACGCCGCGGGCAACCCGGTGCTCGACAGCCGGCAGCGCCCAAAGCAGACCACCAAGCGGGTGGCGAGCAACGGCACGCTCGTGACGCTCCCGGGGATGGCCCAGCCGTGGGTGACGCCGCAGACGCCCGACGGCGTCTTTGCCGAGCTGGTGAAGGTCGGCACGAACGGCGCCAGCAACCGCACGGCCTTCACGGCGGTGTACAACTTCGTCGCGAACTACCAGCACCACGATCATGCGCTGCTGCGCCCTGACGCCACCACGATCGTGGTCTTTTTCATGGACGAGGAGGAGACCCGCATGGCGGTCTGGAAGGACCTGCCGGAAGGCGGGCGGCAGGCCGAGTGGATCGAGAACGGCAAGCTCCCCGACCTGCTCAACCAGTACAACGCGCGCAACCCCGGGAAGCGCCAGACGCTCGACGCCTACATCAACTACTGGGTGCTGCGCCCCTTCATCATCGTCAAGGGCAACCAGCGCGGCAAGATCGAGATGGACGCGGTGGTGTCGCCGAACAACGTGTCGCACCGCCGCGCGGCCGAGCTCACCGGCGGCACGGTGCTGAACATCGAGGGCGATTTCTCCGGACCGCTCGCTGCGCTCGGCGACCGCATCGCCGACACCGTCGCCGTCGCGCTCGACCCGGTCGCGCCCGGCGCGACCCTCTACAAGAAGAGCCTGCGCGTGCTGGTCGACGGGCAGGAGGTGCGGCCCGACCCGGAAAACGGCTGGGTTTACGACGAGCTCACGCACAGCATCCGCTTCCAGGGCGCCGCCAAGAAACAGGCCTTCACCGCCAGGATCGACATCACCTACGAGGAGCACCGGTAAGGCGGACCTACGGTCCGCAGTTGAGGGTTGAGAGTTGAGGGTTGAGAGACCGATTCGCTGGAACACCGCCGCGCCCCGCACCCGCGCGGGTCGCGGCTTGCTTCCTCAGCTCGGCATCACCGCAAAACGACAAAGCCAGACCCCGTCAGGTTGGTCTTTGGTAGTCCGGCCGATCCTCAGGGCGTGCTGTGACCGTTGATCAGGATGCCTGCCTTGGCGGGCGGACGCGCCAACGGCTGATCCAGGCGGATTTGTCCCGGTTCGAGCTCGCCGAGCCGGACGAGGTTCATCAGGTCGGTCATCTCGGTGTTGCGCCGCTTTTGGGCGTCGTCCTCATACAGGGCCATCGCCTCCCCATCGTTCGGATGCCAGCCCCCGAAAATGGCCAGGAAATCGGTATAATAGGCGGCCACCTGCGAAAGCGGCCCAAACGTCTTTTCGTAGACGGGTGTGAGGTAGACCTTCTTGGCCAGGTCGAGCCGGCCTTTCGGCGTCAGGAGGTCGCGCTCGATCAGCTGCTGGCGGCGCCCGGTCACGATCATCTTCCGCAGATGGAGCACATCGTCGGCCGTGAACTCCCCGGCCGGCTGCTCGTCGGTTGACGCGGCGTTGTCCGCGGCGACCGCCGTTTCCCGGGCCTGGGGAGTGAAGGTAAAACGGAGCCGGGCGACCTTGTCCTCCGCCGGTTCCTGGGCCCGGATGGTGCCGATGGCGCCCGCCCCGATCAGGCCGATCATCATCCCCGTCCGGCGCAAACTGAGGCAACGGGGCATGGCGGTTCGTGGGTGGAGGGACCAGGGCCGGCGGTAGCGACCCCAGATCGACTTACCGGACCTTGGCGGGGACTCACGGTTCCGTCAAACCGGTGTTAAGCCGCGAGGTGCACGGGTGAGGCGGGCCCATGGGCCGCAGTTGAGGGTTAAGAGTTGAGGGTTGAGAGGCAGATTCGCCCGAACCCCGCCGCAGCTTGTACGCGCGGGCTGCGGCTCACTTCCTCAGCTCGGCATCACCACAAACCACAAAGCCTGGCCCCTCAGGTCGGCCCATTCCGGCGCGTCCAAGGTCTG
>CAYRDN010000001.1:0-5318 GCA_964423065.1 uncultured Oleiharenicola sp. | reverse complement strand
CAAACCACAAAGCCTGGCCCCTCAGGTCGGCCCATTCCGGCGCGTCCAAGGTCTGCTCGGGCACATGGCGTTTTTGGTCTCTTGCGCGGCCAATGATCCGGCCGATTGGCGCGCGAAATAGATTGTCTGCGGTAACGGTCACCCTTGCATGGTCTCCCTAGTCATCTGCCCCTTACCTCCATGAAGCTACTTCCCCGTCTGTTCGCCTTTTGCCTTTGCAGTCTGCTCATCGCCGGCAGCGCGCCCGTTATGCGGGCGCAGGCCGCGGCGCCGGCGGCCACGGTCGACGCCTCGGCCGCGCTGCCGAAGCGCGCCAACGCCCGCTTTTACGAGTTGCACGCGTCCTTCCTGAAGCGCGCCAAGGAGGGTCCGGTCGGCGTGCTGTTCCTGGGGGATTCGATCACGGAAGGCTGGACCAAGGCGCCGGCGGTCTGGCAGGAGCATTTCGGGAAGTACCAGCCGGCGAATTTCGGCATCGGCGGCGACCAGACGCAGCATGTGATCTGGCGGATCGAGGACGGCGAGCTCGATGGCGTCCGGCCGAAGGTCGTGGTGCTCATGATCGGCACCAACAATTCCGGGAGCCACACCGGCGGGCAGATCGCGGCGGCCGACGAGAAGATCGTCGGGCTCATCCGCGCCAGGCTGCCGGAGGCGAAGGTGCTGCTGCTGGCGATCTTCCCCCGCGGGCCGCGCGCGAAGAACAAGGAGGGCGTGTTCACGGACGACGGGGTGAAGCGGATGGCGGTGATCCACGAGGCCAACGCGCGGCTGGCGCGGCTCGACGACGGCAAGACCATCCGGTTCCTGGACATCAACCAGGTTTTCCTCGGGCCCGACGGCAAGATTCCCGACGCGATCATGCCCGACCAGCTGCATCCGAACGCCGAAGGCTACCGCCTCTGGGCCGAGGCGATGCAGCCGCTGCTCGACGAATTGATGAAGTGATGACCAAGGGTTTGGTGCATCACGACCAGCCTGGCGGAGCCCGGCGCGGAGATGGCGAAGCAAGCTGAACCCACGGATCGAACCTCGTTGACCGCTAATGACCGCTCATTGGCGCTAATGGAGAGGGAAGAATCCGGGGAAGTTGGCCACCAAGAGGCACACGCCGTTGCCCGCTGCTGCGGGCCCGGTGCTTGTCCGCGGTTCTCGCTGCGCGAAACCGAGGCAAAAAAGGCACAAAATTTTCAGGCAGACGGCCGGACGGATCTGCGGAGAGGCAAATTCTGGCTATCTCCAGTGGCTGAGGAAGCAGCTTGTGAATGCGCAGGAGTTGGCCCGACGGAACAACGAGAACGCCGCGGTCTTCGCCGTTTATGAACGCCGGCTCAGACTTCGCCGGCTGGCTGGCAAGAAAGCCGGACGCACCAGCAAGAAGCTCGACGATCTGGACAGGCAGGCGGCCGAGCGCGAGGCCCGGCCCGTACGGGCGGTGGGGTTTTCCTGCCTCGGACCTGATTCTACCTGCGCTTGAGACCGTAACTGGGGTCGCGGTGATGGTGCCGGAGCACGAGGATACGGACCGTCTCGCCATGAATCCGATAGAGGAAATGTTAAGGAAAGCGTTCCAGGTTGGCCCGACGGGGATCGCCTTCGACCGGATGGAACCGGGTGGGATTCTCCAAGGCCAAGGCGACATGGGCCATGAACTCATCGAAGAAGGCATCGCCCAATCCGGGGCCGCCGACCTCATCGTAATAGTCCAGCACCGCGGAGACATCGTTCTGGACGCTCCGGTGGTAAATCAGGTTCATCGTTTTCGGGAAGCAGCGATGGCGGCCCGAAATTGTTTGTCGGTGAGACCGGCAGAAGGGTTGGCGTCCAGCTCGGCGTCGCGTCGTCTGGCTTCGGCGACACCGCCGTCGGCGTCAGCCAGCACGGGGGGCAGGGTGGCGAGCAGCCGCGCGACCAAGGCGGCACGTTCGGCCTCCGGCAACTTGCCGGCTTGTTGCTCCAAATCCTGCAAACGGGTCATATGGGGAAAGTAGTCAGCGCCGGGCCTGAATCAATGGCCGAGTTGAGCGAGATTGGCGGTCGGCTGTTTCGCCGTGCCGCATGAAGTGAAGTTCCATGCGGGCGGTCAGGCGCAACCGTCACCGCCGGGCCAATCCTTTCAGTCGAACCGTCTGACTGAAATACTTAAAACCTGACCCCTTTTAACTGCCCACCACAAAAGAAACGCCGGCTCGCAGGTCGGCGTTGATGAAGAGTTCAGGGCTGAATGCTCACACCACGGCTTTGATGCCGCCGGATTTGGGACTGCTACCGCCCTGAGGGCGCCCGCCATCAGTCCCCCTCCTCCCGCTAACGCGGGCTCCGGGCTGTTTCGCTCCGCTTCACGACGCCATCTCCGTGCTACCCGCACTACGTCACGGCGTTGATGCCGCCAAACCTTTCGGCCTGTTTCACGAGCGCCATTGTGGCGGGGAGGTTCAGGTCCTCGGGTTTCTGGAAGTTGATGCAACTGCGGCCGGTCTTCACCTTGCCGAGCTTTGCGGCATTCTTTTCGACGAGGTAGCCGCCCTCGCCGCCGACACAGAGGTGGAGGGCGTAGCCGCTTTTCCCCGCGGCGAGCCCGATGGTGAACCAGTCGCCTTCGCGACCGCTGGCCGACTTGTAGCGATACTTGCCGTAGGCGATGAGAGGACCGCCCATGCCGGACATGATCAACGGCGCGAGCTTCGGCACGGCCTTGCGGATGGCCTGGTGCAGGGTCGTCATCGTGTCGCGGCGATCGGGCGGGAGTGCGGCGAGGAATTCGTCGAGCGTGGGGAGGGTCTTGGGCATGCGGCGAGGCTGGGCGCCGGAGGCCCGGCGGGCAAACATGAATGCCACGCAGCTGCGCCAAACAATGCACCCGGCGGTAGGGCCGGGCGCGGGAAGAGAAAATCGCGAGACTGATAATCCCGCCTCCAAGGAAGAGAGTCACCGATGCTCTTCGTTGGTCATCGCGTTGATGATTTTGAAGTTTTCGATCTGCCGTCGTCGGGCCTAACGGAGTAGTGCTTAGGGAGCCGGGCAACCCAACGCCGGCCACGCGTTGGCCTATGGTTTCATTTTCAAATAGCTTCGGAGGGTCAGCCCGTCCACCCGGGCCAAATCTCCCGTAAAGACGCGGCCAAAAGCGGCATCAAACGGACTGCGGCCCAGGTATTCATAGCCTTTGCGGGGGTGGAATTGAACCTGCGAACGGACCACAGATGCGCCATCGATAAAGATTTCCAAGATCCCATAGGGAGACTCCACGCCGGGCCTGGATTTGGCCTCTGCAAACAACGGGTGATCAGGTGGAGGGAACCCGTTGCCCAGCACCAGATCGATCCGATGGGTCTTTGAGTAGTCAACGGGAATGGGCGCGGAAACAAAGCCTCCCCGTCCCATCGATTCGAAACCGATGCGAATGAGCCCGCGATCGTAATAGTGGACATAGATGAAATCCTGCAGCCCGCGCCATCCCGTGACGAGCAATGGTTCCACCGCGCCATATTTCTCCGGGAATCTAATGTCCGCCGATATGGCCCGGGGCTCGAAGCCCATCATCTTTTCGCACTCATAACGAACCGAGTTGAACGGAGCTGCAATCATCCGGAAATCGTCAGGCCGACGGCGGTCGAAAAGCGCATGGATCGACGCCACCGAACTGCAGAGACAAATCGCGCCCGCCACGGACACCACCATCAACAGGATGGTGGCGAGACCGCTGAACATCAGCCGCAGGCGCTGCTGCGTGGCGCAGAATTCAATGCATCCTATTCCAGCCAAAATCGCCCAGAATGCGCCAAAATCGACGGAATAACGATAAGTGCCGAATCCCAAGCCCGCGAGGAAAAGCAAGTTCGTCAGCAGCGGGATGGCGAGGATCACCGCGAGGTTCCGGCGGTAGTAGAACGCGGCCGCCGCGAAAATAAGCGCCGGGTAGATCACGAGCATGCCATACACCTGGTCAAAGCCCTCATGATTTTCCGGCCGCCCGTCCTGGTCCGGTCTGAGGGGGCCGCCGATGAAGGGGAAATAAGGCTCAACCTGAAACCGGCCGAGCAGGTAGACGCTCAAGTTGTAGGGTATTTTGGCGGTGGAGAAGCCGACCACTTCTGCCCGCGACACGGCTCCCGTGCCGTAGTTCATTCCAAACTCGAGAACATTGCCGAAACGGGCATGGTTATAAGCGCTGAGCGCCCCGCCGATCGCCACCGGGATGAGCATGATGGTCGTCACCAGCTTTCGTTTGTGGATGGCCGGAATTGCCCGCAACACCCAGAACACAGCGAGCCCGGTCACCCAAGCCACGGTAAATGCTTGGTTGGGCCGGCAGCCCATGAGCAACGCGGCTGCGGCTACCGCCATCAACAGAAACCCAAACCGGGTGCGGTTTGACTCCAGGAAGAACACCAGCCCGAGAAAAATCGCACAATTCATGACATAAGCGGTGGCGGACTCAACCTGGTGGATGTCCGGGACGTCCATGAGCGCGAGGATTCCCGAGCAAGACAACGCAATGACCAGGCCAACCGGGCAAAACGTCATCGCCCAATGCCGCACATCAGCCCGGTAGAGCCGGAAAAACGAGATGAGCAGCATGCTGTTGCCCAGCACGAGCCCGGCACCAATGAAGCATTCCGCATTGAGGTAGGTTCCGGTCAGCAGTTTCCACGGGGCCAACACCGCAGCGAACGGCAGGATGCCATAGTAGAGGTAGTATCGGCCTTGGAAAAATGAAGCATCGGCAATTCGAAAACGAACATCGGTGGCGGGTTGTCGGTCAGCGGGGAGTTCAGCCAGTCTGGCGATTGGCGTCTGCAGATATGTTTTCCCCTGCGCGAGCGCCTCAACATACGAGTCGACGAGATCGCCGCGTGATGCTCCATGGCATACCGCGCCTTTTGTTGCGCCCAAGAACCAGAGCTCGAAGCAGCAAAATGCGGCACACGCGGCCAAGGCAAGGATCATTCCGGTGCGATTCCGCATTTTGGCAGTGTCGGGCATTAGATACGGAGAGTCGAATAGTTGAATCCGGGCCTTATTCAAGGCGTCAGGTCCTGATGGCTGACAGGCGTGATCGCCAAGTTCACCCATGTGTGGCTGCGGTAGGGGTGAAACAGCACAGGGGACTATGGTAATTGATTAACGCGCTGTCGACTCTCCCGGCTCTCGTTGCTTGGATCTCGGTTTAAGCGGGTCAAGAGAAGCGGGAATGCCATATCGCCACCGACCTTAAAATTCGGGCAAATAAGGCCGCCGGCGGGTGGCGCGAGCCAGCTGAAGGGGGCGGGTGAAACGGGATTAGGGCCTGGCATCAGATGCCCGATCCCCTTTTG